>ONDA01000044.1 GCA_900316475.1 uncultured Prevotellaceae bacterium
CCTTAATCTCAGTATAAACGCAGGAAAAACATTTAACATCCCGCTGGATCTTCGTTAAGTTTTCCATCCCGTCTAACTAAGATGCCGCAAAGTTAGAGCCTTTTTTGTATCATAAGCTGAATCGGGAACAACAATCTGTTAACTGCCGAGTCTGGGGTGTTTGGGAGGCTTTTTATTTCAATATGATACAAGAAGAATCAAGAATCTCAGCTAAGACCAATAATGAGGGACGGTACAGTTTCGAATCGCTAGTAAAAGAAGCAATGAATAACGATTTATACAAGCTTCGTAGCGGAAAAGATGTAATGCATTTACCTTTATTCATCTCTTTAGGTGAATCAGTCGTTAAAGGATATAAAGAATTTTACGATAAATACATAACTCTTTTAGAAAACAAAAATGTTGATAAGGAAGCCATTATGAAAGTCAAAACACTTTGTAGTGGCTTACAAAAGGTAGTTAGAGAATATTTAAGAGGAAACGTTTCTCTATCATATAACATTTTTAAGAAATGTATTTTACGTGATATACCCACTCTTCCTTTTATTTCAATAACAGATCGCGTTTTCTATAGAATGAGATCAGAATCGGGATTGACGGATGAAAAAGAATTTTGGCATATCCCCTTTGACAAAACTTATCTAAGTAAAAGCGAACGATTTAGTATAGCGGGGTATCCTATTCTGTATTTAGGTTGTTCAAAAAAAGTGTGTGAGATAGAAATCTCGAATGGAACCTTGGCAAAGATCTCTTGTGTTAAAACAATTGATAATGTTCTTGACCTGACTTTAGGTCAAGGAGAGGGGAAACGGATACTATCAGATAAGGATTTAATTACATTCTATCCCCTAATTGCTTCATGCTATGCTGTGCCCTTTTATAATACACACATGGAAAAAGAATGTAAACCAAATGGAGTTTCATTCCGTGAAGAGTATATTATTCCTCAGTTTCTAACTATCTTGATGAGGAATAAGTATAAAGCTAATGGCATACAATATTATTCTGTTAAAGACCCAGCTTTGGATCCCTATGGAACTGGCGATAATGACTATAGAAACGTTGCTTTATATACATCTAGAGTGTTTGGAAGATCATACGATAAAGCTTTAATGAAAAAATTTGTAATAAACATTTCTTAATTATGAAATATAATTGTTACATATTGGGCATAGTCCTGCTAATAGCAGCATCATTGCCAACATTTGCTCAGTTCTCGGGCACAGTGAGTGATTCACAGGGAGTGAAATACACTGCGAATAATGACGAGTCGACGTGCTACGTTAGTGGCCACGAATCGAACTTTAGTGCGACAATCGTAATTCCAGAATCTTACGAGGGCAGGCGCGTGACCAGCATCGGAAGATCGGCGTTCTATAACTGTAGCAGTCTGACGAGTATTACCATCCCCAACTCAGTGACCAGCATCGGAGTGTGTGCATTCCTTGGCTGTAGTGGCTTGACCTCCATTGTCGTAGGATGGGACGATAACTCTATACCTGCCGTAGAAGATTTGCGTGTTGATTACACAAAAGTGAAGCTTTATGTTCCTAAGGGAACAAAGGCGGCGTACCAAGCCGTAAGCCGTTGGAGTAGTTTTGGAACGATTATAGAATATGAGAAGCATCTGGACGGTTTGACGGTGACCGATGTGTCTGCCATAGACAACGTCATCAGCATGGAGCCTTTTGAGGCAACGAAGGGACGGGAGACGACGGTGTCGCTGAAGATGAAGAACACCGCAGCGATACGCGGTTTCCAGTTTGACATGCAACTGCCTTTAGGCGTAACTGTTGCGAAGAATGAGAACAATCGGCTTGACTGCTCACTGAACAGCCAACGACTCCCAGAAAACAGTGCTCACAATCTGACAGTGAATGAGCTCGAAGACGGTAGTGTTCGCTTCCTCTGCGGTTCGCAGTACGACGAGACGTTCACGGGTACAGAAGGTGATATCCTAACCGTACGGTTGTATGTTGATGAAGACATGTTGGACGGCTTGTACAAGATTGTCCTGAAGGATGTGAAGCTGTCGGAGACGAACATCGACAATTACTATCTGACGGATTCGTTGCTGTCGACGATGACGGTCATAAACTATACGCCTGGCGACATCAGCGGCGACGGCATCATCGACGTAAGCGACTACATCGGTGTGGCCAACTACATCATGGGCGACACACCTGCGGGCTTTGTAGCGGCAGCAGCCGACGTGAACAAGGACCAGAAGGTGGACGTGAGCGACTACATCGGCGTGGCCAACCTTATACTCTACAACAACATCTACGGTCAGACGGTCAACGCCGCACGCAGCGCGGAGCGCCGCCATGCAAACACCGACGTGAGCACGCTGGACAACGTCATCTACATCAGTCCGCTTGAGGCCGCCTCGAACGGCGAGACACAGGTGTCTATCAGGATGAAGAACACGGTGGGCATCCGCGGTTTCCAGTTCGACCTGTACCTGCCCGATGGCATGACGGCCGTGAAGGACGGCAATAACCGCTTCGTCAGTTCGCTCAGCAATGGGCGCAAACCTGCCGGCGACCAGCACACGCTGACGCTGAGCAAACAGCCTGACGGCGCCATCCGCTTCCTCTGCGGCTCGCAGTACGACGAGACGTTCACGGGCACCGATGGCGAGATAGCGACATTGACAATTAACATCGACGCTGGCGTGGCCGTAGGCGACTACCCTGTCTACCTGAGGAACATGAAGCTGACGGAGACGGACATCAGCAAGTTCTACACGACGGAGGAGGTGGAGACGACGGTGACGGTGACGGGCGCTGCTGACGGACGCGTCGTACTCGACGAGACGTCAACCACGGCTCCTGACGTCGCCAACGGCGTCGACGTCCGCGTGAAGCGCACCATTAACGCCGGCGAGTGGTCTACCATCTGTCTGCCGTTCGCCATGACTGCGGCACAGTGCCAGGCAGCGTTTGGCAGCGACGTGGAGATTGGCGACTTCACGGGCTATACATACAATAGCGATGAAGACAAGATCACGGTGAACTTCAGCAGCGTGACGGCCATCGCGGCTAACCACCCGTATATCATTAAGGTGTCGGCAGCGGTGACGGAGTTCACGGTAGACGGCGTGGACGTGAATCCTGCTGACGACCCGAGGGTGTCGTTCAGGACCAGCAGCAAGAAACTGAAGGACTTCGTGGGTACCTACGTCGCCGACTTCGACTTCTACGATGAGGCGAAGCACACACCGCTGTTCCTCAGCGGCAACAAGTTCTGGTACGCCACGGAGTCAACGAAGCACATGAAGGCTTTCCGTGCCTACTTTGATTTCGTCGATATGCTGTCGGAGGTGGATGCTGCCCGCATTGCCATCGCCTTTGACGAAGTGACAGTCATCAATGACGTGAGAACCTGCAGCGACGACCGTTACTACAACCTCAGCGGTCAGCAGGTGGAGACGCCAACGAAGGGCGTCTATGTGAAGAACGGCAAGAAGGTTATCGTAAAATAAAGAAAGGAGGAACACGAGATGAAAAAGACATATATGACTCCCTTGACGGAGGTAATGGAGATGAATATCACGGAACAGCTGCTGACCATCAGCGGCGGCGATACCGGCATCGGTTACGGCGGTGTGGACACGAGCGGCTCGCTGGAACCTGCCGGTCGTGATGACGACGCTACGGTAAACTGGGCGGACCAGCTTTTCGCGTTGTAGGCGGTTGGGGATTTGACCTTTGCTTACGGTAAACCCGGGATTCCCAGTAAGGGAACCTCGGGTTTACAGTAAGCAAAGTTGAGGATAGGTATCTACTCAGTTCACCAGCGGAGCATCAATGCTCCGCTGGTGAACTGAGTAGTTACAACTGCGATGCTTCGCACTCCGGAAGTAAAATAGTCGAGCCAGAACGTGCCAAAAAAAGAAGGCAACCAGCCTCTTTACCGACTGCTTACCTTCAGAAGTTGCGGAGGCAGGACTCGAACATGCGACCTCCAGGTTATGAGCCTGGCGAGCTACCAACTGCTCCACTCCGCGATGTAGAAAGTGAGGTTTCCCTCATTTGCGGGTGCAAAGGTACTACATTTTTTTTTATTCTGCAAATTTTTATGCATTTTTTTTGGAGATTTCAAATAAAAGGGGTAATTTTGCACACGCTATCACCAATGTGCAAATAATATGTCAATATCAAAGACGAAACAACTTCTTGTAGATGTGGCCCGCCAACTCTTCGCCAAAAACGGGCTTGAGAACACGACGATGAACGACATCGCGACCTCGTCGGGCAAGGGGCGACGCACGCTCTACACCTATTTTAAATCCAAGGAGGACATCTACTATGCCGTCATCGAGAGCGAGTTGGAACGCTTGAGCGACAAACTTGACGAAGTGGCAGCCAAGAGGATACGTCCTCAGGAAAAGGTGATTGAACTGATATACACCCATCTGAACATGATCCGCGAGACAGTGGTTCGCAACGGAAACCTGCGCGCAGAGTTTTTCCGTAACATTTGGATGGTTGAGAAAGTGCGCAAGAACTTTGACGATGCAGAGATAGAGTTATTTCGCAAAGTTTATTCCGAAGGCAAGGAAGACGGAGAGTTTGACATTGACAACGTCGACCTTGTTGCCGACATCACCCATTACTGTATCAAGGGACTCGAGGTGCCTTACATTTACGGTCGCATAGCTCATGGGATGACAGAAGAAGCCACAAAGCCCCAGGTAGCCAAGGTGGTCTACGGTGCATTAGGAAAAATCAACAAACATTAATCAATAAACAAAGAAATGGGATTATTAGAAGGTAAGACAGCGCTTATAACAGGTGCTGCACGCGGTATTGGAAAAGCTATCGCGTTGAAATTCGCTGAGGAAGGTGCAAACATCGCGTTCACCGACCTTGAAGTAAATGAGGAAACAGAAAAAGAGATTGCCGCTAAAGGCGTCAAAGCCAAGAGCTACGCCTCGAATGCCGCAGACTTTGCTCAGACAGAAGAGGTTGTCAAGGCTGTGAAGGAAGAGTTCGGAAGCATTGACATTCTCGTCAACAACGCCGGCATTACCAAGGACGGCCTTATGCTTCGTATGACTGAGCAGCAATGGGATGCCGTGATTGCTGTCAACCTGAAGTCGGCCTTCAACTTCATCCATGCGTGCGTTCCCGTTATGATGCGCCAGCGTGGCGGCTCTATCATCAACATGGCCTCCGTCGTAGGTGTTCACGGCAATGCCGGACAAGCCAACTACGCCGCCTCCAAGGCCGGTTTGATAGCCTTGGCAAAGTCTATCGGTCAGGAGATGGGTCCCAAGGGCATCCGTGCCAACGCCATTGCTCCTGGTTTCATCGATACGGCTATGACCCAGGCCTTATCCGACGACATCCGCAAGGAGTGGATTAACAAGATTCCCCTGCGCCGTGGTGGTCAGGTTGAGGACATTGCCAATGTGGCAACCTTCCTTGCCTCCGACATGTCGAGCTACGTCAGCGGTCAGGTTATTCAGGTCGACGGCGGCATGAACATGTAACATCTCCGTTGGAGGAATACAATAATCCCCAGAAATCATCAGGTTTCTGGGGATTATCAGTATTACAACTTCTGTTCCAAAGTCTTTTTCCAGTTTTCGTAAGCTTGGCGATAGGCATTGCGATTAGCCTCGTCAGGTGCAATCACCTCCAGCTTCTCGAGCGTAGCGAAAGCCTCGTTGCCATCCTTGTAGATACCAGCGCCCATGCCGGCACCCTTAGCAGCACCCACGGAGCCATCGGTATCATACAACTCAATCGTGGCGCCACTAACGCCGGCCAGCGTATTGCGGAACAACGGCGAGAGGAACATATTAGCCTTGCCTGCGTGAATCTTCTGTATGTCCATACCCATCTGCTGCATAATCTCCATACCATAGCAGAACGAGAAGACGATGCCTTCCTGGGCAGCACGAACGATATGAGCCTTCGAATGTTTGTTGAAATTCAGACCGTTGATAGAACAGCCTATCTCCTTGTTCTCCAACACGCGCTCTGCACCGTTACCAAACGGGATAATCGTCACGCCCTCGCTGCCGATAGGAGCCTGGGCTGCCAAGTCGTTCATCTCTGCATAGGAGATATCCGGCGTTATGTTACGATGTACCCATGCGTTCAATATTCCCGTACCATTGATGCACAGCAGGACACCCAGACGAGTCTGGTCTGCCGTATGATTGACGTGAGCAAACGTATTGACGCGTGACTTCGGATCGTAGTTCACGTCACCCAGCACACCATAGACGACTCCCGACGTACCAGCCGTTGCAGCAATCTCGCCCGGATTCAGCACATTCAGCGACAACGCATTATTCGGCTGGTCGCCGCCACGATAGGTTATCGGCGTGCCGGCCTTCAAGCCCAGTTCGGCAGCAGCCTCGGCACAGACCTCACTCTGCACGGCAAACGTGGGAACGATATCGGCTATGAGCGAATGGTCAAAGCCAAAGTAGTCTAACAGGAAGTTTGCGGGCTGTTTCTCCTTGAAGTCCCAGAACATACCCTCGGAAAGACCGCTGACTGTGGTGTTGGCCACACCGCTGAGTCGCAAGGCAAGATAGTCGCCCGGCAACAACACCTTATATATTTTATTATACAAGTCGGGCTCGTTCTCCTTCACCCAAGCCAACTTGGCTGCCGTAAAGTTACCCGGCGAATTCAGCAGATGACTCAGACATTGGTCTGCGCCCAAGTCACGGAACGCCCGCTCGCCATAAGGAACGGCACGCGAGTCGCACCAGATAATAGACGGGCGAAGGGGCTTCAAGTCCTTGTCGACGCACACCAGGCCATGCATCTGATAGGAGATGCCTATAGCCTTGACCTCCTCGGCCGTGGCGCCCGCCTCACTCATAATCTTTTTCAGCGAAAGCTTCGCATAATTCCACCACGACTCAGGATCCTGTTCAGCCCACCCGGCCTTTACCGCCATAATAGGAGCCTCCTTTTCAGGATAGAAAGCCGAAGCCACACACTTGCCACTATCGGCATTAACTAACGACGCCTTGACAGACGAGCTGCCTACGTCAAAACCTAACAAATATCTGTTTGCCATATTGCTGTATATATTGTTTGATGTATTTAATACGTTTTACGCACAAAATTCCCTAAAAAAATGGTCAATAACGATTATTTTTTCAAAAATTGTCATTTTTTTACGCTAATTTGAGTTCAATTAATTTTTTTTGTTTACCTTTGCACGTTAGAAGTAATTAAAAATTCATATATGAAAAAGAAAATACTAATACTTGATGACAAAGAGACTATAGCAAAGGTGCTCTCCATCTATCTGATGAGTGACTATGACGTGCAATGGTTGCCTGACGGATTACAGGGTGTAAAATGGTTGCAGGCAGGTAACACTCCCGACCTTATCATATCCGATATCCGCATGCCAGGTATGCGTGGCGACGATTTCCTTGAGTGGATCAAGCAGAACGAGTTGTTTCGCCACATTCCTGTTATCATGCTTTCGAGCGAAGACTCTACGAGTGAGCGCATCCGTCTGTTGGAGATTGGTGCTGAAGACTACATTGTCAAGCCCTTCAATCCGATGGAGCTGAAGATCAGAGTCAAGAAAATTCTCCCGAACTAACTATACTATTATTATATATGATAGGTATAGTATATCTAGGCAACAATTCTCAGACAGAAGAGCGTCTGAAGTATATTCCTGGCCGGCTTGTACAGTTGACCAAGAACTACAAAGACGCAGCGTCCGCCTGTGCTCCGCACGTGCGGAATGAGCATTTCATTGTATTTTTCGAGAAGAATGTTCGTACTGAGGACATCACCGCCATCACCTATCTGCGTAAGAAATGTCCAAACACCTATATCATCCTGCTGACAGACCAGTTGTCAAACGAGGAACGTCAGATTTATCAGAGATGTGGTATTAACGACACGCTGAGTCTATCTGCCTCGGTAACTGAACTGAACAAGAAAATTCAGTTTATTAGTGACCGTGAGCGTATTATGTTCGACGACCAAGTGTCAAAGAAGCACATCCTCAGATTCAAGATTCCGATATGGAAGCGGGCTTTCGACATCATCTTCTCGAGTCTGGCTATCATCATCCTGTCACCAGTATTCATCATTACAGCTATCGCCATTAAGTTGGAGAGTCCGGGTCCCGTCTTGTTCAAGTCGAAGCGCGTTGGCACCAACTACACCATCTTTGACTTCCTCAAGTTCCGCTCTATGTACAGCGACGCAGAAAAGCGGTTAAAAGAGGTCAGCAAGACCGCTGGCAACCAATACGCCGAGAAGGAAGAAGAGGCAGACAGCAAAGCTACCATCACAGCCCCCTTGGGCGACGAAGCAGAGATGGCAATGATGGCAATGGGCATGGAGTCGGACATGATGATCAGCGACGAAGAGGTCATGCTCGTGGGTGACGATTTCGTGGTAGCGGAAAGTGACTTCAGCAAGCAGAAAGAGGAAGAGAACAACAATGCTTTCGTTAAGATAGAGAACGATCCGCGTGTCACAAAGGTTGGGCGCTTCATCCGCAAATACAGCATTGACGAGCTGCCCCAATTGTTTAACATCTTGAAGGGCGACATGTCTATTGTTGGCAACCGTCCTCTCCCACTCTACGAAGCTGAGAAGCTGACCGCCGACTCCAGCATTGACCGTTTCATGGCTCCAGCAGGCCTTACCGGTCTATGGCAGGTTGAGGAACGCGGCAAGGGAGGCACGATGTCTGCAGAAGAGCGTAAGCAGCTTGACATCACCTATGGTCAGACCTATAATTTCATGCTCGACATGAAGATTATCTTCCGTACTCTTACAGCATTTGTCCAAAAAGAAAACGTATAATCTTTGACGATTTATATTTAAATTTATGAACAAGCAAAAGCGCATTTTATCTCTCATAATCGTCGCAACGATGGGGCTTCATGCCTTTGCACAGATGGACGACAATAATATCAGTGCCGGATTCTTTGACTCCAGTAAGGAAAAAGGTATCAATTTCTCTGAATTTCACCTGCCGCCACTTGCCGTCCTGTTTGAAAATGCCAAATCAACACCCCAGATCATCGACTTGGTAAAAGCCCAACAGCTGGCTGAGGCAGAAGTTGCAAAGCAGAAACGCCATATCTTCTCCTACCTGACGGGACACGCCAGCTTTAGCTATGGCGTTTCCGATATGTGGGGCAATAGCACGTCATCATATAATATGCGTATCATGCAATTCCAGGGTTCCGAGCAGAAATACTGGAACGTCGGCGTTAATCTGGCCGTCCCCGTCGAAGACATTCTAGACCTGGCTCCCAGCATCCGCCGCAAGCGCTTAGAGGCCGACCGTGCCCAGCTGGCCAAAGACATGGCTTACGACCAATTGAAACTGCAAATCGCTTCTTTATACGTTAGCATTACCAACGACCTTGTGATCCTAAAGACATTTAGTGAGGGTGCCGCCGTCTATCAAGGTGCTGGTGCACTTAATCTGGAGGAATTCCACAATGGCAATATGACTATTGAGGATTTTGCAGGAACAAAACTCCACGAGAGCGACTTGGTGAATAAGTATCAAGCTATGCAGACTGAGATTACGACAAAGATTATCACCTTGGAAATCATGACCCATACGCCCATCTTGACCAACTCCACGACAGAAATCACTCTTGACAGCAATGTCCATAAGACAGAGAAGGAGATTGCCAAGGAGAACAAGGCTGTGGAGAAGCGTATCAAGAAGGCAGCAAAGGAAGAGGAGAAACAACTCGAGAAGCTGGAGAAGGCAGAAAAGAAGGCTGCCAAGGAAGCTCAAAAAGCAACAGAGAAATAATTAGTAATCGTATCAAATCACATCACTATGGATTTATTCAGATATATCGTCAGGTTTTTATACAAGATACGCTGGTATCTTGTCATTCTGCCTCTAATAGCCCTTGTCATAGCATGGTTTATGACACGAAACATGGAGCGTGTCTATGACACGAATACCACCATCTATACTGGTATGATTACTGGATACAACATAGAAGGCGGTACTGGTAGTGCCGGTGGCAACGCCCAGACCAACATCACCAACCTGATGTTGATTATCACTACCGATAACACCATCCACGAAGTGTCACTCCGTCTGTTCGCACGCTGCATGATGTACGGTAATCCCAACAAGGACAACAACTACATCTCCGCAGAACATTTCCGTGCGCTGAACAACAGCGTCCCCGCTGACGTCAAGGCGCTTATCAACAAGAACAGCGAGGCTTCGACATACGCCAATCTGAAAGCATACGAGAAGCCGACTCAGGATAATTACCTGTTCGGTCTCCTTAACTATCATCCCTACTTCGGTATTAACAACATCACCGCTCGCCTCAAAGTCATGCAGCTTAACAAGAGTGATATTATCGATATTGGCTATACTGCCAACGATGCCGGTATTGCCTATAACACGCTCGATATCCTGAACGAGGTCTTTGCCCGTCAGTACCAGCAGCTGCGCTATGGTGAAACCAGCAACGTCATTAAGTTCTTCGAGCGAGAGGTTGCACGATTGTATCGTCTGCTCACAGGAGCCGAGGACGACCTCATCCGCTACAACGTAGAGCGCCGAATCATTAACTACGGTGAGCAAACCAAGATGGTAGCCGACCTGGATGCCAAGCACAAGACCTCAAGCAACGACCAGCTGATGAACTACACCACGAGTAAAGCCATGCTCGACTATCTGGAGCGTCAGTTAGGCAACCGTGCCAAGATTATCCTTGCCAATAAGGACTTTACGAGCCATATCAACGAAATCTCTCGTCTCCAGTCACGTATTTCGAATCTGCGTCTTATGACAAGTGAAAGCGGCGGGAGCAACGATGCCCAGCTGGAGTTGGCACAGGCCGAGAAGCAATTGCAAGCCACAGCAGCCAAAGTGAAGGATTTGACAAAGGACATCGAAGCCAGTTCCTATAGCTCTGACACGGGCGTCAAAGCCAGCGATCTTATCAGCAGGTGGCTTGAACAGGTCCTGATACTTGAGAAGACCAAGGCCGAGATGTCTGCACAGGACATCATGCGCCAGCAGATTGATCGCGAACTGCTCTACTATGCACCTATTGGCGCAACCATCACCCGAAAGGACCGCCACATTTCCTTCATCGAGGGTAACTATATGGAGATGCTGAGAGCACTTAACGCTGCCCGTCTGCGTCAGCGTAACCTGCAGATGTCAACAGCAACATTGCGTGTGCTGAATCCCCCGATGTTCCCCATGAACGCCCAGCCGACGAACCGCTTGATGATTCTGCTTGGCGCGTTCCTCCTGACGTTCCTCCTGACAGCCATGTACTTCTTCATCATCGAGCTGTTAGACCGTACCCTGCGTGACCGCATGCGTTCTGAGCGTATTACGAAGATTCCCGTTCTCGGCTGTTTCCCCAAAGAGAGCAATCTGCGTTATCGTCGTTACAACAAGACTATCAGCGACATGGCTCTCCGCCAGCTGTCGAAAGCCCTGCTACCCCACTTTAAAGAGGGGCAGCAGAACGTCCTCAACCTGCTGTCAACAGACGCCTCCAACGGCAAGAGCTATCTGGCTCAGGAGTTACAGAACTACTGGATTTCCATTGGTCTTCAGGTGCGCCTGCTGACCTATGACGAAGATTTCCTCGCTGAGGATAGCAAGTATATCCTGGCAAAGGACATCAAGGATCTGTGCCCAGACCTGTTGCCTAACGAGATTGCCATCGTCGAATATCCCAATCTTGACGACAACTCCATCTCGCCTGCCTTGTTGAATATGGGCACCATCAACCTGATGGTCACCCGTGCCAACCGCACTTGGAAGGACGTTGACCAGAAAGCGCTGAAGGAAGTTCAGGCCATGCTCGAAAATAAGGAGTCGCTCTATATGTATCTGACGGAAGCTCAGCGTTATGCCGTTGAGGAGTTCGTAGGTCAGTTACCGCCTTATACACGGTTCAACAACTTTGTATACCGTATATCTCAGATGGGCCTGACCGCTGTCGAAAATAGTCACGCAAAATAAAGTAATGCCAATCAGCATTTCCAACTTCAGCACCGAAAACAGAGGAAGAGTACTATTACTCTTTCTTCTGTTTTTGTTGGCTATGTACGAATTTGTCACGGCAGGCTTTTCCGCTTTTGCTATCGTCTGTCTGCTGCCATTCGTTATACTGTTTGTCTACTTGGCATTTAGTTGGCGAATGTTCACTTTCTGGACGCTGATTGTCGTCAATTATTTCATTCAGCTGAAGGATCTCCGCATCCCATTCCCTATGTCTCTTGCCGATGAGGCACTGGAACTGATCTTATTAGCCGTAGCACTCATTGACGTCCGACAAGACAACAGGTTCAACAGAGCAGGCAACACCATGTTGTTTGCCGTGATGATTTGGGTAGGTTTCTGCCTCATTGAGGTCTTCAACAACTCATGCGACTTGGGCATCAACGTTGGCTTATGGTTTACAGGATTCCGACTGTTAGCCCTGCAGCTGGTATGGATTCTGTTAGTCTTTTCGGTTTACATATCTTCTCCCAAAATTCTGATGACCTATTTGAAACTTTGGGCAATATTTTCGCTGTTCTCTGCATTCTGGACCTACAAGCAGGAATACATAGGTATGACGGCAGCAGAGAAACTATGGATGGAGACCCGCGGACGTACGACGCATATTATCAACGGCGGAACACTCATCCGCTACTTCTCAACGTTCAGCGATGCTGCCAACTACGGCTGTCATGCGGCTGGAACGGCGGTAGCATTCATCATCTTTGGCATTACCAATAAGCTAAGGCGAGCAAAGATTTTTTTCCTCTTTGTTGCGGCAATTGTCGTTTGGGGAATGTTCCAGTCTGGTACGCGAACGGCCATTTTCTGTCTTGCAGCAGGCATGATTGTTTATATCTTTCTGTCGAAGTCTGTCAAGATTGCCGTCCCCTTCTCTATCTTGTTTGGTATCCTTGCGTTTCTTCTGGTCTTTACAACGATAGGAAACGGCAACCAGCAGATACGACGAATGCGTTCCGCCTTCAACAAGAACGATGCGTCCGCAAACGTACGCGACATCAATCAGGAGGCTATCAAGAAATACATCAGGGACATTCCATGGGGCATTGGGTTAGGTATGGATTCCAAGGATGTGCCAGCCAACAATAAGTTCAAGAAGCTGTCTACCATTCCGCCTGACTCGGAGTATGTATACATCTGGGTACACACTGGTCCTATCGGCATTACCATATTTCTTGTTTGCATGGCTATCATATTCGCGGGAGGGTGTTTAGTCGTGCTATTCAGGTTAAAAAACAAGACGTTAATAGGAATAGGAGCGGGATTCTGCAGTGCCTTCGTTTCCATACAGTTAGGTGGCTATGCGAACCAGGTGCTCTTCCAATACCCGAACGGCCTGACGTTCTTCGGTGGTATGGCCATCGTCTATATTTTGCCCTATTTGGAGCCGGAATTCGAGAAATACGAGAAGATGCGCTTAGCCCAGATAGCAGAAAAGAAACAAAAAAGGCTTGAAAAAAAACAGCTTGCAAGAGCACGACACTAAGGTAAAATAATGAACACTGAGTTGTCTATCATCACTGTCAATTACAATGGGCTGGACGATACCTGTTCACTAATTGACACTATCACCTTCAACGACAAAATGGAGGTGATTGTGGTTGACAACGGTTCAATCCATGACGAGGCAGCCGTCATCAGTCAGCGCTACCCTCACGTCAAGACTGTTCGTAGCGAGCTTAACCTGGGGTTTGCCGGAGGCAACAATCTGGGCATCAAGGCAGCGTCAGGGCGCTATCTGTTTCTCATCAACAACGACACGCTTTTCAAGACATTTGATGTTCAGCCTCTCATTAATCGGCTGGAATCGTCACCCGATATTGCTATTGTCTGCCCTAAGATTCGTTTTGCGTGGGATCCCCAACCTCTGCAGTACACAGGCTATACCCCACTCTCTCGCATCACCCTGCGCAACCATTCAATCGGTTATGGCGAGCAGGACAAGGGTCAGTACGACACCTCTCACGCGACGCCCTATGCCCATGGTGCCGCTATGATGGTCAAGCGCGAAGCACTGGAGGCTGTGGGGCTGATGCCTGAATGCTATTTCCTCTATTACGAGGAACTCGACTGGTCGCTGATGTTCACGCGTGCTGGCTATCAGATATGGTATGAGCCAGGCGTCACTATCTTTCACAAGGAAAGCAGCACGACTGGCATCGACAGTCCGCTGAAGACCTATTACGTCACCCGCAACAGGTTTTTGTTTGCCAGCCGCAACAGCAAAGGCATCTATCGTCTTGCAACCTATTGCTACCTGTTCTTCCTCGTACTGCCACGCGACATCTGCCGCTATCTGCTACGCCGTCGTTCCGACCTTGCTAATGCAGCGCTGCAGGGTGTCAGCGACTTTTGCGCCAGACGTTCTGTTCATCAACAAAGTAATCTAAAATAGCTATGAAAATCGATTTTTGGACGTTTCTATTTATCATAGACTGGGCTTTGTTCATTGCTGTCGCTTTGACCATTGCCTACATGACCTTCTTTTCCTTCTGCTCTCTTTTCAGCAGAAGCCATCAGGTGCCCAAAGCCAAACGCCAGAACCGCTTTATCGTCCTTATTCCCTCGTACAAGAATGACAAGAACATCCTCAATACCGTCAAGTCTATTCTGAGCCAGACCTATCCCCAACGTCTTTTCGATGTCACCGTCGTCTCCGACCATCAGAGCGAGATGACCAATATGCGGCTGGCACAATACACCATCACCCTGCTGACGCCCAACTTCGAGAAGAGTTCAAAGGTCAAGTCGCTGCAATATGCCATCCTCAACCTGCCGGCCTTCAAGATTTATGACGTCGCCGTTGTCCTTGATGCCGACGACATTGTCGAACCAGAATTCCTCGAGCAGCTTAACGAAGCCTATGAGTCTGCTGGCACACGCGCCATTGTCACCCACAGGATGCCACGCAACCGCGACACATCCTCAGCGCGTCTGAGTAATATTTTCGAGGAGATCAACAACTCTGTTTTCCGTCGCGGCCATATTGCCCTTGGCCTCTCATCCGCCCTTATGGGCAGCGGTGTAGCCTATGAGTTCAACTGGTATAAGAAGCATATCATGAAAGTGCGCGGCAATGCTGAGGACAAAGAGCTGGAAGCCATGCTTATCCATCAGCAAATCTACGTCGACTACTTTGACCAAATCTACATCTACAGCGAGAACAAACGCGAAGTGGACGATTTCAATCGCCAACGTCGTAGCTGGATTCTCGAACAGTTCAAGACCGGCATCAAGAATTGCCGCTACCTGCCCGCAGCACTTTTTAATCGTCAATACGACTGGGCCGACAAGATTATCCAGTGGTTGATTCTCCCCCGCTCCATCCTCTTCCCCATCGTGTTCGTCATGTGCATAGCGCTGCCTTTCATCTACTTCACGTTGGCCATCAAGTGGTGGATTGTTACCGTTATCTGGGGGTTCTCACTCGCCTTTGCCACTCCCAACGTCCTCGTCGACAAGAATTGGGACAAGGATTTCATCACCCTACCCATTGTCACCGCCGTCAACCTCGGAAAGAAGATTCTTGAAAAGATAAGAAAGATACGTAAGAAATAATCTTTGCCTATGTTTTGGAGCATCCTGCATATTGTCGAAATAGCATTGTGGTTCTTGATGGCTGCATCGGTGGCCTATGTCGTCTTCTTTGCCATCATCTCACTCTTCTACGAGAAAGACGACTTTGCCTCCACCCATTCTGCGACACTTAACTACCGCGAGCGACGCTTTCTCGTACTCTTTCCCGCCTATAACGAGGACTCTGTCATCATCAACTCCGTCGATAAATTTCTTTATCAGGAATATCCAGCTGACAAGTTCCAGATCGTAGTCATCTCCGATCACATGACTGACAAGACAAACCGGCAGTTAGGCGCACTACCCATCACTCTGTTGACCCCCGTCTTCGAAAAGAGTTCCAAGGCTAAGGCTATGCAATATGCCATTGAACATATAAAGGGCGAAGATGATGGAGAAGGTGCCGCAGGCTTCGACAATGTCGTCGTACTCGATGCTGACAACATCGTCCAGCCCGACTTCCTGCAGAAGCTCAACATTCTGTGCAATGCCGGCTATGAGGCCATCCAGTGCCACCGCTGCGCCAAGAACTCCAACAACGACGTGGCCATGCTCGACGGCGCCAGCGAGGAAATCAACAACACCATCTTCCGCAAGGCTCACAACCGGCTCGGCCTCTCATCGGCTCTTATCGGCTCAGGTATGTGTTTCACCTATCCACTCTTCCGTCACAACGTCTTCCTGCTTTCTACTGCTGGTGAAGACCGCGAGATGGAGGCATTGTTGCTGCATCAGGAAGTGTTCATCAAATATGCTGCCGAGATTCACGTCTTCGACGAAAAGGTAAGCAATAAAGACAACTTCCAGCGCCAGCGTATGCGCTGGATGACGGCACAAATTCAAAGTCTCTTCCGCCAATTGCCGCAGATTCCCAATGCGCTCATCCATGGCAACCTGAACTTCATCGACAAGACCATCCAGCAGGCACTTATCCCCCGCTCCATCCTCATTGTCCTGCTCGCGCTTATCTCCGTCGCTATGACCATTGCCGTGCCGGTATGGTGTACCAAGTGGTGGGTACTTTTAGCCATCCTCATCATCGCCCTCATCATTGCCCTGCCTCCCCAGCTACGCTCTGCGTCGCTCTTCGGCAAGGCACTGGCCATCCCCGGGCTTGTTCTTCGCATGCTGAAGAACCTGCTACACATTGATCGCAAAAATACCGAGTTCCTGCACACCACTCACGACGCTAAATGATATCCATAATCGATGAGTGAAAGAGTTCATAAAAGTGTGCTGAATGCGGAGGTAAACCTGCTGTTTTACTTCCTCTCACTCTTTTTGGCCTTTTTCTCCAGAAAGATTTTCCTTGACTGTTTAGGAACGGAATTTATCGGCCTGACGGGAACACTACAAAACATCTTAGGCTACCTGAACCTTTCGGAGCTGGGAATCGGTGCTTGTATCGGCTACTTCCTGTTCAAGCCTATCCAGACGAAGAACCGTCAGGAGATACAGGAAATCCTGTCGCTATTAGGCTATCTGTACAACTGGATTGGTGCCATCATCTTCTGCGGTGCCTTTGTCATCAGTCTGTTCTTCCCACTCATCTTCAGTAGTACCGAGCTGCCTTTGGGCATCATCTATTTCGCATTCTACTCTTTCCTCGGTTCCTCGCTCATCGGCTATTTCATCAACTATAGGCAGATGCTGTTGAGTGCCGACCAGAAGAACTATTTGGTGGCCATCTACCTCCAGTCTGCCAATCTTGCGAAGCTGGCCTTGCAGATTTTCCTGGCCTACCACTACCGCAACCTCTATGTATGGGTGGGCATAGAGTTTCTCTTCAGCGTCCTTGGCTGCATTGTGCTGAACTGGAAGATCAACAAGGAGTATCCCTGGCTGAAGGTTGACAAACGACAGGGACGACAATTACTGAAAAAGTACCCGGAAATCATTACCAAGACCAAACAGGTCTTTATCCATAAGATTAAGGACTTCCTGCTGGTGAAGAGCGACGAGTTGTTCATCTTCTTCTTCGTTTCGCTGAAGATGGTAGCCTACTACGGCAACTATATGATCATCATCTCGAAACTCATCTCGTTGTTCTCAGCGGTGACAAAGAGTGTTGGTGCCAGTGTGGGCAACCTTGTGGCTGAAGGCAATAAGGCGAAGATGCTGAAAGTGTTCTGGGAGTACACCACCATCCAGCACACCATCGCCGCTACGCTCAGTTTCTCGCTCTACGCCTTCCTGGAGCCGTTTATCGTCCACTGGTTAGGGGCTGAGTACGTCATGGACCATCGCATTCTGATACTGCTGATCGTTTTCATCTACATTACCAACTCGCGCAACTCTGTCGACACCTTCAACTATGCCCACGGTCTCTATGCCGATGTATGGTCTGCCTGGGCCGAGCTGATTATCAATGTCAGCATCACCATCATCTGCGGCTTGAAATGGGGCATCATCGGCATACTCTTGGGCAAGATTGTCAGTTTGTTAGCCATCGTTGTGCTATGGAAGCCCTACTACCTGTTCTCTGCCGGTTTCAAGGAGCCTGTCAGCAAATATTGGAAAGGAGTTCTTCGCAACTATGCCATATCGGCATTTGCCATAGGGAGTACACTCTACACCATCCGGTTCATACCCTTAGATCCCTATCACAGCATCTGGGAATGGGTAGCATACTGTGCCATCAGCATGGTCATCTTCCTGAGCATTGACATCTCGGCTACAATGCTGTTTGCCAAGGGGGCTAAGGACAGTTTCAACAGAATCAAAAAAATAAGAAAGCGATGAAATACTCGATTATTACCGTTAACTATAATAACAAGGAAGGCCTCCGAAACACCATTGAGAGCGTTATCCACCAGACCTACCGCGACTTTGAGTTCATCGTCATCGACGGCGGCTCCACCGATGGCAGCGCAGAGGTATTGAAAGAGTACGACAGCCAAATCACCTACTGGGTGTCAGAGAAAGACAAAGGCATCTACAATGCCATGAACAAAGGCATCGCCAAAGCAACAGGCGACTACCTGAACTTCATGAACTCCGGCGACTGCTTCTACGACGAGGGCGTACTCGGACGCGTAGCGCGTGTCGAGACCGATGCCGACTTCATCGTCGGCCGCGACTATCATTTCAACGAAGAGACACAGCAAGGACACGCCTCCATACAGCCGCCGCGCACCACCATGGCCCACTTCTTCGTGGCGACACTCGACCACCAGAGCTGCTTCATACGCCGCGAACTGTTCCGCGACAGCCTCTACCGCGAAGACTACCGGTTAGTGAGCGACTGGATATTCTTCACCGAGAAAATCGTTGGCGACAATCGCCGCGTGCAGTTCATTCCCGACATCGTCTGCCGACGCGAGGAGGGGGGACTCTCGGAACAGCAGCGCTCTAAAAACCGCGAAGAAATAAGCCGATGGCTACACCACTACCTGCCGGCGGGCATCTATCAGGACTACGCCACCCTGGCACGGCTCGACAAGACCAGCCTCTACCGCCTCTTGAACATCTGCGACAACGACCGCAAACGGCGGGCACTCGTCTACTGCATCAAATTCATCAACCGCCTCTTCTAACCTGAATAATTCATAGAGGCACAAAAAAAGAAGCGTTTTTCTTTGTCATTTAGACAAAAAATAGTACCTTTAAGTGCTCAATTTACAAGGCAATAAAAACGCTTCTTATGTGCAAAGGTAC
>ONDA01000030.1 GCA_900316475.1 uncultured Prevotellaceae bacterium
ATAGGAGGGGTTACTTTTTGAAGTGAAAACTAAATTTGCCTGTTTAAAGGCAGTTTCAAACGAATATTAATCAATTCCGATTTTTATCGGACAGCAATAATTGATAATATATCATATTCGGTGTGGGTTTCGCATTGCTTATCCTGACTAGAGAGGCTGTGCGAAGCCTGGGTGTGGGATGAGTGGTGTAAGAGGCCCACACTTTTCTTTATATATAATCCAATAGCTATTAACAACTCCAGTTTGGGCTTTGCTGGTGCATTTAGACCAAACGGTGTATGAATGACAAAAATAATGGGCTGAAACTAGTTGTAGTGGCAATTTTTGTTATCGGTAGCATATTCTACGCAACAAAAGGAATGTGGATTCCCGTAATTGGAAATGTAATAGCCATTATAATCACACTGTGGTATTTTTCTAGGAAGAAGGAGGACAAGAAATGAAACGTATCTTGATATTGATAGCTGTGCTGTTTGCCCTTATATCAATTATCGTGATATTGGGCAACATTATAACAGTTGGTGAAAAGATGACCACTGTGTTTGGTGTGCCTTACGTCGAATATGCCTTTTATCTCCTTTTAGTTGGTCTCTTTGTTTATCTTTGTAATGCTGCCATCTTCCAGCCTATGAGAGCAATTCATAATGCTCCAGAGTTCCCATTGTTGGATGTAGAAGAAAAAGGTGAAGGGGTTAGCGAAGAGGACTATCGGGGTAGATTGGTATCATTTGCAGAGAAGTTGACTAAAAACTGCTCATATTTGCCTATAAGAGAGAGATTGGGCTATCAGCAGAATTTGGTTACAGAATGGTATGACACTAAAGGGAAAGATACAGAATCCATCAAGGAATTTATCAGGAAAGAATTGAAGCAGAGGTATAGAGTTGTTGACAAGCATATCATCAGCTATGCCACAAAAGTCTTTATTATCACCGCTGTTTCTTCTAGTAACAGACTTGATACTTTGGCTACTCTTGGCTTGAATTATCGGATGGTAGCTGACATAGTGAGGGCTTCTGGCTTCCGTCCGAATAAATTACAGTTAATAAAAGTATATTGGTATGTCATCAGTGCAGCATTCTTTAGCTATTTCTTCCAAGACGCTGCTGAGACTGCCGTCAATGCTATAGACGACCTTACAGACGTTCCTGACGTTGATGTCCCTGATGTTGAAATACCTGACGTTGACCCTTCAAGTATCGACTTTACACAATATGTGAAAGGTTTGAATCTGCCAGGTGTTCCACTTGCTCCTTTTGCAGATGGACTAGCAAATAGCATTATGACAATTGCGATTGGCTACATTGT
This sequence comes from uncultured Prevotellaceae bacterium, assembly GCA_900316475.1. Classification (GTDB taxonomy): domain Bacteria; phylum Bacteroidota; class Bacteroidia; order Bacteroidales; family Bacteroidaceae; genus Prevotella. The sequence continues at coordinate 1,309 of ONDA01000030.1, forward strand.
CAAATATTACCTCCAGAAAGGATCGGCTGAATTAAAGGGTGCAAAGGGAAGAAGAGTCAAGCTGAGGGCAAAAATCAAAGCCCTTGGTCAAATCCCTCGTCTGCTTGCAGAAGTTCCTATGCAATTGGGAAATACTGGTTTGTCCTGGGCAATGAAAGGCTTTGAGAAAGCTTATAAAAAAGTTACCAAAGATAAAAAGCCTATCGTTGAGAATGATACATTTGATGACATAGAGCGAGTAGATGAAGAAGATATTGTCAAAGAGAGCCCTAAGAAAAAGTGGTCTTTTAACTTCTGGAAAAAGGATGAGGTATGATATTCGGAACGACAAAATTCAAGTGTGATAATTGCGGAAAGACATTCCGTGGTGTTAGTGCAGAATGGCAATGTACGGCTGTTATAGCTCCTGTCCGTTGTCCGTCATGTGGAAGTTGGCATACTATGCCCAAGGGCTTCTTTGGCTTTTTTACTAATAAAGGACTTTACAAGAATATTTGGAAATCAATAGACGAGAATAAGGTATGATTAAATTGCGTTATTTACTGATATGTGTGATAATGTGCTTTGTTGTTCCATCACAAGCACAGAGTGTTATAACTATCAAGGAGGCTATTTCCGTTCTTGATCAATCAATCGTAAGGGATTTTGAAATGTTAGGGTACAAAAAACCTCAAACAGTTTCATTGATAATGAAAAAATATGGCTATCAGACCAAAAGAAGCTATGATGTGTACCGCTTGACTGACTATCCTTATTTATATTATAAAAACTGTATCATTCCTGCCTTGATGGATAGCGGTCAGTACCCATACACCCCCAAACCATCAAAGAACGGTGTTGCCTGTTGGGTTGGTGTGGATGGCTATGCTATCACAATAACAGTATTTAGCCAAAGTGTGTTTCGCTCTCTCAAAAACCAGATTAAGGGGGCAGGCTTTGAGTTCATCAACACAGATTATGAAGGTGAACATTATAATAATGGTGCTTATGACCTTGTATGCACCTCTATCCATCAAAAAGATTATTTTGTGATTATTAGTAAACAATATTAAAATAAAATATTATGAAGGATCTATTTTTATCGGTAATGGCGTTCTTTCTGACAATAACGACCATCAATGCCCAAGAAACCCTTGAAGTGAACAACCCCAAGCCTGGTAAGTTAAACTCTGTCGTTAAAAAAGACAGCTATGGCACATTGAAGAAGTTGACCATAACTGGCTTCTTGAACAACAAGGACTTTGGAGTGCTTGCAAATCTCACCAATTTGGAAGAACTTGATTTCTCAAAAGCAGAATTAAACCAACAAGATTTTAAACAAGGAAAGTTAGAGTATTATAATGGTTCAAAATTAGTAATACCAGCATTGATTTCACTAAAGAAGCTGTCTGTTGCAGGAGGTTATTATGAGTTGCTGTTTAGCAATGAACTCCCCAATTTGAAAGAGTTGTATGTCACAAATAGGGTTGTTGTAAATATGCCTCTGACTCTTGACGTATATGGTATTAACGATGTTGGCGGCGAAATCATACGTTTGTTGGGACAAAACCATAGTACATTCAAAAATGTAGACACATTTGGAAACAAATGTAAATTAAAAATGTATAATGCTGATAAGCCAATTAGAGCAAAGTATCTAATTTTTCCCAGAAATGACTATTTCAACGATGCAAGCCAAAACACCGAATGCTATAAGAATGTTTTTCCAAACATCATTATTTGTAAACAAGAAGGTAGAACTATTCTTAACCATTGGGATGACAGTTTTGATATATCTGTACTCAGCGAGATTACAGAGTTGAATAACGGTGCTTTTGCTGGAAGTAAACTCACATCGATAACCCTTCCCAAAGCTATAAAGGTTATTCCATTACATTGTTTCACTGGCTGTGTTAATTTGCAGTCTGTCGATTTAAGCGGAATAGAAACCATATCAGATTATGCTTTTGCTGGTTCTGGCCTGAAAGAAATAACCCTTTCATCGAACCTTCTGAAACTGTATGAGAAAACATTTGCTGACTCCCAAATAAAGACGGTTGTGTTAGAGGGGAAATATCCTCCAGAAATAAAGGAATACAATTATAATTTTCTTGATTATGAGAATAATTGTACTTGGATTGATTATCCACAACGTTTTATTATTCCGAAAGGTCGTTTTAATGCATACAATATAGGAGTCTGGAAACGAGCATCATTAAGAGAAGAAGGTGCATCCTCAAATTTTGTAATTTCCGTGAAAGAACCGGGCACATTAGCAAATCAGCTGACTGATCAGCTTTCTGCAAGTCTAGAAGAATTAACTATTGAAGGGTTGTTGTATGATACTGATTTTGCTGCAATTCAGAAATGCAAAAATCTAAGAGTCCTAGATATAGGACGTTGTTTCGTTGTCAAGTCACCTGAAACCCAAAGAGCAGATGCTGCGGAAAAGGCACTTGTTACGTTCCTTATTGGAGCCGCTGTAGAAGGAGCTAGAAAAGATGCTCAAAACAAATATGCTCATGGGTATGGAAGTTTTAGCGAAGTTGTACAAACAGAAGTGTATGCAGAACTTTTCAATAAGTATATGGCGAACTATGATGCAGACAAAATAGAAGCCGACGATCAATGTTATTTACCGCAACAGCCATTCGAAGGCTTGATTTATTTGGAGAAAGTCATTCTGCCTAAGCAACTAAAGAAAATAACCTCTTGGATGGATAATTCCCAGGTCTTAACTGAGGTAGTATTACCTCCGTGCCTTGAAGTTCTCGACACCAAGTTTGCGACAGGTGGCTTGGATAAAGAAAGATGTGATTTGCAGACCATCAATTTCCCATCCACTTTGCGTGTTATAGGAGACCTTTCTTTCAAAAATTGCAAGAAACTACAGATGGTTGACCTGAGTAATACTAAGGTTGAGACTATTGGACGCGAGACGTTCAAGGGTTGTGCCTCGTTACAAGTGTTCAAAGGTTCAAAGTTCCTCAAAGAATTTAAGAATTATGATGCTACAGATTTTAGGAGTAGCGGTGTTCAGGGATATTTTTATACACCAGAACAACCCAAGCAGTTCCTTGGTAATGGTTTCTCTACTATTCACATAATTCGAGGCACCAAAGCAGGATGGCCTCAAATATACCGAGCAACATTGATTGATGATATTGAGGAATAAACCATAGCGATCTTATTACAGCAAATTGAGCCTACCCATTATTTGGGTGGGCTTTTTTATTCCCACTCCACCAAATCCCTGTCAAGTGTTATCCGCTTGACTTCTCCTTTTTGCCCCGTGATGACATATTCTTCATGGGGCGTTATCTGCTTGAACACTTGTTTTATCCTGGCACACTTCTCGATAATAGAGTGGTTAAGCGGATCAGTAACGTCCATAATACTCCGTTCAACCTTCTTCTTCGCCTGTGTCTTTTTCTTCATCGAATGGTAAATCTCAGCTAATTCTTCTCGATAGTCTGGCAATTCCTTGAAGCGGATGCCTTCAGCGTGTCGCAGGAATAGTAGATAGATTGCTTTTTGTATAGGCTCCAACCTAACCTCTGTATTATCATAGTCAGGGAGGGTGATGCAATAATTCTCTGTAACCAGAAGGCGGCTCAACTCCTTTGTGGGCTTGATTAGCTCCATTATTTCCGTTTCTGATAAATTGTTCTCTCTCAAATAGTCGATCAGTTTTCTTACCTCTTTTTTAGCTCCTTCAATTGTTAGCATGTTGCATAATACAATTAAATCCTACCAGCGGATCTTTTCACTTGATAGGATTGGTTGATACTATGCTTTGTATGGTTGTGCGAAGCCTATAGAGAGGTTGTTTCCATCAAGAGCACCATGTTTTCAAGGTGCAAAGGTACGGCTTTTATACATTGAAATAATTGCCACAACCGTTGTGGTTTTGCAATATGATAGAACATCCGTACCTTTGCCACCAAATTTGTATTTACTTAATCAAAATCAAAAGTTTATGAAGAGAACATTACATTTAACGGTGATGATGCTATTGGCAATAATAGCGTCGGTGAACAGGGCTTATAGCCAGGAACAGGTGCATGTGGTTAATTCTGTAGCGGAGGCAAAATTGCTTAATGATGGGGACAGTGTTGTCTCGTTGTTAATGGGGCAATATGTCCTGATGTTGCAATCATAAGGGATAAAACAGGTGCAATACATACAGACGGCCAAGATCTAACATATACACTTCCAAACTATAAGTGGCCGTTACTAGTATTTGGATGGGGAAAAACATATAATGGTTCTTTCAGAGGAAGGATTTCAAAGGCTAACCTTTATTATCCAGAAATAAATAATTTGACATGGGATGGAGAGATAGATACTTTTACCTGCACTGGCGAACCCGTATGGAAATATATAACAGAAGAGGATTATTGGGATAATGTTGGCGATGTTGTAATAATAGAAGGAACGAATCTATTATATAGGGATTGGCCTAGGGTGTTAAGTTAACTCTCGCGTTTTCATGTTAATTTTTAACGGTGTTTTTAATCAAATATATTTTACATTATTTAGCAAAATACTAGTTAAATATTTTGCATATATCGCTGATTTTTAGTAACTTTGTAGAGTTATTCAGTATCAGTAATTATGGCAAATATTGACAAGAAAGAAGAAAACAAGCAGCTGAAAAAACAATTAAAGGAGGCGCTGCGAAAAATAGAGAAGTTACAGTCAGAGAACAAGTCTCTCAAGACAAGTAACAAGGTGCTCATCGCAGAGAGCAAAAAAAACAGCGGAAATTGATTCTCTCATCGCTGACAGAGAAGGAAAGGGAAGTCACGGAGTTACTATTCCCCGCTACAGACACCAAGAGATAGCCATCCGCTATGCCGTTATGCTTTATGTCTATGCAGGCATAAGCTCGCATCAGGTACCCAAGGCCATGCAGCTCGCAGGCCTGCTCTGGAATGGCATCACGGACGACATCCCATCTCATGTGACGGTTCTGGACTGGGTAGAAAAGTGCGGGCTGTCGCTGACGAGGGGTTGCATGAGAGAGAAGGCTGGGATACGGAGATGATTAAGACGCAGCTGGAGGAGACCATCAAGGAGGAAGGGCGTAAGCCGGAGTATGTGGTCAGCGACAACGGTCTCATTATGTGCAAGGCAGCCAGTGAACTTGTGCTGAAGACCTACGGCATCAGTCAGGCTGAGCCGGATCCCGATGACCCAGACGATGGCGATTAAGGGTTGACAACTGAAAAAAGTCCCTGAAAGTGTTGATGCTTTCGGGGATTTTTCGTAACTTTGCATCACAATCAAGGAAATGAGAAGCTTTTCGTGATAGAGACGATGGATCGACTATGGAACAGGAACTATTGTAAGGTGATGGCGGCGAACTTCTCGCTGTTCTTCGCCTTCTATGTGCTGACACCACTGCTGCCATTATATCTGAGTGAACACTTTGGAGCCACGAAGGACGTCATCGGAATGGTGCTGTCGGGCTATACCGTTACGGCACTGGTCATGCGCCCGTTCAGCGGCTTCCTGGTCGACTCCTTCCCCCGCAAGACGGTGCTCATGGTGAGCTTCACGGCCTTTGCCATCTTCTTTGCCGGCTATCTGGCAGCATCGACACTGCTGCTATTCCTGATTGTACGCACCCTGCATGGCGGTCCGTTCGGGGCGCTGACGGTGGCCAACTCGACGGTAGCCATCGACGTGCTGCCCTCCAGTCGCCGCACCGAGGGCATCGGCTACTACGGCCTGTCCAACAATCTGGCGATGGCCATTGCCCCTACCATCGGCATCTTCATATACCGCTACACCCACAGCTTCGACCTGCTGTTCTGGATAGCGCTTGTCGTGGCCTGCGCCGGCATGGCGGTGGATGCTACGGTGAAGACCCGCCCCCGGCCCCTCCCTGAAGGGCGGGGAGTAGATACTTCAAGCACGAATAAAGGTCATGACGCCCCTCCATTCAGGGAGGGGAAGGGGGTGGGTCTTTCCCTCGACCGCTTCTTCCTCGTCCGCGGTTGGTTGCTTGGCTTGAATATGGTGGCCTTCGGCTTCTGCTTCGGTGTGCTGAGCAACTACTTAGCCATATACGGCAAGGAGGTGATGGGCATTACGGGCGGTACGGGCACCTACTTCATGCTCTGCTCCGTGGGACTCATTCTCTCACGTCTCCAGGGCGGCAAGGCCCTGCGGCAAGGCCGCGTCACCCACAACGCCGCCGGGGGGATGGTCATCTCGCTCGTAGGCTACACCTTATTTATATTAGGCCCCACGCTTAACTTCTCACTTCTCGCTTCTCATTTCTCACTCTTCACTTACTATGCCTCAGGGCTCCTCATCGGACTGGGCAACGGCCACATGTGGCCTGCATTCCAGAACATGACCATCAGCGTGGCCCCCAACAGCAAGCGCGGCACGGCCAACTCCACTATCCTCGTGTCGTGGGATGTCGGTATGGGGCTTGGCATTCTTCTTGGCGGTGTCATCAGTGAGATGGCTGGCTACTCGGCCGCCTTTTGGACGGTAGCCGGTGTCAATGCCTTGGGTGTACTGCTATTCTTCACCGCCACCCGCAGCTTCTTCCTGAAAAGAAATCTTAATCCAGCAGTCAAATAACCAAAACAATGAAAAAACTACTACTACTTGGAGCTGCCTTCATGACCTTCTGCGTCATAGGCACGCAGGCACAGCCGAAATCGTGGACGGCTGACAACGGTAACGGTACGTTTACCAACCCCCTGTTCTACGACGAGTTCTCCGACCCTGACATCCTCCGCGTGGGCGACGACTACTACCTCGCCGGCACCACCATGCACGCCGTGCCGGGGCTGGTCATCCTCCACTCGAAGGACTTGGTGAACTGGAAAAACGTCGCCTACTGTTTCGACCGCTTCGACTTCCCCGAGGACCGCTTCTCGCTGAAGAACCACCAGGAAATCTACGGACAGGGCATCTGGGCTCCCTGCATCCGCTACGCCAACGGCCAGTTCTACGTGTTCAGCAACGTCAACGGCAAGGGCCTGCAATGCTACACCGCAAAGGACATCCGAGGCCCCTGGACGCACCATAACATGAAGGGCAATATCTACGACCTCGGCGTGCTGTTCGACGACGACGGCAAGGTGTACGCCATCCACGGTTACGGCACGGTGAAGTGTACCGAACTGAAGCCCGACATGAGCGGACCCGTCGAGGGCACCGAGCGCGTCATCATTCCTGAAGGTAACGGCGTGGGCGAAGGCCATCACATGTACAAGATTGACGGCATGTACTACCTCATCTCTACCGACTACTCGCCCAACGGCCGCACACTCTGCTCGCGCTCGAAGAGCATCTGGGGGCCTTACGAGACGCGCGTCATCACCGCCGACGAGACCTACGGCTACCACGCTGCCTCGCTGACGCAGGTGCCTCGTGGCACGAAGTACCGCATCGGCGAGGACGGAACGAAGTTCCAGCTCGGACCCGTCGACAAGGACGCCACCGCCTGCACCAATGCCCACCAGGGTGGCATCGTGCAGTTCAATGACGGCACGTGGTGGGCTCTCTTCATGCAGGATTTCCACTCCATCGGCCGCACCGTCTGCCTGATGCCCATGACGTGGGAGGACGGCTGGCCCATGGTGGGTCTGAAGGGCAACCTCGGCCGCGCCCCCCGCACGTGGTATAAGCCAGGCACCCACCCCCAGCAGCAGACCCACCCCCAACAGCAGACCCACCCCCAACCCCTCCCTGTGAGGGAGGGGAGTGATTACTCTCAAGACGAGGCTGCAGCAGGTCTATCTACTCCCCTCCCTTACAGGGAGGGGCAAGGGGGAGGGTCTGCGCCTTATGACCGCAGTGACGACTTCAACGGCAAACAGCTCGGCCGCATCTGGCAGTGGAACCACAACCCCGACGACAAGCAGTGGAGCCTCCGTGGCGGTCGCCTCCGCATACAGGCGCAGCCCGCAGAACAGCTCATGTGGGCCCGCAACACGCTCACCCAGCGCGTCATCGGCCCGAAATCTGTCGTCACCGTCGAACTCTACACCAAGGGCATGAAGGACGGCGACGTCTGCGGACTCGGCAACATCAACGTTCCTTGCTCGTGGGTCGGCATCGTCAAGCAAGGCAGCACCCTCACCCTCAGCTGCTTCGAACAACTCACCAACGACACCGTCAGTGTGCCCGTCGGTTTGCCCGACGGTAAAATCTACCTCCGTTGCATCGGCGACTACGACAACGATAAAATGCAGTACGCCTACAGCACCGACGGCACAACGTTCCAGACCTTGGGGCAGGAGACACCCCTCTCCTATCAGCTCATCACCTTCCAGGGCTCCCGCCACGCCCTCTTCGCCTTTAATATAAAAGGTAAGCGGGGCGGCTATGCCGAGTTCGACAACTTCACCGTCGACGAGCCTTGTGCTGACCGCAGCGGAAATATTCCCTATGGTAAGACTATCCGCATCATCAACAAGGCGACCGGTCGTCCGGCCATCGCCCTGAAGCACGGTCTGCTCTACGACACCCGTGTCACCGATAAGAGCGAGCTGACGCAGTTCAAGGTCATCGACCGTGGTCAGGGTAGGGTAGCCCTCCAATGTGCCGACGGCCGCTATGTCAAGGTCTACGGCGACGGCCTGCCCGGCGACGTCCGCTTCACCACCGACAGTGCGCCCGTCGGTTCACCCGACGGGAAAAACCAGCCCCCCACCACCGACGAGGTGAACAGCACAACCTTCCTCTGGCAGGACTTCCTCGACCACGACTTCATGCTCCTCTCGCTCAAGAACCACCGCTACCTCGGCAAGAGCCCCTCCACCGGTAGCCCCTACTCAATGGACTTCGCCGGTCCTGACCCTGCCCGCCGCAACGGTTCCGTACTGATGTGGGAGGAAGTGAAGTGAGTGATGTCTGTGACTGAATAAAACGTAGAATATGACGGTAAAAGAAGTGTTTGACCTGCGGAAGCAGGGAAAGATTGAGGAGGCATACGAAGCCATCCGGCCAATGTATGCCGTACACCAGGGCAAGTACACCACGCTGTGCATGTTCTGGACGGCAAGTGACATCCTGAAAAAGCGCATCAAGGAGAAACGGCTCGACGAGGCCGAGAAGATATTCAAGGCCCTGCTGCGCGTGCTGCCGAACGTTGATGACAAGGACGGCAAGGCACACAGCAGCATCCTCTACGCTGCCGTGACGCTCAGCAGGGAAGACAGGAACTTCAGCATGCTGGATTTTGTGGAGCAACTGAAGGTGGAACAACTGAGTGACGAAGACTGGAAGACCATCATCGCTCCCGCTGTCGACGGCCAGCCGAGCCACCCCATACCATCCCCTGCCCAGCAGGTGCTCACCAGTGCCTTCCATGAACTGCAGGAGCAGAGGGACGGCGACTTCATGACACGAAAAGCCCCTCGGCCACACGCTGATGTGCTGTCCGGCTGTCTCAAGGTGATGCCCCTGCTACAGGAGGCTATGCGCCGCAATCCGCGTGACAAGCACAACCAGCGCTATATGGCGGTGGTATATACCGTCATGGACGAACGCGAGAAGGCCGTTGCCATCTACCGCCAACTGCTGCAGCGCTGTCACGACAGCTACCTTTACGCTGAACTGGCTGAACTGACCGATGAACCAGGACCGAAGGCGGCCCTCTATTGCCGAGCCATCATGAACCAGCGGCAGGAGAAGTTCCGCACGGGCTACCGACTGGCGCTGGCCCATCTGCTCATCGACCGTGATAAGCCGCGTGCTGCCTACGAGCTGCAGAAGTGTGTAGACACGCGCAAGGCACTGGGTTTTCACGTTACCCGCGACCTGGAGCGGTTACTCCAACAGCTTGCTGGCGTCCAGCCCGTCACCGAGGCAGAGCAACAGTCGTTCTACCAGCGGATGATGAAGAAATATCCTAACTGATACTACCGGTCAAGGAACGAAAAAAGCCCCACCGCCTGTTTTTGACGATGGGGCTTTAATTTTACTTCTTGAAGTTCAGCGCCGCTCCTATGGCTGTGCAGTACTGCGAGTACTTCGGTATGTGGTAGCGGATGTTGTAGAGCTGCTCTAACGGTGGGAACACCTCCTTGCACTGAGGCAGCAGCGTCAGGTTGCCGATGAGCACAAAGTCGCGGATGTCGGAGCCACGGCTCGACAGCCATGCCGCAGAGCCGATGGTCTGCAGCACCATCGAGATGATGCCCGCCGCAATGTCCTCCTTCGCTGCGTCGCTCTTTGCCTTGGCCAAAATACTGGCCGTGGCGTCCATTGGCAAGCCGGGTAGCGGTTCGGCCGATATGTCGCCTATGAGCAGGTGTACGTTCTTCGTATTGCCTTGCATGGCTAATGCCGATACAGCCTTGATATCGCTGGTGTTCAGCAACAGACGAGAAAGGCCGGCCAGTGTGCCGCCGCCTATGCCGATACCGCCGATGTGGCGCATCTCGTCGCCGTTGCACAACACGAAACTTGTACCCGTGCCCATCGACACTACGATAGTGTGGTCGAGCTTTGACTCATAGCGGGCACCAAGACCGTCGGCTACGAACTCTTCTACTTTCTGAGTGGGTAGTCCGTAGACAGGTCCCTTCACGTAAGCCGAACCCACGCCGGTGAGCATGACCTGCTCTACGTCCTGCAGATTGATGTCGTTGTCGTGCAGGTACTTGCCGAAAGCTCCGTAAAGCGATGTGATGGGGTCGGCAGCAGTAATGCGCGTTGGTGACGCTACCCGTCCGTCTTTCAGTCCTACAATCTTTGTGGTCGAAATGCCCACGTCAATTCCGATGATGATTCCCATATTATTTAACTGTTTTTTTTTCAAAGTTGTTGATCCTTTCCAGATAGTATTGCCGTAAGTCGTCCCAGCGATAGTAGGGACCGCTGACGGGCTTGCCGGGCATTGTCATCTCGCGCTCGTTGAGCAATGCTTTCACTAAGATATCGCCCTTCTTGCCCTTCTTGGGGCGGTAGAACACCAACTGAATGTTGCAGGCCATGGGGAAGATGCGGTAGTTGCGCCATACACGGTCGAGCGTGTCAAGGTTCTCTACCTGTGCGCCACACTGACCAAGTTCCAGAAGACATGCCAGCGGCATGACGCAAACCTCGTGGCCGAAGCGAAGGGTGGCCTGTGTCTGGCGAACGGTGTCTGCCGTCTCGATGATGTTCTTCAGCAGGTTCAGCTGACTGAATGGCATGATGGCGCCCGTCTGTGGAGCGGCAGCATAATCCAGGTACCAGCCGATGTTCCGCATACGCCACTGGTCGTAGGTCTCTTCATCGGTAAAGAGCGAATAAAGTTCGATGTCAGTGTCGTGGCTCTGCATATTAGCTGCTACTTCAAAGAGCTGGCGCATCAGCGAACTGGCACGGATGTTGCCGTAGACGTACTGCTGGTCGTTGAACAGCAGCTTCATCAGCCGTTCGGGGTGGCTGTACTTCTGCTCATATTGGTTGCGCACCTTGCGGCCCTCGCGGCTTGCTTGGCGCAGACGGTCGCTCCATCCCTGGTTCAGGTAATACTGCAACGACTCGCTCACGTCATTGTGAATACGGGCTGTAGGGTTAGCGGCAGCCAGTTCCTCACATTCGGCCTCCATCGACAGGATGCAGCGGATGACGACTGTAGAGCGGGCATCAATGGGAACGTTCTTGGCCTTGAAGATTTCAGGGAAGTTTCGGGCCAGCCGGCTGCCGATGCCGTGGTGCTGACGCTCGCCGACGGTCGTCAGTTCGCCTAAACGCTTGACGGTTGTAGGAAAGAAATCCTCCAGCTTCTTCAAAACGGCTTCACCCTCAGCCGTCAGTTTGCCTGCCTCATGAGCATCGCGCAGGATGTTCAGCGGTGTAGTGTAGTCGCCTTCGCCAATAAGCCAGCGCGAGCCGTGACGCCCGTAGTGGCTCATATAGAACGGTTCGTAACCCTTTGGCGCCGGCGTCAGCGGTGTGGTGCTGAGCTGGCGGTCGTAGTCCAGGTAGTTGGAGCCCGAGAGGTAGCGGTTGGCTTTCAGCTCCTCTTGGGCGGTTTGTGCTGTGGCGGTGCCGCAGCACAGCAGACAGATGGCAATGAGGGCTTTGCTCTTCATAAGCCTAACTTTTTACGTATGTCGGCGGGGATGGCCTTCTTGTTGATGAGGAAGTCCATGGTATTGGCGGCGATGAAGGTCTTCGTCATATACCAGATGCCCTTATAGGTGCCGGTCTCGCCCCATGAGTTCTTCACCATGTAATACTCCTTGCCGTTCTGGTCTTTAGCTACGCCGTAGATGAGCATACCGTGGTCGTCGGTCAGCTCCCAGTTGTCGAAACGCTCCTGGCGCATCTCCTGAGTAGCCACAATCTCGGGAACGGTGCAACCCAGCGAGTCGATGATGTTTTTCTTCTTCTCGGCGGTCATCTTCAGCCACTTGGCCATGTCGCTACCTGCCAGGCTCTCGGTCTTCTTGGTGTCGACGGCGTAGGCCAGTCCCTGACGGGTGAAGCCCGGCTCCGACACGTCACCGCCCCAGGCTATGGTGTAGCCTTCGTTGATGGCGTTGTCGATGACCTTCATCATCTCGTCCATCGGCAGATTATACGACAGGGGGAATCGCCAGTTGTCCTGCACCTCGACAGCAAAGGCCGTGTAGAAGGGGTGGTGTGTGTAAGAGGTGATGCTGACATAGTCGTTGAAATCGATGCCCAGGCTGGCAGCGAACGACTTCGGCGTGTACTCCTTGCCCTCGAAAGTGAACTTCTCGGGGCACTTGCCGAGATAGGCGTCGAGGATACCCTGCATACCGACCTTCCACTGGTTGGAGATTTTCTTGGCGTCGCTCTTGGAAACGGCAGCCACGTAAGGTTCCAGCACTGAGAAGAACTCGTTGAAGTTGTTCAGCGAGTCGCCGTAGAGTGAGCCGGGGAAGGGCATAGCGTCGTCAGGGCAGATGCCGTGAGTCTTCAGCGTGTGGAGCACGTCTTCTGCAGAACCACCTTGCGCAAACTGGCAGTCGCCGTGATAGCGTACCACCTGGATGGCACGCTCCATGTACGTCTTGTTGGCCACGAACGACTCGCAGAGGTCGTAGGTTTTGCCAGTTGCCTTCAAGATTTCAGCCTCGAAGAAAGAGAGTGTAGAATAGTCCCAGCAGGTGCCCGAACGGTTCTGATCCTTGATGCTGGTGATGGGATTCTCCTTGATAATGTTGAAAACGGGTTTGTTCTTGTCTTTGGCGGGAGCCTTCTTCTTGGCTGCGCCGGCACTGAGAGCTATCATGGTCATCAGTGCGAAAGTTAAAATTTTCTTCATTTTACAATTTAGCTATTTACGATTTACTATTTATTGTCTGATTTTCCTATTTGGCTATTGATTGACGGCCATAAACTCTTCGAGCTCCTTGGGGTGATAGGGTATGCGCTTTTGTCCGAGGAAGCGGCAGCCGTCGGCTGTGATGAGCAGGTCGTCCTCGATGCGGATGCCGCCGAAGTCCTTGTACTGCTCCAATAGGTCGAAGTCGAGGAAGTCCTTGCAGTGGCCGCTGGCCCGCCACTCGTCGATGAGTGCCGGAATGAAGTAGATGCCCGGCTCGTCGGTGACGACAAAGCCCGGCTCTAACCGGCGTCCCATACGCAGGCAGTTGGTGCCGAACTGTTCGAGATTGGGACGCGTCTCGTCGTCGAAGCCGACGTAGATTTGTCCCAGGCCTTCCATATCGTGTACGTCCATACCCATCATGTGTCCCAGTCCGTGTGGCAGGAACATGGCGTGGGCACCGGCATTGACGGCTTCGTCGACGTCGCCCTTCATCAGTCCCAGTTCCTTCAGCCGCTCGGTCATACGGCGGCAGACGGCGAAGTGGACATCCATGTACTTCACGCCGGGCTTGGCCACCTCCAACACATAGTCATGACACGCTTCGACGATGCTGTAGATTTCCAACTGGCGTTGCGTGAACCGTCCGTTGACGGGCATGGTGCGCGTATGGTCGGAGCAGTAGTCGTTCAGTTCGCAGCCAGCGTCGCAGAGTACCAGGCGTCCGTCCTCCAATGGTGTGTCCGACGGTGCACCGTGCATAATTTCGCCGTGTTGCGAGAAGATGGTGCCGAAACTGTTGCCTTGAGCCAGCGAACGGGCTATGCCGTCCACCTGTCCGGCCACGAATCGTTCTGTAACGCCGGGCTTGATAAGCAGTTGTGCAGTGGTGTGCATGACGTAGCCGATGTCGCAGGCAGCGTCGATGTAGGCAATTTCCTCAGTGCTCTTCGTGGCGCGCATTTTCACGACGGCCTGTATCAGCTTCAGCGATGCGGCTTCCTTCTGCTTCGACGGGTGGATGCCCGTGAGGTCCATAATCTGGATCTTCGTGTCGTAGCGGTAGGGGGGCAGGAAGTGGAGCGTTTTGTTTGTTGCTGTGCCACAGCAACAGACTGAACGGAGCTTTGCCATCGGGGCAGTCTTCGTGATACCTACCTCTGCGGCCAGGTCGGCCACACTGGGTGTATACCCCATCCATACGATGTCCTCTACGTCGATATCGTCGCCGATGAGCCATTCCTCGTCGTTGTCAATGTCAATGACGCCCACCAGTCCGTCGCGATGCTGTCCGAAGAAATACAGGAACGACGAGTCCTGCCGGAAGGGCGTGTAGCCGTTGGCAGGATAGTTGTAGGGCGTCTCATTGTTGCCGAAGAGGACGATGACGCCCTCTCCGACCAAACGTTTCAGTTCGGCACGTCGCCGAATGTAAGTTTCCTTGCTGAACATGTCAGTGTCGTTTTTAAGTCCTTCAGCTTAACGTGCGCTGACGTATTTGTGCAGTGTGGCGCGGACAGCCCCGTTGCCGGCGTAGAGTTCCTTCACCATACCCTCAATCTGTTCGCCAAGCCCAGCCTCGTAGAGGTCGAGACCGAAGACGTCCTTGCGCGAATACAGCTGTTTCAGACATGAGTAGTCCTGGTCGGCCTTGCCCACTTCCAGCGGGGCGACGATGGCCTGCAGTTCGGCCAGCATGGGGTCGGGTGATGGCTCGAAGGCCGTGCCGTCGTCCTTGATGCCCTTCAGGTAGCGTGCATAGCCGGCCAGCGTGAGGGGAATCAGTATGAGGTTCGACTTGTCGAGGCCACGTGCAATATACTTTTTCAGCGTCTCGCCGAAGCGGATGGGCAGTTTCTGTGACGTGTCCATCGCAATACGCTGCGGAGCGTCGGGCATGAACGGGTTTGGCAGACGGCGGTTGATGACGGCACCGATGAACTCGTAGGGATTCAGCACGCCCGGGTCTACCACCACGGGCATAGCCTCCATATAGCCAATCTTCTGGATGAAGGCACGCAGGTCGTCGTCTTGCATCTCAGCCGAGATGAGCGTATAGCCCAGCATACAGCCGTAGATGGACATCGCCGTGTGCAGCGGGTTCAGGCAGGTTGTCACCTTCATCGTCTCCACCTTGTCGACGGTTTCGCGGGTGGTGTAGAGTGCTCCGCCGAGGTCCAATGGCGGCCGGCCGTTGGTGTAGTTGTCCTCAATGACGAGATACTGCACCTCTTCGGCATTGACGAACGGTGCCGTGAACGTGTGCTTCTCTGTTTCGATATAGTCATTGTCTTCGAAGCCGTCGGCAGCCAGCAGCTCCTTCACCTTCTCATGAGGACGCGGTGTGATTTTGTCAATCATCGACCAGGGGAAGGTCACCTTCGTCTCGTCCTTCAGGTAGTCGAGGAACGCCTGCGGCACCAGTCCGTCCTTCACCCAGCGCTCTGCGTAGGCAAAGACACCCGTCTTCACCTTGTCGCCGTTATGTGAGCAGTTGTCCATCGACTGCACCGTGAGAGGCAGTTTGCCCGCCTCGTATCTCTCATACAGCAAGGCACAGACCTTACCCATTGCAAACAGAGGACTGAGGCCACGGGCCAGGTCGGCCTCGTTGTAGGTGTAGCCCTTCTCGGTGATGGTGAACGAGATCATCTGCAGGCTGGGGTTGCGGAAGATTTCCACCAGCCGCTTCCAGTCTTCAAACTGCGGGTCGGCCTTCAGGGCTTCCGTCACGCTGGCAATGACCTTCTTCTCGATGTTGCCGTCCGACTGTAGCGAGACGAGCAGCGACAGATTCTGATAAGGCGTATACGCCTTGTCGACAACCTCGAAGTCGAACGTCTCGGCCACGATGACACCGCGGTCGTACTTACCCGTGTTCAGCGCGTCGTTGAGGATGGCAGCGGGGAAGGCACGGAAGATGTTGCCGCCGCCGAAGTGTACCCACGTCGGCTCTTTTGCAGTCTTCTCACGAACTTTGGCAATGTCAAACTTAGGAAGCTGGTAGCCCTTTGCTTCCCACTCTGCGGCATTGAACTGGCCGCTCAGTATATCATTCAATTTCATAATTCTGAGTAATCTGAGTGTTCTGAAATTTTAATCGAAGAAGCCCGGCTGCTTGTAGGGGATTCCCAGTTCTCTGTCGACGGTGGCGAGGATGCCCTGCACCTGTCCGAGTGCGAACATACGTCCGAGTAGCGTGTAGCCGGCATTGTGGCCGTGGCTCGACTCGTCCATAATGCCGCCAGGCTCGTCGGTGAACGTCATACCGTGGTCGACACGCATCGGCAGCTGCGGGTTCTCCTTTTCAAAGATGCGGCAGAGCTCGATAATGTCGGCACGTCCGCCAAGATGGCTGGCCTCTGTGAAGTCGCCCGTTGGGAAGATGTGGCACGAGCGGAGGTGGACGAAGTGCGTGCGCGAGGCGAACTTCTTGGCCATTTCCACCACGTTGTTGTAGGCACCTGCGCTCAGCGAACCGGCACAGAAGGTCAGTCCGTTATGCTTGTTGGGAACAGCGTCGAGGAACCACTGGATATCCTCCTCGGTGCGGACGATGCGCGGCAGGCCGAGAATCTCTATGGGCGGGTCGTCGGGGTGTACGCACATGTTCATACCGCACTCCTCGCAGACGGGCATGATAGCTTCGAGGAAATATTTCATGTTCTCCCGTAACTGTTTCTTATCAATACCTTTATAAAGGTCAAGGAACTCGCGGAACTTCTGTATCGGAGCCTCGTCGTTCTCGCTGAAATTGCCGCTGACGAAGCCCTGCGTCTTGATGACGATGTTCTCCACCAGTTTGTGGTCCTTCTCGGGTGTCATCGTCTTGGCCAGTTCGTCACACTCAGCCAGTACATTACGGCCTTCGCCCCAGCCCTCCGGGAACTTGAACTGTGCCCACTCCTCGCGGGCGCCCTCGCGCTTCAGAATATAGATGTCGAAGTAAGCAAACTCGGCATAGTTGAAGTAGAGGTTTGTCGAACCGTTAGGATTGTTGTGGAAGAGGTCGGTACGTGCCCAGTCGAGTACGGGCATGAAGTTGTAGCAGATGCAGTGTATGCCCTCTGCCGCGAGGTTACGCAGGCTCTCCTTATAGACCTCAATCTGGTGGTCGCGGTCGGGTCCGCCGTACTTGATGGTCTCCACCACGGGCAGGCTTTCAACCACGCTCCAGCGCATGCCGTAGCTCTCGATATACTCGCGAAGGTCGCGAATCTTCTCGCGTGTCCAGACCTCGCCAAGAGGTACGTCGTGCAGGGCTGTAACGATGCCCTCGACACCGATTTGTCTTAACATAGCAAGTGTGATTTTGTCTTTCTTGCCAAACCATCTCCAAGTTCTTTCCATAGTTCTCTTGATATTAATAGTTTTTCGATTTGTAATCTGCTGCAAAGATAATGCTTTTCTAAAAAAACAAGGTTTGAAATTCGTTCAAATATCTGTGTATTTGTTTCAATAGCCCATCTTTTTGCGTTCTTTTTTTGTCATTAGGTAGTAGAATGGTGGAATCTTGGTGTCGTTGGGCGTTAGTACCCATACCATTCTTGTCTTCTGAGCTCCTTCTGCCTGTTCTACAGCCGTGCTTTCGTTGCCGTAGCGGTCGAGTGCTGTGACGGCATAATAGAGTATCTGTCCCTTTGTATGTGGAATGCTTATCTGTTCTGTCCGCATGCGTGTCGCTACGAGGTTGCGAGGCTCGCTGATGTCGACGTTAGGCGCAGTTGATGCATAGACGTTATATAATAAATAAGGTGAACGTGAGCGATCACTTGCGCCGCTCCACGATAGGCGATCGGCAGTCTGTGTGCGCCTGACGTCCAGTCGGGTGGGAGCTGACGGCGCTTCATTCCATACCCACGTCATTGGCGGAATCAGTGCTGGTGCTTCGTCAAACTGTCGTACGAAATCGTAGATGCCCCGTGTGTTGTCTGTCAGGAATTTCGAGCGGAAGTAAGCGTGGCCGATGCCGTTTTGCCGGAGGAAGTGCATCTCGCGGGTGACGTCGCCGAGCGTCCAGTTGCCCTCTCTGGGCGAGAGGAAGTATATGCCTAATCCTGAGACGATGGTGCGTCCGTAGGAGCGCTCCTGCCAGTCGAGTGCAAAGGGGTAGAAGTTGTTGCCTCTGAAGTACATCATCGGGTAGAGCTGGTCCATCAGTCCCTCGCGCAGCCATCCCTGTGCATCCTGGCAGACGGCGTTGTAGGCATTCCATCCGCCTGAGGGATAGCGGCTCAGGTCGCCCGACTTGCCTATGGGCGAGCACGAGAGCTTCACCCAGGGCTTCAGCGCCTTCACGGCGCGGTTGATTTTGCGGACGATGCCCGTGATGTTTTCGCGTGCTTTTTGCCTGGGTATGCGCACTTTCCACGTCTCCGGATAGCGGATGTAGTCGAGATGGATGCCGTCGATGTCGTATTGGCGTGTCACCTCGGCACAGATATTGGCAAGATAGTCGCCCGTAGCAGGGTTTTCAGGATCCATAAAGCCGTCTTGTCCTATGTTGCGGGTCAGTTTTGGATTCTTGCGTTTGAACTCCTTGAAGCGTGCCTCGCTGGTCTTGCCGATGGGGATGGTGACCATCCACGCATGACACTCCATCCCGCGTCGGTGACACTCGTCGACGATATACTGCAGGGGGTCGTAGTTGGGGCTCTTTCCGTGAGTGCCTGTCAGGCACATATCGAAAGGCTCTATACGCGATGGGTAGATAGTAGATGCTCTGACGCGCGTCTGAATCATGACGGTGTTCACGCCGGCCTGCTTCAGCTGGTCGAGTATGCGTGTCATTTCTTGTTTCTGCGTGCTTTGTGTGTGCGTTCTGGGCCAGTCGATGCCGCCGATAGTGGTTAGCCAAACAGCTCTGACTTCATATTTCTGTGCATGCAAAGCAAGGCAGATAATAGTCAGTATGATGATAAATTTTGCTCTCAATTTGTTATTTCCTTTTAATTTGCCTGCAAAATTACGATATTTTTTTTATTTCTCAAATAAAAGTATTAACTTTGCAATCAAAATTTCAGAAAAAATGATATCATTTACTTTGAGCCTTGTTGCTCTCGTTTTGGGTTATGTGCTCTATGGCCGCTTCATAGAGCGTGTTTTCGGTCCCGACGACCGTGTGACTCCCGCCGTTGCAAAGGCCGACGGTCTTGACTACATGGTGCTTCCTAGTTGGAAGATTTTTATGATTCAGTTTTTGAATATTGCCGGTACCGGCCCTATCTTTGGTGCCATCATGGGTGCGCAGTTCGGTCCTGCGGCCTATCTGTGGATAGTCCTCGGCTGCATCTTTGCAGGTTCGGTGCATGACTACCTGAGCGGTATGCTCTCCGTCCGCAATGGCGGCATCAACCAGCCTGAGATTATCGGAAGCTACCTGGGCAAGACCACGAAGCAGGTGATGCTGGTGTTTGCCGTGTTCCTGCTGATGATGGTGGGCGCCGTATTCGTTTACAGCCCTGCCACCCTGCTGCAGGGTTTGTGTGTGGAACATGCGCCGTCGGTGAGCCTGCTGAGTGACAGCACGTTCTGGATAGTCGTCATTTTCATCTATTACCTCATTGCTACGATGCTGCCCATCGACAAGATTATCGGCAAGGTGTACCCGCTCTTTGCAGTCTCCCTGCTCTTCATGGCCGCCGCCTTGCTGCTGATGCTGTTCATCAAGCAGCCAGATATCCCTGAGTTGTGGGAGGGGCTGCCTGGTGCGGCACTCACGTCCGAGTCCATCTTCCCCTGTCTGTTCATTACCATCGCCTGTGGTGCTATCAGCGGCTTCCACGCTACGCAGTCGCCCTTGATGGCCCGCTGCATGAAAAGCGAGCGTCAGGGACGCCCCATCTTCTACGGTGCCATGATTACCGAGGGCATCGTGGCTCTTATCTGGGCTACCGTCGCCATGTATTTCTTCTATGACCAGCCCACGCCGGGCTATGAGTTGATGGAGGGCGGCAAGGACATCATCAACAAGGCCCCAAGCATCGTGAGCATGATCTGCGACAACTGGTTGGGACTCTTTGGCAGT
The DNA here is from genome assembly GCA_900316475.1 of uncultured Prevotellaceae bacterium. Classification (GTDB taxonomy): domain Bacteria; phylum Bacteroidota; class Bacteroidia; order Bacteroidales; family Bacteroidaceae; genus Prevotella. The sequence continues at coordinate 21,582 of ONDA01000030.1, forward strand.
ATTCTTGCCATCCTGGGTGTTGTGGCAGCCCCCATTACCAGCGGCGATACTGCCCTGCGCTCATGCCGTCTCATCATTGCCGACTTCATCCATCTTGACCAACGCTCCCTCCGCAAGCGCCTCTACGTCTGCGTGCCGCTCTTTGCTGCCGTCATCGCCCTGCTGATCTGGCAAATCAACGATGCTAACGGTTTCAAGACCATCTGGAGCTGGTTTGGCTGGAGCAATCAGACGCTCTCCGTCTTCATGCTTTGGGCAATCACGGTCTACCTGGTTCAGCAGAAGAAGCCTTACGTCATCACCCTCGTTCCGGCACTTTTTATGACGGTGGTTTGCACGAGCTACCTCTTCTCGGCACAATTGTTCAAGCTCGACGGCACCATCACCGCCATCATCGCCTGTGCTACCCTTCTCGTAGCACTGGTGTGGTTTGTACTCTGGTACCGTAAGGAAACAAATCATACAAACAATTAATCAATAACTATGAAGAAAATCGTTTTCGTCATCGCAGCCATGCTGGTATCTCTGGCATCGCATGCGCAGTTTGAGGCAGGCAAGGCATACGTCGGTGCTTCGCTCTCAGGTATTGACCTCAGCTACAACGGTCTGACCAAAGGTCACATGAACGTTCAGGGCAAGGTGGGCTATCTCTTTGCCGACAACGTGATGGGTACGGCCCAGTTAGCCTACGACAAGCAGGAGGACGTGCCCTATGCTATGACCGTCGGTGCCGGTGGCCGGTACTATATTGAGCAGAACGGCCTCTACCTCGGCGCCTCTGTCCTCTTCCGGCACCAGGATCGTTACGACGATATGCTGCCCAGCGTTCAGGTGGGCTACTCTTTCTTCGTCAGCCGCACGGTGACCGTAGAGCCGGAGCTCTATTACGAGCAGTCGTTCAAGAACCATAAGGACTATAGCCAGTTCGGCCTGCGTATCGGCATCGGCGTCTATCTGTTCCAGGACCCTAAGCAAAACTGAACAATCCACGTTTCTATGTTAAGTGTTGACGAATTAGTTGACAGGCTTATCGACCTGTCGTTTGCCGAAGATATCGGCGACGGTGATCATACCACCTTGTGCTGCATCCCCGAGGATGCTATGGGCAAGTCGCATCTGTTAATCAAGGAGGACGGCATCCTGGCTGGCGTAGAGATAGCCCGTGAGGTGTTCCGCCGCTTCGACCCGGAGATGACCGTCGAGGTGCTCATGGGCGACGGTAGCCATGTGAAGAAGGGCGACATTGCCATGATTGTCACAGGACGTGTGCGCTCTTTGCTCCAGACGGAGCGCCTGATGCTGAACATCATGCAGCGCATGAGCGGCATTGCCACGATGACCGCCCGCTACGTGAAGCGCCTCGAAGGCACTGGCACCCGTGTGCTCGACACCCGCAAGACCACGCCGGGTATGCGTATGTTGGAGAAGCAGGCCGTGAAGATTGGCGGCGGCTGTAACCACCGCATCGGTCTGTTCGACATGATTCTGCTGAAAGACAACCATGTAGACTTCGCCGGCGGCATTGTCAACGCCATCGACCGTTGCCATAAGTACCTCGAGGAGAAAGGGCTCGACCTGAAGATTGAGATTGAGGTGCGCTCGTTCGACGAACTGCAGCAGGTGCTCACTCACGGCGGCGTCGACCGCATTATGCTCGACAACTTCAGCGTCGCCGATACGAAGAAGGCCGTCGACATCATCAATCACCGCTTCGAGACCGAGTCTTCGGGCGGCATCACCTTCGACACCATCCGCGACTATGCCGAGCAGGGTGTCGACTTCATCAGCGTAGGTGCCTTGACTCACTCGGTTAAAGGTCTCGATATGTCGTTTAAAGCATGCTAAGCATTGTCCTCAGCATCCTTTTAAGTATATTTACCCCGCCAGTGGATTATGACATTTCGCTGGCGGGGAACTTTGGCGAACCGCGCCCTAACCATTTTCATGGTGGTCTGGACGTCCGTACCGAGGGCGTCGAAGGCAAGCATATCTACGCCATTGCCGACGGCTACGTCTCGCGTATCACGGTGGGGAAGAATGGCTTCGGCAATGCCATATACATCACCCATCCAACGGGGCAGACGTCGGTCTACTGTCACCTGAAGTCGTTCTCGCCGCGCATCAAGGCCGCCCTGCGCCGTTATCAGTACAAGCATCGGACCTGCGACGCTGACGCCCGTCTGACGCCGCTCGACGTGCCTGTCAGTGCCGGACAGTTTATTGCCCTCAGCGGCAATACAGGCCACTCTACGGCTCCCCACCTGCACCTTGAAGTCCACGACACGCAGACGGATAACATGCTCGACCCCTACCAGTTCCTGAATGAATTTATCGAGGACACCGTCCCGCCGCAGATTCATGCCATCATGGCCATTCCGCAACGCGACGGCTCGTTCAACAACACCCATCACCCGTCGTCTGTCACCCTTCACCCTTCACCCTTCACCGCCTGGGGCAGGGTAGGCTTTGCCGTCTGGGCCGACGACTATATGCAGGGTGCCTATAACCATTACGGCATTCACGAGACGCTGCTTTACGTTGACGGGCAGATGGTGTTCCATAGCGTCGTCGACAACATCCCGATGAGCATGAACCGTATGGTCAATGCCTGGGGCTGCTATGACCACTGGCTGCACCACAAGACGTGGTACATGAAGTCGTATATTGAACCCGGTGTGCGTCTGCCGTTCCTGCAGGCCGACGACCATCGCGGCATCATCACCTTCAGCGAAGCGCGCGACTACCGCCTTGAGTACGTCCTGCGCGACTTCAAGGGCAACGAGACCCGCCACGGCTTTACCGTTCACGCACAACCCCTCCCACTCACCCCTCCTTCGGATGAGTCGGGGGAGGCTCTTCTCCGCTGGAACCGCACCAACAGCTACTCGCGTCCCGGCATCCAGCTTGTCGTACCATACGGCTATGTCGCCACCGACACCCCCTTTGCGCCCGTCGTCAAGCGCCAGCCCGATGCGCTGTCAGACGCTTATCAGTTTGCCCAGCAGTCGCTTCCCCTGATGGCCGATGCCCCGTTGAGCATTTACGTCCGCACCCCTCACAACGCCACTTTCGACACCTCGAAGCTCTATATCGTCAACGAGGCCGGCCGCTATATGGGCGGCGATTTCAACAACGGCTGGGTGACTGGCTATGTGCGTGAACTGGCTGGCCGCTATGAGATAGCCTACGACGACCAACCGCCTGCCGTCACACCGCTGTCGCTGACGGGCGACCGCCTGCGCCTCAGCGTCACCGACGACAAGAGCGGTATTGCCTCGTGGACGGCCTCTGTCGACGGTCGCTTCATCGTCTTCGATGCTATCGAGAAATCGACGACCTACGCCTGCGAACTGCGCGAAAGCTGGCTGCACAAGACGGGGAAGACGCACCGCCTGCGTTTCGAGGTGGCCGACAACCGTCAGAACACACAAATCTACGAAACAACATTTACCTATTAATATGAAACGACAAATACTATTATCACTGGCTTTTGTGGCTGCCGTAGGCTCTATGGCATGCACCAACTTCATCGTGGGCAAGAAGGCTTCGGCTGACGGCTCCGTCATCTGTAGTTATAACGCCGACTCCTACGGCGCTTTCATGCATCTGTATCACTATCCGGCAGCCAAGCACCAGCCGGGGGAGATGCGCAAAATCTATGAGTGGGACACCAACAAGTATCTGGGCGAGATACCCGAGGCTGCCGAGACCTACAACGTCATCGGCAACATCAACGAGTGGCAGGTGACCATCGGCGAGACAACCTTTGGCGGTCGCGAGGAAATGGTCGACACTACGGGTATCATCGACTACGGCTCACTCATCTACATCGCCCTGCAGCGTTCGAAGACGGCTCGCGAGGCCATCAGCGTCATGACGACGCTCGTCGAGAAGTACGGCTACTGCTCAGAGGGCGAGACCTTCACCATCTGCGACCCTAACGAGGCTTGGATTATGGAGATGATGGGCTGCGCTGCCGACCGCAAGGTGTCGCCCGAGCGTACCGTCTGGGTCGCTTTGCGCGTGCCCGACGATATGATTTGCGGCCACGCCAACCAGAGCCGCATCACCACCTTCATGCCGGCCAAGAAACAGAAAAAGGGACAGGAAACCGTGCTGTGGTCGAAGAACGTCGTCAGCTATGCCAAGAAGATGGGTTGGTACTCGGGTAAGGACCGTGACTTCAGCTACAATGCAGCCTACGCCAAGCCCGACTTCTCCGGTCGCCGCATCTGCGATGCCCGCGTCTGGCAGTTCTTCCGCCGCTATGCCGACGGTATGGACAGGTACATCCCCTGGGCTGAGGGGCGCGATGCCAACGCTGAAGTGATGCCCCTCTGGGTGAAGCCCAACTGTCTGCTGACCGTCCAGGACGTGCAGGCTGCTATGCGCGACCACTTCGAGGGCACGCCTTTCGACGTCTCCAGCCAGTCTAAGGACAAGAGCGATATCGGCGGCGGCATCTGGCAGATGCCTTACCGTGTGACGCCCCTCTTCTTCGAGGTCGACGGCAAGAAGTGCTTCAACGAGCGTCCTACCTCGACGCAGCAGACCGCCTGGACCTTCGTCTCGCAGATGCGCTCATGGCTGCCCCGCGAGATTGGCGGCTGCTTCTGGTTCGGCAACGACGACCCGAATATGGTTCCCTATACCCCCGTCTATTGCTGCACCACCCGTCAGCCGCTCTGTTACAGCGGTCGCGGCGCCGACGACGTGACCTTCTCGATGGACAACGCTTTCTGGGTTGAGAACTGGGTGTCAAACATGGTCTATCCCCGCTACAGCGCCCTCTTCCCCGACCTCATGCAGGTGCGCGACTCGCTGGAACATTCCTATTTCGCTGCACAGGCCGACATCGAGAAGCGTGCACAGGCTCTCGAAGGCGATGCTCGCCAGAAAGTCCTCAACGACTACACCTGCCGCAAGGCCGACGAGATGATTGCCCGCTGGCGCCAGCTGGCTTTCTTCCTCATCGTCCGCCACAACGATATGGCCGTCCGTCCTGTCGACAAGGCGGGCAACTTCAAGCGAGGCAAGTATGGTTTGGGCGAAAGGGTCGAGCGGCCGGGCTACCCCGAAGCCTATCGGCGGGAACTCATCAACCGTACGGGTGACAAGCTCATCAAACCGGCAGAGTAATCACATCCGTTTGAGGAAGTCGACCAGGTATTTGCGCCAGTTCTCCCACGAATGGTCGCCGTCGGTTTCCACGTAGGTATAACGATAGCCGTGACTGTCAAGTAGGGCGCGATATTTCCTGTTCACCTTATACAGGAAGTCATCGCGCCCTATTGCCATGTAATACAGGCGTGGGGCGTGCTCGAACTGCCGTTGCAGTTTCTCCTCCATGTGGCTGTAGATGTCGATGTCGGTAATCCTGTCCGAGAGCGAGGCCGGCCGTGCTATCTTGTCGCAGACAATCGCCAGCACGTTGCGTAACCGCTGCATATTATGGTTCACACGCTCCATCTTGATGATGTTGTTCTCGTTGAGCATGTTGGTGGTTTGTGCCGAGAAGAGTCCCACGCAGTCGAACAGGTCGGGATTGTTGAGCGCAATGAAGAGCGTATGCAGGCCGCCCATCGACAGTCCAGCAATGGCGCGGTGCTGTTTGTCGGCTTTCACGCGGTAGTGCTTCTCGGTGTAGCGCACGATTTCGCGTACGAACAGCTTCTCATATTTGCCTAACCACGAGCTGATGTTGTTGCCCGTCGGCTTCTTGTCCATATACGGACTCTCGCCGGGTGCAGCGTCCAGTTCTACATTCCCGTTGGGCATCACCACAATCATTGGCTTGATGCTGCCCTGAGCCGTCATGTTGTCAAGTATCTGGCAAGCCCGTCCGTAGTCCGCCCATGATGTCTCGTCGCCGCCCGAGCCGTGCAGCAGGTAGAGCACGGGGTAGGTCTCTGCCGCCGCTGTGTCGTAGCCGGGAGGCGTGTAGACAAACATCCGCCGCTGCGACATACCGTTGAGCGTCGACGGATACCACACCTTGTCAATCCTGCCGTGTGGCACGTCCTTGTCTACATAGTAGTCGGCAACGTCGCCTTCGACGAAGAAGTAGTTCTTCATGACGTCTATGTCGCGCGTCACGCGGCTGTTCTCAGGGTCGAGCATCTGCTTGCCGTTTTTCAGGTAGTAATAGGTGTACATCTCCGACGCGAGCGAGTCGGTATGGTAGGTAAATGTGTCGCCCTGCCGCTCCATCTTGTACTTCTTGTTAGCCAGCACCAGCACCATCTTCTTTGCCCCGGGAGCCTTCAGCGTGAACGTTGCCGAGTGGTTGGCGTTCACCACGGGCTGCTGTGCTTGTGCAGCACAGGGACAGAGCATCGCCACGGCTACCAGCAGCTTAGAAACGTAGCCCCACGCGGAACGAAACGCCCTCCAGTCGGTCTTTGCCTGTTTCATCTTCATGTCCCTTCAGTTGTTGAAACGAATAGCCCAGCTTCAGGTAGCCCGCCGTCCTGGGCGATATGCCGAAGCTAACGCCCGCAGAGGGGTTGAGGTAGCCCCCCTTGAACCCCTTGACGGAGTAGCCCGCGCGACCCTCGACGAATGGCGCTATCCGCGTCTTGAGCAGGTAAAACTTCACGTCGGCAAACAGCGGTATCGTGCTCTCTGTGTACGACATCTTCAGATTGCCGTCCTCATACTCTACATGCAGGATGCCGAAACCGAGTCCCATGTAAAGTAGCGGCGAGGACTGATAGCCGTGCGACGTGAACAGTGCCGATGTCACGATGCGTGAGTCCGCCGAGTTGACGTCGCTGCCGTATTCTATCGACCCCGCATAGCCTCTCGGCCGCCACCGGCGGTGAGCCAGCAGGTTGTCTTCCTGTGTGTTTACCACGTAGATGCGCGTGCGCTCCTTGGCTATGCGCTCAATGTCGCTGAAAGCACATACCAGTATGCCTCCGTCGATGGTCTCCATGCGCAGGCTGTCTGCCGGATAAAGCTCCTTGTAAAACCCCTTGATGACGCTGCCGTTCTTCAGAAACACCACGTCGCGGTATTCTTGTGCCCGGATTATCGACGGCAGGCATGTCAGCAACAATGCCGTCAACCATAGCTTACCCATAACTGTATCTTTCATTTTTGTTTGACGGTGCAAAGATACATAATATCTCCAACATTCCCGCCAAGGCCAGCGTTTTTTTCATATAGCAGAGGAACTACCTTTCAGGTCTTGCCTTGCTTTAAGTAATGCGGCCGTGACGTTTTCACGAGAGGCCGTGACGTTTTCACGAGCGGCCGTGACGTTTTTCTGTAAGGCCGTGAAATTTTTCTGTAAGGCCGTGAAATTTTTCTGTAAGGCCGTGACGTTTTACCTCTCACTTCTCACTTCACACCTCTCACCTCTCACTTCTAACCTCTCACTTCTCCCTATATGGATAGCTTAACCGGAAAAGATCTCGCCCATGTCGCCCATGTCGCACCTGGCTCCAATTTTGCTGGCTTGTGGGGGCAGGAAGCTTAGGGGCGAGATGTGCGGGATGGGTGGGATGTTTTCCGCTTTCACTATCCATCGCGCGCGTACGTGAGATAATCAGAAGGCTCACCCGTGAGATATCACCCGTGAGATATCAATGCCATTGAGCCATCCACGGACTTTTTCCCATGCGCCTTTTCTTTTCCATATTTGTAGTTTTTGGCGTTTAATTATGTTGAAAAAAAGCGGTTCCCCCTGTCTTCAAGAACAAGGGAAACCGCACGATGTCTGTTTAGTAGCTGCGGGCAATGATGACGCGGGCTTTCGAGGGCTTGCCGCTCACCATATCGATGCCGGGAGTCTGCTCTACACCGAAGGGCACGCAGCGGATGGTGGCCTGCGTCTCTTCCTTGATCTGAGCCTCGGTCTCGGCGGTGCCGTCCCAGTGGCAGAGGAAGAAGCCGCCGTCTTTAACCCTCTCCTTGAACTCCTCGTAGTTGTCGCACTCGTAGATGCGGCTGTCGCGGTAGGCCTTAGCCTTCTCGAAGATGTTCTTCTGGATGGCGTCCAGGAGCTGCTCAACATAGTCGGCGATACCCTCCAACGGGCGTGTCTCTTTCTCCAGCGTATCGCGGCGCATCACCTCGATGGTGCCGTTCTCCAGGTCGCGGGCACCGAGTACCAGACGCACGGGCACGCCCTTCAGTTCGTAGTCGGCAAACTTGAAGCCGGGGCGCTTGTTGTCGGCATCGTCGAACTTCACGGTGATGCCCTTCTGGCGCAGGGCGTCGATGATGGGCGTCACTTCCTTGTTAACCAGCTCCATCTGTTCGGGCTTCGTGGCGATGGGGATGATGACCACCTGGATGGGCGCCAGCTTCGGCGGCAGCACCAGGCCGTTGTCGTCGGAGTGCGTCATGATGAGCGCACCGATGAGTCGCGTAGACACGCCCCACGACGTAGCCCACACATACTCGGGCTTGTTCTCCTTATTGAGATAGGTGACGTCGAAAGCCTTGGCGAAGTTCTGGCCCAGGAAGTGGCTGGTGCCGCTCTGAAGGGCCTTGCCGTCCTGCATCATCGCCTCGATGGTGTAGGTGTCGAGAGCACCGGCGAAACGCTCCGTCTCGCTCTTCACGCCCTGAATGACGGGAACGGCCATCCACTCTTCAGCAAACTGGGCATACACCTTCAGCATCTTCTGAGCCTCCTGCTCAGCCTCCTCGCGGGTGGCGTGAGCCGTGTGACCCTCCTGCCACAGAAATTCCGACGTGCGCAGGAACGGACGTGTGCGCATCTCCCAGCGCATCACGTTACACCACTGGTTGCACATCAGGGGCAGGTCGCGCCACGAGTGAATCCAGTTCTTATACGTGTTCCAGATGATGGTCTCACTCGTCGGGCGGATGATCAGCTCCTCTTCAAGCTTGGCTGCGGGGTCTACCACAACGCCGCTCTTGTCCTCGGTAGCCTTCAGACGGTAGTGTGTCACCACGGCGCACTCCTTGGCGAAGCCCTCCACGTGCTCAGCCTCGCGCGAGAGGAACGATTTCGGAATCAGCAGGGGGAAGTAAGCGTTCTGGGCGCCCGTCTCCTTGAACATCTTGTCTAACTGCTGCTGCATCTTCTCCCAGATGGCGTAGCCATAGGGCTTGATGACCATACATCCGCGAACGGCCGACTGTTCGGCCATGTCTGCCTTGACGACCAAGTCGTTGTACCACTGGCTGTAATTGTCAGCTCGCTTGGTCAGTTCTTTCAGTTCTTTTGCCATATATAACAATATTTATTATTCGAGAGTGCAAAATTACATAAAAAATATCAATTAGCCTGCACTTATTCTAAAAATATTATTAACTTTGCACCGCAAAACGGAAAATTTAGTTTAAACACAATAAAAAAGCATTATGAAAAGTATGAAGACAATGGTCATCGCCCTCTGTGCAGGTATTGTGATGACGGGATGTAACAATTTGGCTAAGGGTACTGCTATCGGTGCTGCCGGTGGTGCTGCCTTAGGTGCTATCGTTGGTAAGATTGCCGGTAACACGGTCGTCGGCGCTGCTGTAGGTACAGCTGTCGGTGCCGGTACAGGTGCACTTATCGGTCGCCACATGGACAAGGTGAAAGCACAAGCTCAGGCCGTAGAGAACGCTCAGGTAGAGTCTTACACTGATGCTAACGGCCTGCAGGGTGTGAAGGTAACCTTCGATTCCGGAATCCTCTTCGGTACTGGCAGTTCTACACTTCAGGCTGCTGCAAAGAATTCGCTGACGCAGTTTGCCAATAATGTCCTGAAGGTGAACACAGACTGTGACGTTGCTGTGCAGGGTTATACCGACAATGCCGGTTGGAAAAATTCTACCGCTGAGCAGAGTGCCCAGAAGAATGTCAACCTGTCACAACAGCGTGCTCAGGCTGTGACGAGCTATCTGCTGTCTCTCGGCGTCAGCTCAAACCAAATCCGTTCGACCACTGGTTTTGGTGAGGCTAACCCCGTTGCTGACAACTCTACAGCTGCCGGTAAGGCTCAGAACCGCCGCGTTGAGGTAATTCTCTACGCTAGCCAGGCTATGATTCAGGCTGCTGAGGCAGGTACGCTCCAGTAATGAAACTCCTTAAACGCATTTTACGAGGAATCGTGGTGGCATTTTTTGCCTCCACGATTCTTTCTGTTGTGGCCTTGCGTTTCATTCCGGTGGTCTTTACGCCGCTGATGTTCATCCGTTGCTATCAGCAGGTGAAGGAGGGGCGTGAGCTGCTTCTGAGCCATCGCTGGGTGTCGCTTGACCGTATGTCGGAGTACATGCCGGTAGCTGTGATTGCCAGCGAAGACGCTAACTTTATGAAGCATCATGGCTTCGACTTCAAGGCCATTGAGCACGCTGCCAAACGTAACATGACGCATCCTGAGAAACGAAAGTTAGGTGCATCGACAATTTCGCAGCAGACAGCGAAGAACGTATTCCTCTGGCCGGGACGTTCGTGGCTGCGTAAGGGCTTAGAGGTCTATTTCACGGCCTTGATAGAACTGATGTGGTCGAAGGAGCGCATTATGGAGGTCTATTTGAACTCGATAGAGACGGGGGAGGGGATTTATGGTGTTGAAGCCATCGCTAACGAAAACTGGGGCCTGCATGCTGAGCAACTCTCGAAGTCGCAATGTGCATTGATTGCTGTCACGCTACCCAATCCGCGAAAGTTCAGCTCCAAACATCCCAGTGCTTATGTTCAGAAACGTCAGAAGCGAATACTCCATGAGATGAACTACGTAAAGAAGTTTGGCGCAGAGACAGGGAAATAAAAAAATCGGTTGACAAACTATTGCGTTTTGTCGACCGATTTGTATTAGCCTTGCAAATAGAATCCTTACTTCATTTTGCTCATAACCTTCTTGTAATACTTGTTGGTTGCTCGAACACTGTAATGTAATCCTCCGTTCCAGGAGCGAATAGCTTTTTCGATACTATTCGTCGGGTTATGATACGATTGAATTAGAAGGAACATTTCTTTTGATTTCTCCACACTGTAGCGGTCAGCCAAGGTGAAGCGCTTCTTACTCTTCTTACTTTTCAGGATGTTATTACATTCTCTAACAAGAATCGGGGTAATCTGCATAACGCCTACTGAGTTCCCACTCACGGCATTAGGATTTCCTTCGCTTTCTACTTGAATAATCGCATCCATCACTGGATTCCAGTCAAAGACAGCCGTCTTTGCTTGAAGCACTATTGCCATAAGGCTCATGCTTACAATCATTAAAATTTTCTTCATAACTCTATACTTTACGGCAGCCTTCTCATCACGAGAAACTGCGTTATCCTTTAGAATTTCGGTGCAAAGTTATGAAAATTCAGTGGGTTAGCCAAATTCTTTAACGACTTTTAAATATTTTTGTGCGCGCACACTATTCTAAATCTACTACTGTAATGCCCGTTCCTCCGAACTGAACATGTTCGTCGTGATAGTGTCTGACGTTGGGTATTGTGCCTAAATATTGCCGTATCAGTTGGCGCAAAATACCACTGCCAGTGCCGTGCAGAATACGGACGCGGGGCATACCGACGAGGATGGCGTCGTCGATGAAGTAGGTGACTGCATTTATGGCTTCGTCGCCCCGCATTCCACGAACATCAAGATCCTGCTTGAAGTTTAGCTTGCGGTTGTCGATGACGTTACGGGTGTCGTTCGACACGTTGGCATATGAGCCAGCGATGGAGGCATTACGCTCCTCGGCCTTAGATAGGTCGCTTTTCGGCATTTCAGCATGTTCCAGCCTTTCAATGCGCATCTTTGTCTTCATGTCGCCGAAGATGACCGTAGCCATCTTGTTGTCAATACTCTCTACCGTACCGACGCTGGTAAGTCCAATAATGCGAACGGTATCGCCGGCGGTAATCGACTTTTGAACTGTCTTGACCTTTTCTTCGGCCTTGCTGCCTTGCTCGGCTATGCGCTTCTCGTTTTTTTCGGCCTTGCGCTTCTCGCGTCGCTCTTTGCGTTCCTGTATCTGACGTATCTTACGCTCTATCAGTTCGTCGTTAGCATGCGTGTCGATGTCGTCGAGTTCTTTCTTGAACGTACTGAGTTCCTCACGGGCGAGCCGCGTACGTTCTTTCTCAGCCTGAGACTCGCGTATCTCGCGAATAACGTTTTCTATCTTTTTGTTACTCTCCCTCAGCAGTTCTTCGGCCTGTTCTTTGGCACGGCGCAGTATGGCTTTGCGCTCGCGCTCTATCTCTTCCAAGTCAGCCTCCAGCTTCTCGCCTCTCACCTCTAACCTCTTCTCGTGCTGGTGGATGGTCTGACGCTTGCCTTCCCAGTAACGCTTGTCGCGAACGATGTCCTGTAGATACTTGTCGCTTTGTATGTAGTCACGTCCTACAATATCAGAGGCATCGTTGATAACCTCCTCGGGAATGCCCGTCTTACGGGCTATCTCAATGGCAAACGATGAACCGGGCTGGCCAATAGAAAGTTGGAACAGGGCCTGCATTTCGTGGCGATCGTAGAGCATGGCACCGTTAGCTACGCCCTCGTGGTTCTCCGCAAAATGCTTCAGGTTCTGGTAGTGTGTGGTTATCACGCCAAAAGTCTTCTTCTTCCAGAACTGCTTTAGCATCGCCTCTGCTATAGCTCCGCCGATGGTTGGCTCCGTACCACCGCCAAACTCGTCGATAAGAAGCAGGGAACGTGAATTGGCCTGACGCATCATCTGCTTCATATTCATCAGATGGCTTGAGTAGGTTGACAAATCGTTTTCTATGCTCTGCTCGTCGCCGATGTCTATCATGATGTCGTCGAAGATGCCGCATGTAGAGCGCTCACTCATGGGGACAGACAGACCGCACTGCAGCATATACTGTAGTAGTCCCACCGTCTTCAGGCATACCGACTTGCCGCCGGCATTTGGTCCCGAGATGATCAATAGTCTGTCGTGATTGCTATTCTCCTGTCCCTTGTCTGTTCCTTGTCCCTCTAACCTGATGTCTAATGGTACCACTTTCTTGTCTTGCTTCTTTAGTGACAGTTGCAATAGCGGATGAATAGAGAGAATCCAGTCTATATGTGGCTCCTTGCGCAGTGTCGGCTCCACAGCTTGTGTCATGTCTGCCCAGGATGCTTTAGCATAAATAAGGTCTATGTGGGCTAAGAACTGATAGGATTTGAGAATTTCGACCACATGGGGACGCACCTCGTCGCTGAAAACGGTCAGTATGCGAATCACTTCCCGGCGCTCTTCGGCCTCAAGCTGGCGTACACGGTTGTTTGCCTCAACCACCTCCGTCGGCTCAATGAACACCGTCTTGCCTGTAGCCGACTCATCGTGGACAATGCCGTTGATGCGCTTCTTCAAATTGGGCGCTACAGGGATAACCAGACGGCCATCGCGTAGGGTAGGGGCAGCGTCTTTGTCGACAAGACCGTCTTTCTGCGCACTATGTAATATAGTATATAAGGTACGCGAGATACTACCTTCGGTCTTCGCTAACTCATGACGGATGCCGGCAAGCGTCATAGAGGCAGAGTCCTTGATTTTCCCATACTTGTCGAGAATCGAGTCTATGCGTCGTATCATAGCAGGGAATGTCACAACACCATCGGTCAGACGGTGAAGGGCCGGATAAGGATAATTGATGGAGTCGTCAGCAGATGTCTCGCCTCTATTCAGGTATTTCACGATGTTGCTGATGGTCTCTAAAGAGCGGCGCAAATCCCAAACCTCTTCTTCTTCCAAGTGCGTGTTCTCTAAACGGATGCGGCTTATAGCAGCTCTGACGTCGAAGAAGAACTGCATCGGGAAATCGTCTGCCTCTTGTCTAAGCCGACGGAATTCCCTGACCTGTAACAGCTGTTCGCTCAGCACATTGTAGTCGGTGGAAAAGCAAATCTCGTCGACTTTCTCCTTTCCGAGCGTACTTAGACAATACCCCTTCAGTATCGACCGAATCTCGTCGAAACCTACCTTATGCTCAAAGTTATTTGGGTAAATCATGGTGCAAAGGTACAAAAAAAGGCTTGAATCACAAAAAAGTTGATTCAAAATTTGCGTAATAAAAAAAAAAGAGCTAACTTTGCACCCGCTTTCAAGCAATATCGACTAGGAGAGATGGTAGAGTGGTCGATTACAGCAGTCTTGAAAACTGCCGCACTGAGAGGTGCCGGGGGTTCGAATCCCTCTCTCTCCGCTCCATCAAATTGAAACCCGCTGAAAATCAGCGGGTTTCTTGTTTCTTCCCTTTAGAGCTTCCGTTTGAGGTTCCGTTTTTCTTTTATGAAAGTTTAACGTGAAATCTTGGTGATAGCACTATTTTTGACCGTTCAAGAGTGATATTCTTCTTGATGTCAGAAAATATAACAGCCTCAGATGGATAACCATCTCCCCATTGGTGCATATTTCCAGACTGCCGCATAATCTCCTTTGCAGCATCCATGACTTTCATAATCTCAGCCATGTCCGTAAGTCTTGCTTCTCTGATAATCCTGTTCACGTCCAAAATTCCCTTTCTCCTGTATCTTCCATTGCACCCTGGCACTTCGGACAGGTATTCATGTCCCATATTCTGATATTATCGCTGCCACACTGTAAACACAAACGGCCAACTTCGCTTCGATAAGAGGGGGCTACGTCTGCAATGATACCACCCACGACGATATTCTGGATAGTCTTGCAGTCAGGGCAGGACATGGCTGTTATCTGCTGACGGAACAATCCACGTCCCTCGTACACCTCTGCCTCGTAACCACAAGCCTTACAGCGATATTTCAGTTTCCAGGCCATCAATCAAACAGTTTTTTCCAAATCCACAATACCGTTACTGCACCAACCAAACAAAAGACGAAATTAGTGAGATAACCTTTTCCTAACAGTTCGATGTTTAGCAGATGACTGATGAAGGTGCCTACATAGCTACCAATGATGCCTATGATAAGGTTCATGCAGCATCCCTTACCTTCGCCACTCATAATGCGATTGGCAATGTAGCCTACCAAGATGCCTGTGAGAATAGGCCAGGCTGTAAAATCTGCAATATGTTCTAACATAACTTATACGGTTATTTCCAGTTGTTCTTCAAGGAACTCCGCTGCATCAGCTACACAGTTAGGACACTCACGCAATACTACCTTTGTACCGACACCTTTCAGTAGTTTGCATTGTGTGGCTCCGTTTCTCTCTTGGAACTTGGTCATTATCTGGCGCATCTGTTTCATGGACTTTACTTTGTCTTTGTTGACCAGTCCTAAGACAAGACCGGCCCCAACGAGTGCGCCACAGGTTCCTTCCATGTTTCCCATACCACCACCAAAAGCTCCGGCAATACTCATGGCTTCATCTTCACTTATCCCTGCAATATCGGCATAAGTATGAAGGATGGCTTGGGCGCAGTTATGGCTATTGCACCTTTTCTTCTCTGCTGCTATATGTTTTCTTGTTTCCATATCATTTAATTCTTATTCCACATCTAAAGGATTGTAATTGTTCACCCATTACACTCTTCATTACTTCAGCCTTTCAGCCAAAATCAAGAGTTCTTCCTCCGATTCCTGACCATCAAGCAAATGGAAGCCACCTACTACATACCTTACAGGATAGGGCCACGCTGCCAGTATGTTTTCCAGTCCATTGTGAGCGCAGCCAGTAAACAAGAAACCATCAGTATATAAGGCCAGTTCGTGACGGAAATCATCATTCACATATTCGCCATTAGCACTTTCCACAAATAGGTGTTTGTTCCCTTTTGGCATTGGGTGAATCTGGGGAATATGGGCTATGACACAGAGACCGTCAGCAATCTCGCATGTCCTTTCTGCTGTTATGAGTCTGTCCTTTATGCTTTCTGGCCACACCGTCGTTATGCTATGCAGATTCCCTCGTTTGGAGTAGAATTTTCCAATCATTGCATCAGGGGAGACGATAACCTTTGCCTGTCGGTTCTGCTCCAAGAAATATCGTAAGCCTCCTGCATGATCACTATGGCCGTGAGAAATGAAAACATAGTCCACATTGCTGAGGTCTATGCCCAACACTTCCGCATTTCTGATAAACACATCACTTGCTCCAGTATCAAGCAGAATCCTATGTCGTTCTGTTTCCAATAGGATAGAAAGCCCATGCTCTGTAGAGAGACGGCTGTCATTGCTCCGATTATCTGATAATACAGTCCACTTCATAAAATGTCACTTAATTGGGTCTAAACAATATTCTCTTCTGCCACAATCCTTGCAAAACTTGCCTATCCATACATTATCAAACTGCTCAATGGCTGCTTCAACCATTTCTGGGTCATCGGTCAAGATTCCAGCCTCGAAGTTTCTCTTTCGTAGCGATTTCATTCCCATCCCTGCGCCAGTCAAGTTAGCGGAACCGACGTAGGTAATGGTAGAGTCAATGATAATGAGTTTAAAATGGACTCTCGGACATAGCACACGCTCCATACCATCATAAAGGATAGGATGCTTCTCGTGATCCTCTCTCCAAGCTGTTCCTGGTTCCTTTGCATGAATCAGTCTGACTTCCACACCTTTCTTCAAGAGGCCGGCAAGCAAAGCAAGGAATGGCTTATCATTAACATACAGGTCTTTGATGTCTGCCGTTCCGATCCACACCGTCCGTTTCGCTTTTCCAACGAGTGAGAGGACTTCCTTGTAGTGGTTCTCGTCTGCTATGTACTTGATGAAGTTCATTCTTCAACGTCACAATGTAAGAATCCCATTTCCTTTGCTTTCTCTTGGTTCATCAGGAAGTAAATAGCCTCGCCTTCGTTGCATAGTTCACCTTTAGAATTGGTTATCTCCGCACTGATATATACCAGATTCCGTACCTGTTTTACTACTTTAGCCTTAATAGTCAACTCTGGTTCTGTTGTAGGGATGGCTTTCTTGAACTTCACATTAAGCTGTACGGTATAGCCACTTGTTTGTAATTTACGAGTGACTACCCATCCGCACACTTCATCGATCAGTGTACTCAGTATGCCGCCGTGCATTGTATTCACCCATCCTTGATAGTTCTTTTCGGGATGCCATTTGCTGACGATATAGTCACCATCCTCATAGAACTCCATGTGAAGCCCGATGGGATTCTCAGGGCAACATCCGAAACAGTTGTATTCGGGATGGTTTCGCCAAGGGTTTATTATCTTTTTCATCTGTTTGTTATTTCTATTAGTTCGTCTATGCTGTTGATGATATAGTCTGCTCCAGCATCTTCAAGTTCCTTTCTCGTTCCGTTTCCATAGGTCACGCCACAAGTCATTGCTCCAGCATTTAAGCCCATCAGAATATCTACGTTCATATCACCTACAACGAGTGTCTGACTTGCATCGAAGCCTGTAGCGGTAAGTGTTTTCAGGACTGGCTCAGGATTGGGCTTCGCTTTCAGTACGTCATCAGCCCCAACGAGGTAAGAAATGTAGTCTGCAATCTCCAAGTCGTGTGTCAGTTCTGAAAGTGACTTGTGCCAGCGTGAAGATGCTATCGTGAGTGTATATCCCTGTTCCTTTAGTGCCGACAAGGTTTCAATCACTTTAGGAAAAACTTGGGGCTTCATCTTCAATAGGTTTTCTTGGAAGATTCTCCTATAAACATCGGCGCATTGCTGGATAGTCTCTTTGGCTTCATCTGGATATAATGCCTCAAAACAACCGTCAAGAGGTAATCCTATCTTGGAAGCACATTCATCATCAGTACGTCCAGGCAGCCCCAATTCAGCAATGGTCATCTGCATAGTCGTAACGATATTCCGTCGAGTGTCACCTAGTGTACCGTCAAAGTCGAATATTATCAGTTTTATCATATCTCTAATCTATATAGAAAATAGCCAATTAGTGCGAGTTGAACTATAATAATAGCAAGGACTCCATACCTAAACTTCTTATGCTGGGTCTTATGATGCCAGACTTTCATTCCTAGCCATGCCCCAACACTTCCGCCTAAAACAGCCAAGCCCAATAATGCCGTCTCTCTTATGCGCCACTTGGACTTTTTCGCTTTCCACTTGTCGATACCGTACATGAAGAAAGTGACCACGTTCTTGCGTCCCTTCGGTAGCAAGCGAGCAAAGCTCGAGCGGATGACAGCGAGGTAGATAAGGGCGATATGCAGGAGGCTGATGTCGTTCATTCTTTATATCCCCCAATATGCTTAAAGCCGAAAAGGAGATAAAGGATATAAGTATAGCATCCGCTAACGGCACTTGCTATAATGTCCACCCAGTCCATCCTTTTGGCAAGAAGACCATCAACGGCCTCCCACACGAAAAGCATAAGCACAGCGTAAACTATGTTCTTGGGGATGCTCCATTTCTCGCTTTCTTTGCGGAAGAATGCTTGTGTCAGGCAAACGATAATCGGCACGCCAAAGATACTGGTATAACTATCGGCAAGATGGAAATCATTAAGGTGATGAGAATAAGCGTAAGGACGGTAGAAATAGCTCAAAATGAAACACAGCACAGTGAGCGCAATCCCTACTGTACCATATATGCGCTTAGCCCGTCTTTGCTTATCTGATAAAATCTGTTCCTTCATAACATACTCTCTAATTGTTTAACAGCTTCGGTAATATCTTTCTCAAACCTCTTATGGTCTCTGAGGAAATCGGATCTGTGGTCGGATAAAACTTCATACAGCTCCTGGCTCATTTCATCAACATAGGAAGCAATGGCATACTCTATATCATCCTTCTGCCAGTCGAGCGTAGAATGAATATATACCTGCCGCTTCTGATGCAGGAAACTGTATGCGGTCTCAATACTGTCACGGGTAATCATGCGTCATAGCCTATTGGTCTGAATTGTTTCTGCTGCTCACTCCATACGAAGCCTTTTCCAAGCAGGTAGTCCTTTATTTCTTTCGGCTCCCGGCTGAAGGCATAGCACAGCGATTCGAGGTTGTCAAACTCTTCGTCGCGCAGGAGCATGTTGACGCTCGAAACCAGTATTGCAGGATCTTTGGGTAGGTAGTCCATATCACAATTCTTATTAAATCAGAGGGCAAAGGTACTCATTTTCCCT
>ONDA01000019.1 GCA_900316475.1 uncultured Prevotellaceae bacterium
ATAATACGCGCGCGAGCTGCCGCAGGCGCCACAGCCGCTTGGCTCTCACACCGTAGAGCTGGTACTTACACTGACGGCACACCCGTCGGCGCGTCCCCGTGGGGTAGTAAGCACACGGGGACAGATTCTGTGAGGGACGCTCAAGAATGCAAATTTATTTGTATTTTCTTCGCTTAATCGAAATTTTGCACTATCTTTGCACGCAGAAACATAAAACGATACGATGATGGAAGAAAAGAAGTTCAAGAATTATTCCGACCAAGAATTCAAGGAGGCACTAAGGGCCACCCTGAATCTGAAGAAAGAGTGGATGGCCTCAGTGGCACAACGTGAAAAAGAATTAGGCATACAATGAGACTGTCTGCCGACCGCATAAATAGGAAATCACCTTACTGGGTGATTCAGTTGGATGAACTCACGTTCCGTTTCGTTACCAAAAACGGAATACTGTATCGCGTTGGGTTCTACCAGGACAGGTTTTTTCTGGGAAGCCGTGCATACCATTTCTTCATCGCCAACGACAGTGAGGCCAGCGCCCCGAAGGATGGCGACGTGTTTAGGGTTATCACGTGCGTACTGGAAGAGTTTTTCAGGCAAGACGCATCGGTGATGCTCTACATCTGTGATCCTCACGACCACCGCGAAGCCATCAGGGACAGCCTGTATAAGCGATGGTTCAACGGCTACACCCACAAAAGAAGGCTGACGCTGGAAACTGCGGAAATCAACTTCGACAACTACATTGTATATACGGGCATGATTCTGCGCAACGATCATCCCGAATACGACGAACTGTTGACAGCATACAGAGAGTTCGTACAACGAGCAAGCAGTCTGTATCAGATACAGCCCAAATAGGTTGCCCTTTTCTCAAGAAAAGAAATATCCGCCGAGACATCCGCAAGGATGCCCCGGCGGTTTCCGTTTTGTCTCACAAGCACACGGGACAGACCTAGGGTGTTAAGTTAACTATTCATTTTTCGTATACATTTTAAGGCATAAGATGTATGCGCACCCTTTAGGATAATGAGGTTTGTCTTTGTTAACAACAGCAATTTTACTTATATAACACAAATGTTAAAAATGAGCATCGCATTTATTTGTATATATCTGTATGACAACAAGATGCGAGTAATTTCTACTGTTAAATATGGATACGAATACATATGATTAACTTAACACCCTAGGGCAGCCCTCCCCTGTGAGCTTCCCCGAGCAGGGGAGTTTGCGCCCTTCTGGACCTATCCCCACAAACAATACTGCACACGTGCGCTTGCGTCGTGCAGCCAAGGAAATGTCATTAAGCGAAATGACATTGGTTAGAAATTAATAAAAAATTCATCGACTCCACCGTACGTGAGTATCGTGGAGTTTTCTATCGAAAACAACTAAAACAAGATTTAGGTCGAAGACCCTATTGTGCACTTGGTATAGTGGGCCACGATGCGCGGAAACGGGACGGGAATGGAGAAAAGTTAACGCGTTAACTTTTCTTTGTTTTTTTTTTTTGAAATTAACGCCGGATTGATTACCTTTGCCGATATTTTTGTCTACGAACAATTCGGAGACATGATAAATATACTACATGAAATGTGTGTTTAATAACAATATTACTAATTAATTTAATGATAAACAAACATGAAAAGAAAAAAGTATGAAAGGCCGACGATGCAGGTCGTCGAAGTGAAACAACAGGCACAGTTGCTGGCTGGTAGTGCCCCCAATCAGGCAAGTATCGATGACTATAAGGACGGCGAGTTCTCATGGTAAGTAATAACCCTTTAAACAGATGAAGACAATGAAGAAATACATCTTTATGGCTGTGGCAGGTATGCTTGCACTCAGCAGTTGCTCGAACGACGACAACGACGTACAGAATACACAGAACGCTCCCCGACAGATGACCTTCACCGCTGGCTTTGGTGACGAGGCTCAGACCCGCGCCGCGTTGGATGGCTCCACCAAGAAGGTCAGCTTCGAAACTGGCGATGACATCAGCATCCTCAGCGCCAATAATACCAACACGAAGTTCAGCACCACGGAGGACGGCGCATCGGTCACGTTCACAGGTACGGCTACGGCCGACTCGAAGTTCTATTCCGTCTATCCCTACACCGACGGCCTGACTCTCGCCCCCAGCACCGGCATCATCTCAGGCGTGGAAATTCCCATGAGTCAGTTTGACGCTGCCGGGTCAACCTGTGGTTGGGACGAAAGAGCCCCCATCGCCTATGCCACCACCGATGACACGAACCTTCAGTTCCACAATGCTTGCGCCTTGCTTAAAATAACTAACGACAAAGGTGATGCTATATTGATTGAAGTAGGGTGTAATGAAGCATTGACAGGAAAATTCTCCCTCAATACTTCGAACGGGGCACTAACAGGTATAAAGACCGAACGTTCTGCGTCGGTAGAGTCTGTGCCTCTTAATAAAACGATATATATTGCCATCGCACCGGGTACGAAGACTGGTTTCATGGCTACTTGGTTGGGGAAGGACTATTCTTATGCAGCGAAAGAGAAATCTTCCTTCACCTTCGAGGCAGGTAAGATTTACGACTTAGGTAATACGAGTGCATGGTGATGAGCATTAAGCGAGTAAAAAAAATCGGGTCGGTTCTCTGACCGAGGTCAGAGTGTGGCTACGCAATCTCTCTTCGAGAGTGTGGCGTTGCAATCTCTGACCGAGGTCAGAGTGTGGCTTCGCAATCTTGATGATCCACTTTTTTAAAAGAATAAAACAGGAAACGGAAGTCGTCAATCGCGGCTTCCGTTTCTTTGAGGTAACACGGGGCCTGCCTCCTGTGCGATTAATACAGAGCCTCCTCCTGCGGAAATGCAACGGGGAGGCTTTTTTTTGCGCACAGATCCCACAGATCCCACAGATTTTTGTGGTATTGTTTTGGCGGTGTTAGATATTATTCGTATCTTTGCATGCAGAAAACGTAAAAATGTACGGTTATGGAAGCAAAGAGAACAACGCAACAGGTTATCGACTGGCTTAAGGCCGCCGAGAAGCGACAGCAGGACTGGCAGCAGGAGGTGAAGAAACGCTGGGCTGAGAAGAAACAGCCGAAAATAGTAGCTACAGTATGAAGCAGTTAAATATCGACCGCATCAACGCCAAGGCGCCCTATAAGGTAAGCGAGGACGGCAAGCAACTGGTGATTCTTTGCCGCCATCATTGTGGAGAACCGCAACCCGCTGCTGACCGACATTACTGCCGACTTCGACCAGACGGCAGTTTCGCTAACGAACAAGCCTAGCGAATAAATTAGCATTTAGAATTGACACACGGGCATAGCCCCCTCCTGTGCGATTAATACAGAGCCTCCTCCTGCGGAAATGCAGCGGGGAGGCTTTTTTTGCGCGAGGATTAAAGGTTTTGTGTCAAAAAATTATAAAATCAGAAGGTGTTTGGACGTGTTCTATATATATAATATGGTATAGTGGGCCACGATGCGCGGAAACGGGACGGGAATGGAGAAAAGTTAACGCGTTAACTTTTCTTATTTTTTTTTTTTTGAAATTAACGCCGGAATGATTACCTTTGCCAATGTTTTTGTCTACGAACAATTCGGAGACATGATAAATATACTACATGAAATGTGTGTTTAATAACAATATTGCTAATTAATTTAATGATTAACAAACATGAAAAGAAAAGAGTATGAAAGGCCGACGATGGATGTCGTCGAAGTGAAACAACAGGCACAGTTGCTGGCCGGAAGCGTAGGAGTTTCACGTGGAGATACCTATGGTGTTGCAATTGAAGACACTTGGTTAGAAGATTTTGGTTAGAAGATTAAGGAGGACACGACTATGAAGAAGAATATTTTCAATATCAAGACTCTGGCCGCCCTGCTGATGGCAGGAGCCGCCTTCACCGCTTGCTCTAACGAAGATGATTTTATCAAGGAGCAACCAGTTAATCCCACACAGAAGTATATCATGACCGTCAATGCCACGAAGGGCGACGATGCCACGACCCGCGGACTCTCGCTCAGCGGCAAGACGCTCAGCGCCAAATGGGCTGCCACCGACGAGGTGAGCGTTTTCCCTGAGGCTTGGAGTTCCACCACAACACTTACGCCGATTGGTACGCTGAGGGCAGCTGCCAGCGACAATGGCTCGACCTCGCTGACGGGCGACCTAACTACCGCCCCGACGGCTGGCGACAATCTGAAACTGCTGTTCCCCCGCGCCACGTGGGACTATACCGGACAGACTGGCATGCTGCTCAGCGATGCTAACTCAATTGAGAAGAAGTACGACTACGCACTGGCCGAGGTCGAGGTCAAAGAGGTTGACGGCAACACGATTACCACCACCGCTGATGCCAGCTTCGAGAGCCAGCAGGCCATTGTGAAGTTCAATCTGCAGGATGCCGGTGGTAGCGCCATCAATGCTACAAGCCTTAAAATATATGCCAATGGTGGCCAGTTGGTGCAGAGCCGTGGCATGAAGAAGACTTATACCCCCACAGGATGGGAGCCCGTCAGCGGCGAGAACAAGTATTATGTCTATATCGAGACGAATTGGGCGATTGACAATGGTGGTACAAATGTAGAAGGTTATGATGGTGAATATCACATTCCTTTCCAATTAGATGGAGATTACGGCACTAACGGCTGTCAGGTGGTGGGCGGCAAATATGTCTATCGTTTCGTTTTTACAAAGGAGTATGATGGTAATGCACCTACACAAATCAAATCTATAAGTTTATATTCCGCAGATAATTCTCATGGGATTTACTTCAGTGAGTATGATGAGGACACGCCAATCGCCTTCACTAACGGCATGTATCTGCGTCAGTATGATCCTGACAGTGATCCAGAAACGGAAGATAAGGTACAGGAGGTTGCTGTCAAAGAGGGCACCCCCGTGATGGCTTCCACCTATGGTGCACTGACTGTGACACCTGAATCTGCCGCCAGCGAGCTGACCGTAGCCCTGCGCAACGAGTTGGGCGCTGATACATACAGTTTCCTGGTCAATGCGGATAATGGCAAGACCTATACTTTCTCAAAGTCGAATGTGAATTTCGAAAATGGCAAGTATTATGAAATCACCATGAAGATGACGGAGGCTCCACAGTACGTTGATCTCTCGACGAAAACAGCCAACTACGAGGCTCAGAACGGTGACGTGCTGACAGGCCAGTTGCCGAGCAACTATCAACTGACCATTGCCGCCAATGCTAAGGTGACCCTCTTCAACGCCACTGTCAACTATGGGGGTTATGGTGGACCTGCTGTCAGCTGCCTTGGCGATGCAACGCTCGTGCTGAAGGGTTCAAACACCGTTACTTGCAACAGCTATCAGGGAGCTGGCATCACCCCAGCTGACGGTAAAACGCTCACCATCCAGGGCAACGGCATACTGAACGTTAATGGTAACGGAGATGAATGTATCGGTATCGGCTATCGCAATGGAGTTAATGGTACGGGTAACGTTGTCATCAACAGCGGTACCATCGTCATAAAAGCCAACTCGGCTGCTATCGGTGCTAAATACGGAAGTATCGGCGACATCACGATCAATGGCGGTAATGTCACGGCCTATGGTAAGGACTGGGCTGCCGCTATCGGCTGCGGCTATGAATCCACCTGTGGTAAAATTACCATCACCGGCGGCACCGTTACGGCTATTGGTAACGAATATGGCTGCACAGCTATCGGTACCGGTGGAGGTAGCTGTACCTGTGGCGACATCACCATCAGCGGTGGCACTGTGACGGCTACAGGCAATGGTGTTCAGTCGATTGGCGTAGTCGAAGGTACATGCAGCAAGGTGACCATCACAACCGGCATCACCAGCCTGACAATGACTTCCAGCAATTATTATGGTTATGCTGGCAATGTTAGTGACTTCATCAAGGCTACGGCGGTCTATGCCAATTCGACGGATATTACCACAATGTTATCAACGAGTGTAACCGATGCAATGGTAACAACCGGAATGACAGCGGCTGGATTCGCAACCTCGTATAACGAAGGTACGAAGACGTGGACGGTCACTAAGAAATAGTAACACGGGGAAAAGACCCCTCTAAATAACTTCGGGAGCCTTCGGGCTCCCTTTTTTTGTCGGCAGGATTTGAGTGCACAGCGAGTGCACAGCGGATTGCAACGCCACACTTCGTACCTTTAGGTCGAAGAACCGACCCTATTGTGCACTTGGTATAGTGGGCCACGATGCGCGGAAACGGGACGGGAATGGAGAAAAGTTAACGCGTTAACTTTTCTTCATTTTTTTTTTTGAAATTAACACCGGATTGATTACCTTTGCCGATGTTTTTGTCTACGAACAATTCGGAGACATGATAAATATACTACATGAAATGTGTGTTTAATAACAATATTGCTAATTTAGTTTAATGATTAACAAACATGAAAAGAAAAAAGTATGAAAGGCCGACGATGCAGGTCGTCGAGTTGCAACACCAATGCCAGATTCTGGCTGGTAGCAATGGCCAAGCCGGAGTGCAGGACTATAATTGGAATAATAAAGTTCCAGAGTAATTAACCCACAAAAACGAAGAAAGCAATGAAGACAAAGAAATTTCTTAGCATGGCCGCCCTCGCACTGGTGGGTGCCATGATGACCGGCTGCTCTAGCGATGAAGACTTTAGCAATCCGCAGCAGCCCGAGAACAAGAACAACCTAGTAACCCTGACCACCACCGTAGGCTTCGACGATGCCGCCGGAACAACCCGCGCACTCAGCAGCACGGGCGTGAAAACCTTTGCCGCAGGCGAGACGATGGCCGTGATTTACTATAACGGAACATCTATAGTAAAAGCTGTGAGCCATGCCCTCGAAGCTGGCGATATCACCAATGAAGGCAAGAATGCAACCTTTACTTTCGATCTCGAAACTCCCAGTAAAAGTGGTAGCGTACTCTACATCTATCCCGCTGCAATGGCTGGTGAAACGGGGGTTGACATAACCAAGCTCAACACGCAGGAAGGCACGTTCGATGCTCTTCAAAGCAAATACGACCTCTGCACGAATTTTGGCGATTGGGACGGTGACAACCTGCCCTCGCTGACGCTTGAGAACCTTCTCGCCATCCTGGCCATCAACCTTAAGAACGGCAGCACCGACATCACCAGCACCATCACGGACATGACCATCAGCGATGGCACGAACACCTACAACGTCAGCCGCGAGGCAGCCGCAGGCCCCATCTACGTGGCCATCCAACCCACGTCCGGTGCTACCATCGAGGTTACCGCCACCGACGGCACCGATGACTACGTCAAGACATTGTCCGGCAAGACCTATGCAGCCGGCAACGGCTATAACGTCACCTGGAACATGACTAAGTTGCCCAAAGTGACGTGGAACAGCACGAATGTGTTCAAAGAAGATAACCAGAATGTCGAGCTTGATCAATGGCACACGACTCCCCTCAATTATGAAGAAATTACGATTTCGTTTAGCGGAACTAGTGTCAGCAAGTTTAGCCCTTACTCCCCTGGAACGGGTGATGCAGTCCTCATTTGTTTTGGAGGTGATGGCGACTCATTTACCTTCACGGCGCCGTCAGGCAAGAAGTTCACCAAGATTGAGATAATCGATAATTCTCATGTCGTCTTTGATGCATACGGTGACTGGACACAGCCGGTGGATGATGATACGAAAATCGTATGGCGCGGTACTCCTGCAAGTACAGTGACGCTGGGCGGTTCTGAGAGTACATTCGCTTATGACCTCAACAGCATCGTGTTCACACTGAAAGATGAGTAAAAAAATCGGGTCGGTTCTCTCTTCGAGAGTGTGGCGTTGCAATCTCTGACCGAGGTCAGAGTGTGGCTTCGCAATCTAGATGATCCACGGTTACAGCCCCTCTGATACAAGAGAAATGTATAAATCGGGGAGCCTTCGGGCTCCCTGTTTTTTTTGTCGGCAGGACTTAGGTCGTTGGGCGGTTGTTATCTGTATGACAACAAGATGCAAGTAATTTCTACTGTTAAATATGGATACGAATACATATGATTAACTTAACACCCTAGGTCTGTCCCCGTGTGCTACAGAGTCAGGATCCAGGCGGTGTCAGCAGTGTGGGGTATGTGGAGGTAGCGGGGCATGAGAGTGGGGTTGTTTTTGCTATTTGTTATGAGAGATTTTGATTGTTTGCTTTGAGAGGGATTAGACCAGGACGCCTGTGCGCATCACGTCGTCGTAGAGGGGCGACCAGCGGTCTTCGGCCATGAGGACCGGTTCGATGAGGACGCTCACTTTGTCGCTGTCAGCACCGAGGGCCACACTGGTCTCATACCATTTGTCGTCATCCAGCTGAGGCAGGATGACGGCCACGTCGATGTCGCTCCACTTGTTGGCAGTGCCCTTGGAGTAGGACCCGTACATCATCACCTTGGCCCTGCCGCCGAAACGTGGCGAGATTATGCGTTTGTATTCTCTGACGAGCCGGAGGGCTTCATTGCGAGAAGATTCACAAAAAGGCTTTGTCGTCTCACGGAAAAAGCGTACCTTTGCAACGTCTAAATAAAAAACGTCATTTGAAATCGACGTAAGGTTCCAGGCGCTCTATGGCTTCGGGCGTGAAGTCGCGATCGAGACGCAGCTGCTGCAGATTTTCCAGATTACCATAGAGACGGCGGTAGTCGACAATGGCACGGGCCTGATAGAAATTGACATAAGGATGGCGCTTCAGTTCGTTGATGCCCATGCTGTTGAGGTGCAGACAGCGCTTGGGCTGAGTGGAGTCGGGAATGATGAAGAAGGCAACGGCCGTCTCCGGGAAATCTTCTATTTCCAAGAGTTGCTGAACTTTGTAAAAACCACCGAGCCGACGGCGGTATTCCACAATCTTCCGCGCGAAATGGGAACCGATGCCGGGCACCTTTCGCAGGACGGTCGTGTCGGCAACGTTCAGCACGACGCGCTCTTCGGGCAGCAGTTTGATGGGATAGCGCACGGTGTCGCGCTCTTCTATCGGTTCGTAGGCATAGAAATATCTTTCTGCCGGCAAGTTCTCTTCGCCGATTTGTATGTAAGGCTCTAAGCGGCGATACTGCTTCAGCGTGAGACCATAAAGACGGGCAAAGTCGCGCGGCTTCCTATAGACGCCACCTGCCGCACGGTATCGGTAGATGTTGCGCACCTGCCACGGCTGCAGACCGAGGCGCAGAAGCTGGGTGCTGTCGGCTGTGTTGGGGTCGAAGGGGAAGAGTTCCGGCTGTCGTGACTCGGCTTGTTTGTAATAGTGCGACCGGCGGGACTTGTCGTACTTCTTGACTGACACTTCCTTGAGCGGCATCGTCTCCTGTCTGCTGTCGGTGAAATAGATGACACCCAGGGCTACTGCCACAAGACAAAGCAGGAAAATAATGGTGCGGCGGTCGGATTTTGTCAGATAGAAAAATTTCATATAACGCCAAACTGGTGGAGGAATATGAGCAGGATGCACAACGGTACAACGTAACGCACACCGAAGCGCCAGACGGGGAACAACGACTCGCTGACAATGCCATGGTTGGTAAACTCGTCGCGGACGACATTCCGAGAGACGACCCAGCCTACCATGAGGCTCGTCAACAAGGCACCGGCGGGCAGCATCACCTGTGCCGTCAGGAAGTCGCAGAAGTCCATCAGCGGCATACCGAAAAGACGGAGACTGTCGACAGCACCGACGCTGAGTGAACAGAACACACAGATGACACTGCACACAATGGTCAGTATCCACGCGGCACTTTGGCGCTTCATCTTCAGCTCTTCATGGAAGAAGGCGGTACCTATCTCGTGCATCGAAATGGTAGACGTCAGGGCGGCAAAGACGAGTAAGGCGTAGAACAGGATGCTGATGACATAGCCTACGGTGGGCATCGTGGCAAAAGCCTGCTGGAAGACGTTTGGCAGAGTGATGAAGATGAGCGACGGACCGGAGTCGGGGTTGACGCCAACGGAGAACGCGGCAGGGAAAATCATGAGACCGGCAAGGATGGCGATGACGGTGTCGAGCAGGGCTATCTGCGTGGCCGACCGCAGGAGGTTCGTGTGGCGGCTGAAGTAGCTGGCATAGGTGCAGAGGCAGGCCGTGCCGAGGGAGAGTGAGAAGAAGGCCTGCCCAAGGGCTTCGAGCAGTACGCTATGGGTTACCTTCGAGAAATCTGGCAACAGCAGGAAACGGACACCTTCGATAGCTCCGGGCAACAGGCACGACGCCACGACAATGACCACCAGCAGTACCAGCAGCAACGGCATCAGGATTTTCGATGCCCGCTCAATGCCATGTCGTACGCCGCGGACGACAATCAGATGGGTGATGAGCACGAAGATGACACCCCATAGACAGGGCTTCAACGGGTCGCTTGAGAATGTCTGGAAATACTGGCTGACATATTCGGTATCGCCGGTAAGCTGACCGCCAACCGATGCAAAGAGATATTGCAGACACCAGCCGGCCACAACAGCATAGAAGCCCAAGATGATGGTCGACGTAAAGATGCCCAGCAGGCCCACGCCCCGCCAGAGCTTGCCTCCCATCTTGCCATAGGCACGGTAGGCATTTGCCTGAGCGTGACGGCCGATGATGAACTCGCTCACCATCCCCGGAATGCCTAACAGCAAGATGCAGCCGAAATAAAGGATGATAAACGCAGCACCGCCGTTCTGCCCCGTCATGAACGGGAAGCGCCAGACATTGCCGAGACCAACGGCGGAGCCTGCCGTTGCCAGGATAACACCCAGCTTACTGCCGAAATTGCCACGATCCGCACTCATATCAGTTCGAATTGATGAAGGAAGATGAACAGAATACACACAGGACAGACGTACTTCACCAGGAACAAGAAGGCATGGAAGTAGTGACCGCGAAGCGTACCCCAGTTGGTGAACTCGTCGCGCACTATCTTATGGGGAACAAACCAGCCTATGAAGATGCAAGTCAGGAAGCCGACAATAGGCAGGAATATCTGACCTGTGATAAAGTCGAACCAGTCGAAGAGCGAACGGCCGAAGAATACCAAACTATGGCCGACGGCTCCCAGCGACAATGAGCAGAAGACGCCCACAATACACGTGGAAACGGTAACGAGAATTGCCGCACGCTTGCGGGTGATGCTCAGCTCTTCATGCAAAAAAGCCGTCGACACCTCATGCAGCGACATCAGCGACGTCAGTGCTGCCAGCGACAACAGCAGAAAGAAGAGCAACGCGATGATATAGCCAACGATAGGCAACTGGGCAAAAGCCTGTTGGAAGACGTTGGGCAGGGTGATAAAGATGAGCGAGGGGCCGGAGTCGGGGTTGACGCCGACGGAAAATGCTGCCGGGAAAATCATAAGTCCGGCAAGGATGGCCACGCAGGAGTCGATGACGCCTATCTGTACTGCCGACTTCGTCAGATCGGTCTGCCGTGAGAAGTAGCTGGCATAGGTACAGATGCATCCCATAGCGATGGAGAGTGAATAGAACGACTGTCCTAAGGCTGCCAGGAAAACGTCGCTGTTGATGGCAGAGAAGTCGGGGTAGAAGAGGAACTCTATGCCCTTGTCGGCTCCTGGCAACAGGCACGACGCAGCAACGATGACGAACAGCAGCAAGAAGAGCGCCGGCATCAGCAGTTTCGACACCCTCTCAATACCGTCACGCACGCCATGCTCTATAATTAAATAGGTAATACCAAGAATGATGACCGTCCAGAATATCGGCTTCACGGGATCGCCCGAAAACTCGGCGAAATATTGTTGATAGTAGTCGGGAGGACCTTGCATCTGACCAATCAGCGATGCCCACACATACTGCAGGCACCAGCCGGCTACGACAGCATAGTAGCCCGTAATGAGGAATCCCGTGAGAACACCCATATAGCCGATGAATGCCCAAGGACGACCTTCGGCAATCTTCCTGAACGAACGGGCAGTGTTGGCCTGACCGTAACGGCCAATGATAAACTCGCTGACCATGCAGGGTATGCCTAAAAGCAATACGCAGGCTATATAAATAAGGATAAAAACGGCACCACCGTTCTCGCCAGCCATATAGGGAAAACGCCACACGTTTCCAAGTCCGACAGCGGAACCTGCCGTAGCTAAAACGACGCCCATCTTACTGCTAAAATTGGCTCTTTTTTCAGAACTGTTGTCACCAGCCCGAAGCCTTTTAAGTGCTCCCATTCCGTGATTCTTTAATTTTCGCTTGCAAAAATATAAAATATTTCTTACTTTTGCAGCAAAATTTCTTATAAAAATTCTGCTGATGCTCGAAATTGTTGGAAAACATATTCGGAAATATCCTTCTTCTGTCGCCTGCATTGTCGTGGTGTGGCTGTTGTCGCTCGTGCCGTTTTTTCCCGAAACGCCGCTTGACAACGTACGTTTTGTTGACAAATGGGTACACCTTGTTATGTATGGCGGTACGACGGTGGTTATCTGGTGGGAATACTGGCGGCAACACCGCAACCAGCCGTCCTGTAGCCGACGGCTCCTCCTCTGGGGCGTTCTGGCTCCCATCCTGATGGGCGGATTGCTGGAGTTGCTGCAGGCCTATGCCACTACCACCCGCAACGGCGACTGGTTAGACTTTGCCGCCAACAGTCTCGGTGTCATCATCGGCGCCGCCTGCTCTTATCCGCTCAAACACTTATGATTCGTTCAAAACTGCGTTAAACTTCCTAATTCTTTTTGCTTTCTCGATTTTTCTTCGTAACTTTGCACACTAAAATAATAATGTATGGAAATCAAAGTCGTAAATAAGGGGCATCAACCGCTGCCGACGTATGCCACGCCGCAGAGTGCCGGCATGGACTTGCGGGCAAATCTGGATGCTCCCGTCACCCTGCACCCCATGGAGCGACGGCTGATACCGACAGGGCTACACATCGCCCTGCCAGAGGGCTACGAGGCTCAGGTCAGGCCACGCAGCGGTCTGGCCTTGAAAAAGGGCATCACGGTACTTAACGCACCTGGAACGGTTGACGCTGACTACCGAGGCGAGGTTGGCGTGCTGCTCATCAACCTGTCGGCAGAAGACTTTGTGGTCAACGACGGTGAGCGCATTGCCCAGATGGTCATTGCCCGCCATGAGCAGGGAACGTTCCTGCAGGTTGACGTGCTCGACGAAACGGAGCGCGGCGAGGGCGGCTACGGACATACGGGAGTAAAGTGAGAAGTGGGAAGAAAGAAGTGATAAGGAAGAAGTATGATTAGATTGTTTTTGGTGTTGGTAGTGTTATGGGGGTATTTGGGCGCGAGTGCTCAGACGCCTCCTGCAGCCCAGCAAGGTGGAAGTAATCATACTTCTTCCTTCTTACCTCTTTCTTCATCCTTAACCTACGACACGTTTTTCCTCGAAGCCATCGTCCAGCGGCAGAAAGGCAACAACGATGCCGTCTTCGACCTGCTGCAGCACTGCATCAAGCTGAAGCCCGATGCTGCCGAAGCCTACTACTTCCTCGCACAGTACTACCTGCAACTGAAGAACGACAGCCTGGCTGGACAGAACTATCTGAAGGCCGCCGAACTGGAGCCCAACAACACCGTTTTCTTAGAGACCTTGGCACAATGGTATATCAACCAGCAGGATTTTGACAACGCCATCACGGCGTTAGAGCGCCTATACAACGAGGACAAAAGTCGCGACGACCTGTTGGAAATGCTCTGTGAACTGTATCAGCAGACCGAGAACTACCCGAAAGCCATTGAGACGCTGAACAGGATAGAAGCGGCGGAAGGGAAAAGCGAGCATCTGTCGTACTCGAAAAGCGAAATCTATACTAAGCAGGGGATGAAGCAAGCCGCCATTGCCGAGATGGAAGCACTGGCCCGCCAATACCCGAACGACCTGAACTATAAGGGGATGTATGCAGACAAACTGCTGCAAAACGATGAGGAACAGCAGGCACTACGCCTCTACAACGAAATACTGGCCGAGGAACCCGACAACATCCGTGCCCTGGTATCGCTCCGCAGCTACTATAGGGTACAGGGCGAGACCGAGATTGTAGACTCACTGACCGAGCGAATCTTGCTCAACCCCTCTGCCACCACAGAGCAGCGCGTCTATATGATGCGACAGATGGTGGGCGAAAGCGAACGGGACGGCGGAGACAGCACGCAGGTGCTGGAGATGTTTCACAAACTGCTACAGCAGCCTCAGAAGGATGCAGACATTGCCTCCCTCTGTGCTGCCTATATGAGTCTGAAGGAAATGCCACGCGACACGATTGCCGCGATACTTCATACCATTTTGCGGATAGCTCCCGACAACGCCGGCGCCCGCCTGCAACTCGTCAGCTACGCCTGGGACGCAAAAGACCTCGACGAGGTGGTGAGCCTCTGCCAGGACGCACGGCAGTACAATCCCGAAGAAATGGCTTTCTACTACTACCAGGGAATGGCCTTCTACCAGAAAGACCAACGCGACAAGGCTCTGGAGGCTTTCCAAAACGGCATCAGCGTCATCACCCAAGAGAGCAATCCCGCCATCGTCAGCGATTTCTATGCCGTTATGGGCGACCTGTTCTACCAGAAAGGGCTGCCTCAGCAGGCTTTCGAGGCCTACGACTCCTGTCTGCAATGGAAGGACGACAACATCATGTGCATGAACAACTACGCTTACTACCTCAGCGAACTGGGACAGCAGTTGGACAAGGCAGAGCAGATGAGCTATAAGACCATCAAGGCGGCTCCCAAGAATGCCACATACCTGGACACCTATGCCTGGATCCTGTTTATGAAAGAGCGCTACGCCGAGGCAAAAATCTATATCGACCAAGCTCTCCAGAACGACTCCGACAGCAGTGCCGTCATCATCGAGCACGCTGGCGACATCTACGCCAAGGGGGGAAACGTCGAACGTGCGGTAGCGCTGTGGCAGCAGGCTCAAGAGATAGACCCTGACAACAAGATACTTAACAGAAAAATCAAACGCAGAAAATACATTAAGAAATGAAAAAGTCAAGTTTACTGAAAGTCGCCATTTTAGCATGGCCGCTGGTTCTTGCATCGTGCAGCTCCAAGAAGAACGCTGTTATTGAGAACAAGACTGTGGAGGTGAAGACCGATCAGGCGCAGTTTCTTAATAAGGTGAAAGACAACACACAGAAGACGAAGTTCATCACATCGAAGGTGAGATTTTCCGTTGAAGTGGGTAACCAAGACATCTCCCTCACCGGATCGCTGAAGATGAAACGCGACGACGTCATCCGTATGCAGCTGATGGCTTTCGGATTCGTCGAGGCCGCACGCCTGGAGTTCACCAAGGACTACGTCCTCATCATGGACCGTATCAACAAGCAGTATCTGAAGGCTCCGTATATGTCTATTGACTTCCTGCGCAACAGCGGTCTGAACTTCTACTCACTGCAGGCACTGTTCTGGAACGAGCTCTTCCAGCCCAACCGCGCCAGTGTCGACAGGAATGACCTGAAGAACTACACCACCACAGAGTCGGGCGATGACATTGTCATCTCCCTTGAAGACACGAAGCTTGACTACAGTTGGTTAGCCAACAAGAATACCGGCCTCATCAAGATGGCCAACATCATGTATAAGGATCGTCTGAACGGCAACAGCCAGCTGAACTGGGACTACGTCAATTTCACAACATTGGAAAGCAACGGCAGCAAGTTCCCCGATGATATGTCCATCACACTGACGACCCAGAAGAAGGAGGTTAAGCTGAGAATAAAGCTCAACACCATCAAGAACGAGACAGAGTGGGAGACACGCACCGAAGTGTCCAACAAGTATCGCGAGGTGACCGTCGACGAGATTCTACAACGTTTCATGGCTCTGTAATCCGTGACAAAGAAACTATTCTGGCTGTTCACCGTCAGCTGTTGGCTGCTCAGCAGCACTGTTGTGCCTGCACAGACTCGCAAGTCTGCGCAAAAGAAGGCGCGTACCACGCAGACAACAAAGAAGAAAAAGCCTGCCACCAATGGCAAAAAGACAAAAGCCAGAAGTCAGCAGTCTACGGTAAAAGGACTTCAGACCCAGCGCCAGCAGTTGCAGCGCCAAATTCAGGAACAGGAGCGTAAGCTTCGGGCCAACCGCCAGAACGTCAAGAAACGCCTTGAAAACCTGCAGATAATCAATACCGAGATTGCCGACAAGCGCCGCACCATCGATACCATCCGCCATGACATCGGCGTGCTGGATGGTAACATCAACACGTTGAACATTCAGGTTGAGGTGCTTGACAAAAGACTGAATGAGCGCAAGCAGAACTATATGAAATCGATGCGCTACATGCACCGAAACCGTTCATTGCAGAACCAGCTGATGTTTATCTTCTCTGCCAAGAACTTCACGCAGATGTACCGCCGTCTGCGTTTTATGCGTGAATATGCGCAATACCAGAAAGCGCAAGGCGAGGCTGTAATGACGATACAGAACGACATCAAGCAGGCCCAGGAGGAACTGACGGCCCACAAGCGCCAGAAAGACAACCTCCTGAACAGGGGCGAGCAGGAACGCAGGAACTTAGAGGGCAAGCAGGCAGAACAACAGCAGGTGGTCAACTCCCTGCAAAAAGAGCAGAAGACCATTGAAAGCCTCATCACCCAACAGCGCAAGAAAGACCAGGCCCTGAACGCCCAGATAGAAAAGCTTATCGCCGAGGAGATAGCCCGAGCCAAAGCCCGCGCCGAGGCAGAAGCCCGCGCCGAGGCCAAGCGCAAGGCTGCAGAGGCTGCCGCTAAGAAGCGTGCCGAGGAGCTGGCACGTAAGAAAGCCGCCGCCCAGGCTGCCGCTCGCGAGAATGCCCGTCGCATCGCTGAGGCCAAGGCACGCGAGGAGCAGGCGAAGAAGCAGGCTCTTGCCGCTGCCCGTAAGAGTGCCGCCGAGAAGGCTGCCGCCGAAGCTGCTGCCCGTGAGGCAGAGAACGCGCGCCGCGAAGCCGAGCGTAAGGCCTCTGAAGAGGCTCAGGCTCACGAGCGTGAGGTTGCCGAAGTGAGGAAAAAAGAAGAAGTGGAGCGCAGGTCGTTCACCATATCGTCTGAGGACAGTCGTCTGAGCGGTAACTTCGAGAGCAACCGCGGCCGTCTTCCCATGCCTATCACTGGCGGCTATCGCATCGTGAGCGGCTTCGGACAGAACGCCGTAGAAGGTCTGAAGGGCGTACAGCTCGACAACA
This sequence comes from uncultured Prevotellaceae bacterium, assembly GCA_900316475.1. Lineage (GTDB taxonomy): Bacteria > Bacteroidota > Bacteroidia > Bacteroidales > Bacteroidaceae > Prevotella. Next base: position 17,113 of record ONDA01000019.1, read on the forward strand.
AAGGCATCAACCTCAAGGGACAGCCCGGCGCCATGGCCCGCAGCGTCTTCAGCGGCGAGGTCTGTGCCGTCTTTAACATCGGTGGTGTGATGGGTGTCATGGTGCGCCACGGCAGCTATATCTCCGTCTACTCCAACCTCTCCAGCGTCAGTGTCCACCGCGGACAGCAGGTCAGTGCCCGTCAGACATTAGGTGCCATCAATGCCGACGGCGTTCTCCATTTCCAGCTCCGCAAGGGAGCAGCCCCGCAGAATCCCGCTCGTTGGCTGAGTCGCTGACACTACAACTCCAGTCCCGTTAGCAGGGCGACATAGGTTCCTATGGCCTGCCTGATCTCCGAAAGGCATATAAACTCGTCGGCAGAGTGGCTACGGCTTGACTGGCCGGGGCCGAGTTTCAGCGAGGCGAACGGCATCAGTGCCTGGTCGCTGAGCGTGGGCGACCCGAAAGGCGTCATCCCCATCTGCAAGCAGCGCTTCACCAAGGGGTGCTCATGGCTGATACCCGAGGAGTGCAGGCGGAAGGAGCGGGCCTTCAGCTCGCATTTCTGCATGTGTTTGCGCAGAAATTCAAAAACAAACTCATTCTGATAGAACTCGTTCGTGCGCACATCAATAATAAAGTGCAACAGGTCGGGGACGACGTTGTGCTGGGTGCCGCTCTCGACGACGGTGACGGTCATCTTCGTGGGACCTAACAGCGGGCTCTCCTTGCGGAAACGATAGTCGCGCAACCACACCAGGTCGTCCAACGCCTCGTAGATGGCGTTCACACCCTCGTTACGGGCAGCATGACCCGACTTGCCGTGCGCATAGCCGTCGATGACCATCAGTCCCTTCTCGGCCGTGGCAGGCTGCATCCCCGTCGGTTCGCCGACAATGGCAACATCAATGGGTGGCAGCCGATGGAGTACGCGGCTGAAACCATCCTTGCCCGACACTTCTTCCTCGGCAGAGCATACCCACAGAATATTATAGGTACGTGGTGCGTGCAACATGATACGGTAGGCCTGCAGCGTGGCAACAAGTCCTCCGCCGCAGTCGTTGGAGCCTAAGCCATACAGCTTGTCACCCTCGATGGCCGGTTCAAAGGGGTTACGCGTCCATGTCGCCACGGGCTTTACCGTGTCGATATGGGCATTGAGCATCACGGTCGGCCGGTTGTCGTCCCAGTCCTGACAGCCCACCCACAGGTTGTTTCCTTCACGGCCGTAGGGCAGTCCCCAAGCTTCCAGATGTTGAGACATGACATCGGCAGCACGCGCTTCGTCGCGGCTGACGGACGGGGTGGCAATGAGCTGGCGGAGCAGCCCGATAGCGTCGTTTACGTATTGTTCCATAGTGCAAAGGTACGAAATAGTGGCAGAAAAACCAAAAATTCCGCCTTTTTGTTTTCCTATGTCCCACTTTTTGCGTACTTTTGCAGAAAAATTGGTATAGCTATGCAAAATCTCAGCCACCAAGCCATACTCATTCATGAGCAGGCAAAGACTTATGGCGACCGCGAAGCACTCATCTATAAGGACTTCGGCGGCTCGGAGTGGAAGTCAATGTCATGGAACCAGTTTTCTGACACGGTGAAGCGCGTGTCCAACGCGCTACTCAACCTTGGTGTGAAGGTACAAGAGAATCTGGGAATCTTCTCTCAGAACTCCGTTCAGTACCTCTTCTGCGACTTCGGCGCATGGGCCATCCGTGCCGTTACAATCCCCTTCTACGCCACTTCGTCGGAACAGCAGATTCAGTTTATGCTGAACGACGCAAGCATACACATCCTCTTTGTGGGCGAACAGGAGCAGTATGACAAGGCACGCCGCGTTCAGGCCACCTGCAGCACCCTGGAGCGCATCGTCGTCTACGACCGGCAGGTGAAACTGGCCGACGGCGACACGACAGCCATGTATTTCGACGACTTCCTAAAGCTGGGCGACGGTCTTCCACGCCAGTCTGAGGTGGACAACCTGTCGGCTCAGGCCAAGATGGAAGATATTGCAAATATCCTCTACACCAGCGGTACCACGGGCGACTCCAAAGGCGTCATCCTGACCTGCGGCCAATACCATGCAGCGATGGTTGCCAACGGCAAGTGCGTCCCCGTGACCGAGGACGACCGCGTGCTCAACTTCCTGCCTTTCACCCATATCTTCGAGAAGGGCTGGAAGATTCTGTGCCTCACCGTCGGTGCCCGTCTCATCGTCAACACCTACCCGCAGCAGGTGCAGCAGGCAATGAAGGAGACCCACCCCACATGTATGTCATCCGTACCCCGTTTCTGGGAGAAGGTCTTTATGGGCGTTCAGGAGAAGATAGAGTCGAGCAACACCGTACAGCGCAAGATTTTCGAGCACGCCATAGAGGTTGGCCGCCGACATAATATCGAATACCTCTCAAAAGGCCGCAAACCGCCCATTGCCCTGCATCTGGAGTACGAGATGCTGAACAAGACCATTTTCTCCTTGGTCCGCAAGGAGCTGGGCTTGGAGAACGCACACTTCTTCCCCACGGCAGGCGCTACGGTGAACCCGAAGGTGGAAGAATTTGTCCATTCCATCGGTATCAACATGGTTGTAGGCTACGGCCTGACGGAGTCGCTGGCCACCGTCTCGTGCAACCACTTGGGCGACCCCTGGACGGTGGGTAGCGTAGGCATCCCCATCGAGGGCATCTCCATCCGCATCAGCGACGAGGGCGAGGTGCTGCTCAAGGGTCCCACCATCACCCGTGGCTACTATAACCGCGACGACCTGACGCGCCAGGCATTTACCGAGGACGGCTATTTCCGTACGGGCGACTCCGGCTATCTGGAGGGCGGCGAACTCTTCCTCAAGGAGCGCATCAAGGACCTTTTCAAGACGTCGAACGGCAAGTACATCGCCCCACAGATGATCGAGTCGAAGATACTCGTCGACAAGTACGTCGACCAGATAGCCATCATCGCCGACCAGCGCAAGTTCGTCTCGGCACTCATCATACCCGTCTATCCGCTGCTGGAAGAGTACGCCCGCGAGCACCACATCGCCTTCAACGGCCGTGAGGACCTCTGTCAGAACGAGCAGATCCATGAGATGATGATGGAGCGCATCGACACGCTGCAGCAGCAGCTGGCCCACTACGAGCAGATTAAGCGCTTCACGCTGCTGCCCCATGCCTTCTCACTGGAACGTGGCGAACTGACGAATACGCTGAAAATCAAGCGTCGCGTACTGAACGAGAACTACAAAAGCGAAATCGATAAGATGTACGAAGAATAATGATTACACAAGACCAACTGAAAGACGTGCTCGACAGGGCTGAAAAGCTGAAGCACTACCTGAGAATAGACGAGAAACAGATAGAATGGGAGGAGGAAGACCTGCGCACACAGGCTCCCGACTTCTGGGACGACCCGAAGCGGGCTGAGGCCCAGATGAAGAAAGTAAAGGCCATCAAGAAATGGATTGACGGCTACAACGATGTGCGGACGATGGCCGACGAACTGCAGCTGGCCTTCGACTTCTACAAGGAGGAGATGGTGACAGAGCAGGAGGTGGACGAGGCCTACGAAAAAGCCATCAAAGCCATTGAGGACTTGGAACTGATGAACATGCTGCGTCAGGAGGAAGACCCGATGGACGCCGTCCTGAAGATTAACTCGGGTGCTGGTGGCACTGAAGCCCAGGACTGGGCACAGATGCTCATGCGAATGTACATGCGCTGGGCCGAAGCCCACGGCTATAAAGTGACCATCGCCAACATCTTAGACGGCGAGGATGCCGGCATCAAGAGCGTGACGATGCAGATAGAGGGAGGAGAATATGCCTACGGCTACCTGAAGAGCGAGAACGGCGTCCACCGTCTGGTACGCGTTTCGCCCTATAATGCCCAGGGCAAGCGCATGACGTCGTTTGCGTCGGTCTTCGTCACACCGCTGGTCGACGACACTATCGAGGTCTACGTCGACCCGGCCAAGCTGTCGTGGGACACGTTCCGCTCGTCAGGTGCTGGCGGTCAGAACGTCAACAAGGTGGAGTCGGGCGTCCGTCTGCGCTACTGGTACACCGACCCCGACACCGGCGAGGAAGAGGAAATCCTCATTGAGAACACCGAGACCCGCGACCAGCCCAAGAACAAAGAGCGCGCCATGGCCCTGCTCCGCTCACAGCTCTACGACCGCGCCATGAAGAAGCGCATGGAGGCGCAGGCGAAGATTGAGGCCGGCAAGAAGAAGATTGAGTGGGGGTCGCAGATACGCTCCTACGTCTTCGACGACAAGCGCGTCAAGGACCACCGCACCAACTTCGAGACCCGCGACGTAGAAGCCGTCATGAACGGCAAACTCGACGGCTTCATCAAGGCTTACCTGATGGAGTTCGCTGCCGAAGAAGCGTAAAATCTGTCGCAGCACCAATCGAGTGTTGTGCACTCGCAAATAACATTGAAGGGAAGCCCGCAGGCTTCCCTTCACCGTGGTTATCCGTTGTTATCGTCATCGTCGCCGCCGTCGGGCTCGGGTTCGGGCTGCGGACGCTCGGCGTTGCGCAGGCTCTCGGCCAGCGAGGTGTAGGCCAGTTCGCCGGCCTTGTTCAGCTCGGCACGGGTGAAGTCGCCGGTGCCCACCACCGACAGGCGGATGTTCTTCACGTGCTTGCCCAGGTCGTAGGCCAGGTAGCTGTTGGCGCCCTTCGACTCCACCTGACACTTGATGATGGCCAGGTTGTCGAGCTTCACGGGCTTGCCCTCGAGGGCCAGCTCACGGATGCACTTCACCATGTTCGTCAGGATGCCGATGATGAGTCCCGTCTCGTAGGGCGAGTTGTGGTCGTGCATGTGCTGTGCCAGCTTCTCGATGCTCATCGGCTTGTCGTTCTCCACGCGGCCGTAGATCATGCCGTAGCCCTTAGAGGTGGTCATGGTGTTGCGATACAGATTCAGTTTCAGTGACATAATGTTGTTCCTTTCTTTTTTTAAATGGTTAATACTTGTGTTTGTGACTTCAGCGCTTTTGTCGGGTGCAAAGGTACGGCGAAAACTGCACTCCCGCAAGGAAGCTGTGGGGGCCGGCGGAATCCTAAAGTTACAACATCCTGCCTGTCAGTGCATTACCGAGCATCTCGTCAGAATCTGTCGCGGCATAACTTGTCTGGCGTCGTTCTCTTTAATAATGTTAAATACGGCAAAATTCGTTGTATAAACCTTTGCCAGCTCTCTTTTTTTATGTAATTTTGGAGCGCAATTCCGAATTTGCATAAAATATGGCAAACAATCTGTACATTCACCGCACAATGGAAGGCATCATCAAGGAGGCCTCCAACTATTTCTCTGTCATCTCCGTGACAGGCCCCAGACAGTCTGGCAAGAGCACCCTGTTAAAGCACCTCTTCCCCAATGTACACAAGTACAGTTTGAAGGATGTCAACGTCCGAGAATTTGCGGAACATGACCCCATTGCTTTCCTCCGCCAACATCCAAACGGAATGTTTATTGATGAAGTTCAGAAGGTGCCACAGCTATTGGAATATATTCAGGGTATTGTAGATGACAATCCCGATTGTCAGTTTCTACTTACGGGTAGTTCCAATTTCGAATTGCTTCAGGGTTTGAGTGAGTCGCTGCCAGGCAGGGCCGGCGTTTACGAGCTGTTGCCTATGACCTATTGTGAAAGTCAGTCCACTATGGGAGAGATGTCTTTAGATGAATTTCTTTTTAGCGGGCTCTATCCTGCAATCTGCGCCAAGAAGAATAAGCCTCAGCTTTTCTATCCTTCTTATGTCAAGACCTATTTAGAGCGCGACGTCCGCGACTTGTTAAAAATAAAAGACCAAATGCAGTTCATGAAGTTTATGAAACTCTGTGCTGCCAGAGTGGGGGCTGTCTTCAACGCTTCTGAGATTGCCGGACAGCTTGGTGTCGACAGCAAAACCGTCACCAGTTGGCTGTCTGTTCTTCAGGCCTCCTATCTGGTCACCCTTCTGCCTCCGTATTACGAGAACATTTCCAAGCGTCTGGTGAAAAGTCCGAAACTCTACTTTAACGATCCTGGCCTTGCTTGCTTCTTGTTGGATATTGAGAGCCCCCGGCAGTTGGCGCGTGACAAGATGCGAGGAGCCATCTTCGAAAACTATGTCGTAATGGAAGTCATCAAGCATCGTTACAACCGAGGGCTCTTGAATGGCGTTTTCTTCTACCGCGATTCAAACCAGAACGAAGTTGACATACTTTTAAAAGAGGAGGGGGAACTCACGGCTATTGAAGTCAAGTCGTCAATGACCTACCACTCCTCATTTGAAGATTCCATTTCAAAGCTCTCAGAATGGATTAAAACACCGATAACGAATAAAATCATTGTTTATACAGGCGATTTTGAGAACGCGGCAGGCAGTGTAAAGCTTTTAAATTATCGCCACCTCCATACCTATTTGCCTCACAGTGAAATGTAAGTACTCTATAACCATCTGGCTGTTTCTTGCCGTCCTGCTCCTTGTCGCCTGCGACAACGGCGAGCGGCAGCGTCTTCAGCTCGCCGAGCTGGAGCGGCAGAACCGTGCCGACAGTCTGATGCTGAACGACTCGCTCGCCCGCGACCTCGCCGACTGGTTCGACCGCCACGGCACTCGCAACGAACAGATGCGTGCCCACTATATCCTCGGCCGAACCTACGCCGACCGCGGCGAGAGTCCCGCCGCCCTCGATGCCTATAACGATGCTGCCGACCGTGCCGACACTACGTCAAAGGACTGTGATTACTATACTTTATGCAGAGTCTATACCCAGATGGCCCATGTGTTCTTTTTGCAAAATCTATATTATGAAGACCTTGCAAGCCTTGATCGAGCCATAAAATACGCATTTATGGCAAGGGATACTCTCTCCGCTTTTTTAGCCTATGCGCAGAAGACTGATGCTTATGATATGCTTGTTATGCCAGATTCCTGTTTATCTGTTAGTGAGAGGGCCTTTTCATTGCTTAACGACGCCGGCTGCACAGATTTTGCTGCAAGTATGCTTATAAGTGCCATCGTTCCCTTGTCGGATAAAGGCGATTTTTCAAAGACCAGACATTATATTGATATCTATGAGAATTATTCAGGTTATTTTGATGACGAGAAAAATATTAAGCCTGGACGTGAAATCTACTATTATAATAAAGGCTATTATTTCCTGAAGTCGTGTCAATATGACTCTGCAGAGTATTATTTCCGGAAGGAACTTATTACGGGAAGTGACTATAATAACCAAAACGCAGGTTCTCGTGGTTTGGCATTGTTGTTCCAACAGACCAACAAACCCGATTCTGCAGCAAAGTATGCACTTTATGCCTATGCTATGAATGATTCCGTTTACGACAATGAGGCCACTGCTGAGGTTGCTAAGATGAAGTCACTTTATGTTTACAGTCGCTATCAACAACAAGCTGAAAGGGAGAAGAGTCGGACAGAGAAAGAGAGAATGAAGAATGGAATTCTATTATTTATCTCAGTAATCATTTGCTTACTATTCATCCTTTTTATCATATATCAACGTAAGAGGCATAGAAAGAGATATCAAGAAATAGTAGGTAAGCTTGTACAGGCCCAAAACGATATTCTTCGTTTGCAATCTCATGATCATACTTTAGCAGAGATGATAGATATGCAGGCAAATGCCACTATATCAAATGACGAAGTTCTAACTCCGAATTCCTTGACATTAGAAAGAGACCAATTAAGACAATCCATTATTGAAAAGGAAAATGAAATTAAAGAATTAGAGACTTTGCTTGCCGGATTCCGCCATTTTAGACAATCTGCAGCAGATGTGATTAATAAACGGATAAATCAATCAGATATTTATCAGTGTGTGAGGAATAAAGCCAATATTGGCGAAGAACTTTCGATTTCAGATTGGAATCAATTGATGCAGTTGATTATCCAGAATCTCCCTAATTTCTATACTCTTATATCATCGCGAGAGCGTAGCCTCAGTAAGTTGGAATATCAGATATGTATTCTTGACCGTCTTGGAATTGAACCTGGCCGCATCTGCTATTTAATTGGTATCTCGGAGTCATATGTTTCAAGAATCCGCAGCACTCTTCATCAGAAATTGTTTGATGTTGATGCATCAAGAAAAGAGTTTAGTCAAAAAATAAGAACCATCTACTAATACAATCTCCTTGTAACAAGGAGACACAAGATGTTTCTAAACATTTCATTCTGAGATAGATACAATATAGTAAAGTTTTTGTAAAGTTTTAATAGCCCGGAAGTTTGGAACATATTTCATTAGTTTGTTATTTTTGCACCGGAAATAGTTCCAAACAATTAAAACTTTATTATCTATAATGAAAAAACTTGTATCATTAGTCGTCTTATTGTGTTCTATGTCCCTAGGGGGTGTCAATGTGAGTGCAAATGTTCAATCAACACCTGTTTGCCTTACATATGGAAAAATTAACAACTCTACTGGTCATGTAGGCGGTAGCAAGTCTCCTGAATCTCCGATGTTCATAGATTTAGATGACAACGTCATTTCGATGGAGGTAACGCCGTGTGATTACACCCTCAATCTCTACGACGAGGACGAAGCCGTCGTCTATTCTGTATTCGTACCTGCAGGCACGACGCAGGTCGTCCTGCCCACAACTCTCTCTGGCAACTTCGAACTCCGCTTCGAGACCGACACCTATTATTACTACGGATTTATTTACCTTTAAACAATCAGTGTTTGGGTTATAGTCCGCTATAATGGAATGGAAGTATTGTGAAAAAGATTATTTTAATTTAAATAAAATATGAAAAGTTATTCTATTTTGTTTTTCTGGTTCTTATCTGTACTTACTATTAGTTGTTCTTCTGACCTTGAAGAGTGTTGTCTTGAAAAGGAGATTGTCAAAACATCCTCTCATCGGATTTCTTCAGAACAGGCTGCGCAGAATGCTTTGAATTTTGTGAGTAATATATATAATTCGACAAGGTCTGAACAGAAATCATTCACCATTTCTGATGTCAAGGCAATTAACGGATATGTAGATCCTACACGAGCACAAAATGACTCCGTTAGTTTTGATTCTCTGTTCTATGTTGTTTCTTTTGAAGACAATCAAGGATTTGTAATTGCTGCATCTGACGACAGGGAACAACCCATTTTTGCCTATGTCGAGAGTGGTACATACGAGGATGCGAGTGATGACAATCCTGGTTTTGAGAGGTTTTTGGGGAATTTGTATGAAAAAGAATATGCCGAACGCATTAAGGATGAGAACAAACGTCTTCAAGATGATCCAGATATAGACAATCCTCGTGGTGGAACAGGGGGCGTAAATCCTAATCCAGATATGTTTGAAATCATGTATCCACTTTTGGCTACAAAATGGAATCAGACATCCTACAAGAAATACTGTCCTAAGAATTATACGGGATGTGTAGTTACTGCTGTTTCTCAGATATGTTCCTATTTACGTTTTCCAAATCAGGTTAGCTGGAGTAGTAATTACAACTGTGGGGTATATCCGATAGACTGGAACTCTATAATAACTGAGTGTATATGTAATCATGGCAACGTTAAAAATGAAATTCTTAAGGATCAAGTATCTGCCCTTATGCGGTTTTGGGGCGTTGTTTTTGACGCAGATTATGAAGATGGTGGAACGGGTGTGGATAGCGAGTATGCAGTATCACAGATGCAACAACTGGGTATGAATGTTACTGATCTCATTGATTATGATGGCCCTGAAGTTGTTAGACAGCTTAAAAAAGGTAATAAGATTGTATTCATGAGAGGTAATGGCAGATACTATCACGTCGGTTTCGTATTTCGGAAATATGTAGATGGCCATGCATGGGTGGTTGACGGTTGTATAGAAAGCGTTCATAATCACAAGACATCATATTATGTCCATTGTAACTGGGGGTGGGGTGGCCTAAGTAATGGATATTTTCTGAGTAATGTGCTGAATGCAGAAGAGAAACCTTACTATGATGATTATGGCGATGCTATTACCCGTGGTCAAAATTATCAATATAAACTTCGATATGCTGTAGTTTCTAAATAACAGTCTTTTTCTGAGAAATATTTTGTAGATAAAGATAATTGTACTATCTTTGCATTGTCTTACATATAATACATCTCAAATGAAACAAGTATCTATTCGAAAATACCTTTCTTTGCTTGCAGCAACCATTCTGCTGCAGTTGGTGGCGGGGTGTAGTGGTTACTGGGAAGATTCGCTCCCACCCAGGGTAGAGGCAACCTATATCCGGTTTGTTTCCCCATCGGGGACTAACGTGTTCGACTCGCTGTGTATCTCCACCGACAGCGCTTTTTGTGTTGGGGCAAAGGCCGGACAGATCGGTGTCGAGTTGATTCGCCAGAGTGACGGTGCACGGCTGTATGCCTCTTCCGAATGGTTTAAGGACACTACGTATGTCCGCGCGGCTCTCGGTCGTGACGAGACGGTGCTTAGATTGACTTGGTGCGACTTTAATGGAATAACTCCCGATGACTACTTTAACGATGTCTACGAGATACGCCTCACGTCGCCTCTTGCTTTTCGCAGCGACGAGACGCACGTTGTGAAGTGGCGTTTTCGAATCGAGGGCGGCAAGGAAACCGTCGAGGGCTGTACTGTCGACGATGAGCCAGTGCGTTACGAAGACGATCCTTTCTATCGCCGTAACAAAAGCGATGAACCTATGGGCGCCTTGCTGACAGTCAGGTGTAAGTGAGTGATTGCAAGGGGACGGAGCCCCCCTTGTGACAGGAAGATAGAGAACTTTATAATCATAACCATTATGAAAAAGAATTTATATTTCTTCGTTTCTTTAGTAGTATTGGTGTACGGTAGAACCATGCTGACGAGAGGCGTGTTATAGTCACCACGCCAACACAATGAAGGGAAGCCCGCGGGCTTCCCTTCATTGTGTTCAGGCTGCAAAGCAAATGAATCAGGAATTTTACGCGAAAAATTTCGCAACGAAAATTTTCGCAACCTCCAGTAGACCGAGGGACTTCATGATCTACTCGTGAAAACGTGACGACCTCTGAGATAATATGCTAATAAAACATAAATATGGGACAATAATGGTTCCTTGATTTGCAGAATCCAATCAAATTATGTATTTTTGCATTATGTAATTTTGCATAAAACGCATTCGCTATTGATTATGAAACAGTTAAGTAATCCTTTCGTGATAGGGAAATATGTTGATAAGGACTATTTTTGCGACAGAGAGAAAGAATCTGAGTTGCTTGTCCATCATATAATGAATGGTCGGCATGTTACTTTGATGTCAGAACGTCGTATGGGGAAGACTGGTCTTATTGAGCATGTGTTTACTAACCGTTTGCCTGATGAGTACGAAACATTCTTAATAGACGTATACACTTGCAAGAACCTGCGTGAAATGGTTTATTTGTTGGCCAACGAGGTTTTCAAAAAGATCTCAAAGAAACAGCCTCTGCTGGAGAAATTGTTAAGCATCGTACATTCCTTAAAAGCAACGTTGTCATACAATTCCCTGACAGGTCAGCCCGAATTTGGACTTGGTCTTGGCGAAATCACTCAGCCCGAGGTTACGCTCGACGAGATTCTAAGTTATTTGGAGGCTTCCGACAAGGTGTGTGTGGTAGCTATTGATGAGTTTCAGAAGATTGCAAGCTTTGAGGAGGATAACATTGAGGCACTATTACGCACGAGGATCCAGCATCTGAAGAAAACGCAGTTTATCTTTGCCGGTAGCGAGCGTCATCTGTTGGAAGGCATTTTCAACGACCCAGCCCGTCCTTTCTACAACAGCGTGGTATTCATGCAATTGCTACCCATTGATGAGAATGAGTATATTAGATTTTGCCAACGTCTGTTTTCACTTTACGACAAAACCGTCTCAGAGACATTAGTATCTCGTCTCTATGATTGTTTCCAAGGTGTTACCTGGTACTTGCAGTTATCAATGAACGAGGCTTTTACAATAGTTGAACGTGGTGGATATGTTGGCGAAGAAGCCTACGAACATATTCTGAATCACATGGTAGATTCCAAGCGTTTCACCTTCGAGGACCGCTATGTATCGCTTACGGAAAAACAAAAGGCTGTTTTATTAGCTATAGCCGCAGAATATCCTAAAGAATTAACTTTAACCAGTCAGGCATTTATTGCAAAATACAACTTGAAGACGGCCAGTAGCGTACAAACGGCAGTCAAGGGATTGATGGAAAAAGGCATCCTCAATGACTATCATGGAATCAAGCGACCCGCTGACCTTCTGTTTATGTTGTGGTTGAAGAAATATTAAAATTGGGATGCTTTATGCTTAGGCATAATGACAAACAGATATATAGGTGACACCTCTTACACCTGGCACTTAAATGTCTGAAAATCAGGGCCTATTTTTTCAGGCCAAGTGACACCTGTAGTCGCACCAGAGGTGACACCAGATAGTAACGGCAGGCCGTGAAACATTTACGAGCGGCCGATATTTTTTTACGAGAGGCCGTGAAATTTTCACGAGCGGCTTGTACGTTTTTGGCTTTGGGCGTGAAACATTGTCACCCGAATAAACAATGATAAATTTGAAACGAATTTGAATAATTATTATAATTTTGCCCATGAATTTGAATAATAATAATTGTGGGGATTTGAAGACTTGGTATGCGCTTTGTTTGCGAATAATTATTATATAAATTTGTGGATTAAATTATTTCAATTATACAAATTCGTTTCAAAAAACAATTCTGTTATCATGCGTTTGACCTACATTGGTGCGAGTATTGGTGCGGGTATTGGTGCGGGTATTGGTGCGACCACCCGGTGCTGCAACTGTCTGATAATCAGTGGGCGGTGCGGCGGGTGTCACCTGCGTTCGCCATTTCGGCTGAAGCGTGCGCACGCACGCGAGCGAAGAGCGAGTCCCTGCGGGCAAACCGCAGGACATTGTATAAAAGAAGCGAAAGGCGTCAAAGGACGGCAGCCGTCAGGACGGTTTATACGGCGCTGGTTGTCAGCCACTTGACAAATTAGGATTCCGTCAGCCCCCGTCAGGCTCTTGCACCGTCCAGTCTTTCTCCGTATCTTTGCACCGCCATTCGGCACTCCGACCGTCTACCACGTGGTTGTCGCTTACATCTACAAGTGCGCCACAAACCTATCGTCGGAAATGGCTGCTGTTCTGACTGCCAAAATACGGGCGACCATCATCTGGTTGCAAACTCCGGGTGCAATTCCCTGGCGCGTCAGCAGTCTATCCGTCATCCATCAGTCGACAGCCGAGCGGACACAAAGCGATCTTTGACATCACTAACAGTGTTGCGTGGTTACGCACTCAAGAGTTTTAACAGAATCCCCTGATCTACGTTAATTATGTTTAATTATTGGACGTATCCTTTGGATATATGCAGATATATTTGTTATTTTGCATTTCATAAAATATGAAACGTAAAATATGAAACGTAAAATATGAAATTAGAGAATCCCTTCCCCGAATATGGCTACTTTGGTCCTGAATACTTCTGCGATAGGGAGCAGGAGACGGAAGAGCTGATTAATGCGCTGGTCAATGGCAGCAACGTGACGCTGATGGCTCCCCGGCGCATCGGTAAGACAGGCCTGATAAGCCATGCCTTCGAACGGATGAAGGCAAGGGACAAGAACGTGCGCTGTTTCTATGTGGACATCTTCTCGACAAAGAACTTTAACCAGATGGTACAGTTCATTGCCAATGCCGTCATCGGGAAACTCGACTCCCCCTCGCAGTCGGTCATGAGGAAGCTCAACACGTTCGTGTCTGCCCTACGGCCAACGATGAGTCAGGATCCCCTCACGGGCATGCCCACTTTCAGTGTGTCGGTCACTGCTGAAAGGGCCCGCGACACACTCCAGCAGGTGTTCGAATATATGAAGGAGTCGGGACGGCAATGTTATTTAGCTATTGACGAGTTCCAGCAGGTGAGCCGCTATACCGAGATTGGCGCCGACGCGTTCATACGCTCAATCATACAGTTTGTCCCCAACGTGCATATCATCTTCTCGGGTAGTCAGCAACACCTGTTGGTCGACATGTTCATGTCGCCAGAGCACCCGTTCTTCAACAGTTCGCAAATGATGACGATAGGCGCCATCGATGCCCATGTCTACAGGGCGTTCGCCAACAGCTTCTTCGCCCAGCAGAAGCGAGAAATGTCGGAGGAAGCATTCGCCTACTTGTACGACATGGTTGACGGACAGACGTGGTATGTGCAAAAGATTCTCAATCGGCTCTATCGTACGCCGAAAGGCAAGCTCGACCAGGACGATGTGTTTAGGGCAACCGACAAGATTCTGCATGAACAGGAGATCAACTACCAGTCAAATTACAACCTGTTGACCAGTAACCAGGCGCAGTTACTGACGGCCATCGCCTGCGAGGGCAAGGTCAGCGCCCCCACGTCGCTTGAGTTCGTCCTCCGCCACCAGCTTCCGGCTCCCAGTAGCATCAAAATGGCATTGAAGTCGCTACAAGACAAAGAGTTCCTGTACTACGATGCCAAACAAGGTTACATGGTTTACGACCGGTTCTTTGGCATGTGGCTTAAGAGGTTGGCTGGTGAATGATTTGAAAGAAAAATGGGAAATTCTTTTGCGGTTCGCAGACTTATTTGTACCTTTGCACGAAGAAAACCAAAACAATAAAAATACTATGGCAAAGAAAACGGCAAAAGAAACCAACCCTAAGCGCGTTGCTTACGAGAAGAAGCAGGAACAGCAGGGTGAGAAAGTCATCAAGTGGATTATCGGCGTGCTCATAGCTCTCGCCATGTGCTACGCTGCCTACTCCATCTGGCTCGTCGCGTAGGCTATGAGCGGCATGGAGATTGAGCGGAAGTTCCTGGTCAAGAAAGGCAGCGACTTCAAGGCTCAGGCCTACACTCACGACCGTATCAAGCAGGGCTATATCTGCAGTGGTCATGGGCGTACGGTGAGGGTACGCCTGCGTGGCGACCGTGCTTACCTCACCATCAAAGGGCCGTCCCGCGACGGAGGGCTGAGTCGTTATGAGTTCGAGAAGGAGATAGCCGTGGAGGAGGCCGAGCAGCTGTTCGCCCTCTGTGAGCCGGGCGTCATCGACAAGACGCGCTACCTGGTGAAGAGCGGCCGTCATACCTTCGAGGTCGACGAGTTCTATGGTGACAATGAAGGTTTGGTCATGGCCGAGGTGGAGCTGTCGACCCCCGACGAACCGTTCGAAACGCCCGATTTCATCGGGGAGGAAGTTACCGGCGACCGCCGCTACTACAACAGCCACCTCCGTCAGAATCCTTATAAACTCTGGGGCAACTCATGATGAACTGGCAACAACTGATATCGAACAAGCGGCTGGGACAGGAGCAGCGACACCCCGAGCGTCACGACGTACGCACGGAGTTCAAGCGCGACTATGACCGGCTGATATTCTCGGCCCCTTTCCGTCGGCTGCAGAACAAGACGCAGGTGTTCCCGTTGCCGGGCAGCGTCTTCGTCCACAACCGCCTGACCCATTCGTTAGAGGTAGCCAGCGTCGGCATGTCACTCGGCAACGACGTGGCACGTATCCTGTCCGACCGGCACCCGGAACTGAAGGACACTTTGTTCGATGAAATCGGCCAAATTGTGGCCACGGCCTGTCTGGCACACGACATGGGCAACCCACCCTTCGGTCATTCCGGCGAGAAAGCCATCCAGACATTCTTCTCAGAAGGTCCCGGCAGCGACCTGCAACGGCAGGTGAGTCGCGACTTCTGGGACGACATCACCCACTTCGAGGGTAACGCCAATGCCTTCCGCCTGCTGACCCACCAGTTTGAAGGTCGCCGTCAGGGCGGCTTCGTCATGACCTACTCCACTCTGGCCAGCATCGTGAAATACCCCTACGCCTCGTCGGCAGCATCGCATAAAGGGAAGTTCGGGTTCTTCTGCTCTGAGAAGGCTAACTATCAGAAAATTGCCGATGAATTGGGCATTTTTTGCATTTCGCAGCCTGGCGAGCCGTTGCGCTATGTACGCCACCCGCTGGTCTACCTCGTCGAGGCCGCCGACGACATCTGCTACGAGATTATGGACTTGGAGGATGCCCACAAGCTAAAGCTCCTCAGCTATGGCGAGATAGCCATGCTGATGCTCGGATTCTTCGATGAAACCGCTCAAAAAAGCATCCTGAGACGCATAGAAGAGGAACAGCTCACCGACGACAACGAGAAGGTGGTCTACCTGCGCGCCTGCGTCATCGGCAAACTTGAGAACGAGTGCGTGCGCACCTTCGTAGAACATGAGGACGACATCCTCAACGGGCGTTTCGAGGGCAGCCTCATCGACCACATCGCCCCCTTGCAGGCCGAGGCCTACCGCCGCTGCGCCGAACTGTCGCGCCAGCGCATCTACCGCAGCAAGGTGGTGCTCGACGTCGAACTGTCAGGTTATAAGATTATGGAGACGCTGATGCAGCAGATGACCGAGGCCATCATGCACCCCGAGCGCTACTACTCGCAGCAGCTGATAGGGCGCGTCTCGTCGCAGTATGCCATCCACAGCGACGACCTTGAGACGCGCGTGATGGCTGTCATCGACTACATCTCAGGCATGACAGACATCTATGCCCTCGACGTCTTCCAGAAGATCAACGGTATATCTTTACCTATCGTATAAATAAAATTCAAATGAAAAAACTACTACTTGCTTTCGTTTTCGGTGCTTTCGCACTGACGAGCCACGCTCAACAACACTATGTAGGCGGCGACATCTCGCTGCTCCCAACCTATGAGGCCAACGGTGCCTGGTATATGGATGGCAATAACGAACGCATCACCGACATGCTCGGCTACCTGAAGGCACAGGGACTGAACAGCCTGCGTGTGCGCCTGTTTGTAGACCCATCGAAAGCCACTGCCGACGAGAAGGGTCAGGGCGTCCGTCAGGACCTGGAGTATGTCAAGACGTTAGGCCAGCGTATCAAGGCCGCCGGTTTCTCCCTGCTGCTCGACTTCCACTACAGCGACACCTGGGCCGACCCGAAACAGCAGATCACGCCCGAGTCCTGGCAGGGACTGACGGACGACCAGCTGAAGGCCAAAATCCACGAATACACCAAGGACTGTCTGACGCAGATGGTGGAGGCCGGTGCTACGCCCGACTTCATACAGACGGGTAACGAAATCAGCTACGGTATGCTGTGGGGTGCCCGCGATGCCAGTTCCAGTCAGCTGAAGAAAGCATATCCCGACGATGCTCCCAGTTGGAATCGCCTGTTAGGACTGCTCGGTCAGGCTGCCGCTGCCTGCCGTGAGGTTTGTCCGCAGGCCAAACTGATTCTCCATTCGGAGTTCGTGCGTAACATCACCCTCTTGCAGAAGTTCTATAAAGGGCTGAACTCTGCCGACTATGATATTGTCGGTCTGAGCTACTATCCCTATTACCACGGTGGTCTGTCGCAACTGGAATTAGCGCTGAATTGGTTGGCCAACAATATCGACAAGGACGTCATGATTGTGGAGACCGGCTACTACTACGCCTGGCAGCCTTCCGACATCTCCTACGACCTGTCGTCGACCTGGCCCGTCACTCCTGCCGGTCAGCAGCAGTTTACCAAAGACCTCATTGCCAAGCTGAAAGCCCACAACCGCGTGACGGGCCTTTACTGGTGGTTTATGGAGGCCTGCGAGAACGGACTGGACTGGAATACGAAGCGCGTGACCGACAAGTGGTATAACGCCAGCCTGTTCAACGACACCGACAACAGCATCTGGGGCTACGGTCAGGTGATGCCCGCCATGCAGGAGCTGAAGGCATTTGCCGAGGGCACCTCTGGCGTAGGCAGCGTGACGGTGACTCGCCGCGACGGCCGCTGGTACAACCTACAGGGTATGCGCTATGACGCACAGCCGCAGCGTCGTGGACTGTACATCGTCGATGGAAAGAAAGTATTTGTGAAATAAAGCGAACCGACACTTTATACCGATGAAACCGCCGATTCCTGATTGAAATCGGCGGTTTCATCGGTTTTATTTCTCTTTGTAGATTACGTTGTTGGCACCACTGGTAATTTTCAGCGCCTCAGGATGGTCCTTGATGAAGGAGTCGATGTGGCGCACCCGCTTCTGATCCCATATCTCGTCGATGGCAATGAGGATGCCCGTCTCCTCGACGTCGCCGAAACCGTAGTTGATGGCCGTTCCGAAGAGCTTCATCGTCGGCGAGAGGCTCATGTAGGCATTGACCAGCGGCGGGATGTTGTAGCCCAAGGCACGTATCTCACGGTTCAGGATGCGGTAGTCTTCGTTGAAGTTGCTGCCGGTGAAAAGCTGCTCCAGCTCGCGCTCGTCAGTTTCAATTTTCAGCGGTTTCATCGGAACAATCAGCTCTTCCTTGTCGGCAAAATACTTCTTGAGGAAATAGAGAATCATGTCGCGGCCACGGCGGATATAGGAAGGATACATGGTGAACTTCCCGAAGAAGTACCTTACGTTAGGCTTGATGACGGTCAGCGCCCCTAAGCCGTCCCACAGGTTGTCGAGGGCAAAGAGACTCTTGGCTCCCATGCGCGAACTCTGGTAGGGCAGTGCCACGAACGAGCGTCCCAGCTCTATGGTGTAAGGGCGGTAGTCGTTGAGGAATTTCTCGCTGAAGTGGAACATGTGGCTCGTGGCCAGTATGGGCTGTCCCTTGTCGTCCATCTCCCAGTCGGAACCTAAGATATAGCGATAGCCGCCGATAATCTCCTGTTCCTCAGGGTTCCAGACTATCAGCTGCTTGTAGCAGTTCTCGCAGGTGTCGAACTCGTCGATGTCGCAATCCTTGCCCGTTCCGCCACCGGCCTCGCGGAAGGCCATCTCGCGGAGTCTGCCAATCTCTCGCATCACGTTCGGCGCATTGTGGGCCGTAATGATGTAAATCTCGTTGTTGCTCTTGTTGGTCATGCGCAGCTGGCGGTCGGGCGTCAGTTCGCTGAGTAGTACCTCTTTGGGAATAGGGGCGATGATAGGTTGTTCCATATTATAGTTCGTAAACTTTGTCTTGCACCCACTGTGCCCACTCTGCGGGCTTTCGTGACTTGTCGAAGGTCTGCCAGGGAATAGGTTTTCCGATGGCTACGCGGAAAGTCTTATGCACATTTTTGTACATTTCATCGACTAAAAACAGCATCGCGAGGTTGAATGGCAGGCAGCGGTCGGAGAAGTTGGCCAGACGGTAGAAGAAGTCTGAGTTCTGACCACCGAAATGAATGGGCACCACGTCGCGCTGATACTCCACGCTCTTGGTAATGAACGTTTTCTTCCACGGTATGTCGCGAATCACCCCGTTCTTGCGTCGTGAGCAGAGTCCGGCGGGGAACATCAGCATGTGGTTGTCGCTCTGGAAGCCCGTCTCCACCATTTTCGGGAAGTCGCGTCCCTGCTTGCCCGTCTTGTTGATGGGAATGCAGACCGGTGCCAGTCCCGGCAGGTTCATCAGCAGGTCGTTGACCAAGTAGCGGAACCGTCCGTCGTAGTGGCGACCGATGATGGCGCCCAGTGCCACGCCGTCTTCGCCGCCCAGGGGGTGGTTTGAGACGAAGATGTAGAGCCGTCCGTCGTCCTTCGGTGGCAAGTTCTCGGCACCGACGACGTCGAGCGTGGCATCCAGATAGCGTACGCACTCCTCGAGCCATTCGGTGCCCACGAGGTGACGGCTCTCCCATAGATAGGCGTTCACCTGGTCCTGATGGATGATGCGTTTCAACCATGACACCATAAACCTTGGCACGAACCTGGCCTTCGCGCCCAACTTGTCGCGCAGAATCACGTCAATGTCTATGGTCTTTTCCGTTACTGTTGTCATTTTCGTTGTTCATACTTTGAATCGGGATGCAAAAATAGTACAAAAGTTTGAGAAATTACACATTTCGCGCGAAAAAGTGCAGAATTTCGCTTTTTTTGACTTTTCGCGCCCTCTTGAAAAGACGTAAATCAATAATTTGCGTTAATTTTTCTTATTTGTGGAGAAAAGTGGTGAATTGTGGGGAAAAATATATACCTTTGTAGGCAGAATTCTTAATTAAGAGGTTTACGTGCGTTTTTTAGGTAATATAGAGGCCAAGACAGATGCCAAGGGAAGAGTCTTCCTGCCGGCAACGTTCCGCAAGGTGCTACAGGCATCGGGCGAGGAGGCGCTGGTGCTGAGGAAAGACATTTTCCAGGACTGCCTGGTGCTTTACCCCGAAAGCGTATGGAACGAGCAGATGGACACTTTGCGCAGCAAGTTGAACCGCTATAATGCTCAGCACCAGCGTATTTTCCGACAGTTTGTATCGGAGGTTGAGATGCTGACGCTCGACGGCAACGGCAGGTTTCTGATTCCCAAACGCTATCAGGCCATGTCGGCCATCAAGCAGGAGGTTAAGTTCATAGGCATGGGCGACACGATAGAGATATGGGCCAGCGAGAAAATCGAGGAATCGAAGATGAGCGGCGAAGAATTTGGCGAGGCCCTTGAAGGCCTTATGAATGACGGCACTATAGCGGATATTTGAAATAGCAGACTAATGATTGTCAGAGCAGAGACATACCACGTACCAGTGCTTCTGAAGGAGAGCATTGACGGGTTGGCCATTCAACCCGGCGGAGTCTATGTGGACGTCACGTTCGGTGGCGGCGGCCACAGTCGCGAGATTCTGCGCCGTCTGGGGCCTGACGGTCACCTCTACAGTTTCGACCAGGATGCCGATGCGGAGAAAAATATCGTCGACGACGACAGATTCACCTTCGTCAGGAGCAACTTCAGATATGTGAAACAGTGGATGCGCTACTATGGCGTGGAGCATGTCGACGGCCTGCTGGCCGACCTGGGCGTCTCCAGTCACCATTTCGACGACGAGACGCGCGGCTTCTCCTTCCGCTTTGAGGAGTCGCCACTGGATATGCGCATGAACAAACGGGCGTCGCTGACAGCTGCCGACGTCGTGAACGGCTACAGCGAGGAACAGCTGGCCGACATCTTCTACCTGTACGGCGAACTGAAACAGGCCCGGAAGATAGCCTCGCTCATCGTCAAGGCACGGGCGCAGCGGCGCATCGCTACCACGGGCGACCTGCTGACGGTGCTGGGCGTCGATGGTCAATGGTCAATGGTCAATGGTCAATGGAAAAAGGACATGGCCCGGCTGTTCCAGGCACTGCGCATCGAGGTGAACCACGAGATGGAAGCCCTGAAGGAGATGCTTCGCGGCGCGACGGAAGTGCTGGGCGAGGGTGGCCGCCTCTCGGTCATCACCTACCACTCCCTGGAAGACCGCATCGTGAAGAACGTGATGAAGGCCGGGAACGCCGAAGGCCGCGTCAGTCAGGACTTCTTCGGTCGCATAGAGGCGCCGTTCCGGCCGGTGAACAACAAGGTGATAGTGCCTGACGCCGAGGAGCAGCAGCAGAACCCGCGCAGCCGCAGTGCAAAACTCAGAATAGCAGAAAAAGTGTAAGATATGGCAGAAGAGGAAGACATACAGGAGAAGCTGAAGGCCAAGGAGCAGAACGCCTTGGAGAAGCTGAAGGAAATCAAGCAGAGTGTCAGCGAGGACGATACCGTCCCCGTAGGTACCCTGACGCTGCGTAAGATATTAGGTGGCGACTTCCTGTCGGCTGAACTCGTGCGCCACAACATCTGGCCGTTGGTGCTGGTTGTTTTCTTCACGGTCATCTATGTGGCCTTCCGCTACCAGTGCCAGCAGGACATGATTCTGATAGACAAGATGGAAGGCCAGCTGAAGGATGCCAAGTACAAGGCACTGTCAAGCTCGAGCACGCTGACGGAGCGCTGCCGCGAGAGTCAGGTGCTGGAAATGCTCCGCCAGAGGAACGACTCGCTGCTGCATCCCAGCACCCAGCCGCCCTATATTATTAATGTACCCGAAAAGGGAATTTTCCAAGGAGACGAAGAATGAGTAGGTTTAACGCACGAAAGGTCATGCCGCGCTATTTCTTTATTGTAATAGTGCTGACGTTGTTGGGTGTTGCCATTGTCGGCAAGGCCTTCTATATCATGACGGCACAGAAAGATTATTGGCAGACGGTACAGAACCAGCTGAAGCACGACTCCATACCGGTGCCGCCCAGCCGTGGCAATATCCTGAGCTGCGACGGTCAGCTGATGGCCAGCTCCATACCCGAATACAAGATATACATGGACTTCCAAACCGGCGGCCAGGAGCGCGACTCGCTGTGGCAGCTGAAACTCGACAGCATCTGCATCGGCTTGAACGACATCTTCCCGGAGATGTCGAAGGAGGAGTTCCGTCAGCATCTGGAGGAGGGACGCCTGAAGGTGACGAAGAGCGGAGCCGTCGGCTCGCGCCACTGGCCCATCTGGAAGAAGCGCATCAACTACAACACCTTCACCGAGGTGCGCAAGCTGCCCGTCTTCAACATGGGCAAGTACAAGAGCGGCTTCCACTGGGAGGAGTTCAATGCGCGCAACCGCCCCTTCGGTTCGCTGGCTCAGCGCACGGTGGGCATTATGTTTGGCGAGATAGACTCTGCCCGCTGCGGACTGGAGCTGTCGTACGACTCGCTGCTGCGCGGACAGAACGGATTGGTACACCGCCAGAAGGTGCTCAACAAGATTATGAACATCACCGAGATACCGCCCGTGGACGGTGCCGACATCGTGACAACCATCGACGTGGGTATGCAGGACTTGGCCGAGCGTGCCCTCGTCGAGGAGATGAAGCTGCCAGAGGTGAATGCCGAGATGGGCGTGGCCATCCTGATGGAGGTGCAGACGGGCGACGTGAAGGCTATCGTCAACATGATGCGGATGCCCGACGGACAGTATGCCGAGGCCATCAACTCGGCCATCAGCTACCGTTGCGAGCCCGGTTCGGTGTTCAAGGTTGCCTCCATACTGGTAGCCCTCGACGACGGTGTCATTCCCGGCGACACGAGCTACGTCATACACACGGGCAATGGCGTCATGGAGATGCACGGCCGCTGGATGAAAGACCACAACTGGCGCCGTGGCGGCTACCAGGACATCAACGTGGCCCGCACCCTGGAGGTCAGCTCCAACATCGGCACGAGCTACGTCATCGACAAGTTCTATGGCGGCCATCCCGAGAAATACGTTCAGGGACTGCGCCGCGTAGGCATTGGCGAGGATCTGAAGTTGCCGCTGGTAGGCTACCGCAAGCCCGTCATCCGCGATGTGGACACGAAGACTACCGACCGTTCGAGATACTGGAGTAAGACGACACTGCCCTGGATGTCGATAGGCTATGAGACGCAGATAGCGCCCATCAACACGGTGACCTTCTATAATGCCATTGCCAACGGCGGCAAGATGATGCAGCCGCGCTTCGTCACGAAGCTGGTGAAGGACGGCGAGACCATCCGTGAGTTCCCGCCCGTGGTGCTGAAGGAGCGCATCGCCAAGAAAGAGACCATCACCATGATGCAGACCATCCTGGAGCACGTCGTCAGCCAGGGACTGGGCCGCAAGGCTGCCCCCTTGTCGAGAGCCTTCAAGGTGGCCGGCAAGACGGGAACGGCTCAGATTGCCGACGAGCATGGCGGCTACCACTCAGGAACGACGCGCTACTGGCTGTCGTTTGCCGGCTTCTTCCCGGCCGACAACCCCCGCTATACGTGTATCGTCTGTCTGCGAAAGACGGGGCTGCCGGCATCGGGTGGCGGCATGAGCGGTGTGGTGTTCCGCCATATTGCCGAGGGTGTGATGGCGCAGAACGTCAAGCGGCTGGTCGACGACGTGCGCGACTCCACGTCGAGCTTCACGCCCGACGTGAAACCCGGCGACGAGGCGGCTTCGTCGTATATCCTGGGAAAACTGGGGCTTAAGGCTAATAAGGCCAATGGGGCCAATAAGTCCTATGCTGCTGGATTGGTGCCCGACGTGACGGGAATGGGAGCCCGCGATGCCGTCTACGAGATGGAGCGTCGTGGCATGAAGGTGGTGATCCACGGTCGCGGGAAAGTGAAATCGCAGAGCATAGCTGCCGGCACCACGGCGGAGCGCGGGGCTGTCTGCAATCTGTATATGGATATTTAAACTAAAAGCAAAGATATGAAACTGAGTGAACTCCTCAAGCATGTAAATGTTCTCAACCTGATAGGCGATGCCGAGGTTGAGATAACCGGCGTGAATATTGACTCGCGTCGCATTGAGAACGGCCACTTGTTTGTGGCCATTCCCGGAACTCAGACTGATGGCCACCGCTTCATCAACAAGGCCATAGAGCAAGGGGCTGTCGCCATCCTGTGCGAGAGTCTTCCGACGAAACGGACAGAGGGTGTCACCTATATTGCCGTGGAGTCGACCGAGGACTGCGTCGGCAAGGTGGCCACACAGTTCTATGGCGACCCGTCGCGTCGGCTGGTGCTGGTGGGCGTCACGGGAACCAACGGCAAGACGACCATCGCCACCTTATTATATAATATGTTCCGCAAGTTGGGATACCGCTGCGGCCTGCTGTCGACGGTGTGCAACTATATTGAGGGCGAGCCGGTGGCCGCCAGCCACACCACCCCCGACCCCATAGAGCTGAACGCCCTGCTGGCCCGTATGGTGGAGGCCGGCTGCAAGTACGCCTTCATGGAATGCTCCAGCCACGCCATTGCCCAGCACCGCATCGGCGGACTGCACTTCGCGGGCGGACTCTTCACCAACCTCACCCGCGACCATCTGGACTATCATAAGACCGTAGAGAACTACCGCGACGCCAAGAAAATGTTCTTCGACGGACTCGACAAGGACGCCTTCGCCATTACCAATGCCGACGACAAGAACGGCATGTACATGGTGCAGAACACAAAGGCAACCGTCAAGACCTATAGCACGCGGACCATGGCCGACTTCCGTGCCCGTATCATCGAGTGCCACTTCGAAGGCATGTATCTTGACATCGACGGCCACGAGGTGGGCGTGCAGTTCATCGGCAAGTTCAACGTGTCGAACCTGCTGTGCGTCTACGGTGCCGCCATCATGTTAGGACAGCGGCCAGAGGACATTCTCGTGACGATGAGTACCCTGAAGAGCGTCAACGGGCGCCTCGACCCCATCCAGTCGCCCGACGGCTATACGGCAATCGTTGACTATGCCCACACACCCGACGCCCTGCAGAACGTGTTAGGCGCCATCCATGAGGTGCTCGACGGCAAGGGGCAGGTCATCACCGTCTGCGGTGCCGGCGGCAACCGCGATAAGGGCAAGCGTCCGCTCATGGCACAGGAAGCCGTCCGCCAGAGCGACCGCGTCATCATCACCAGCGACAACCCCCGCTTCGAGGAGCCGCAGGACATCATCAACGACATGCTTGAAGGCCTTGATGCGAAGCAGATGAAGAAGGTCATCTCAATCGTCGACCGCCGTGAGGCTATCCGCACCGCCTGTATGATGGCTCAGAAAGGCGATGTCATCCTGATAGCCGGCAAAGGCCACGAGGACTATCAGGAGATACAGGGCGTGAAACACCACTTCGACGACCATGAGGTGGTCAGAGAAGCCTTCGGCATGGCTTGAATAGGGGAAATGTTTAATCGGGGAATCGTTTAATCGATAATCCGAAAGAACGAATAATCGAAAGAACGAATAATCGAAAAATCGAAAAAAGATGTTATACTACGTATTCAGATATTTGGAGCAGTTTGGCGTCTCGGGAGCACACCTTTGGTCGTACATCTCGTTCCGTTCGCTGTTAGCATTGATCTTTGCACTGCTCATCTCGGCGTGGTTCGGCGAGTACTTCATCAAGTTCATGCGCCGCAGGAAGATTTTCGAGACAGAGCGCGACCCGGCTGTCGACCCGTTTGGCGTGGAGAAAAAGGGCGTGCCGACAATGGGTGGCATCATCATCATCGTGTCGCTGCTGATTCCCGTGCTGCTCTTTGCCCGTATGCGCAACATCTACATCATCCTTATGATAGCCACCACCGTCTGGCTGGGCTTCCTTGGCTTTATGGACGACTACATCAAGATT
The DNA here is from genome assembly GCA_900316475.1 of uncultured Prevotellaceae bacterium. GTDB lineage: Bacteria > Bacteroidota > Bacteroidia > Bacteroidales > Bacteroidaceae > Prevotella. The sequence goes on from ONDA01000019.1 coordinate 43,031, forward strand.
TTCCGCCGCAACAAAGAAGGGCTGAAAGGCAAGTACAAGATTGTGGGCCAGGTGTCTATCGGTTTCATCGTCGGCCTGACGCTGTGGCTCAGCCCCGACGCCGTGGTGCGCGAGAATGTCAGCGTGCAGCAGCAGAACCAGGAGATCGTGGTGAAGCATAAGGCCGATGCGGTGAAGTCGCTGAAGACGACAATCCCCTTCGTGAAGAACCACAACCTGAACTATTCCGAGGTGATGGGATTCTTAGGCCAGTATAAGGTGGCTGCCGGATGGGTGCTGTTCGTCATCCTGACCATCCTCGTGGTGACGGCAGTGTCGAACGGTGCCAACCTGAACGACGGTATGGACGGCATGTGTGCCGGCAACTCGGCCATCATCGGTGTAGCGCTGCTCATCCTGGCCTATGTGTCGGGACACATCGTCTACGCGGCCTATTTCGATATTATGTACATTCCCCATACTGAGGAGCTGGTGGTGTTCCTGTCGGCGTTCATCGGTGCTATGATAGGTTTCCTGTGGTACAACGCCTACCCGGCACAAATCTTCATGGGCGACACCGGTTCGCTGACCATTGGCGGCATCATCGGTGTGTGCGCCGTCATCATCCATAAGGAGCTGTTGCTGCCGCTGCTCTGTGGCATCTTCTTTATCGAGAGCCTCAGCGTCATCATCCAGACGCAGTGGTTCAAGCTGATGAAGAAGAAGGGCAAGCGGGTGCGCGTGTTCCGTGCCACACCTATCCACGACAACTTCCGGCGACTGGACTCGCAGCTCGACCCCACGTCGACATACATCCTGCGTGGCTGGCCGAAGCGGCAGTTCCATGAGTCGAAGATTACGTTCCGCTTCTGGATCATCACTATCATCCTGGCGGCACTCACCATTATAACGTTGAAGATAAGATAAGAATATGAAAAAGATTGTTGTTTTAGGAGCCGGCGAGAGCGGCGCGGGAGCCGCCGTGCTGGCCAAGAAGGAAGGGTTCGACGTGTTTGTATCAGACATGTCGAAGATTGCTGATAAGTATAAGAAACTGCTGGACGACCACCAGATAGCCTGGGAGGAAGGACAGCATACGGAGGAACGCATCCTGGCTGCCGACGAGATTATCAAGTCGCCAGGCATACCCGACAAGGCGCCGATGGTGGCCAAGGCTGTTGAGAAGGGTATTCCCATCATCAGCGAGATAGAGTTCGCCGGACGCTATACGCAGTCGAAGATGATCTGCATCACTGGCTCCAACGGCAAGACGACGACGACGTCGCTCATCTACCACATCTTCCGTCAGGCAGGCTACGACGCCGGACTGGCAGGCAACATCGGCCGTTCACTGGCCCTTCAGGTGGCTGAAGATCCGCACGAATACTACATCATCGAACTGTCGTCGTTCCAGTTGGACAACATGTACAAGTTCCGTGCCAACATTGCCATCCTGCTGAACATCACGCCCGACCATCTGGACCGTTACGACAACAAGATGCAGAACTATACCGACGCGAAGATGCGCATCATCCAGAACCAGACGCCGCAGGACGCCTTTATCTACTGGGCCGACGACCCCATCATCTCGGAAGAGCTGAAGAAGTACGACATCAAGGCCGTGCGCTGTCCGTTCAGCGACGTGAAGAAGAACGGTGTCATCGGCTATATCGAGGAAGGCCAGTACAAGCTGGAGTATCCTACGCCGTTCAATATGGAGCAGGAGAGTCTGAGTCTGACGGGGCGCCACAATATGTACAACTCGCTGGCCGCAGGTCTGGCGGCAAACATTGCCGGTATCAAGAAGGAGGACATACGCCGGTCGCTGAGCGACTTCCCCGGTGTGGAACACCGTTTGGAGAAAGTCTGCGACGTGCGTGGCGTCCACTATGTCAACGACTCGAAGGCCACGAATGTCGATGCTTGCTGGTATGCGCTGGAATCGATGAAAACGAAGGTCGTACTGATTGTCGGCGGTAAGGACAAGGGCAACGACTACAGTCCGCTGATGCCGCTGATTAAGGAGAAGTGCTCGGCACTGGTCTATCTCGGTGCCGACAACCAGAAGCTGCACGACAATTTCGACCAGCTGGGCATCCCCGTGCGCGACACCCACTCTATGAAGGAGTGTATGCAGGCCTGCTACGAGCTGGCCCAGCCCGGCGAGACGGTGCTGCTCTCTCCCTGCTGCGCTTCGTTCGACCTGTTCAAGAACATGGAGGACCGCGGCGAACAGTTCAAGGCCATAGCCCGCTCCCTCTGAATCGTCAATCGGAAATACTGTAAATTGTAATTACTCAAAGTGAACAAGAAAATAGGCAATCTGTTTAAAGGCGACAAGGTCATCTGGATGGTGTTCTTCTTCCTCTGCATGATCAGTATTGTCGAAGTCTTCTCGGCTTCGAGCAACCTGACGTATAAGACGCAGAACTATATGGGTCCCATCATCTACCATACGGCCATGATTATTGTCGGTGTGGTGGTGGCAGTGGTGACGCTCAACATCCCGTGCCGCTACTTCAAACTGTTGACACCTTTCCTGCTCGTCATCTCGGCGTTGACGCTGCTATGGGTGTTGGTAGGCGGCGAGAGCATCAACGGTGCCAACCGCGTCATCTCGCTGGCGGGCTTCACCTTCCAGCCGTCGGAGATTGCCAAGGGCACGATGGTGCTCGTCACGGCACAGATTCTGAGTGCCATGCAGCGCGAGACGGGAGCCGACCGCAAGGCTATCAAGTATATTCTCATGATACTGGTGCCTACGGTGTTCCTGATAGGTATCGAGAACCTGTCGACGGCCGCCCTGCTCTTTGCCGTCATTGTCCTGATGATGTTCATTGGCCGCGTGCCGATGTCACAAATGGGAAAGCTGATGGGCTTCATTGGCGTGTTGGGCGCGCTATTCTTAGCGGCGGTGTTTACATTGGGCAGTATTGAAAGCGACGAGACGGAAGAGGCTAAGCTCACCGAGACCGTGGTCGACGGCGACCATATTGACGCTAACGAGACCAGTATCAAGTCCCACGGTATCTTCCACCGATTTACTACACAGCGCAACCGCATTCTGAAGTTTGTGCAGAAGCAAGAGGTGGCCCCTGAGAACTACGACATCGAGGAAAACTTCCAGGTGGGCCACGCCAATATAGCCATCGCTTCATCAGGTATCATCGGCAAAGGGCCGGGCAACTCCTTGGAGCGCGACTACCTGCCGCAGGCGTTCTCAGACTTTATCTATGCTATCATCATCGAGGAGACGGGCATCATCGGTGCTGCTGTCGTGGTGTTTCTCTATATCGTGCTGCTCTACCGTGCCGCCCGCATAGCTTCGCGCTGCGAGAACAACTTCCCGGCATTCCTCATCATGGGGCTGTCGCTGCTATTGGTCATTCAGGCTACGTTCAACATGATGGTGGCCGTAGGGTTGGCACCAGTCACGGGACAGCCGCTACCACTCGTGTCGAAAGGTGGTACGAGTACTATCATCAACTGTGCCTACATCGGCGTCATCCTGAGTGTCAGCCGTTCCGCGAAATTGAAGAAAGAAGTTAAGGAATATAAGAGTATGGAGTCATGAAAAAGGAGTTAAGAGTCATTGTCAGTGGCGGTGGTACGGGAGGCCATATCTTCCCGGCCGTCAGTATAGCCAACGCCGTGATGCGCCTGCGTCCCGACGCGAAAATTCTGTTCATCGGTGCCCTGGGCCGTATGGAGATGCAGCGCGTGCCTGCTGCCGGCTACGAAATCAAGGGTCTGCCCATTCGCGGATTCTTCCGTCCGCTGTGGAAGCCCGCCAATGTAGGCGTGGCTATCGACTACCTCAAGAGCAAGTGGCTTGCCAAGAAGCTGCTCAAGGAGTTCAAGCCCGACGTGGCCGTCGGTGTGGGTGGCTATGCCAGCAGTGCGGCTCTTGGTGCCGCCAACAGTCTGGGCATTCCTACGCTGATACAAGAACAGAACTCTTATGCCGGTTTGGCTAACAAGCAGTTGGCTTCAAAGGCGAAAAAAATCTGTGTCGCCTACGAAGGCATGGAACGCTTCTTCCCGAAGGAGAAAATCATGCTGACGGGCAATCCCGTGCGTCAGGCTCTGCTCGAAACGACCATATCCCGCGAAGATGCCGTTCGCAGTCTCGGCTTCGACCCGGCGAAGAAGACCATCCTGCTTGTCGGCGGCTCGCTTGGCGCACGAACCATCAACGAGAGCGTCTTGCAGCATCTGGACCTGGTGGAACAAACCGACGTCCAGATACTCTGGCAGACGGGCAAGTACTACTATGCCGATATTCAGGAACGCCTGAAGGGCAAGCAGCTGCCCAACCTGAAGGCAACCGACTTCATCAGCGACATGGGCACGGCCTACCGTGCTGCCGACCTGGTCATCAGCCGCGCCGGTGCCAGCAGTATCAGCGAGTTCTGCCTTATCGGCAAGCCTGTCATCCTGGTGCCCAGCCCTAACGTGGCCGAAGACCATCAGACGAAGAATGCGCTGGCTCTGGCCAACCGCGACGCCGCTCTCTACGTCAAGGACAGCGAGGCACCAGCCACCCTGTTGCAGCTGGCTCTTGACACCGTGGCCGACGAGGCGCGCCTGCACGCGCTCAGCGAGAATGTATTAAAACTGGCTCTGCCCGACTCGGCAGACATCATAGCAAAGGAAGTGATAAAATTAGCAGAAAATGGAAAGTAAAGACTTGAAAGCAGTATATTTCGTAGGAGCCGGCGGCATCGGCATGAGCGCCATAGCCCGCTATTATCTGAAACGCGGCCTCGTCGTAGCCGGCTACGACAAGACACCCAGCGAACTGACACGCCAGCTGGAGCACGAGGGGATGCTCATCCACTACGAGGAGAGCGTCGCCGACATTCCGCAGGCATGCCGACAGCCGCAGTCGTGCCTCGTTATCTATACGCCCGCCATTCCTGCCGACCATGAGGAACTCGTCTATTTCCGTGAACACGGCTTTGAGATACAGAAGCGGGCACAGGTGCTTGGAACACTCACCCGCCAACACCGCGGACTCTGCGTCGCCGGAACACATGGCAAGACCACAACGTCGACCATGTGTGCCCATATCATGCACCAGTCTGCCCTCGACTGCAATGCCTTCCTCGGCGGCATCTCCAAGAACTACGGCACGAACTACATCCTGTCCGACTCCGACTACGTCGTCATCGAGGCCGACGAGTTCGACCGCTCCTTCCACTGGCTCCGCCCCTGGATGACGGTCATCACCTCCACCGACCCCGACCATCTGGACATCTACGGCACGAAGGAGGCTTACCTGGAGAGTTTCCGCCACTACACGACACTCATACAGCCGGGTGGTGCGCTCATCATCCATCGCGGATTAGAGATGCAGGAAGACCTTCCCCAGGGTGTGCGCCGCTATGACTATGCGCTGAATGAAGGCGACTTCCATGCCGAGAATATCCGTATCGGGAACGGCACCATCACCTTCGACTTCGTGTCGCCGATAGAGTCGGTGCCCAATATCGAACTGGGACAGCCCGTACCTATCAACATAGAGAATGGCATCGCTGCCATGGCTATGGCACAGCTCAACGGATGCACAGCCGAAGATCTGCGCTACGGTATGAAGACCTATGGTGGCGTCGACCGCCGTTTCGACTTCAAGATCAAGACCGACCAGCTGGTATTCCTCAGCGACTATGCCCACCACCCGAAGGAAATCTACCAGAGCGCGCGCAGCATCCGTGAACTCTATCAAGGCCGACATATCACGGCTATCTTCCAGCCGCATCTCTACACCCGCACACGCGACTTCTACCGCGACTTTGCCGACGCACTGAGTCAGCTCGACGAGGTGGTGCTGACGGAGATATACCCGGCGCGCGAACAGCCTATCGAGGGCGTCACCTCGCAGCTTATCTACGACAATCTGAAGCCGGGTGTCGACAAGAAGATCATCAACAAGGCCGACGTGCTCGACTTCGTCCGCGACCATACGTTCGACGTGCTCATCGTGCTCGGTGCAGGCGACCTCGACAACATGGTGCCGCAGATAACCGATATCCTCAAGAGAAAAATGTAAAAAACAACAGAAGAGAATGACCATTAACTGGAAGCAAACAGCATTCATCCTGGCCGACATTGTCATCGCCGCCTACCTGCTCCTGGCAATCACCGTCTTCAACCAGCCGGAGGAGAAGGCTACAGTGTGCTCCGAGGTGAACATCCGTGTTGACGACCAGCAGAGCGGACTCCTCAGTCCCGCAGAGGTGAAGCGCCTGTTGCAACAGCGCCGCCTCTACCCTTTGGGCCAGCCCATGCAGTTTGTCAGTACGCGCGACATTGAAGATTTCCTGGCTTCTAACCCATACGTGGAGTCTGCCCAGTGCTACAAGACGCAGAATGGCCATATCAATGTTGACCTCGTGCAGCGTCAGCCCGTGCTCCACGTGATGCCGACGAACGACGTACAGTACTATGTCGACACGCACGGCGACGTGTTGCCCCATACCCAACTTGCCGGCAATCTGCTTGTGGCAACGGGTACGATGGAGCGTAGCTTTGCCCAGAAGCAGCTGGCACCTATTGCACGCATCATCCTCGACGACCAGTTCTGGCGCTCACAGACGGAGCAGCTCAATGTGCTGCCTGACGGTACGGTCGAGTTGATACCGCGTGTGGGCGACCACGTCATCTACTTAGGTGCGCCAGTAGATGTTGCCAAGAAGCTGGAGCGACTGCGCAAGTTCTACAAATACGGCCTCAGCCAGGCAGGCTGGAGCCGCTATAAACGCATCAGTGTAGAGTTCGATAACCAAATCGTCTGCAAGAAGAGCAGTTAAGAAGAAAGAAAACAAGTAACAAGGAGTAAGTAATATGGCAAAGGATTTCATTGTAGCAATTGAGCTCGGTTCATCGAAGGTGACAGGTATTGCCGGGCAGAAGAATCTGGATGGCAGCATAACGGTGTTAGCTGTGGCCAAGGAGGAGTCGTCCTCCTTCATCCGTAAGGGAGTGGTTTACAACATTGACAAGACGGCTCTGTGTCTGCAGGGCATCATCAAGAAGTTGGAGACCCAGTTGAAGACACAAATCTCGCAGGTTTATGTCGGTGTCGGCGGACAGTCTATCCGCGGAGTGCGTAATGTCGTGGTGAAAGAGCTACCCGCGGGCACCATCGTGACCGATGCGCTTATCGACGAGTTGGTCTATATGAACCGCAATTCTAATTATCCTGACCAGGAACGTATCGACACCGCCGTACAGGAATATAAGGTGGATTCACAGTACCAGCAGGATCCGGTAGGCATACAGTGTACGCGCTTGGAGGGCAACTATCTGAATATCCTGCAGCGCAAGGCCTTCTTCAAGAACCTCAACAAGTGCTTCGAGACGGCTGGCATTGCCATTGCCGAAATGCTCAATGCGCCACTGGCCTTGGCCGAGGCAGTGCTCACCGAGGCCGAGCGCCGCTCGGGCTGTGCACTCATCGACATCGGCAGCGACACGACTACGGTCTCCGTCTACTCGAAGAACATCCTGCGCCATTTAGCTGTCATACCCCTTGGCGGTGCAAACATCACGAAGGATATTGCCAGCCTCCAGATGGAAGAGTCGGATGCCGAGAACATGAAGCTGAAGTATGCCACGGCCTACACCGACAACAACGACATTGACAACAACCTGAAATACTCTATCGACCAGGACCGCCAAGTAGAGAGTCGCCGCTTCATAGAGATTGTCGAAGGCCGTCTTGAGGAGATTGTCGAGAACGCCTGGTATCAAGTGCCGTCGGAATATTACGACAAGCTTCTGGGAGGCATCATCCTGACGGGTGGTGGCGCAAACCTGAAGAATATCGAGCGCGCTTTCCATAACCACACTCATGTCGACAAGATCCGTGTTGCCAAGGCTCCTGTTCAGGCCATCAATGGCGGTGGCGACGATATCAAGTCGAAGAATGGCATGATGAACACCGTGTTAGGACTGTTGTTGAAGGGCGATGTCAATTGTGCAGGCTATGCCATCGACCAGCATGGCGACCTCTTTGAGCCGGTGAAGCCCTCTGGCACACAGGAGATTAACGACCAGCGCCCCGCCCGCAAGCCCGGTGATGTCCGCGCCGGTGTCGTCGTAACCGAGGCCGAGAAGCAGAAGGCTGAGGAGGAGGCCCGACTCAAGGCTGAGGAGGAAGCCCGACAGAAAGCCGAGGAGGAGCGTCTGCGTAAGGAGGAGGAGGAGCGCATCCGCCGCGAGAACTCCAAGTGGAACAAGTTCAAGAAAGGTGCCATGCGTTTTGTCAAGGGTATGGTCGAAGCGGATGAGTAGTCAATGAATCGTAATAGTAAATCGTTAAAAAATAAAGAATATGGCAGACAACACAATAGACATCCTCGACTTCGGTGAGCCGGAGAAGGAGCACAGCATCATCAAGGTCATCGGCGTAGGCGGCGGTGGCGGCAATGCCGTCAACCACATGTACCGCGAGGGCATCCACGACGTCACTTTCGTCCTTTGTAATACCGACGCACAGGCACTCAACGACTCGCCAGTGCCCGTCCATCTGCAACTCGGCGCCGAAGGGCTCGGTGCCGGCAACAAGCCCGAGCGTGCCCGCCAGGCTGCTGAGGAGAGCCTCGAAGACATCAAGGCGATGCTCAGCGACGGCACACGCATGGCTTTCATCACCGCCGGCATGGGTGGTGGCACCGGCACTGGTGCAGCCCCCGTTATCGCCCGTGTCTCAAAGGAGATGGGCATCCTCACCGTCGGCATCGTCACCATACCCTTCCGCTTCGAGGGCGCCAAGAAAATTGACCAGGCACTCGACGGCGTCGAGGAGATGGCAAAACACGTTGACGCACTGCTCGTCATCAACAACGAGCGTCTGCGTGAGATCTATCCCGACCTCTCGCTCATGGCAGCTTTCGGCAAGGCCGACGACACGCTCTCCGTGGCCGCCAAGTCTATCGCGGAAATCATCACCGTTCACGGTGTCATCAACCTCGACTTCAACGATGTGCGCACAGTACTGCAGGACGGCGGCGTGGCCATCATGTCGACAGGATACGGAGAAGGCGAAGACCGAGTGAAGAAGGCCATCGAAGATGCGCTGAACTCGCCCCTGCTCAACGACAACGACATCTTCAACTCGAAGAAGATTCTTCTCTCCATTGCATTCAACGAGGAGAAGGGCGGCAAGGACAACTTCATGATGGAGGAAATGAACTACGTACACGACTTCATGGACCAGTTCGGCAGCGACTTCGAAATCAAGTGGGGCGTGGCCATCGACCCGGAACTGGGCAAGCGCGTGAAGGTCACCATACTCGCCACAGGATTCGGCATCACCAATGTCGACGGCATGGAGGCACGACTGAAGAAGCATTCGCAGGAGGAGGCCAACCGCATGGCAGAGGAACAGGAGAAGGCTGCCGCCCGCGAGGAGCGCCGAAGCCGATTCTACGGCGACGCTACGGGAACGAAGCGCTACAAACGGCGTCCCCACATCTATCTCTTCCGGGCAGAAGACCTCGACAACGACGACGTCATCTCGGCCGTAGAGTCAACGCCCACCTACAAACGCACGAAGGAGATACTCGAAAGTATTCATTCGCAGGCTACCGGCGACCTGCCTATCGACGCCAAGAGCGATATACAGTCGGAGCCGATGCAGGGTGTCATCAGTTTTGTGTAGATAATGGAAATCCCAACCTCTGTCTGAAGGTTGGGATTTCTGTTACATAATGCTTTCGCCCTCGATGTACTGCGACATGAAAAGATGTTCACCATCGAAGACGACGTAGCTGAAGTGTGATATCCAGTCGCCGAGGATAATCATCCGCGAGCGCCGTGTCAGCTGCAGGTCCACCTCAATGTGGCGGTGACCGTAGATGAAGTAGTCGACGTTCGGGTGAAACTGTATGTACTTCTTCGTGTAGAGCACGAGGAACTCACGGTTCTCGCCCATATACGGCGGCTCCTCGCCGCCGGGCCGCTTCATCCGCGAGTGCTTGGCCCATGTCTGGCCGAACCATATTGCCCAACGGGGGTGTAGCGCCGAGAAGGCCCACTGGCAGACACGGTTGTGGAAAATCCACCTGATGAGCTTGAACGACTTGTTGGGGTCGCCAAGCCCGTCGCCGTGAGCCAGGAAAAACACCTTGCCGTAAATCTCAGTGGTTAGCGGCTTCTTATGCAGGATGACGCCGCACTCCTTCTCCAGGTAGTCGTAGGCCCAGATGTCGTGGTTGCCGGTGAAGTAGTGTACCTCCACGCCCATGTCCGTCAGTTCCGACAGCTTTCCCAGGAAGCGGGTGTAGCCCCGAGGCACCACGTACTTGTACTCGTACCAGAAGTCGAACATATCGCCCAGCAGGTAGACGGCACCCGCCTTCTCCTTGATACTGTCGAGGAATCTCACCAGCCGCCGTTCCTGCATCCGTTGGTGAGCAATGGCCCACGAACCAAGGTGGGCGTCGCTAAGGAAATAGATCGGTTTCATATCAATGAAGAATGAAGTAATAAGTAATAAGAATGAAGTATGATTACTTAGGGGGTGAGTAGACCATATTTTTTCTTGCAGGTCTTGATGGAACTGACCAGCAACTTAATGATTTCGTCAACATCATGATGTATTGATTCATATTCCTTTTCATTAATATATTGTCCCTTATATAAATTCTCTATCCAATAGTCGGTCTCGTTAGCCTCTTTCAGTGCAATACTCAATTTGCTGATGTAGTCAGGCGTACTTTGGGCGAATCTGCTTTCAGCAATGTTAGCACCAATACTTGTGCCACTACGGTATATCTGTTTAGACATCATTTTCTCATGTCGCTGTTCTGACAGATATTGATACATCCTGACAATTCTTCCTGATAAATCTCTTGCTTTTACTTCTAAGAAGAATTTTTTCCGCTGCATCATGGCCGCCTCCTTTCTACATCCTTACAAATCATACTTCTTACTTCTAACTTCTTACTTCTAACTTTAATCAAAGCCAAGTTCTACTCGCGCTTCCTCCGACATCATCGACTGGTCCCAGACGGGTTCGAACACCAGGTTGACGTTGGCTCCTTTGACGCCCTCGACGCTCTCCACCTTTGTCCGCACGTCCTCTAGGATAAAGTCGGCAGCGGGGCAGTTGGGGGCGGTGAATGTCATGTCTAACTCTACCGACGCGTCGTCCTGCACGTCGATCTTGTAAATCATTCCCAGGTCGTAGATGTTGACGGGAATCTCAGGGTCGTAGACGGTTTTCAGCACGTCGACGATGCGCTCTTCTAAAAGTGTTTTCTCTTGTTGTGTCATATCAGGTTGCAAAGGTAATGAAAAAAGTTAGATTCTCCCACTTTCGTGGTAAGAAAAATAATTGCCGTCGGTCACGATGACGTGGTCCAGGAACTTGATACGCATGACGTCGCAGGCCTGTTTGATGCTTCTCGTCAGGTCGTTGTCGGCCTGACTGGGGCGCAGACTGCCGCTGGGGTGGTTGTGGCACACAGCCATGATGGTGGCATTCACCAGCACGGCTTCGCGCATGATGACGCGAATGTCGACGGACACCTCACTGATGCCGCCGTGGGCAATCTTCACCTCGCGGATGAGACGGTAGTTCTGGTTCAGCAGCAGCAGCCAGAACTCCTCGACGTCGAGGTCCTGCAGCGTGGGGTGCATGTGGTTGTAGATTCTGGTGGCGGTGCCCAGGTCGGGGCGCTCCTCGGGCTTCTCGTGCTGGCGGCGCTTGCCCAACTCGCAGGCCGCCATGATGGTGATAGCCTTGGCCGGTCCGACGCCGTTATACTGGCACAGGTCGCGTATGCTCATCTTACCCAGCGTGTTCAGGTTGTTGTGACAGTCGTTGAGGATGCGCTTCATCAGCGTCACCGCGTCCTCCTTCGTCGAACCGCTGCCCACGAGTATGGCCAGCAGTTCGGCGTCGCTCAGTGCCTGTGCTCCGAGCCGCTCCAACTTCTCGCGCGGACGGTCTTCCTCCGCCCACTGGTTGATGTTCAGCTTATTCTCCACTGCTTTCATGTCTGCAAAAATACACAAAAAAACTGACTACACTCCGAGTTCCGTATGACCTGATTACCTTTGCAGACCACAAAGTCGCACTCGCCCGAACGGTCGTTCAGGTAATAGACATCCAATCCCTCCGACTTGCATTTCCTGACAAGGGTGCAAAGATACGAAGAAAAAAACGTAAAACGCGATATTTTACATAAAAACATAGCGTCAGAATACGATATTTTACAAGAAATGGCGTTTCAGAACGCGATATTTTACATAATAACGCTGCAATTTTAAAATAGTCAAATGATAGTGGAAATAAAAGGGGGCGAATAGAAGGAAAAGATTAAAGTACTTGAAGTGACAGAACAAAAGCGACATGGCATCCGTGGCGCGGTGTATCAGCCAGTTCGAGCATACCGCCTTGCTGAATCGCCATTCTGCGGCTTAGAGACAAGCCGATTCCGCTACCGCTTCGTTTGGTGGTGAAGAAAGGGACAAAGAGTGACTGGCGATTTTCGGCAGGGATGGGAAGGCCATCGTTACCTATATACAGACTCACTTGTTTATCGTGAAGACTGTCTTCAAGGACATCT
>ONDA01000043.1 GCA_900316475.1 uncultured Prevotellaceae bacterium
ATGGTTCTCCCATAGGCAATCGAAAGGATTGGTTTTATCTTGATAGTCAAGATACTTTCTGAAGTAAGCAGCACCTATTTGATAAGCCTCATCCAATCCTTCTGTCTCTACGATGGCCTTGTTCAGATTAAACATCCTTGCCTTGATTTCGTCTTTGACGAGCCCAAAATCAGGATCATGCTCAATCATGTTCGTATAACTCTCCTCTGCTGTCACTTCCTGCCAAGCAAAACGGCGACGCATAGCAAAGTCCATACTCTCCACAGAGCGGTCAATGTCGTTCATCGTGCCTATGATATACACATTCTCAGGGACATAGAAACCATCTTTGAATACATCGCCCTCTTCTATCATATTCTGATATTGAGTATTTACCTTGCCTTTCTCACCTCTGTAACCAGGGTCTATAGAGAAGAACAGTTCGCCAAATATTTTAGAGATTTCCCCACGGTTGATTTCGTCGATGATAAAGACAAATTTGTTCATGTCATCAATAGACGACTTGCCTATTACTATATTTTCCTTTATATACTTTCCAATAGAAGGTGGATATGTTTGGTGTTTTTTGTCATAAATTCCTTCTTTAATATATTTGAGAATATCATTGTCATCAACATTATATAAATTTCCCGAGTCTGGCAATGCCATGATTTTATCATCATTAATTTTAACTTCAAAGTCTTTCCCATACTTATGCGATAAAATATGGATACCATTACAAGTTTTTTTGAACAATTCCAATGCTTTTTCTGCCCAACCTTCGTTAATTTCAGAATCGATAATGTTAACGAATGCCATTTTACAAAACTTTTTAAACACTCCATCCTTTCGTTCAAACCCAACATTCCCTTTCTCGTCGTTCTTGGGCCTAAGTCCTTCCACGAAGTCTGTATAATCGTACGAGGGATGAAACTGCACAAAACCCATTTCGGCATTCATTTCCTCAGCAATGGCTTTTGCCATAAAGGTCTTTCCAGTTCCTGGTGCCCCAGTCAGAATCAGATTCTTGTTGGTCTCTAAGAGGTCGATATATTTCTGATATTTCGATTCCATAACTATTTCTGTATTTAAACCTAACAATTCTTTAATATGTAATGCTTGCTTGTCGGTTGTTCCTTGGAAAAACACGCTGTTCCCCATTTCTTCATTCTGCTTGGGTATCTTTAGGATATTTCGCCATTGAACAGTCCTACTCATGGGGTTCTCATTTGACACATTGACAATACAATCAGATGTAAAAACTCCCCAACCATGCAATAAGTGATATTGCTTGCCATTCCCTTTTTTCGGTTCAAAGAGCACAACAATATCGCCAATATTCACTTCATTGATGAATGACCAATAGGCATCAGGAATCTTCAAATCTCCGTTGCCTACATCTTGCTGATAGGCTTTACGCAGCGCATTCTTCGACTTGTATGATGTGAAATCTTTAATGGTATTTGCTGAGGAGCCTATTTCCAATGTGTCCTGCAAGTCAGATAGAAACGCTTTGCTCCACAACCATACACGTTGTTTAGGAGAAGTCAAAAGGCTGTATATATAGCCCATTGTTTGGGGAAATTCTATTAGCAAAATCCAAAGGACATCTTGCGCCAGCAATAAGTCACTACGCAATTGTCCTTTCAAAGAAGGCTCAACAATTTGCTGTAGTTCTTTGTCGCTTGCTGCCAAAACACTAAGAGGCTTTAGCAAACTAAGAAAATGCTCATAGCATTGTCCCGCAGGTTTCTTTTCCTCGCCAAGATACTTGCAGAACAACGTATAAACATCATATTTATAAATAGTATATTTCTCTGGATTCAGACATGTAAGGATGGTTGATGCCGTACGTTCATCGTTAGCCTTGCTGTTAAAACCAGACGGAGGAAGAAGTGAAACCATTGCTGACTTATAATCTGCCAACCTGTCATTCAAGGACTTCGTTTCATCTGTGAGCATATCTAATGCTTTTTGAAGTCCATCGGGGTTGTTGTCAACAAGATGTTTCAAAGTCTTGTTGTCACGAGCGGCATCAATAAGGTTTGAAAAACCGCCCAATTCAGATTTGCTTGGATGAGCTTCGTGGTCACGAACAATATCAAGCGGCGTTTTCCCCTTGCTGACTGTTATAAGTTGCCATTTGTAGATTTCTGTCCACTCTTCACCATCAATAGGTATTTGCTTTCTTACCTCCTTATATCGCTCTATGAGATACCAATATAAATAGTCCCGAATGGCTTCTACCAGTTCAGGACGAAGCTGCCATTCAAAAGTTCCCTCGTTCCCTTTTGGCATGTCTTTGCCCCCGCACATCGGGATAATCCAAAAACATGGGGTGCCATCGGGGCGAGTAACCTGAAAGCGGTTTAAACGATTTTGCACATATCGGCCAAGTTCCCTGATGTTTGCATTCAGCTTTTGCGCATTACCACCCATCATATTGCTCACTGCAGTGCATGTGCCTCGGTGCGCTGGATAATAATAAAATCGCAGCAAGGCATCCCTATATCCATCTGGCATATTGGTGTCTTTCAACAACTCCAGCCATGTCTCTTTGCTGATGCCGATGTCGCAGGAATATACGCCGTCAATCTCTTTTACTCGGATTGTTTCCATCATATTTTATATTACAATTCTATCATTTGTGCAACATGGTCACTTATTTCTTTGTTCCACTCGCAGAGTGCATACGACTTGAAGGCCACATTTGAGAAAGTATAGTCAAGAAAGAAAGGCGAATTCTCATTAAACCTATGATAATAAGTTGTCTTGCTTTCCTTACCTAACAGCTCTCCTGTTTTTTTGTGATAAGCACTAACATAGCCCATACTTTCCAGAAAGCTGAATATAGCCTCAATGCTATATTGCTTTGTCTCGCCAGCCTGTCCTTTATAACAGTTCATGTCGCCAGAGATAACAGCAGGAAACTTCTTCAAGTATGGAGCATATTCTTGCAATGCTTCCATTGCAATCTGTGGATAATCTTTTGGAGCATTATCATCTGTTCTTGTAGGCCATGCAGCCATGATTAACTTATTCTCAATGATGACAGGAAGGAAATACTGATGATCTATACCCTTCCGGAACCTTTACTTGAGAAGGACAAGCCACTTCTGGAAGAATAAAGACATCTGCATTGAACTGCATGATTTTGTCTATCTTTTCCTGCGTAGAACGATTTATATTATATGACAATATTTTCATAATTAACTATTTTTTTTTCTGCATCAACTACATACTCGAATCAAGGACGTTCCCCTATCTTGCCTCACATTAGTACGAAACTCTTCTTTTTTCATATATATTGATGCGTTTATTCCTTATTAGTAGAAATCTATTATTTATAGGCGTTTCGTGTGCAAATATAATAATTTAATTGCAAGGGAACAAATGTTTTCTTACAAATCAGTTTAAATGCAAATAAAAAGGACGAAATTTACTTGTTTTTCTAATTCCGGCTGCAAAACCACTATCTTTTGCTGGTTCCATCGCTACGCAAAATATAGCAGTTTGCGGAATCAGAACCGGGTGGTGAGAGGTGCGTCATTATGCCCCATCTTGCCTGTCCGATTAACGAAGTTTAACTGGCTCCAAAGACCGTCTCACGGGTTCTTCGACGAGCGAAGCGGCATAGCCGAGTCCGGATAAGAAACCTAACTACTTCTTTATTCCTCCCAAATTTGCATATCCCTGCATTATAGCCGCCCCTTATCAAGGGGCTCTAAATCCCCGTCTTGCCTTTTATTTACGCGCATTCTGCGTTAATTCTCCCAAATTGCTCGTTTGTTACAGGCTTTTTTCGTAACTTTGCCGAAAAATCGGCGAAGTTTTTCGCTTTGCTCAAGGAAACTCCTCTGTCTCGGCATAAAAAAGATTAAAATCTTTTGTTCTGCTCTCGACTTTTCGTAACTTTGCACACCGAAATAAACTCATATATTATTAATAATGTATAGAACAAATACTTGTGGCGAGCTTCGTCTCGCTAATGTCGGCCAGCAGGTGACACTGGCCGGATGGGTGCAGCGCACCCGAAAGATGGGAGGTATGACGTTTGTCGACCTGCGCGACCGCTACGGTCTGACGCAGTTAGTGTTCGACGAGTCGGATGACGCACAGCTGACGGAGCGTGCCAACAAGCTGGGCCGCGAATTCTGTATTCAGGTGAAGGGTACGGTTCGTGAGCGTGAGTCGAAAAACGCGAAGATGCCTACGGGCGACATCGAGATAGTGGCCCGCGAGCTGAACGTGCTCAGCGAGAGCGTGACTCCCCCGTTCACTATTGAAGACCAGACCGACGGCGGCGACGACATCCGGATGAAGTATCGCTACCTCGACCTGCGCCGCTCTGTCGTCCGCAAGAATCTGGAGCTGCGCCACCGCATGACCATCCTCATTCGCAATTTCCTCGACAACCTGAACTTCATCGAGGTGGAGACGCCTATCCTCATCGGTTCGACGCCCGAGGGTGCCCGCGACTTTGTGGTGCCTTCGCGTATGAATCCCGGACAGTTCTACGCCCTGCCGCAGTCGCCGCAGACGCTGAAGCAGCTGCTCATGGTCTCAGGTTTCGACCGCTACTTCCAGATTGCGAAGTGCTTCCGCGATGAGGACCTGCGTGCCGACCGTCAGCCGGAGTTTACGCAGATTGACTGCGAAATGTCGTTTGTCGACCAGGAGGATGTGCTCGACATCTTCGAAGGCCTGGCCCGCCACCTGTTCAAGGAGGTGCGCGGCGTGGAGCTGCCCCCGCTGCAGCGCATGACGTGGCACGAGGCCATGCGCCGTTTCGGTAGCGACAAACCCGACCTGCGCTTCGGTATGGAGTTCGTCGAACTGATGGATCAGCTGAAAGGTTCGGGCACGTTCCCCGTCTTCAACGATGCCAACTACATCGGCGGCATCTGCGTTCCCGGCTGTGCTGGTTATACTCGCAAGCAGCTCGACCAGCTGACCGACTTCGTGAAGCGTCCGCAGGTGGGTGCCAAGGGGCTTGTCTACGTGAAGTTCAACGAAGACGGTACCGTCAAGTCTTCTGTCGACAAGTTCTACGAGCCGGAGGTGTGGGCTAAGGTCAAGGAGGCGATGGGTGCCAAGGACGGCGACCTCGTGCTCATCATGAGTGGCGACAACGCCAACAAGACCCGCGTTCAGCTCTGCACCCTCCGTCTGGAGATGGGCGACCGTCTCGGTCTGCGCGACAAGGACAAGTTCGTCTGCCTGTGGATTGTCGACTTCCCTCTGTTCGAGTGGAGCGACGAGGAGCAGCGCCTGATGGCTACCCACCATCCGTTCACGCTGCCTAACCCCGACGATATCCCCTTGCTTGATACCGCTCCTGAGAAGGTGCGTGCCGTGGCCTACGACTTCGTCTGCAACGGCGTTGAGGTGGGCGGCGGCTCGCTGCGTATTCACGACGGCAAGCTGCAGGAGAAGATGTTCCAGATTCTCGGCTTCACGCCCGAGAAGGCTATGGCACAGTTTGGCTTCCTCATCAACGCCTTCAAGTATGGCGCACCCCCTCATGCCGGCCTCGCCTTCGGTCTCGACCGCTTCGTCTCGCTGATGGCCGGACTCGACAGCATCCGCGACTGCATTGCCTTCCCGAAGAATAACTCTGGTCGCGACGTCATGCTCGACGCTCCCGGATTCCTCGACCAGAAACAGTTGGACGAGCTGAATCTCAAGGTGGAACTGCCTGAAAAAGAGTAATTTATAAGAATATAGATAAAAAGCAGACGTACCAGGCTGTTGAGGCTGGTTAGTTTGCTTACGGTAAACCCCGGGTTTGCTTACGGCAAACTTGGGGTTTGCCGTAAGCAAAGTATTCGTCAATCCGTTGAGAAACTTTTCACGTAGATTCTTTGTGCTTCTCAAAATTATTCGTATCTTTGCACCGATAGGAGAAAGATTTAATAAATATTTCAACAATAACAAATTCAAAACAATCAATTATGAAGAAACTAAGACTTCTGTATTTTGTCGCCCTGTTTTAGCGACATCCCTATTGGACTTTGAAATTGACTTACATCAAGAATAATGCTTGTTCAGCTAAAAAAGCCTAATTATCAATAATTTGCACGAAAAGTTGGAGTACCTTTGCACCGAAAAAAAAGAGAAAGAAAGTTTTCACTTTAATACGTGTAATATTTTTTTTTAAGCATTATGGCAGAAAAGAAAGCAACAACAAAGAAGGCTACTGAGACAAAGGCTACAGCAGCTAAGAAGGAAACAGTAAAGAAGGCCGCAACGAAGGCAGCAGCTAAGGCCACGCTCGTGGTGAACGCTGAGAACGCTGGCTTCAAGGCAGGAGATGTTTATCAGGCTCTGGCAGCAGCAGAGAAGGCTCTCACCGTTAAGGAGATTGCTAAGGCTGCAAAGATTTCTGAGGAGGAGACTCTGCTGGGTCTTGGCTGGCTCTTCAAGGAAGGTAAGCTGGTTAATGCTGACGAAAAGGTGACATTGGCCTAATCAAAAAGTGCAACGATAGAAAAGGTCGGTAAATCATGATTACCGGCCTTTTTTTGATAGATGACGTACGACAAGCAGATACTACAGATACTGACAGCCGTCGGTGAGCGGGGTATAGGTGTGCAGCAGTTGGCCAAGCACGTCTATAACCTTAACAATACATTGTTCACCCAGCCCGACATGCAAGAGGTACACGGTTATGTACAGCAGTTCCTGCTGAGGAACTCCAAGTCGCCGCAGTCGCTTATTGAGCGGACAGAGCGTCGCGGCTATTACCGCCTGAACATGCAGAACAATGCCGATGCCCGCCAGCTGATGCTGACGTTTCGCGAGCAGAAGACAGCAGAAGAAACAGAGAACGAGAAAACCCAACAGGATTTCTCGCTCAGTTTGTTTGATTAGTCTTTTATCTCTTTATATACTATTTCGTAGAGGATGAGCAATTGTTCAGCCGTAAACTCCCAGGAGAATTCTTTGGCTCGTCGTAATCCTACTTGTACCTGCTGCTGATAGAATGCCTCGTCGTTCTCAAGTCTGAGCAGTTGCGCACAGATGTCGTCGGCGCTCTCAGGATTGACCAGAATGGCGTCTTTTCCACCAATCTCGGGCATCGACGACGTATTGCTTGTGATGACAGGCGTGCCGCAGGCCATAGCCTCAAGAAGCGGTATACCGAAACTCTCGCGTAGTGACGTGTAGAGAAAGGCAAACGCTCCGTTATAGACGTACGGCAGGTCACTATTGACGATATAGCCTGGCATCTCAATCATAGGACGGATGTTCTCTATATGGTTGCGGCCGATGATGTCGTCAAGATATTGTCGGTCAAGGTCGGCCATCAGCAGTTTCCTTTTTATGGTCGATTGTTCCAAGTACTTGGAATATGCAATGAGCGTCCGTTCAGTGTTTTTCTTCGGATCGGTATTGCCAAGGAAGAAAAGATAGCCGCGTTCAGCCATATATTTGGCATAGACGCAGTCGGTGTCTTCTAAGGGGCGAAACCACTTGTTGTAGCCATTGTATATCATTGCTACTTGCTTCTCAGGCAGTCCAAGTTTGCTGAGGATGTTGGCCTTCTCAAACTTTGAGACGGTGATGATGCGGCGGCATTTCTTGAGAACTCTTGGCACCACAAGTCGACGGTAAAGCCACCCCATGTTTTGATAGAGCGAACGGTTCCGTTTGTCGCGTGGTTCCAGGAAAATGATGTCGTGGAGTGTCAGGATGAGCGGCATGTCGCAGTGTATGGGGGCTGTGTTGCTGGTGCAGTGGAGCAACTCGACACCAGCCTCAGAAGCGACCTTGGGAAGTGTGTATTGTTCCCATAAAGGATAGAAACTGCCTCCCACCTCGATGACATGGAAGTTACGCGTGTCCTCAACGCAGCGGTCTGGGCCAGGAGCAACAAAAATGAAATACTCGTTCTTGTAATCCAGCTTCTGTAGTTCCAGAATCTCTTGTAGCACAACATAGTCCATGCCGTGCTTGTTCTCGCGGAAAATGCGTTGTGCCTCAATACCTATTTTCATATTTTCTTAATGATTTTAGCCGGGACGCCTGCAACCAGCGAGTGCGGAGGAACGTCCTTCGTGACTACTGCGCCAGCCGCCACGACGCTGTGGGTACTGATGGTGACGCCTGACAGTATGACGGCATTGGCACCTATCCACACATCGTCGTCGATGACGGTCTGAGAGGTAGAAACACCTTGCTCGTCGATGCGCTTGTTGGCGTCGTCGAAGTTGTGATTCAAGGCGGTCACGGTGATGCTCTGTGCCAGATTGACGTGGTTGCCGATGGTGACAGGGCCGATGATGGTATTATGGATGCCGATGCGTGTGTAGTCGCCAATGACGACATCGCCGACGGCGTTGTTGATGCAGCAGTAAGACTCAATGACGCTCTGTCGTCCCAGAGAGAAACGGCGGTAGGGTGGGGTGTCCATCCTCACGCTGCTATAGATCTTTGAGCCTCGTCCCCGGTGCTGATAGAGTGGTGCCAGCAGTCGGACGTACCATCTGGGACGTGCGTCGCGCTGGTTCATAATCAGGTAGTCTAACAGCCGCTTCAGCCGCGGACTTGACTTTAACCCTTGTCTTATGTCTTCTGTATTCATAATCCTCGAACTGTATTATTCAATCAAAGTTTTCCATTGGGCGGTTATGCTTTCTATGTCAAACTTGGTGGCAATCTTCAGTGCCTCTTCTGACTTAGCAGTCCAGTCCAGTTGGGTGGCATCTTCCAGTCTCTTGGCTAACTCTTGAACATCCTGACTCTTGAAGTAGAGTCCGAAGCTGCCCATGATTTCCAAGCTGGTGGGCAGGTCTGACGATACTATCGGCAGTCCGTGGGCCATTGCCTCGACGAGCACCAGACCAAATCCCTCCCAACGGGAACTTAGGACGTAGACTTGCGCCTGCGAGTAGTATTCCTGTATGTTGGTCGTGAACGGATGTATGATCACGCGTTCCTCTAAGTGATATTTCCTGATGAGGCCACGATACAGTTCTTCCTCCAGTCCTTCGCCTACAATATCGAGTTTCCATTCTTTGTTCTTTTCAGAAAAGAGATGGAAGGCTTCTATCAGCAGGTCAAAACCCTTATGCTGGGGCGAGAAGCGTCCAACGGCTAAGAAGTGTTTGGAGTTGCCTTTCGAGGGCGTGCCGGGCTTTAGTGTCAGCGGGTTGTAGATGACGGTGGGCTTGCAGCGTCGGTCGTAGTCAACGTATGAATCGGCATCATGCTGACAAAGTACCACGTAGTGGTTCAGCCGCATGAACTGATAGACATAATGTCGCTTGCGCACGGAGCCTAAATAAAGGTATTTCTTGCCGAAGATGGCCTCAAACGAATTATGTATCCAGCCGATGGTCTTGACGCCCTTCAGGTCTTTGCTCATCGTGGCAAGCCGTCCGGCAAGTGGGGCATGCACACCGATAATGACATCATAGTGCCCGTCCTGCAGCTCTTTGGTGAGTGCCTTTCTTAATGTGGGTGGGAAGGAACTGTAGCCGTAAAGTCTTGACATCCATCGTGATTGGGGCTGTAGCTTCATATATGCCCAGCTGAATGACTTGCAGATGTTCTTTTCCGTTTTAGAAATCTTTGGGTACGAGAAGAAACGGTAATGAATGGGAGCGTCCTTTAAACCATACAATGAAGTGTCCTTTGCTTTGGGATTGTCGAAGGTGACGAAGGTCACCTCGTATTCCCTGCTCAAGGCGCTTGCAATGACGGCGGACACCCGCTGTACGCCGCCAATGCTGAAAATGCTATCGGTCAAGAAGCAAATCCTTTTCTTCATCTCAGTACGCTGTTTATGACTTGGTTCATTTGGTGCTTCCACGACAGGTCTTTTATCGAGTCTCTGATTTCTTGGGCGGTTATTGACAACTGCCGGTAGAAGGCGATAATCTGTCGGATGTCCGCAGGCGTCTCGTCGGCAGGGAGCTTCAGGACGTATGGCCTCTCGTCGAAGTCACTGTCAGTCTCTGAATAAACGAAAGGAATGCCGCGTGCGGCATATTCCCTGTTCTTGAGCGTTTTGATTTTCTGAATTCCCGCCCTATGGCGCCCCAAACTGCCAATGCCGAAGTCGCACAGATTGAAAATCTCGTCTAACTCCTTGCCATGTTTCTTGCCATATATAATAATGTATGATTCCATGTGGTTGTCGGCAATGATTTTCCGGAACTCAGTTTCCACTTCTTTTGAAAAGAAATAGCCCACGACGTGGAACTTGACAATATAGTCCTGTGGCTGGGAGTAGTAGTCTGCCAGTCCTTTGACGATTCTGTCAAAGCCGTGCCACTTGTGAATTTCTGCAACTCCAATGAGGTTTAGCTCTTTCGTCGTGTCATTCTGCGTGCTCTTCATTGGTACATTGCTGAAATCGATACCGTTGGAGATGTTGATAGCCCTTTGTCCGAAGATTTCCTTGTCGTCAGAGAAGGTGACGATACCATCCAGGTGCTTGGCCAGACGGTGGCGGAAAATCTTGTCGAAGAAAATCCGCCTGTTCATGCCTTGCGCCTCGTATTCGCTATCGTATGGATAGGTGGGAATCTCCATGACGACTTTCATTCCGGCACGTTTCATCTGCTTCACCATACGGATGGTGAATGGATTGGCATTATGGTTTGAGCGGATATAGACAAATTCTATCTGTTCCTGTTTGGCATATCTTGTTATCGAACGGAATTCTGTCCTTTTCAGAATCTTGCTCATCGTCCCATTTCCGTAGTCAGCAATGGCAACATCGTCAATCATGCGCTTCTTGGACGTCGTCTCGTCCATGTAACACAGATGAACCTCCATGCCGCAGGCTCTGAGCGCATCCACTTGATAGGATATCTTTTTGCTGATACCATTACTTGGATTGAAGCCGTGAAAAATGAGAAATAATGCCTTCATTTCTGCAGTTATTATTTTAGTTTGCTAAATTAGTGTTTTTTTTCCAAATAGCAAAAGATTATTTAATTTATTTGCTCTTTTTTTAAAAAGTAGCATATTTTTTTTGATATTTGGAAAAAAATGAGTATATTTGCGCTCATATTTTCGGCAATGAATCAACACAGGAAGTATAAGATCGTATATTGTACTCCGGCTCTCTATTCCGCGGGAGGAGTTGAGCGTGTCATTACAGCAAAGGCCAGTTACTTTGCAGAACACTTCGGCTACGAGGTGACCATTATCGTTACTGACGGAAAAGATGCACAGTCGTTCTTCCATTTGTCGGAAAAGGTGAAAGTCATCAATCTGGGTTTGGCTTTCGAAGAGTTGTGGAACAAACCCTTCCATAAGAAAATCTATTTATATTGTAAGAAGCAAAGGAAATACAAGAAGCTGCTAAAGCGGGAGCTGTTGAGGATTAAGCCTGATTTTGCGATTAGTACGTTGCGTCGTGAGATAAATTTCATCAACAACATCCAAGATGGCAGCCGTAAGATAGGCGAACTGCATCAGAGTCGTTCGTATTATCGACGTTTTATAGACAGTAATTCCTATGTCGTTAGATGGCTTTTCTCCCAATTATGGAAGAAGGATATTGTCGGCCAAGTAAAAAAGCTGGATAAATTTGTCGTATTGACAGACAGTGCCGTCAATGACTGGCCGGAACTGGATAACATCCGGATGATTCCCGACCCGCTGACTATCGACGTGAGCAATCGTGCCAGCTCTGACGTGCATCGTATTATTGCCGTAGGCCGTTATTCGAATGAGAAAGGTCATGATTTGCTGTTAAGGGTATGGTCTCTTGTGGAGAAAGCATGTCCAGACTGGCAGTTGGATGTCTATGGCCCTGGTGAAAGAACGCCCTATTTGAAAATGATGGACGATCTCTCTGTTGACAAGAGCCGTTGCCATCTTAACGGCAATATTACTGATGTAGAGAGCGAGTATTCCCGTAGTTCTATTTTTGTACATCCATCCCGTTCCGAGGGCTTTGGGTTGGTGATTGTCGAGGCAATGGCCTGTAGCTTGCCAGTGGTGTCCTTCGATTGCGAGAACGGCCCTCGCTCTATTATCACAGATGAGGTTGACGGCTATCTCATTCCTACGTTCGATATTCGTTTCTTTGCCAACCGCATCATCAAGTTAGCCAAAGACAAGGATTTGCGAAAGCGGATGGGCGAGAACGGCCGTTTGAAGTCTCAGCAATATGGCATGGAACAGGTTGGCCAGCAATGGAAATCGTTATTTGACGAACTGGTAGAGGAGCATGACGTATGATGTGACGATAGGCATTCCTGTGTACCGCTCTGACGCCTTTCTGCGCCGGACGTTGGCATCGGCTTTGGCTCAGACTTATCCCTCGATAGAGTTCCTGCTGGTTGACGATGCTGGTGGTGACAACTCACTGGCCATTATGCAGGAAATACAGCAGACGCATCCCCGGGGGGCTGCCGTGCGCATCATCTCCCACGACAGCAACCAAGGTGTTTCTGCATCGCGTAACCAGCTGATTGACGAAGCGCGTGGCGACTATCTCTACTTCATGGACTCCGATGATGTCATTGTCGAGAATGTCATTGAGATTCTGATGCAGGCCATTCGTCAGTACGATGCTGAGATAGCCTTCGGCTCTTATGAGAAGATTGAACTGTCGGGCAAGCGCGTGGTCTTTCAATATCCATCCTTGCAGTTGTTAGGCGAAGGCAAGTTAGCGGAATATGCTTACCGTAAGTATGGTGGCATACAGGCATCTGCCTGTAATTTCCTGGTGAAGACCTCCGTCTTGCGCGACCGTCATCATCGGTTTATCGCAGCCAACTATTGGGAAGACCTGGTATTTACTTTCGATTTGGTGACAATGGTAAGTCGGGCAGTTCTGTTGCCTGATGTGACCTATACATATAGATGTCGTGAGGACTCGCTGTCGCACTATCATCACAGGACTCAGATTGCGAAGGAAGAGGTTGTCGGGAATATCCGTTCCATTGAGCATCTGAAACGCACATCCTCAGCATTATGCGATAAGCCGTATTATCCCAATCGCTGTCTTAGCATTGCGATGACCGACTTCTATATCGTCTGCAGCATCTTGAAAAGAGGGAAAAGTATTGTCCCTGCCGTTTCGGCTGGTGAGATGAAGGCTGCACTGTCGCATACGGCCTCTTTCCGCGATATTTGCTCCTTCCGTCAGTCTCGTTGGAGTAATCTTGCTTTCTATATGCTGGGCAGACTGCCTGCACCATTATGCCTTGCAGTCATTTGGTGGATAGGAAAATTCAAAAAGTTACTCTAAAATTTGGAAGATTGGCAAAAAATGTTTATCTTCGCCGTCAGAAATAAATCGGATTGAAATATGGCTAAGTGGTACGATAAATACCTTTCCATTTATGGAAAACCATTCAGCGAGGTTCCACAGGAGATCGTCGATGGAACGCGCCAGCGGCTTGCTGCCTTGCAGAGCGACAATCCGATAGCCTCGATTGTCGTGATAGGCTATAATGAGGAAACCCATTTGCAAGCTTGTCTCTGGGCTATTAGTGAGATACGTTGCAAGTATCCTGTTGAAATCATAGGTGTTGACAACGATTCCAAAGACCGTACAGCCGAAATCTATGAGAAATCAGGTATTCCTTATTATACGGAATACCAGCATTCCTGCGGCTACGCCCGACGTTGTGGTTTGCAACATGCCCGCGGGAAATACTATTTCGATGTGGATAGTGACACGATTTATCCTCCCATGTATTATGAGTTGATGCTCGAACAGCTGATGAGGCCTGGCGTGGTTGCTGTTTCGGCCACTTGGAGCTATTTCCCTGATGCCAATCACAGTCAGTTGGGCTTGAAACTCTTTGAGATGTGCCGCGACCTCTTCCTGTGGATTCAGCACTTCAAGCGGCCTGAGTTAAGCGTGCGTGGATTAGTCTTCGCCTATAATGCTGACTATGGCCGTAAAGAAGAATATCGTGTAGATATTATCCGTGGCGAAGACGGTTCTATGGCTCTCTCGTTGAAAAAATACGGAAAGATAAAGTTTGTCCGTGACCGCCGTTGTCGGGCTATTACCGGTTATGGCACGATTGGCAACCAGTCTATGTGGCAAAGTTTCGTTGAACATGTCAAGATACAAGGCAAGGGCCTCTCTCGCATTTTCTTCAAGAAGGATCATTACGAAGACAGTGATGACAATTTAATTAATAAAAAAGCATAGTATGATACCAAAGATAATACATCTCTGCTGGCTGAGCGGCGATCCATATCCACCGAAGATTGCCAAGTGTCTGGAATCTTGGAAGAAATTCCTGCCCGATTACGAAGTGATGTTGTGGGACACGAAGCGTTTCAACTTGGACTCGTCCGTCTGGGTGCGTCAGGCTTTTGAGAACAGGAAATACGCTTTCGCAGCCGACTATATCCGTTTCTATGCACTCTTCCATTATGGCGGCATATATTTGGATTCCGATGTGGAGGTACTGAAAGACTTTGACGAATTCTTGGATCTTCCTTACTTCGTGGGCGCAGAGAAAGCTCAGACGCCAGAGGCTGCCGTCATCGGTGCTGAGAAAGGTTGCGATTGGGTGAAGCAGTGCTTGGATTACTATCAGGACCGCTCGTTTGTCAAGGAAGATGGCAGTCTTGACATCAGAAAACTGCCAGAGATTATGGTCGAACAGATTCAGAAGCTGAAACCCGTGCGTGTCCTTTCATTGGAGGAAAGTCTGAATATTCGTAAGATGGATATGCAGAGTGAGGTGTTGGAGTTCAACGATGCTTTCTTCTCTCCGAAGGTTTTTGATTCCCGGGAGGTGGAGATAACGCCATATACCTATGCCATCCATCATTACCAGAATTCCTGGTTTTCACCCAAAGCAAAAGCCTACTACCGTACGCGTGCTTTCTTCGTGAAACATTTCGGACTGCCTTTTGTACGGAGGGCAGAAAAGTTGCTGATGCCGTGGAGATTCAGAAGTAACAGTTAGTGTGAGAGATGGCAAAGCTACTCTATATTCTGAGGTCGATGGCTATGCTTGCCGGAACGGAGCGAGTTGTTAGCAATAAGATCAATTGGTTGGCGGATCATGGTTATGAAGTGACTCTTGTGACTTACGAACAAGGCAGTCATCCGTTGGCCTTCTCGTTGCATCCTGAGGTAAAAGTCATTGATCTTGATGTGCGTTTTTTCACCATACAGCATTTGCCACTGTATCGACGGTATATAGAGTATCTGCGGATGAGAGCAACATTCCGTAAACGCCTGAAACGTGTCGTTGATGACTTCTGCCCGGATGTTATTCTGACAACGGCCTATTCGCTGAAAGTTGCGGGCGAAATCGTTAAGGTGCGTCGAAAAGCACGTTTGGTTATCGAGTCGCACGAGACGTGCTTCTCCGTCGTCAAAGAGTACGACTATAAGTCGCGTCCCTTGATGAGACAGGTGGCCAAGTATTATGATAGGCAATACTACAGTCGCATCAATTGTTTCGACCGGTTGGTAACACTCACGGAAGGCGATGCCAACGAATGGCGCAAGCATGTGACATCGGCAATAGAAGTCATCCCCAATCCCTTGACTTTTTATCCTTCGGCTTTGGAGGAAAAGCCGTTGCAGCCTTATTTCCGCATCATATCGGCAGGGCGTCTGGAAAGAGTAAAAGGATTCGATTACCTGATAAATGCTTATGCACTGATTGCGGAGAAACACCCGGAATGGCATGTCGATATATTCGGTGATGGCAGCTGCAAAGACGGGCTTCAGGCGTTGATTGCCCGTCACGGTTTGGAGCATTGCATCACTATCCAGCCGCCAACGACTCAGATTTATGATGAGTATCAGCGGAGTGACTTTTATGTGTTAAGTTCACGTCACGAAGGTCTTGGTATGGTTATTCTGGAAGCCATGTCGTGTGGTATTCCCTGTGTCGCTTTTAATTGTAAGTATGGCCCTGGAGAAATCATTACCGATGGAGAGAACGGCCTGTTGGCCGAGGACAGGGATATCCATAGTTTGGCTAATGCTATGGAGGCAATGATGGAAAACAGGAAAGAACAGCTGCGGATGGGTAAGAATGCCCGCGAGACCGTGATGAAATACCAGAAAGATGCTATTATGCAACGATGGGTGGAGCTGTTTAAGAGTTTATAAAAGGAGCCGCTTCAACTTCCTTGCCCAAATGTTGATCTTTATGTAGAATTGTGGTGTCGTTCTGTATAGGAAGGACACGACCCGTTGCTTCACTCCGTTTCTGAATATCATGTCAGGAGATGTCTTTTTGAGGAACCTGAGAATCTCGGCGCTGTTAGGACATTTTTTTGTGCTGTATGAAATCCAGCTGGTCAGAAATGAGAAAGAATAGAAAACGTCATCCTGTAATTTACGTAACGTCTCTGGCGTATGGCCTTCCCAGTGTCTCAGTTCCCATGTCTTGCTAATGGCGATACAGAATTCTTTTCCCCTTTTTGTGTCAAAAGAACTTGTTGAGGACTCTTGTCCCATCCGGTAGATATTGAGCAGTACGTTTGTCTTGATACATTTCCTGGCTTTGAGATAACACTCGTGCGTAAAAGGAACATCTTCGAATATGATTCCAGGATGGAAACTGATATGGTTATCCAGCAGGAAGCTGCGTCTGTATAGGGTATGCCATACATAGCTGTGCTCAGGACTGTATTCTTCTAACAGCATTGCAGTTCCTGATTTCTCCTTCATCTCAAATGCTTTCTGTGTAATGTCAGGACGTCCGCTAATGGCGTCGTCGTTCATGACGACATAGTCCGCATCTATCATATCTGCTTTTGTGGTCAGAGCCGTTTCTAATAGGATAGGGAGGCTGTTTTCTATTAGCAGATCATCGGAATCAGGCATGAGGATATATTCTCCTTTTGCTGCTGCAATTCCGTTATTCCGGGCAACGGAAAGCCCTTGGTTTTCTTGGGTAATGACGGTGATGTTCTGGTGCTGGCTGATGATGTCGGCAATGACCTCCATGCTCCTGTCAGGCGTCCCGTCGTTTACAAGAATGAGTTCATAAGTTTCATCATCCAGTCCTTGCTTGAAAATGCTTTCCAAACACGGGCGGACATACTTCTCTACATTGTAGATTGGCACGATGATACTTAGACTTTTATTCTTCATAATTTAGTTTGTTGCGCGCTGCAAAGATACAAAATATTGTTTAATTACCAAACGTGCGGACAATTTTCTTACATTTTTTT
The DNA here is from genome assembly GCA_900316475.1 of uncultured Prevotellaceae bacterium. Taxonomy (GTDB): domain Bacteria; phylum Bacteroidota; class Bacteroidia; order Bacteroidales; family Bacteroidaceae; genus Prevotella. Next base: position 17,119 of record ONDA01000043.1, read on the forward strand.
TGTTATATAAAAAAAATATGTTATCTTTGCCCTATGAAAACAGCATATTTATATCATATTTTTTCTCCTTACCGTGTCTGTCCCATTGGCGCACACGTCGACCACCAGCACGGGCTGGTGACGGGCTTTGCCATTGACAAAGGTGTCGATTTGTGGTTTAATCCTACCGACGACGGGCATGTACATCTGGAGTCTCGGTCGTTCGACGGTATCGTAGACTTCAACATCACGACGCCGACACAGGTACGTCAGCATCATTGGGGCGACTATGCCCGTGGCGCGAAGTTTGCCCTGCGCAAGCGTTTCCAGATGAAGCACGGTATTGAGGGCGTTCTGCAAGGCTCGCTGCCTGTTGGCGGCCTGTCGTCGAGCGCAGCAGTTCTCATTGCATACGTCATGGCCTTTGCCCGTGCCAACGGCATCACGCTCCAGCCTTTCGAGGTGGCACAGATTGCCTCCGAGGCCGAGCGCGAGTATATCGGTCTGAACAACGGTTTGCTTGACCAGGCATGCATTGCATTGGGGCGGCACGACGGTTTGTTGTTCCTTGACTGCGACACCAATGACTACCGTGTCATACAGAGCAACCCCAATCTGCCTGAATTTGAAATCGCCATCTTTTTCTCAGGACTGACACGCTCGCTGGTCAACAGCGACTATAACCTGCGTGTCTATGAGTGTAAAACGGCAGCATGGAATATGCTGGCATATACCGACCAGCCGTTGAAGACGTTTGATAAGACCTTTCTGCGCGACATTCCCAAGGCAACGTTTGACAAGACGAAGCATGCCATGCCGGCGCGTTTTGCCCGCCGTGCCGAGCATTTCTACACGGAGTACCGTCGCGTGCGTCAAGGCGTGACGGCCTGGGAGACGGGAAACATGAAACTCTTCGGCAAACTCTCATTCGACTCGTGCGAGTCGAGCATCCACAACTACGAGTGTGGCTCGCCGGAGCTGATAGCCATCTATGAGATTATGCGTACGCTGCCCGGCATTTGGGGAGGCCGTTTCAGTGGAGCGGGTTTCAAGGGTGCCTGTGTCGCCATCATCGACCCTGCTTGCAGGGAGGAGATAGAGCGCCAGATGACGGAGCGTTATCTCGCCCAGTTCCCCGAATATGAGAAGACTTTCAAGTGTTATTTCGTAAAGCCCGACGACGGCGCACGCTTTGTATGAAGAATATTGTTATTGCAGCAGGCTATGCCACACGGCTTGGTGAACTGACCAAGAATTTCCCCAAGCCATTGCTGAAGATTGGCGATAACACCATCTTAGGCCGCATGCTCGACGATATCGACGGTATCGATGCCATTGACGAGCACATCATTATTACAAACCATCGCTTTGCTACCATCTTTGAAGAGTGGAGCCGGAGTGTACACTATAGCAAACCTATCACCATCGTTGACGACGGTACGGAAACCAATGAAACCCGTTTGGGAGCCGTCAGTGACCTGCTGTTTGCTCTCGACAAATTGCAGATTGACGACGACCTGCTGGTGGTGGCTGCCGACAACCTGCTATTCTTCTCTTTCCAGGAGTTCATCGACTTTGCCTGCGAGAAGCAGACGAGTTGCATCATGTGCCACGAGCAGCCCTCGATAGAGAAGTTGCAGCGCACGGGCGTCGTTGAACTTGACGAACAGTTCCGGGTGTTGCGAATGGAAGAGAAACCACAGGTGCCGAAAAGCCATTGGGCCGTCCCCCCTTTCTATATCTACAGGCGCGACGACCTGCCACTTGTACGTGGCAGTGTGGCTGATGGTTGTGGCAACGATGCACCGGGCAACCTGGCTCACTACATGGTGGAGCACACTACGATGCACGCCTGGCCGATGACGGCAGGACGTTTCGACATCGGTAGTTTAGACACTTATTACCAAGCTGTAGAGAAATATGGAAAGAATTGACTTAAACGGTAAGACAATATTTGTAACAGGAGCTGCAGGTTTCATTGGCTCCAATCTGGTGAAGCGCCTCTTCCTCGACGTGAAGGGGGCCACCATTGTGGGTATCGACAATATGAACGACTATTACGATGTGTCGCTCAAGGACTACCGTCTGGAACAGTTGTCGCAGTCGGTGCCTGAGAATACGACGTGGCAGTTCGTGCGTGGTGACATTGCCGACAAGTCCCTTATCGAGCGCGTCTTTGAGCAATACCGTCCGCAGGTGGTTGTCAATCTCGCAGCCCAAGCCGGTGTGCGCTATAGCATCACCAACCCCGATGCTTACATCCAGTCGAACCTCATCGGCTTCTATAATATTCTTGAGGCCTGCCGCCACTGGCCTGTGGAGCATCTGGTCTATGCCAGCTCCTCGTCGGTCTATGGCACGAACAAGAAGGTGCCGTATTCCACCGACGACAAGGTCGATAACCCCGTGTCGCTCTATGCCGCCACGAAGAAGTCAAACGAACTGATGGCTCACGCTTATTCCAAACTTTACAACATCCCCTCGACGGGCTTGCGCTTTTTCACTGTTTACGGGCCTGCCGGCCGTCCTGATATGGCTTACTTCGGCTTCACCAACAAGTTGCGCCGTGGCGAGACGATACAGATTTTCAACTATGGCAACTGTATGCGCGACTTCACCTATGTTGACGACATCGTCGAGGGCGTTGTGCGCATCATGCAGGGAGCACCCGAGAAACGGCTGGGCGACGACGGACTGCCTCTGCCGCCGTACGCCGTCTACAACATCGGCAACAACCAACCTGAGAATCTGCTGACGTTTGTCGACATTCTGCAGCAGGAACTGGTCAGTGCAGGCGTCTTGCCTGCCGATTACGACTTTGAGGCTCACAAGCAACTGGTGCCTATGCAGCCAGGCGACGTGCCTACCACTTATGCCGACACCTCTGCCTTAGAGCGCGACTACGGCTTCAAACCGTCGACATCGCTGCGCGATGGTCTTCGTGCCTTTGCCCAGTGGTATGCTAATTTCTATCAGTAGTGGGGCGCTTGCCTAACAGCACGGGTGCGTATCGTTTGGCAAACGGAATGAGAGGGTAGAGCAGTGCGGTAATTGCTACTGTGATTGTCAGAGCCTCCCACCAGGTGTAGCCTGTGGCCGTGTTAAAGTCTGTCAGCTGGCTTAAACAGTAGTTTGCCGTGCCGATAGTCATCCACTGCAGACCAATGATAATCAGCGTTCCTGTTGATATGTTTGTCACCCATCGCGGCGTCGTCAGGCTTTCCAATATCCTACAGCCGTAGACGACGCCCAACAGGAAACCGGCGTTTACGGCGTAGAACAGTGTGATGTGCAGCGGCAGTTGCCAGCGTGCGTCCACATGCCAGTAGAACAGCCACACGCTAACGGTTAGGAAGACGCCACAAAGCAGGGCGTTGCGCCACCGTGACGAGGCGTGACGTAGCAGCTGCCGTTGTCCACAGAGATAGCCTAAGTAGAAGTAGGGTAGTCGCCTGATGAAGCCGATAGGCGTCAGACTTGGCGGTACTTCGTAGTAGCGGTAGAGGTAATATGCTACGCACGACAAGAGGCATATTCCCGTCATCAGCAGGTGCTCATGGCGTGTACGGTGGCAAAGGTCTGTCAGCAGATGCATCAGCAGGATGGCTGGCAGATACCATAGCGCTCCGTTCAGTATCTCGGCCCATCCGCACTCATGCTCCATCAGTAGCGCACCGATGACGGGCTTTGCCAGTGTGGCCACGTCGGGCCAGTCTCCTATTTTGATGTTGTAGCGTATGGCCCAATAGGGTAGCATCACGATGTTGTACAAACCGTAGGGCACTACCAGTCCCCACCAGTATTTACGCCAGTTGGCAGCCATCGTTCCCCGGTCGTGTTTCAGGTAGCCTGAGAGGAAGAAGAACACCGTGATGATGCAAGTCTGCAGATAGCGGAAGTACATCCACTCCTGTGATTGTGGCAGGTGGCAGAACACCACTGTCATCACTGCCAAGCACTTGGCCCAGTCAACCCAATTGATGCGTTCCATGGTGCAAAGGTACGAAATTTGTTTGAAGAAAAGAGCTTTTCGAGGCTTTTTATCACGAAAAGTAATATTTGTAACAGCGTTACGCCGTTTTTACCAAAATTAGCTGTAACTTTGCAGCCAATGAGAATCGTTTATTTCTTCAGGTCGCTGGCCGTCTGGGGCGGCATCGAGCGAATCATCGTCGACAAGGCGGGGTGGCTGGCAGGACAGAAGGACTGCCAGGTGACTATTGTCACTTCCGACCAAGGCAGCCACAAGGTGCCTTATGCACTGGCCGACGGTGTCGCACTCCGCCACTTGGACGTGGGGTTGCATCGGCAGTATCGCTACCGCGGCTGGCGACGGCTGTTGGAGCGGTGGCGGCTGGAACGACTATTGGCCAAACGCTTGCTGCTGACGGTTGACGAGTTACAGGCAGACGTGGTGGTTTGTGTGGCCACGAGCTATGCCGATACGGTGCTGCGTGCCGTGGCCGACCGGGTGCCGGTGGTGGTAGAGTCGCACTCCATCTACCGACAGATGTTTGGTCGGGGTGGCATTGGCGGGGGCTACAATGACTGGCGGCTGAAACGGCAGCTGAAGAGGGCCCGGATAGTGGTGACGCTGACCGAGGACGATGCTTGCGACTGGCGGAGATTGTTGCCCGATGTGCGCTGTATACCCAATATGGTGGAGCAGAACCAGACGGGACGGATGGGTGATGTGTCAACGCGGCGCGTCATCTTCGTGGGACGTTTCGACTATCAGAAGCGAGCGGAAATGGCCATCGAACTGTGGCAGCGTGTAGGTCCTCAGCATCCCGGCTGGCAGTTGCATATCTATGGTGACGGCGAACGGCGGGAAGCAGTGACTGAGGCTGCACGTGGGGTGGAGGGCGTGGTGCTACATAAGCCTACGGCCAGCATCTTCGACGCTTACTGCGAGAGCGCTTTCCTGATACTCACGTCGCTATTCGAACCCTTTGGCCTCGTTCTTGCCGAGGCCATGTCGTGCGGTCTGCCTGCGGTAGCTTTCGACTGTCCTTACGGGCCGCGAACTATTATTGAAGACGGCCGCAACGGCTTCCTCGTTGAAGAGGGTGACATGCAGGGCTTTGCTGACAAGATGAGCCGTCTGATGGACGATGATTCACTTTGCCGCCAGATGGGGAGTGCTGCCGTCGGTAGTGCTCGTCGCTTCTCGGCAGACCAGGTGATGCCCCAATGGCTCATGCTGTTTCAAGAACTGGTGGAGGCGTGATGGACAAGGAGCGACGCATATCCTATATCGACGCTATGCGGGGATTCACGATGATTCTCGTCGTCTATTCCCATATTTGCCATTTCTGTCTGGGAGACTCCCTCATAGGATACAATCGCATTTTTTTCCTGTTTCGTCTGCCGTGCTTC
>ONDA01000075.1 GCA_900316475.1 uncultured Prevotellaceae bacterium
GGCAAAGCCGACCTGCCCACGGTGCAGAGCCTCACCCGCACCCTACGCGCCTGCGGCTTCGCCTACGGTGCCGTCAGCGGACAGCGCGGGTGGTACGCCAAGCTGCGGTAAACCGAGCATCCGGATACACACGGTTCCGCTGTAAAGAAACCACAGATTTCGCAGATTTTACAGATTTCGCCGCGCAACACCCTATTAATCTGTATCATCAGCGGCATCTGCGGTTCATTTTTTGGCCGAGAACTTTGAAAAAATCCAAAAAACATGAAGTTGTTTGGAGAAAATATCGTATATTTGCAACCGATTGTTTGATTTATATGAACGGAACAGCACCACATATCGTACAATACCAAGGGTCGAAGCGAATCCTTGCGCCACAGATTCTCCCCTATATGCCGCATCGGTTTGAACGGCTGATAGAGCCTTTTGCAGGAATGGCCGCCATCACGATTGCCGCTGCAAAGGCCGGACGCGCCGGGCATTATGTCGTTAATGACCTGAATAGGCCTTTGGTCGACGTCCTCCAGTCTGCTATTGAAACGCCAAAGACGTTGATTGCGGATTACACCAAAGTATGGAGCGAGCAGTTCAGCTATGAGGGTGGCAGCGTGGAGCATTTCTATAAGGTTCGCGATGATTTCAATGGCGGTAATCAGTCGGCAGCCAACATGCTCTACCTGTTGGCGCGATGCGTGAAGGGTTCTGTGCGCTATGGCAGCAATGGGCAGTTCAACCAGTCGCCCGACAAGCGTCGAAATGGCACATCGCCTAAGACGTTGAAACCTAATGTTGATGCTATCTCTTACTACCTGAAAGGGCGGACCAGTTTCAGTTCCAAGGACTACCGCGAAGTGTTGGAAGAGGCGAGACCAGGCGATATTGTCTATATGGATCCGCCTTATCAAGGTGTCTCCAATGTACGTGACAGCCGATATTATTCTGGGATAGATTTTGCAGACTTTGTAGAAGCAATAGACCGTCTAAACCGTCGCGGCATAAATTTCCTTATCAGCTACGATGGAAAATGTGGTGACAAGCAGTATGGTGAAGACTTACCTGACGGGCTGGACTTGCAGAAAGTGTTGCTCAATGCAGGTTTGTCGAGTCAAAGCCTATTGCTCGGAAAAAAAGAAGTGACATACGAAGCACTTTACATTAGTCGCGGGTTGCAACAGTACAAGCCTCGCCAGGCAGTAGAACTACAGTGTTCATTCTTAGAAACAATGGCCATATGAAGCAGGAACTCCCTAAAGAATTCTTAGCCAAATTGGAAGCCGTTACGGACAAGCGACCAAAGACGGTCATCCAGCACATACTGAAACATGGCTATGTGACCACAGACGAACTGAGAGAGAAATTCGGCTACAAACACCCGCCCCGCGGTGCGCGCGATGTCCGCGAACGTGGAATTCCACTGGACACTTTCTTTGTAAAGGACGAGAATGGACGGCGCATCGGTGCCTATCGTTTCGGCGATCCATCGAAGGCAAAGGACAATCTTGCTGGTGGGTATCATCAGCTATTGGACAGTCCCATTGTTGTACCCTATAATCTTTTTCCTCCACGCCCCTTACATCGCCTTCACATTCTACCGCACCTATTACCGTGTGCGCCGCAGCCTGTCCTCGCGCATTGTCGATGGCAATGCCCCGCGCTGGTGGACCGAGGAGACCAAGCGCGAGGTGTTGAGCCTTCATCACTCCTTCGTACTCTGTTGTCACCTTATTATATTATTTGGTCTGGGCAGCATCGTTGTCACCGCCCTGTTCCCCACCGCCGTCTGGCCCTACACGATGTTGCTCTGTCTGGGCATCGCCGTGTTCTGCTACATCTTCTATGCCCTTGAGGAATATGGCTCAGTCATCGAGTCGGCCACCAATGCTACAGAGGAATTATCAGAATAACAATATAAATACAAATGAATAAACGGATTAAGAAATGGATCAGACGCACACTGCTATGGGGCCTTGGATTCCCTGTGGCGCTGGTTCTGTTGTCGTACTTGCTGCTGGAGGCGGCCTGGAGGATAGCACCGGAAAAGGTGGACAATGTAATATCTGGTGTGCTGTCACACATCCTGAATATCGATATCTACGATGAGCAGGAGCACGACTTCAATCTTATTACCGACCAGTTCGACCGCAAGAACTACGACTCAGTCCACGTGGTGTGCGACAGCCTCGAAGGGCGCACGAAGGTATTTCAGACCGACCTTCACTTCTATCATGCCGTGGCCTACGTGTTGCAGAAGCAGCCAAAGGTGGCAGAGTTCCAATTACGAAAGTCTATCGCAGCGTTTTCAGGTGACGAGGCCGAACTGACGACATACGCCCACAGCGTCAAGATGCTGTCGCAACTACTCATAGAGAAGCACGACTACGCCGGAGCACTGGAGGTGCTGATGCCTGCCATGGAGACCATCAAGGCCCACCAGAAGAGCATTCTTCATCTGTTGCCGAGTTCCACCTCCGACCTTTACACCACGATGGGCAACTGTCTGGTGGCGCTGGGACGCTACGGCGAGGCCGAACGGCATTACCACGAAGCGATAGCATCATATGAGCGTAATGAGTCGACCATCTTGCTTGACGGAGAGGGCTTCGACAGCGACACGACGTTCTTCGAAGTGAAAGTGAACACAGCAGGGGGAGCCGCCCTTGCCTACATCGGTCAACAACGATACGACGAGGCCGACGCATGGTTTACCACGGCCCGTGAGAACTATCAATGGCTGCAGGAGCATGCCAATATGAGTAAGCCACAGTATCGCAGGACCGTCTTCACGATGGCACTGGCCGAGGCACGCCTGCTGCACCATCAGGGCAGGACTTCAGAAGCCTTCCACACCTTCCAGCCGTGTCTGGACGACATCGCCGCATTGAAGGCCGAGGACATCAGGGAGTGCGGTCAGTTCCTGCTCGATGGCCACCACTGGCAAGAGGCTATCGGCATGTTTCAGCGCCTCGACTCCGTAGCCTATGACCTGAGTCAACTCTCGCTCGACGATGTCAACCAGATACTCGTCCCGCAGTATAAGGCCTGGCGGGGGTTGGGTGACAGTCCGAAAGCCCTGGCGATGGCCGACAGCATCTGCGGAACACTCGACAGTGCCATCGTGCGTTGGCGCAACAGCGATGCCATGGAACTGGCCACCATCTACGACACACAAGGCAAGGAGGCACAGATAGCGCAAAAAGAGGCCTCGCTGACGCGCCTCTGGTGGATAGCCACCATTGTGGTGCTGGCCTTGGTGGTGCTGGCGTTTGCCATCTACACCGTCTACCGCCGCCGCATGACGGCGATGCAAGCCGTGCAAGAGCGCATCGAGTCAGAACTGCGTGTGGCCCGCGACATCCAGATGTCGATGGTACCCAGTGTGTTCCCAGAGCGCGAGGGACTGGACATGTATGCCTCGATGACGCCAGCCAAGGAGGTCGGTGGTGACCTCTACGGCTATCTGCTGATGGGTGACCGACTCTATTTCGCCATTGGCGATGTGAGTGGCAAGGGCGTTCCGGCCTCGCTGTTCATGGCACAGGCCACGCGCCTGTTCCTGACCATGGCTAAGCAGGGCATGATGCCTGATGAAATCTGTACACGCATGAACGATGCCCTGAGTGGCGACGACAACGAGAACGGCATGTTCGTGACGTTCTGGCTCGGCTTGGTCGACCTGCAGACCGGGCATCTCGATTTCTGCAATGCCGGGCATAATCCGCCCGTCATTGGCGGTAAGGAACAAGACTACGAATACCTCAATATGCAGCCCAATGCGCCCATCGGCCTGTTCCCCGGACTCGACTATGAGGGTGAGCAGATAGACTGTATCAAAGGGCGGCAACTGTTTATCTACACCGACGGACTCAATGAGGCTGAGAATCAGCAGCAGGAGCAGTTTGGCGACGACCGACTGATTGACATCCTGCAAGGAACATTGTTTTCATCTGCCCGCAAGGTCATCGACGGCATCCATGCCAAGGTGGAAGAGCACCGTAATGGTGCCGATCCTAACGATGACCTCACGATGATGTGCTTACGAATATCTTAACCCAACTTTGACCCCGCTGAACAATTTTTCATGAATTTCGGGGTGATTTGGCAGTATAAAATGGTCTGTAGGCCCCTGTTTCCGTGGTTTTGAGGGAAAAGCTGTACCTTTGCACCCGCGATGCACTTCATATCTCAAACCCGTTACAATCCCTCCATCGGTGCAGACGATTATTACTACCGCATCAAGGAGAGCGTCCGTGACCTGACAGGCCGCGTTCACAGCTATGTCCCGCTATGACGAGACGGTACGCTCGCGTGCCTGTGAATACTGGCAGCGGATGGCCAGCCTGGGTACGGTAGACAGGGCCCAGAAGATTATCGAGGAGTCGCGCCCCAAGGCCGAGCGCCTGGTGGATGTTGACACGATGGAGCACACTGATGCCCAGTTCAGGCAATAAATTGTTACTGAAAAAACAGTCGAACATTCGACTATTTTTTAGTGCAAAAAAACGAATAATTTTCGAAACAGCACTATATTTGAAGGAAAAATTATACAAAATGAACTCTTTAGACTATATGTAATTTATTTGGCAGTTTACTCACTAATTCGTATCTTTGCCCTTGATTTCGTGTAGAACAAACGGAGTGATCATCCTTGATTTCGTGTAATATTTGGCATAATCAAACTTTGATTCCGTGATGAAAAAGAAAATGTCAATCAGGGGGACCGGTTTGATGAATATTAATATGTAATTCAATCAAAAACCAGTCCCTGTGATTTCCGCGAGCAGGCCAAGATCAAGCGCGTGCTCACCGAGCGCGACGTACAGACACGCCGTATGCGGTCAGACCAATACCAGCTGTTGCCACGCATGGCTTCG
>ONDA01000032.1 GCA_900316475.1 uncultured Prevotellaceae bacterium
AACCTTTTAAGAACCATAAATTTTATAATGAACTACGAATTTCACTAATTACACTAATTGAATAATGAACAAAGATTTGAAGATTTAAAAGATTTTGAGACGACAGACGACAAAGACTACACTATATCGAACTACGAATTTCACTAATTACACTAATTGAATAATGAACAAAGATTTGAAGATTTAAAAGATTTTGAGACGACTGGCGACAAAGACTACACTATATTGAACTACGAATTTCACTAATTACACTAATTGAATAATGAACAAAGATTTGAAGATTTAAAAGATTTTGAGACGACAGACGACAAAGATTACACTATATTGAACTACGAATTTCACTAATTACACTAATTGAATAATGAACAAAGATTTGAAGATTTAAAAGATTTTGAGCCGACAGGCAACCACGAAAACGGTGTGATAGATTTGTGTGATTATTTCTAATTTGTCGAGACAGATTATTTCTAATTATATGTCACGGCCTTACACTTCTCACCTCTCACCTCACACTTCTCACCTCTCACCTCTCACACTGGATCTCCGTACTCGTTGCTTGCACGCTCGCCCTATACTCTCTCGACGACGAAAGGATGCTTAACCCAAGAACACCTGACGATAGAACTCGGCCTTCTTCTCGACAGACAGAGGATAGGCCCTCGACGAACTGGGCATGCGGAAGAGGCGCATCGGCCGACCCTCGAAACAGAAGGCGACGGACTCCCCCACCCTCGGTTCGCCGACACCGAACTGGGCAGCACAGAGCGATGTGGCCAGCTGACCAGCCGTGACAATCGTCGCGCACGCCGGCAGACGGCGCAGCAACGCCGCCACATCGGTCTGCTCCACCACCTGCAGGTCCTTGTCGCTGGCCGTATTCTTGGTGCGGATGATGCGTGTGCAGGTGTCGTAAAGGGCGATGCCCTGCCGCGAGAGGAAGCTTTTCAGTTCCTCTAAACGGTAATGCCGTCCGTCGTCGGCCACGAAGTGCTGCTTGTCGCCGAAGAAGCACAGTCCCACGATGCGCCACATGTCGTTGGTGAAGTTAGGATAGTAGAACGGCATCGACCACCGTTTCTCGGCGGGCGGGAAGGTGCCGAGCATCAGCAGTCTGGCGCCTTCGGGCATAAAGGGTTCAAAGGGATGGCTCTCTATCATGGTCGTATTTGTTCGTCGGCAGTGGGCAGGCAAAGCATACGCAGCCTTTCCGTCAGTTCGCGGTCGTCTTCGAGCAGGTTCCATCTGCTGTTCCATCTTCTTGATTCTTGCTATCTGATTCATGGGTCGCCATTATAAGACTATACTACCCCGAAGTGGCGGAGGGCATGGAGCACCCCGTCATCGTCGACCGGCGTCGTGACGTAGTCGGCCTGACGCTTCAGCTCGTCGATAGCGTTGCCCATGGCCACGCCGATGCCCGCCTGCAGTATCATCGAGGTGTCGTTGCCGCCGTCGCCGAAGGCCATGGTACGGCTGACGTCGAAGCCCTCGTGACGGGCCATGGCGACGATGCCCTTCCCCTTGTCGGCACCATTGGCGGTGATGTCGGTGAACTCCGGGTGCCAGCGTCCCGAGACGCACTGCGGCAGGCGTGCCATCAGCTGCGGCTCGTAGCCGGCGGGGAAGAAAGGCGTCAGCTGCAGGATGTCCTGCTGCAACACCACGTCCAGGGGCGATGCCTTGTCGAGGTTCTTCACGGCCAGCATCTGGCGGAAGATGCGGTCGACGTCGCCCGTGGGGTCGAGCACGGCCACGTCCTTCCGTCCCACGACGATGAGACTGTAGCCCTTCTCACGAGCGTCGTCTACACACGTCATGACATCGTTCTTGGCGATGGGTTGGCAGCACACCATCTCGTCGCCGACGTAGCATAACGCGCCGTTGGTGGTGATATAGCCATCTATGAGATGCTCTATGGCGCCGAGGTTGGTGATGATAATCGGCGGACGCCCCGTAGCGATGTAGACGCGCGAGCCGTTGGCCTTGGCCTGCGTCAGGGCGAGGATGGCTGATGGCGGTATCTCGTGGGTCTTGAAACTCACGAGCGTACCGTCGATATCGAAGAATAATGCGTATCTCTGTGCCATAGTCTGCTTACTTCACCACCCCAATGACACCGTCGACGACGTACAAGCCCGCTGGTCGGCAGTCCCGTCCGTTCATGGGCTGCTGCGAGCGGCCTTCCGTTGCGATGCCCATAGCGAGCATCGCCATAAGTATCTGTCGGGTTTTCATATCATTCCGGTATTTGAAAAAACGGCGTACCCGGGGATACCTCGGATACGCCGTTGTTAATATTGGCAGATTCAAGGTACTATACCTTAATCTCAACCTCGACACCGCTGGGGAGTTCGAGCTTCATCAGGGCGTCGACGGTCTTGGCGGTCGAGCTGTAGATGTCGATCAGACGCTTGTAGTCTGACAGCTGGAACTGCTCACGAGCCTTCTTGTTGACGAAGGTAGAGCGGTTGACGGTGTAGATACGCTTGTGTGTGGGAAGGGGGATAGGACCACTGATGATGGCACCGGTAGCCTTCACGGCCTTCACAATCTTCTCGGCTGACTTGTCCACGAGTTTGTGGTCGTAGCTCTTCAGCTTGATACGAATTTTCTGACTCATGTCTTAAAATAAAAATTAAATACTAAAAATTAAATTTCAGAACTGCCGCTAAAGAGTCATTTGCTCAGCGGCACTCTCATTTCGGGCTGCAAAGGTACACATTTCCCACGAAATTCCAACAAGCAGGCAAAGCAAAAGCCAAGTTATTAAGCATTTTTAATATTTCCGTAAAAGTCAGTGGTCGCAAAAAACCTGCGGAAGGCACAGGAGGCCGTCCGCAGGCTATATCACACGGAGCTAAGTCCGTTTGGACTTAACGGATGTCGTCTGCGTTGAAACCGTCTGGAGTATATCCTTCATATTCAAGGTCTAAATTCGACTGAATGCTTGTGCAGAGCATCTGTGACTGCTGTATGCGAACCACCTGCGCGGTGGGGGCTAAATAAGTTTTCTTCATTGGTCTGTACTGTTTTTAATGTTATATCACTAAATCACCGCTCGGTTTACCGCTTGTCTCCGACAAGAACTTTCTTTCCATTCACGATGTTAATGCCCTTCTGCGGAGCACTGAGGCGCTGGCCGCTGAGGTTGAAGATGCCTTCCACACCACTACCACGGTTGCCGTCCACCGTGATACCATCGATGTAGGTGGTCTGCTGGTCGCCATCGCCGAAGTCCAGCACGAACTCGCGGGCTGAAGCTATATCGAAAGTATGTGAGAAGTAAGCGCGTGTGGGATAGACCCAAACATTCTTGTTGGGCTTATAGAGCTTGTTCTCGCTACCGAACACAAGGGCATTGCTGCCCGATGTCAGCTGAACCGGACCAATCTGCGCCTCGAAACGAAGACCATTGGACTCTGTTTCGTAACAGTTGTATTCATCGTCTAAGTCTTCTTGACTTATACTTTCTACTTCAACATTCGTGAAGCTGGGGTTCACGATGGTCTCGCCAGTGGCTGTTTCGGGCGTCCCCCAGCGGATGATGTAGGGCACACCGGCTACGATCTCACCTGATTCTGAGAAGTTGATGGTCAGCTTCTGATTTCCGCCGTCCCACGATGCACTCTCGAACAGGCGGATATCGGCACCGGCAAGACAGGTGGTGGCCAGCTTCTCGGACGAGAGGCTGAACGGCAACGTCAGCGTGTTCCAGTAGCCGTCCTTGTAGAGCTTGCGGTTCTTCAGGTTGACAACTGCATACTTGTCAGGAGTAAAAGATGTCAAAGTAGATTCTGTCTGGGATCTACAGTCTATCTGACAACCAATATAGACGGTGGTGAACTCAAGGTCGCCATAAATATTGCTGAGATTTACCTCTGTACCGGGCTCATAGATGTCGCCATTGGGCCCTGCACAATGGCTCGTGGTCTCGCCGAAGGCGCGGCCATACTTGCTCAGCATCCACTTGTAGCCTTTGCCATCTGTTGAAGTGATTGTAGGCAACGTAATCTTCGCACCACTGCCAAAGGTGTAGGTATCGCTGGTCTTTGAGAGATTCATGCCGTCGGGGGCGTAGTAAGTGATAGTATATGTACCTCCAGGATTGGCACTTTCAGGTGTACTTGTCTGCACCGGTCCCCAGTTGTCACCGCCGGAGCCCTGTGCCCATGCGCCCGTCACTGCCATGAGCAGGAGGGCAAGGATTGAAATGTTTTTTTGTTTCATACGGGTTTTTGTTTGTAAAGATTAAACTTATTGTAAATAATGTTTGTATGCACGCAAGAGCAACTGCTACAGAGGAACATGGCTCTCCGTAGCAGCAGAAATGCCCGGTGCCGACTTGCGGCGGCATCACAGCAGTATGGGTTTGCTATAAAGTCTAAGAAATTGTGTGTGTTATTGGGGGGGGGGTAGAAATCACTCCACTATAACCGCAAACGACAGCCTCAGCGGTCCCGCCTACGAGTGTCGGGCAGGGCGCAGCAGCGAGGGTGTATGTCAGGGGAAACAATGGCATGGGCTTGATTATCCTTATCTGTATCTTTCTACCGACAAACACGTCGTCAATCCTTCGGTTCAGTTCTTCCCGATGTTCGCCAACGGCTTTCATAATCAGAGCCTCCGCATCGGCAGGAAACACGGAAAGGATGAAGTATAGAAGCAGCAGCAGTTTGCCCATAAACGTACGTATTCTTTAGAAATCTGCTGCAAAAATACTAAGAATTTTTGACTTATCGTACATTTTTTACAATAAAATCACTGATTTCACATACTCTACCCAAGGTGTAGCCAAGGTGTACCCAAGGTGTAGCCAAGGTTAAAAGGCTGCCATTACCTTGGGAAGGTGCTGAGTACTGCCTGAGAACAATATGGATATACAAAAAGGGTGAAGGCAAGTAATTTGCCTTCACTCTTGAAATTGTTATTTTGTTAGCCTGACTCTTATACCAAGTCGGCACGACCCTTGACCTCCTCCAGCACCGTCTTGGCGATAGCGCTTGAGAGCGGTGCGTGGTGGCTGTACTCCATAGAGCTGGTAGCACGACCAGAGGTGATGGTACGCTTAGCCGTGAGTCGCTGGTTTATTGTCCGCCTCCAGAATCCCAGCTGTCGGTCTCATCGACGAAGTTGCTCTGAACGGGGCTGCCAGCAAGCAGTCGGTTCTGATGTTGTATTTGTACCACGCACATGGCGGGTTTCTCATATTGTTTCCTCATAGCTTTTTACTTTTTTATCTTTTTACCTTTATAGATATACACTCCACTTTGGGGCTTGCCGGGCAGCAGACGGCCGTTGAGGTCGAAGTAGCGCTCCGTGCCATCAGCGTCGATGGTCCGGATTTGCTGGATGTCAGTAGCCTCGCCGTTGTCTTCAAACACCATGCTGAGCATGCGTGTTGCAGAAGCACTGGCGGCCTGGAAGTAAGCACGGAAGGGACCGATGTATGCCTTCGGCTGGTTGTTAAGCACCTTGTGCCAGTTGCCGTCGCTCTGCAGGATGTAGGTGGGATAGGTAGCATTGTAGAGCGAGCTGTTGGGCATGGTTGTCGTAGTGCCTTTCAGGGCATAGTCGCCCACAGTCCATGAGCCGCCAGTGTCGGTGCTGACCGTCACCTCTGCATCGGTGCTCAGGTCAACACCGCTACTTCCGCTTACCACGATGTAGTAGGGTTTATATGCCTCGATTGCGTTATTCTCCACCTGCTCGAAGGTGATGGTGGTCACACCCGCCTCGACGCTGGTTTCTGCAGGCTTATATACCTTTGCGTTCTCATTGCTGAGTGTCAGGGCGTAAGGCAGGTAGCAGGTGTAACCCGCTGCGGCGTATTCGTAGTGACCCTCCAGTTGGGTTGTCTCCTTTCCCTCAATGGTAATACTCTCGCCGGTGTCCTCTGTTATTTCCACCATATCGGGTTTAAGCATACGGCTGTAGGAGACACCGTTCGTCGCCGTGATGAGCGACACCTTCGGATTGAAGTCCCATTTGTCGTTCAGCATAATCTGGTTGGCTGTACCGCCGATAACGGCATTGGGCTCGCCGGAAGCAGCACTGTTCCCTGAAGGCAGATAGACCATCGTATATCCGCTCATGCCATAGAAGGGACTGTTGGCATCGTTGCGGTCAACGGTCACTGTTGTATCTGTATATCCAGAACTGCTTTCATCCTTAAACCCATCGACATTGCGCATGTCCACATAGCGGAGATTATAGTCCCCGTCAAAGAGGGCATCGTTCAATACGATATGCTTGTTAGGGGCAGTGATGCTGGTCAGTTTCTCGCAAGTAGCAAAGCTGTATGGGAACAAGGTGATGTAACTACACTCTAAATCGGGAATCGTGTAGTCACCCTCCTTACCCGGTGCGCATGCAATAATATAACCATAGTACGTTTCTTTACGCTTAATTTTATGTGTCAGCACATTATCCACACAGCTGTAGCCGTTGTCGTTGCCGCGCGATGCCGTCAGCGTGGTCATGCTGGGGCAGTAGGCGAGGAAGTTGCCCTCATGGTTCTCGAAGCCTGTACCGATGTTAAAACTCGTCAGGTTGTCGCAGCCTCGGAAGGCATCTCTGCCCACAAAGGTCACGGCATCGGGCAAATCGACGCTGGTCAGCGCATCGCAGTCGTAGAAAGCTTTGGCGTTGATGGTTGTCACGCCAGTGCCGAAGTTGACCGTAGTCAGGGCGTCGCAGTTCTCGAAGGCGCTCGCTCCGATGGTTGTCACATTATCACCGATGGTGACCGATGTCATCGTGGTGTTGTCCTTGAACACTTCAGGAAGGATGGCTGTGACGTTCTTACCGTCGTAGGTATCGGGGACAGTGACTGATGTGGCGCTACCTGTATAGGCCACCACCTCGTATTCAGAATCAGCGGCTTTTGCCGGACGATAAACGAAATCGCCGTCAACCTTATCTACGCAATTGGCAAGATACATGTCCTTCAACGTAGCAGGTATGGGGTAGTCGATGTAGTTGTCGGTGAAATAGTACCAGTTGTCCTCGCCCAAAACACTCTTGGTCTTGTCCTGGTTCATGTCTGATCGGTCTGTATAACCCTGGTTATCAGTTAAAGTATTATTACTATCTGCTTGAGGCTGTCCTATCAACAATCTTCCTATATCCAAATATGCACAGTTCTTGATAGTGCTTGTCGTCACATTGTTTGTGCCTCCCACGATGATGCCAGGAAATGTTGATGGGCTTCCTGTATAGCTAACAGTGTTTCTCGCAAAACAGCGCTCAATGGTGACATAACCGGCGCCACCAACAATGCCGCCAGTGAAAGGCATCTTTTCAACATATATATTTTTCGTATTCTGTACAAAGTCGGAAGCTGAGCAGTCGGTGATGGTCACGTTAGTGTTTACATTACCGATGATACCGCCTGTCCAACCAGTTCCCTTTACCCATCCATTGAACAGACAGCGCTCAATGGTGGCATTATTAGCACGACCTACGATACCGCCAACACTACCATTCGTTGCCTTGGCCGTATAGCCATCGTTACCGGAGCAATTACTGGTGACCAGTATGTCAGTGATATGGCTATCTTCATCAACATACCCAACCACAGTGCCAACATAGTCAGGACCGGACACCGTGGGATTCAGCAGATGCATGTTGTAGATGGTGGCTTTGATGGCATACCCGAACAGACCGTTGTAGTTTGAGCTTCCACTAACATTTAAGTTCTTGATGACATGGCCACCACCATCGAAGATGCCATCGAAAGGATGTACCGAAGTGCCGATAGGTGTCCAGTTATCAATGCTTGACAGGTCGAGGTCTGTCGTCAGTGTCACCATCTTGTTGTTGCTGCCTTTATACTTGTTGCCACTGTTCACGGCATCGCGGAAGTCCTCCAAGTCTTGTAGCGATGTAATCTCCTGCGGCTCGTCGTTCATCTCGTAGATACGTGCAAAGGCTTCCTGCCAGCCTACCTTCTCGTTGGCTCCCGTCAGGGTGCCAGAAGAAGTTCCGTCGAACTTGGTATCGTTATAGCTGGCAAGTTTGTCTTTAGGAACATAGAGGATGCGCTTCTGCGCCATTTCCTCCATGCTGGCCTTCGTGCCCAGCACGGAGAACACGTCGTTCCAATCCCAGGTGGGGGCCGTTGTCCCCTTACAAAGGAAAGTCTTCAAACTGCTGAGGTTGCAGAAGGCTCCGGCTCCGATGGTCTGCAGCGAGGCGGGCAGCACAATGCTGACCACCGACGAACAGCCAACGAAGGCATAGTTGTCAATCTGCTCTACCCCCTCCCCAATGGTGATACTGGTGAACTTGTCGCACAAACGGAAGGCAAACTGGCCTACAACGACCTTGTAGGTCTCCTCTTTATAGGTTACCGTTCCAGGAATGTAGAGTGCTCCCGTCTCGTATTGGTTGATACAGGCGTTGTAGCCATTGCCCAAAGTGGCGGTCTTTGCCTCCGTGTCGTAGATACAGACAGCCTCTATAGCTGGTGCTCCCAGCGTCAGCGTTCCCTGCATCTTCGCGGCAAAGGCCATTGCCGGCAGCAGGGCTGCTATGATAATAGGAAAAATATATCTTTTCATTGTCGTATGTCCTTTTTAGGTTAATACTTAGTCTGTCTTTTTCTTCAGCACCCACTTGAACAAAGCGTAGTCGGGCGAGGTGCCCAAGACTTTGCCTAACATAAAGAAGTCCTTACCGGCACCCACGTGGTCATCCGAACTATTGGTGTCGTTGATATAGACATCCGCTTTATCTGGGCTTCCAACCGACCACAAAGGATAGGCACCTGCTTGTGACAACCGATAAGAAGAAGTCTCGGTAATGATATAGTCCGTTTCTGGTTGGATGTAATAGTACAAATATGGCTGATTTTTGACAAACGAACACAGATTGACAAAAGGCACCACAGTGTCGTAAGAAGAGTGATAGAAGGCCACGCGGTGCTTAGGTGTCCAGCCTACGGTGAGGTTGTTGCTCTCCAAGGCTCGGTGCAGGTCCTGCATGAAGCCGCGACCAGTGGGAGTCACGCGATTGCCATCGGCATCTTCGAAATTCGATTTAGTTGTGAAATAGGTGTAGCAATCAGGGGTCAACATCTCACTAAGCTTACCATAAGCTGCGAAAGAACCAATGTTCAAAAAGGGAGTTGACGTATAGTAGAATATATCACCCATCTGTGCGGCTGTGAAGCTGCCACCTACAGCCGCATTACCGCCGTATGGTCTGGGAAGCGTGAAGGCGCGGGTGACACCATGTTTGCTTTGCCACACATAGCGTTTTGTGACGTCGTCGGTGCTGAACTGGTCAGCCTTATTGGGGTTTTTCTTGGCCTCAATCATCTGTAGGGAGCCTGTTGCCAGAAATTTATCGGATAGATACTCGTCGATTGAATGCTGGCGCATCAGCGGGTTGCTGTCGCACATACCTTTCAGAATAAGTGGCATCACGATTGGCATCGACACGGTACCGGCTTCGTGCTTCGTCTTTTTACTACCATCATAAGTTTCACCGTTGTCCGTGATGTAATAGCGCAGATGGGCCACCGGGTCGTAGGGACCGTCGCCACATACGGAGCCGGCATAGTGAAGGTCGGTGTCCAGTCCGTTCTGTTCGATGAACTTATGTACGGCCAGTGCCACGCTGCCGCCCTGCGAGTAGCCGAGGCTGACGCTTTGCCAGTTACTCTCTAATGGGTCAAAGTTCTTGCCCGTGCCAATATTAGCATTGTAGAATGCCAGTCCGTAGCGCACGGCATCGACCACCTGACGAGCGGTGAGTTCCTGATAGAGATAGGGATGTGCACGGTCGGCAGTGATGCCATAGCCCTCGTAGTCGGGCATGATGACCAGACAGCACGGCTGGCGAGTACGATCGTAGCGGGTGTACATCAGCATCATGCCGACACCCGTTTTCCAATCGCCGCCATTATCACCATTATTATAACTGGTGGGGCATTCCCAGTTGCTCGTGATGGTCTCGTGGCAGGCTATGAGCACATTGCTCGGTGCGGCAAATCCCATATTCAACTGCCAGCGCGGCACACCCATCAACGCGGAAAGAATGACCTTGTTGCCGTCGGCATCTACCGAAGGGTATTTATAGGTATAGAGATAGGCACCAGAACCGATTACCTGCTTGCCTGCATCCGTCAGACCTCCGTATAGGTCTTTGTCGCTGGTGCTGGGCGAACGGCGTGGCGCACGAGCCTGCTCTGTGGCCTCGTCTATCGGTTTAATTGACGTAATGCCCTCGTCGATGATGAGGGTGTCGGCCCGCCCCGTAACGGGGTCAATCACAATACTATCGCGACTGCTGAATTCGATCTCGCTGACAGACATAATCTCCACGTCGTTCACATTAACCTCGGGGAGATTGCCCAAAGCACTCTGTGCCCACGTGCCCAACGCCATGAAAGGCAGGGCTACGATTAAGAATCTTTTCTTCTTCATTGTCTATATCATTTAGTTTTTATCGATTACAGTGAAATACCCGAGAAGTCGTGTATCTTGTCCTTGATATACTCCGTAGCTTTGTCGATGACATCCTGCTGCAGCTGCTGCCTGACATCGTCTGTGCCGGGCATGAAATCCTCCATCTGGATCATGGTGGCACCGATATGCTGGAAGAGGCCGTAGTCCACGTGGTTGCCCCAGTCGCCAAACTCGGTCTTGACAGTGCAGCCGTGGGCCGTCAGGTAGTCAGCCATTTCCTGACCCACGTGCCAGTCCATATATTTGTCGCCTGAGGAGTGCATGATGTAGTAGCGCGTCTTGGTATTGGGCTGCCACGTCTGTCCCTCGCCACAGAGGGAGTTCTCGCGGAACTTCTTGGCGAGCTTCTGGCCGAGGGCTGAGTTGGCATCGAGGGCGGCAGGGGTGAGAATCATGTTGACAGGACAGTCCTTAGCCAGTTTCTCATCGCCACCGGCAATGAGCTTGTTGATGTCCCACGTACCATAGTCCTTAGAAAGTATCCACTTCTGGATGTTGCTGGCCAGAGGTTCCACAAAAACGTCTTTATAGTCGAAGTCCATGTGGTATGTCTCTTTGTAGGCCACCACGACGAGGGGGAAGGAGCAGGCATAACCCGAGGTCTTGGATTCGATGTTGCTCTTATAGACGGAATAGATGCTGAAAGGGGCGGCACCTGCCGAGGTGAGCTTCCAGTCAAGGTCGCTACGCCCTTTGGCACGAAGCTCGTCGGAATAGCGCTGCACGGCAAGTGCCGAGAAACCGCCGCTGCTGTAGCCCACATTGAAGGTGGGCAGACCGCTGATGGCATAGCCCTCGTCTTTCAGAATCTGCATGGCGGCATCCCAAGCATCGATGGTCTCAACGCTGGTAATCTCAGGACAGCAGTAGGCCTGCGGCTTGTCCTCGGTGAGCGTCCAGCCGTAGAGGTCGGCCGAGACGGCGATGAGGTTCTGGTACTTGTTCATGTAGAGCCCCATGTCGTCAATCTCTTCCTGTGACGTGCGCTCACGGTGCTTGGCACAGGTGAACTCGTTGTAAAGCATCAGACCACGTGGAGCCACCTTTTTATTATATACGGCGGGATTCATTGAAATGACGCCTGTCAGTCGCACAGGTGTCTTCATGTCGGGACCGAGACTGGTATATTCAAAGACTATTTGCCTGAACTTCAGATTCAGCGCATCGTGAGCAACCTTCTCCAGCGCATGGCACTCTCGGCGTTCCGTCACCTTCTGGTCTATCTGGTAGGTCTCACCATCGGGTGCCGATGGATTGTCGTCGCTGGAACAACTCATCATCAAGTGACTGCAAAGCAGGACGGCGGCAAGCACCCATTTCGATTTGTTTATTATATCCATAAGTTTTTTTACTGTTTATGCCCCCAAAGTTAGGGTTTTTCTTTATAATTGCATCATAATTCCTCAGTTTAACGCAAAGTCGTTGTCCCCAAGCGGGGATTGTGTTCCCAAAATTGGATTTCACAGACTGCGTATCAGTGATTTTTTCCTTAAAATGGCAAAAAAAAAGAAAATATGTTTGTACCTTTGCATCCAGTTTAATCAAAGCATGTAATAATGGAATATCAGAAAATAAGCAAAGAGCCTCGCAGGTCACTTATTATTAATAAGGTGGAGAGCGGAATGCCCCGCTGGCTGATAGAGGTGGGATTTGTCATGATGGCGATCCAGGCCGTCAGCACCGCGTGTGACATCAGCAACTGGATAGAGACGAACGGCATGGTGATTCCCCGCTCCATCGTCTTCCTGCTGGGCGACATCATCCTGTACTATGCAATGATGCGTGGCATGAAGCCTCTGCGACATCCCTATACGTGGATGTGGTGGCTGCTGATCGTGCTCAACGTGGCTGGCGACCTAACCTACATATTACCCGAATCCATCCTCAACCTGGCAGTGGCCGTAGCACAGCCGCTGGCCTACCTGCCGTTAGGTATCTCCATCGGCTACTTCTATCGTGGCCGTCTGCAGTGGGTGGGCATACTGATGGTGGCTTTCATGGTAACGATGATTATCCTCCCCATCATGCTCATCGACTTCATACCCTACATATTTACCGATGCCCTGGCTATCGTCACGCAGACAGCACTGGCCTGGACAATGCGCAAGATGCTTATTTAATCCGTACCACGTCGTTGAAACTGTTTTGCCGGTATTGGGCGGGGGTAATACCAATACGCTTCTTGAACTCCGTCTGGAACGTAGAGCGCGACACGAAGCCGGCTTCTTTGCCGATGGCTTCCATCGAGTACTGCGGATTCTGCTTGATAAGTTCACAGGAATAGAGCACGCGCTTCTCCGTAAGATAGTCGTAGAGACGATCGTAACGCTGGGAGTCTTTCAGCAATTGCTTGATTTTCTTCTGTGTCAGTCCTAACCGCTGCGCCATGCCTTTCAGGTTGAGGTCAGGGTCGGTGAAGATATGGCTTTCAGTCATCTGCAGGTCCATCCATGTCCAAAGTTCCTCATCAGTCAGGGTTTTGATGTCGTTGATGTTCTCACGCAGCGATTCTGTCTCCTCTTTCAGTTCTGTCACCTTGCCATTGCCCATCAACCGTTCCTTCAGTTCGGTCAGCGTCTTTTGCTGCTCCTCGCTCTCCTCTCTCAGCGTGTGAAGCGTTTTTGCCTGCAAACTATATTGTTCCTGCAGTTTCTCTTGTTTTTTCTTCTGACTTTCCACCTCGTCTGCCAGCTGACTGTTTTCCCGCATCACCCTGTTGGTCTGTCTATACGTCAACAAAATACTGATAGCACCAGCTACCAGAAAGGCAAAAAACACAGCTGTAATCAATAGCGCACTTCCTGTCATAAATCGCAATTTGACGACAAAGTTATCTCTATTTTCTTAAAAAGCCATTAAAAAGTGGGGAGAAAGCCGAAATTGTTGTCCCTTAAACATCATTCTGTTCCCAGAAAACGAACCCCTCGTCCGAAAGAAAGTTCTTATATCACAATAACCCCTGCAAAGCACACTGCCTTGCAGGGGTTATTTCAAATTAAAAATGTATCAATTAAAGAATGTAATAATTGGCTACGCCGTTTTACATTTTATAATTTTTGCATTCTTACATTGCGCGAAGCGCTTATACGAGGTCGGCACGACCCTTGACCTCCTCAAGCACGGCCTTAGCCAGTGCTGAAGACAGAGGAGCGTGGTGGCTGTACTCCATAGAGCTGGTAGCACGACCAGAAGTAATGGTACGCAGAGCGGTGACATAACCGAACATCTCTGACAGGGGCACCTTAGCCTTCACGACACGGGCACCGCTGCGAGCCTCGTCCATACCCTCTACCTGGCCACGACGCTTGTTCAAGTCGCCGATGACGTCACCCATGTTCTCCTCGGGTGTCACCACCTCGAGCTTCATGATGGGCTCCATCAGTACGGGCTTAGCCTGGGCGCAGACAGCCTTGTAAGCCATCTGGGCAGCAATCTCGAACGACAGCTGGTCAGAGTCAACGGGGTGGAACGAACCGTCGACGACGACAACCTTCAGCGAATCCATGGGATAGCCACCGAGGATACCGTTCTTCATGGCAGCCTCGAAGCCCTTCTGGATAGAGGGGATGAACTCCTTGGGGATGTTACCACCCTTCACCTCGTTGACGAACTGCAGTCCGCCGTTCTTGGCGATATCCCAGTCGTCGTCCACAGGACCGACGTTGACGATAATGTCAGCGAACTTACCGCGACCACCCGACTGCTTCTTGTAAACCTCACGGTAGCCCATGACGGTCTTCGTGATGGCCTCCTTATAGTTAACCTGGGGCTTACCCTGGTTACACTCTACCTTGAACTCACGCTTCAGACGGTCGATGATGATGTCGAGGTGAAGCTCACCCATACCCGAGATGATGGTCTGACCACTCTGCTCGTCGGTACGTACGGTGAACGTCGGATCCTCCTCGGCCAGCTTAGCAAGACCATTGTCCAGCTTGGCCACGTCGGCCTGAGACTTCGGCTCAACGGCGATAGAAATCACCGTGTCGGGGAAGGTCATCGACTCCAGCACGATGGGCTTCTCCTCATCACAGAGGGTATCACCCGTGCGGATGTCCTTGAAGCCTACGCCAGCGCCGATATCACCGGCGTCGATAGACTCCATGGGGATTTCCTTGTTAGAGTTCATCTGGAACAGACGGCTGATACGCTCCTTCTTGCCCGAACGGGGGTTGAGTAGACGCGGAAGAACACCAGACGGCCCATATACGGGTCGGTGGCAATCTTGAAGGCGAGGGCCGATGTGGGTGCATCCTCAGAAGGCTCACGATCTTCCTCCTCGTCGGTGTTGGGGTTGGTACCCTTGATCACATCGACGTCGACAGGAGCGGGCAGGAAGGCGCAGACGTAGTCGAGCAGGGGCTGTACACCCTTGTTCTTGTACGAAGAGCCGAGCAGCATCGGGGTACACTGCATAGCGATGGTACCCTTGCGGATAGCAGCGATAATCTCCTCCTCGGTGATAGAGGCGGGATCGTCGAAGTACTTCTCCATCAGGGCCTCGTCGTACTCAGCGGCAGCCTCGAGCAGCTTGTTACGCCAGTCGTCGCACTCTGCCTGCAGGTCGGCGGGAATCTCCTCGATGTCGTACTCAGCACCCATCGTTTCGTCGTGCCACAGGATAGCCTTCATCTTGATCAGGTCTACCAAGCCCTTGAAGTTCTCCTCAGCGCCGATGGGCACCTGGATAACGACAGGGTTGGCACCCAGGATGTCCTTCATCTGCTGTACAGTCTCGAAGAAGTCGGCACCCGAGCGGTCCATCTTGTTCACATAACCGATACGCGGCACATTGTACTTGTCGGCCTGACGCCATACGGTCTCAGACTGAGGCTGCACACCGTCGGCTGCCGAGTAAGTAGCCACGGCACCGTCGAGCACACGCAGTGAGCGCTCCACCTCAGCGGTGAAGTCGACGTGTCCCGGAGTATCAATAAGGTTAATCTTGAACGTCTTTCCGTTATAGTTCCAGTTACATGTGGTAGCAGCCGACGTGATAGTGATACCACGCTCCTGCTCCTGAGCCATCCAGTCCATGGTGGCGGCACCGTCGTGCACCTCACCAATCTTGTGGGTCTTACCCGTGTAAAACAGGATACGCTCCGATGTGGTCGTCTTACCGGCATCGATGTGAGCCATGATGCCGATGTTACGCGTCAAATGCAAATCTTGTTTTGCCATTGTCTCTTTACCTTAATTACCTTTGTTGATGATTAGAAACGGAAGTGGGCGAAAGCACGGTTAGCCTCAGCCATGCGGTGCATATCCTCCTTACGCTTGAAGGCACCACCCTGATTGTTGAAGGCGTCCATAATTTCAGCAGCCAGCTTGTCGCTCATCGACTTGCCGCTACGCTTGCGTGCAAACTGAATCATGTTCTTCATCGAGACACTCTCCTTACGGTCGGGACGAATCTCGGTGGGAACCTGGAACGTAGCACCACCGATACGGCGGCTCTTCACCTCCACCTGCGGGGTGATGTTGTCGAGAGCCTGCTTCCAGATTTCCAGAGCTGACTTCTCGTTGTCCTTCATCTTCTCCTTTACGGTGTTGAGGGCATTGTAGAAAATCTCGTAAGACTTCGACTTCTTGCCGTCGAACATGAGGTGGTTTACGAACTTTGACACCTTCTTGTCATTGAACACGGGATCCGGCAGGATCACACGCTTCTTAGGTTTTGCTTTTCTCATTTTTTTGTTTGAATGATTTTTGTCTGCATGGGGGCTGTTCTTGCACGTTCTTCAACGCTCGCTCTTGAGCATTTACTCAACCTTTATAACACTCCAGCAAAACGGATTTGTTTCTTTTTCTTTGATTGGCCGTCTGACCATCTCCGGTCAGTTCTTACTTCTTGGCCTTGGGACGCTTGGCACCGTACTTAGAGCGGCGCTGGGTGCGGTTGGCAACACCGGCGGTATCGAGCGTACCGCGAACGATGTGGTAACGTACACCGGGCAGGTCCTTCACACGACCGCCACGCACCAGCACGATAGAGTGCTCCTGCAGGTTGTGTCCCTCACCGGGAATGTAACTGTTGACTTCCTTCTGGTTTGTCAGACGAACACGGGCTACCTTACGCATAGCCGAATTAGGCTTCTTCGGGGTCGTTGTGTAGACACGTACGCAGACACCGCGACGCTGAGGACAGTTGTCCAAAGCGGGTGACTTTGACTTGTCGACGATTACCCTTCTGCCTTTTCTTACCAATTGTGAAATTGTAGGCATAATACTTTAATTTTTAATTTTTGATATATATTATTTTGTTTATATTCAGCTATTTACGCAATACGCCCTTACACTGTAAGCGAATTCGGGCTGCAAAGGTACAACTATTTTCTGATTCTACCTAATATATAGACAAGAAAAAAGAGTCAAAAGTGACTTATTTAATAATAAATAACACTTTTAACTCTTTTTTTATTTACTCATTTCGTCCTATGCCTGCTCACTTCACCTTCACGGTTTTGCCGCAGTGAATATAGATGCCCGGTTTCGTCGGGGTTTTCTGTCCTATCCGCACGCCTTGCAGCGTGTACCAGTAGGTGTCAGCGTTAGACGCAGGGGCAGAAACATCTCTTATGCCCGTAGTCTCGTCAACAAAGACAGCCGTATAGGTATGGCTTCCGTCCACGCTGATGCGTATGGCGGTCTCCTCGGAGAACACCTCACCGTCGCAAAGCCAATGACTCAGCACATAACCCTCGACGGGTACGGCCGACAGCAGCAGTTTGTCGCCCCAAGTATAGATTCCAGACGTAAAGCCTGTAATGGTTCCATATTCGGTGTCACAGTCTACGACGACATTGCAATCTATGGGCACGAATACCGCACGCAGTGTAGCGCTACCCGTAACCACATATTCCAATTTCTCCTGTCGGGCAATGGTCTTGCCGTCGGCCTGCCATTGGTCAAAGCGGTAACCTTCAGCTGCCGCGGCGTTCAGAGTCAGTTTTCCATAGCCGTAGTCGCCACTTTGCTTGTCTATAGAGCCCGCCGTGGCATCAGGACCGACAACCATCTCGAGATGAGCCGTGGCAGCCACCTTCTCAATCCATGAGATAGCGTACGTGCCATGCCCCGTTTGTCCATCGACATCCTTGAGTCCCTCGGTATCCACGCTCATTATATGTGTGCCCGGAGTCACTGCAAGCTTGGTCATATCAATGGTGAACGTAGCACCGTTATCGGCAGACGCAACACTACAGCTATCAGAACGGAACATTGTTTCGCCGGCACTGATGGAGAAGCGATTGTAACTGAGACGACGCATAGGCCTTGTAAACTCCACGATGGCTTTCACCACAGGCTGCGTCGTTGTCTCGCCGTCATGAACCTCCGTGCCATCGTCCGTGAACAGGCGGATACGCATCACCTCTGCCGGTGCGCCCGGCTTCTCAGCAAACGTCAGCTGATAGCTCTCGCTGCTCTGGCGGAGGGAGTCGGCAAAATGCAGGTTGTTCTCATAGATGATGGAGAAGTCACTCTGTACGTTACGGTCGCTCTGCCAGAAATTGGCTGGACTCATCACCATGCCGTCGCTCTGACGCACCACCTTTGTAAGCATCATCTTACCATTCGTCGGGTCGTGCAGGCGTCCATAGACCCAGCCCTTCCCAGTAGCACTGACAGAAAGGATATAGTTTCCGGCAGAACCAGATATCTCCGACTTTGACGTCACATTCTCCACCGTCTGCTCCTCAGAGCCGTCGGCAGGCCATGCTGTATCGGGAGTACCATCGGCATCGTTTATCTCGTCAACGAGGAACACGTTACCCTCAGCAATGGCGCTGACCTTATAGTCAAGGTCTATGGGCAGCATCTCTCCACCACCGGCCTCAGCCGCCGCAGACTTGCTCATGTCCCTCACCGTGCGAACCAGCGTTTTCGGTGCGTAGACACTCTTCACCCCTGCCTTTCCGCTGACGGAGAAGGAAAATTGTGAATCCCAATGTCCTGTCTCGTCGGTTCCGTAGATGAAGCGGTGCAGTGAGGTACCCTTGGCAGCCAGCGTGTCGATGACAACCTTCGCAAACATGGAGTTAGCGGGTGTCATCCTTACAACGTCATTTACCTCTTCGCTGTAAAGCAGCTCATAGCCAATCTGATTCCCGCTTGCACTCGAAACTACGCTCGGCTGCGAGTTGGTGACGCTGATGTCGGTGACATCTACCAGACTGGGATTGGTAACGAGTACCGCCATCTCCGCCGGCTCTGTAGCCTCCTTGGCTTCCGTGGCAGCATCGTCAGCCAGGAAATTCTTCTGCACGAACATCATCACCGTCATTTTGCCCACGGGCTTCACCGTCATTTTCACGCTGGGCAGTGCGGCGGCGCTCCTTATCTGCTTGCCAAGGTCACGGTAAGCCAGCTGTCCGCCCACGTAGTAGGAGCGCAGCCCGTCGGCAGCGGCCTCGCTCTTAGGCACAAACTGCAGGTGCAGCGCGCCGTCGGTATGGCCTTGCAGCTGATAGCCGTCTGCGGTCTTGGTAAACCCGCTGAACTCTCCCTCCTTGACGTCGAACACGTCCGTAGAGTCCTCGTATGTGTAGTAGCCGAACGCTGTGGGGTAGAAGCCCAACAGGTCGAAGCCCGCATCCTGGCCGTTCTTCACTTCCAGGAGTGCTTTGACAGGCATTTCCACCGGCACGTCCTTCAGTTCGTCCTCAAAGGTGAGACGGAAGTAGGAATTATAACTGGGCAGAGGAATCCAGGTGCCGTCAAGCTTGTCGGAGCCGTCCACGATGATGGAATCGTTAGGATCGTCAAACGGGATGGGGAAGTCATCATCCTCACCGTCTTCACCGTCCGGATTGTCCTCACCGTCGCCTGGAACCACCGTCTCCGGCGTTTCCGTGCCGTCGCCACAGCCCATCAGCATCTGATAGGCATCCTCCTCGGAATATGACTCACCGTTGATACTGAATCCATACTTCATCAGCATCGTGGCAATGCTGCGACGGTTGCGCGACTCCGGAGCACTGTAGGCAAAGTCTACCACCCACGACTCCTGCGGATAAAGCACAGAGGGCAATGCACTCACCTGTTTCAGCGTTACGCCCGGCACCTGCGGCAGTGTCACGCCCATGTTCACGGCGGCGCGGGAGCCTACGTTGGTAATCTTCATGGAGTAGATGGTATCGTTGCATCCCAGGTCGCCAGCTTCAGGCAGCGTCGGGATGACGATGGCCTGCGGTGCTGTGTAGTCAATGTCGATGTCAGAGGACAGCTCATACTCACCCGTCTCGGCATTGGCTCCAAGTATGAAGTTGGTCAGCACCGCCTTGTAGGGCAGGTAGAGGTCTGTGCGCACGGTCTCGTCAGGGCCTATCACCACGCGGCGCTTCACGGTCTTGTGGCGCTGTGCCGAAGCCTCTACGAGGTAGGTGCCGGTGACGATGCTGGCCGACGACCAGCGGCCATCCTTGTCGGCATTGCCCGTAGCCACCACCTGGCCGGTACGTTCGTTGGTCACTTTTATCTCAGCCCCACTCACATGGCCGGCTCCCTTGCCGGACTTTGTAAACACGTCGTGGAGATAGACATCCAGATGCGACGGCACACGAACAGGGTCTATCAACTCCTTGTTGCCCACAATCCTCACGGCCACGCTGAGCGACCTTGGCATTCCACTCTCAGGACTCAGCAGTACTGACGTCGAGTAGGTGTTGCCTGTCGCCATATTGATGTTGTGCGTCAGCTGCAGGTAAAGCGTGGTCGACTTGCCCGGTGCCAGCGAGGGCAGCGTGCGCCCGCTGAGACTCTTCAGCCACGGTGTGATGGTCGGGATGGAGAGTGTTATCGGCCCTGTGGCGCGGAGGCCGTAGTTGGTAACCTTCACGCTGAGCTCACGGCTGCCCGCCCACAGCAGGGTGGTAGATATGCTCGACGGCGACAGGCTCAGGTTGCCCGACGTGGCCCGGCAGAAGTAGTTGACTTGCAGGTTGGCCGACGCCCCTTCGCTGCATTTGGCCGTCAGCATGAAGGTGGCGTAGCTGCCTGTCATGCTCTTCTTAGGCACCACGGTATAGCTGATGACAGCCGACGCCCCGGCGGCCAGTGTCTGCGGCACGCCCTCCAGCTGCAGTTCACAGCCGTCCGGCAGGGTGCTGTGCGTCAGCGTAATGCCCGTGATGGTCTTGCCCGACGTGTTTTTGAGGGTCAGCTTGCCTGTCCGGCTGTAGTTCACGTTTTCAGTCCAGTAAGTCTTGTCGGCTGTCAGCGTCATGTTCCACACGTTGATGTTCACCTGCTTGGCCGACTCCGTCTGTCCCAGTGCCAGCGCCATCACCTTCATGATGCCCGCTGCCGAGCGGTCTATGGCCACCTGCGTGCGGAACGACCCGTCGGCGCCCATCTTCGTGTCGCTGTAGGTGCGCTGGCCGCTGCCTTTCAGTGTCACGCGGACGGTCTGTCCGTTCAACTTCCCGCTGACGCGGCCTGTCACGAGTACCAGCTCGCCGGGCAGGTACGACTCGCGGTCGGTCTGCAGACTCTCCACGCTGAACGGTGCAGCCACGAACACCTTTTTAAATACGCGCGATACGTTGTTCGACGTTGAGAACTCCTTTATCTTCTCGTCGCCGTTGACACGGGCATAGAGCCAGTAGTCGCCAATCACCTGCGGGATGTCGGCTGTGAACTTCAGTTTCTGCACGTCGCCGATGGCCAGTTCGCGCTCGGTGTAGACCGTCGTGATGTGCGTGCTCTTAGCATAGCGGTTGAGTGTGCTCGACGTACACAGGTAGAAGTCTATCCTCATGCCGGTGGGCAGTATGGCGGTGCCCTCATTGCCTATTTCGGCATACAGCGTGGCCGGTGTGCCGGCGTAGAACTGGTTATCATCGTAATCCACCGACAGGCACACGGCGTCGGGCAGTGTGCGGTCGCTGACGCGCAGGGTCAGCGCTGCCGGTTCTATGTTGCTGGCCATGGCCGTGAGCGTCACCTGGCGGTCGTCGCCCTCGCTCTGGTTCTTGGTGGCCTGGGCCGTGAATGTCGTGGCATAGCTGCCCGACGGAATCGTCACCGTCTTCGGTACGGTCACGCCGGCATCGCTGCTGCCGAGGGTGACGGTCAGGCTGCCGCTGGCAGAGGCCACATAGCGGCGCACGGTAATCGTGGCCGACGAACCCTCCTTGATCGTGCTGACACGCGAGGTCAGCGTCAGGTAAGGCACCTCGTCATCGCTCACGCGCAGACTGGTGGTGGCGTAGGCGCGGTCGCCGCTGCCGGCATAGCTGTTGCTGCCCTCCACAAACAGCTGGGCAGTGATGGTGGCCGAACGTTCGCCGTCAACGGAGCTGTTGTCCGACACGCTTACGGGCACCTCCACCGACTTCGCACCGACGGGAATCACTACAGACGTGCTCTTCAGCACCACGTCGCTGCGCGAGCTGCTGAGCTTCACACGCATGGCCTGATCCAGGCCGCGGTCGCGGCTGACGATGACCGTCGAAGCCGCCTCTCCGGCATTCTCCGCCACTATCGACGGCGTACATACAGCACTGATGGCTGGCCGGTCGTCATCCAGCAGGCTGACCGTCACCGCTGCCGACTGATAATCGGCGGGTGAGGTGCTGAAGCGGACGGTGCCGTCGAGCTGCGGCGTGTTGTCGTGGATAGCCGTCGTCGTCACGGAGCCGGAGGTCTGCCCTGCCGGAATCTCGATGGTGAGCGGGGCTGTAAACCGATAGGGCTGTGAGCACGACAGGGTCAGCTTCAGATGGTCGGTCAGCTCGCCGCCACGGGTGGCGGTGATGGTGAGTTGCTGCCCCTCATGGACCGACGCAGCCGACGCTTTCAGTGTCAGCGGGTTGCGGTCGTTGTCGATACGGGTGATATGGCAGCTCACCTGATTGTAGCCGTTGGCCTGCGGAATCGTGACGTCACACTCACGTGTACGCACTATCTGGTCGTCAACGGCATAGATGCGGAACGAGGCGCCCTCAGAGCCGGCCGGAATGGTGATGTTCACCGGCAGGACGTAGCTGCCAAGCTTCAGCAGTCCGGAGACGTTGCACTGCACGCGAAACGTCTCAGCCCGCGACCAGTCGCCCGTCCGGGTGAGCTTCATCGTGATATAGTCATCACTCCAGTAGGAGCCGTAGTACCGGACACGGCCCTCGTTCAGCGTGTTCTTGTCGTAAGTCAGGCGGAGCAGCTTGGTCAGCGTAACGGTGGCGGCAGACACTCCCGTATTGTTCCAGTCATCCACCTTCAGTTCGCCTGTGTCGTGGTTGGGCACCATTTCCACCACAGCCTTCACCTTGCCGTCTACATGAGGGGCAGAGGGGATAGTAAACTGCAGGCTGCGCTGTACGCTGCCGCCGGCAGCCAGCGTGCCGGTATAGGCCACGCTGCCTAAGTAGCAGCGTCCGTCGGTGACGGTGCTCTGCAGGTAGTATTTCTCCGTCCAGCCCGAACGTGTGGGGCCATTGCCTATGTTCTTGGCCGTATAGCCTATGGTGACCTTCTCGCCGGGAGTGAGTGTCGTCGGACTGAGCGTGACACTGGCCGGTGTCAGGTCGGGCAGGTCCTCACGGGTCACGGTGTAGGTACACTCCGCCGTCTTGCTCGTGGCTATGTTGTTGCCCTTCTTGTCGGTCAGCACCACATTGCTGACTTTTATCTTGTGCGACAGCACACCCTTGTCCTGAGCCGCCATGGGCAGCGACAGCAGCAGTCCGCTGTTGCCGGCCACGGGCGCATTGGCCGTATTCATCATCACCACCCGGTAGGTGGTGTTGGCAGCACTCACGGTGTGGACGCTGGCCGAGTGGCCGTGTACCTGTGCGCGTCCCCCGAGGCGCGGCGTGCCGCCAGCGGGCATGGAGAACGGCAGCTCGATGTCAAACTGTATGCCTATCACCTCGTCGCTGTTGTTCATGTAGATGGGCACGCTGACGGTGCGGTTGACGCCGCCCACGAAGTCCTCCAGCACGATGACGTTCTCACGGGTCTGTGCCACGGCGGCAAGTGCGGTGGCGGTCATGGCTATCAGCGACAGCATGACTCGTTTCATGTTGATTAGTCTGAATATCTGTTTCATATTTTGTCTGGCCTCCTACCTTATTTATTTCTTTAGTACTTTCACTGTCTTGCTGGTACCGTCGGCTTCTATGGTGCGGACGATGTAGACGCCCGGCGCCAGGCGCGTCTCGATGACGGTCTTGCCGTCGGCGGCACTGCGCACCTCGCTGATGCCAGTGGGTGTGCCTATGGCGGCTTTCACCTCACGGGCGGTAGTGTCGGCACAGCGTATGGCGACAGGTACGGCACTGTGCGACAGGGCGAGCACCGCCGCTCCCGTGCCTGCGGGGATGGTGGCTCCGGTCGTCGAGAAGATGACGTAGCGCGAGCCGGTGGCGGTGTTCTGGCCTATCATGCTGAAGTCCTTGTGCCTGAGCAACAGGCTCACCTCGTCAGTACTTGCGCCCTCCACCTCAATGTCTATGGCGGCGATGTCGTCAGCCGATGTCAGGGCAATGCGCCCGTTCTGCTCATACACCCAGCAGCTGGCGTCGGCAGCGTCGTCGGCCCTGCGGTCCAAGCTGCGAGCCCGGTCGCTGCGGCGGGCGTTGTTAGGCAGTCCGAGCATGATGTTCACCGTGCAAACGATGTCCTGCACGTTGATATTCTGGTCTGTGTAGGTGTTGGCAGCCCAATAGTTGAAGGGCTGTGCCGTGGCCAGGATGTAGTTCAGCGTGTGCTGCACGTCGAGCACGTCCACCGTGCCGTCGATGTTGGCGTCGCCAAGGAGTACGCTGAGCTGTGCCGGACAGGCCGACCACTGCTGCCACTTGCCCCGGGTGACGAGTGCCACGAACTTCTTATCTTCTAACGATATGCTGGTCTGCTGCTGCGGTGTGAACTTCCACCCGCTGTTGGCGCCGTTGTAGGAATAGGTGCCGTAGACGGTTTCCGGCTTGTTGACGTCCACCACCTGGATGTCGGCTCGCAGGCTGTTGTCGTTCTTGTCGGCGTCATAGTAGAAGAGTGACGGCAATGCCAGCGACACCGCCTGGCCTACAGGGGCCGTCGTGGGGGTGAGGCTCCCGGACACCAGCGGGTTAATGAAATTTTCGGAAGAAGGAGTAACAGCGGAGCTTGCCGTGCGCATCTGGCTGGCAGCGTTGAACGTGGTGATCGTAGCAGGCAGCAGCCCCGACACCTGCGTGATGCGGTTGTAGCTGACGTTGAGAGTCTTCAGCTTCGGCATCTTGGCCACCAGTGGTGTTATGTCGCCGTAAATGTTGTTGCGGCTCAGGTTCAGCAGTGTGAGTTCCGGCAGCGACGGCATCCAGCTGGTGCTGAGCGTACCGGTCAGGCCACGGTTGGCGAGGTTGATTTCTATGACGCGATGGTTGAGGAAGGTCACGCCGGGGAAGTCGCTCTCATAGCGCCCGTTGTTGGCGAAGTTCCAGTAGCCGCCGAGCCCTAAGTTGTCGCTGATAAGCTTCAGGGCAGCCAGGTCGTCGGCATTGATATAGTCAATGGACGGGGCGGTCAGCTTGATTTCCTTGACATACACCACCGTCGATTTGGATCCGCAGAAGGCACGCAGATACAGCGTGTGGCTGCCTGTCAGTCCGCCGCAGTCTATGCTGTAGTTGTGGCGCTCGATGCCCTGGCCGGCGTCGTGGCCTCCGTCTACTATGCAGTGGCCGTTCTTCTGGCCGGGGTCGTTGTCCCAGTAGTATTCCACCCAGTCTATCAGGCCGCCCTCAGCCGCCACGGCGAACGAAATCTTATAGTCGGTGTTGACGCCCGACGTGGGGAAGTCGACCAGCGAAAACACGGGCGTGGGGTCGGTGACCGTCTGCTGTTCTATAGTGACCTCTTTGGTTGTCACGGCCCAGTAGCCGCTGTAGCTACAAGTCCTTACCACCAGCGTATGCCTGCCGGCGCTGAGTCCCGTGGTGCTTACGGTAAATCCCTTCTCCCATCCGTTTGCTACGTAATTGTTGTTTGCATTTTTCAGCGGACTACCCTTTGTCCAGCCGGGATCAGTGTCCCAGAAATATTCTACCAGTTTGGGGGAGTCTATCCCACTAATCATATAATTGACAGGTACAGCTTCACCTTGACTGACGGTTGTCTGAGTCCACCTGTCAAATTCCGTGAACATTGGCAGGTCAGAGGGGTATTCTGAA
Organism: uncultured Prevotellaceae bacterium; assembly: GCA_900316475.1. GTDB lineage: Bacteria > Bacteroidota > Bacteroidia > Bacteroidales > Bacteroidaceae > Prevotella. The sequence continues at coordinate 25,625 of ONDA01000032.1, forward strand.
TAGCCGGTTGTCCATCCTATTTGCTGTTTTTTGACATAGCTGTTTGTGACGACCCAGTCATATCCATTACTGTCATCCACATTGCCATAGACATAGCAGCTGTTGACAATGGCATTGTCACATTCCCAGTTAAGGCCACTCAAAATGTTGTTTGCCCGGCAATGCTCTATCAGTGCATCATTGTCGCGGACGACAATGTCTTTGTTCACCAGAATATAATCTACAGTGACTTGCGGTGCTTCAATATAGAGGTTCTCTATCAGAGAATTTAGCCCTTTCTCATAAATCTTCTGCCCCACGATCTTTACGCTCTTCGAAACGGTCTGGTCGCCGGACACAGCGGAAAAGAAAACAAGCAGCACGTCGCCATCCTTCACCTGGTTGCTCGCCATAGCTGCGTTGATGCTTTCAAAGTCATAGCGTATAGGTGCATAGTTGCCAATCATCCAGGTGCGGCCGTTGTAGGTCCTGGTGTCCGTCCCCGTGCCGGCACCCTTCAGCGTGAGATAACCGCCCTGCCCAGCGTAAGCCTTGGTTTTGTCCATGTAGTTTGAGTTGTATTTTGTCCCGTCGCCACCAACAAGACTTGTGCATCCACTAAACATTTCATCCGAATAAGTCACGTTTGTTGTGCTCCATTCTCCGCCAACGACAATAGTTTTTAGAGAACTGCAGCCACAGAACATAGCAAACATGTCTGTCACATTCTGCGTATTAAAGCTGCTCAAGTTTAAACTTGTAAGAGAACTGCAGTATTCGAACATAAAACCCATGCTTGTCACATTCTGCGTATTGAAGCTGCTCAAGTTTAAACTTGTAAGGGAACTGCAGCCTTCGAACATACCATACATGTTTGTCACATTCTGCGTATTGAAGCTGCTCAAGTTTAAACTTGTAAGAGAACTGCAGCCATCGAACATCGATTCCATGACTTTCACATTCTGCGTATTGAAGCTGCTCAAGTTTAAACTTGTAAGGGAACTGCAGCCACCGAACATATAGGACATGTCTGTCACATTCTGCGTATTGAAGCTGCTCAAGTCTAAACTTGTAAGAGAACTGCAGCCAGAGAACATCGAACCCATGTTTGTCACATTCTGCGTATTGAAGCTGCTCAAGTTTAAACTTGTAAGAGACCTGCAGCCATCGAACATCAATCTCATGTTTGTCACATTCTGCGTATTGAAGCTGCTCAAGTTTAAACTTGTAAGAGAACTGCAGCCATAGAACATAGCATACATGTTTTTCACATTCTGCGTATTGAAGCTGCTCAAGTTTAAACTTGTAAGAGAACTGCAGTCATCGAACATCGATTCCATGACTTTCACATTCTGCGTATTCAAGTTCTCAATCCCGGAAATTGTAGTCATCTTGCTACATCTGTAGAACCAAAAAGCAGTGCTGGTCAATCCTGTATAATTCGCATAGGAATTGTCAAACACCACCTTCGTTATATTGCTCCTGTAAGCCCCCCAACTGTCATTAGAACTTTTACGAAAGTTTGCTGCGGTGTACACCGTACCGGAGCGGCTGCTCTTGTACGTGTCATAATAGAAAGAGAGTGTGGTTTGGTCGGTACTCAGCACGGCGTAAGCCTCCTTGGTGCCGGCATCCTTCAGCGTGAGATAACCGCCCTGCCCGGCGTAAGCCTTGGTTTTGTCCGTGTAGCTTGAGTTGAATTTTGTACCGTCGCCACCAACAAGACTTGTGCATCCATAAAACATTTGTGCCGATTCAATCACCTTTGTTGTGCTCCATTCTCCGCCAACGACAATAGTTTTTAGAGAACTGCAGTCCTGGAACATCCAACACATGTTTGTCACATTCTGCGTATCGAAGCTGCTCAAGTTTAAAGTTGTTAGAGAACTGCAGCCAAAGAACATACAATTCATGTATGTCACATTCTGCGTATTGAAGCTACTCAAGTTTAAACTTGTAAGAGAACTGCAGCCAGAGAACATAAAGGACATGCGTGTCACATTCTGCGTATTCAAGTTCTCAATTCCGGAAATTGTAGTCATCTTGCTACATCCGTAGAACCAATTAGCAGTGCTGGTCAATCCTGTATAATTCGCAAAGGAACTGTCAAACACCACCTTCGTTATATGACTCCTGTAAGCCCCCCAACTGTCAGAATCATATTTACGAAAGTTTGCTGCGGTGTACACCGTACCGGAGCGGCTGCTCTTGTTCGTGTCATAATAGAAAGAGAGTGTGGTTTGGTCGGTACTCAGCACGGCGTAAGCCTCCTTAGTGGCGGCATGCACGGCTGTCAGACCTGTTACCTGCGTGACGAGTAACATAAGATAAAGAAGAAATCTTTTCATAAACTATAGTTTTTTAGTTCTTGACAATTTCGTTCCACGCCAAATTGACACCCCGGAATTGACCATCTCTATAGGTTCACGTCTGCTTATGACATAGAATACGTAGGTGTCTGTTCTTTTGCCCATCCTGGATACACAGGCCTTCGCATTGCCCAAACCACACAGGATAGACAACGCTCATCAGCCCACGCCAGCACGGACTATATAAAATAAGGTATATAGAAACGCACTACGCAGACGCCTCGGTTGTCATCTGCCTGCTGTGAGTTTAACGGATTTGCGAAGTTCGTGTATCACAACGACAGACGTTCGAAAACGTCTTTCTCATACATAAGACCGCCCGCCACCCACGAATGGGCTAACAAGCGACGGCGCAAAGTTATGAAAAAAAATGGAACTGACAAAGAAATTCTTCAGAAAAAATTGTTCTTTCCCCTTTACAGTTGATTGGCCCTTTTTCCCACTCCACCCGTCTTAAAAAGCGCAATTATCCGCTTATCCGCAAACTCCGCTGATTGCCAGGTGGTTAGCGTGAAATTATCCGTCAATTATCCGCCAATTATCCGCCATAATCGGGTTTTATCCGTTATTTCCAGGGTTTTATCGACGTTCGAGTGCACAGCAGGACGGCTCCGCTGTGCAGTCCGACGGCCGCGGACAAAAGTCCGCAAGCGTCGGACTGTTGCTAAATGGCCGTTACGTTTCAGCGCCGAAGAAGGTAAAAATGGCGGATAATTGACAGATAAATGGCGGATAATTTCACGCTAACCATCTGATACTCAATAGAGTTTGCGGATAAGCGGATAATTGCGTTTTTTAAGACGGGGGCGAAAGCCATTCAAGGGGCGTTCACCATACAATTTGTAGCTAATCATGAGGGGCGGGATGGGCGGGATGTTTTCCGCTTTCACTACCCTACGCGCGCGTACGCGGGAAAACTCTTACGGGGAGGAGTCGGGATGGAGCAATGAGGCCATTGCCGACTACTGCGGCTTCAGCGACCGCAGCTACTTCCAGAAGAAGTTCAAGGAGTCGACGGGCATGACGCCCACCGACTATCTTGCTTCAATAAGTAAGAAGTAAGAAGGAATAAGTAAGAAGTATGATTACTTGATTCGCGAGTTTTTAGACCATGAGATTTCGCGAGTTTTTGTAATCATACTTCTTTCTTCTTACCTCTTACTTCTTACTTCAAAATTATGCCTCTCCCTTACTTGTGCCAAAGGGTGCAATGGTACGCGGTTCCTGATTAGGAATCTTTATCTGTCCATACTCACGTTCGTAACGCATGATGTTCTCCTGCAGAGCGGCCAACAGGCGCTTGGCGTGTTCGGGAGCCAGGATGACGCGGCTCTTGACCTGCGTCTTGGGCACACCGGGAAGGACACGGGCGAAGTCGAGGATGAAGTCGCTCGACGAGTGGGTGATGATGGCAAAGTTAGCGTACTCGCCCTGAGCTATCTCGGGCGTTAATTCAATCTGCAGCCCCTGCTGCTTGTTATCGTTTTCGTTCATAGCTATGTTATTTTTTATAAGTCAAATATTGGAGGCTTCGTACCAGGCCTCGGAGTAGGTTTCTTGGTTCTCAGACGAGCAGTGGCCACCGGCTTTGTCACGGTTGCTGACTGAGTTTTCTGCTTACCCGTTTGACTATTCTTTACTTCAAGACTGAATGGGTAAGAAATGGTCGGGCAATCGTCTTCTGTCACATCGACACTGAATTCAACTTTATCGTTCTTCCAGTTGTAGAGTTGTGCTTTATAAAGTTCCTCCGTCACCTTAGTGATGGTACTGATGACGGAATCTTCTGCTTCAACAGAAACTTTCTTGAAGTAGGTGTTGTCGCTCTCACCCGTATACTTCACTTGTATATCCACCTCCAACTTACCGCCAGTTATCTGATGCTTAGGCAACTCGACATAGTAATTGTTGACATACCATGCATTGAAGGAGATTTCCTGCGGCGCAAACTTCAGACCGTCGTAATTCAGGGCCACCGCCGTCTTGGCCGACGAGCGCTCCAGCCCTATCTTCTTGGGAATAGACAGCGTACACTCATAGCGCAGCACCGCCGACTCCACATTCGAGGACTCGCTACGGGTGTCGCTGTTGATGATGCACGCCGTGTCGCAACTGGTAAGCGACATCTGCGAGAGCTTCATCGTGGGCGGACAGACAACCTTGATATTGGTGTTTACCGTCTTGTGCTCGAAACCGATGTCAAGATTGTCGTTGAGGATGAAACGGCACGAGCGCTTCGTGTCGACCGTCAGCACGCCATACTTGCCATTGACCTGGACCAGCGCCTCGTCGCCTACCAGCTTGGAGATACGCTCAAACTGAGCGGGCAGCAGGATGTCGCCATGATACGACAAGCCTAACAGTTCCGTATCGTCGAAGGAGACGCCGCGGAACGCACTGACGGGTTCAGGCTCAACGTCTTCAGGGACGTCGAAGAACTGTGGCTCCTGCCCATTGTAGCGAATAGCCGTCAGGCGCATCCTGTCGTCAAACGACATGGAGCCGTCCTTCAGGGCTACGACATAGCCCTTGCCCTGCTGGACGGGGACTACCAGACGCTCGGGGGTATAGACGCGGGCCTTCTTGTTATCAGTGCCATCCATCGACAAGGGCCTCATAGAGCCATCGCTGAAATCGTACTCGTAAACACGCTTCTTGGCCACGACAATCGACTTGCCGTTACTGACAGAAGAGAGAAAATCGACGTCGTCGGCATCAATGTCTGACGTCGGAAGACTGACGGGCTGGCCCGTATCGGCAGAGATGTACTGCAGGACGGAAGTGCCGTCGAACACATGCTTGAGCGACTTGGGAATTTTCACTGCGGCATAGCCCTCGGAGAAGGGCATACCGTCGGAGAAAGGGCCAATGGTAGCGCCGGTCTTGGCATGGACGAAATAGTAGCCTGTCCTATTGCTGACAAGAAGGTAGTCGTCGGCGAAAGCGAACGACGCGACAGGTGCATAGCTATGGGCAGCAATGTCGGTCAGCCGTCCCTTGTCATCGACAAAAGCCACGAACTTGCCATTTTGATAAAGCAGGGCCATGCCATCCTTGAACTGCGACATATTGTCGTACTCCAAAGGCACCACTACCTCTTCCTTAGAATTCATCATTCCGTACTTACCGTTCAGGGAGACGACATAGTAGCCGTTACCAAGAAGTTTGATACTGGAATATTTAGGATGGAGAACCCATTGAGGTATCTGAGCAGACAGCACAGACGCCACCATCAACAATACAACTAAGAGAGTCTTTCGCATCTTATTTCCTCACAGTGTTTCAAAAAGCACCTGTCCCCGCATGATAACGGAAACAGGTGCGTCAAAAGTGTCAAATATTACTTTTCCTCCATAATGGGCTCTTCAGCAAAGTCGAGCACATTCTTGCGGTTGGCCTGCATACGCTCGTACTCCTCCTTGGAGCCGACGATAATTTTCTCAAACTCACGCAGGCCTGTGCCGGCAGGAATCAGGTGACCGCAGATGACGTTCTCCTTCATACCCTCCAGGTAGTCTACCTTGCCACGGATGGCAGCTTCGTTGAGCACCTTCGTGGTCTCCTGGAACGAGGCTGCCGACATGAACGACTTGGTCTGCAGGGCAGCACGGGTGATACCCTGAAGAATCTGGGTCGACGTGGCGGGCACGGCATCGCGCACCTGGACAAGTTTCATGTCGCGGCGCTTCAGCGCGGAGTTCTCGTCGCGCAGACGGCGGGCGGTGACAATCTGGCCGGCCTTCATCGTCTCGGAATCGCCGGCGTCGACAACCACCTTCTTACCCCAGATGCGGTCGTTCTCCTCGGCGAAGTCGAGCTTGTCGACAATCTCCTGCTCGAGGAACGACGTGTCGCCGGGGTCGTTGATCTGCACCTTGCGCATCATCTGACGGACGATAATCTCGAAGTGCTTGTCGTTGATCTTGATACCCTGCAGACGGTACACGTCCTGCACCTCGTTGACGATGTACTCCTGTACGGCCGTGGGACCCTTGATGGCAAGGATGTCGCCCGGCGTGATGGCACCGTCGGAGAGCGGCGTACCGGCACGCACGGCATCGTGCTCCTGCACCAGAATCTGCTTCGACAGCGAGACGAGGTACTTGCGCTGCTCGCCGGTCTTGGAGGTGACGATAATCTCGCGGTTACCACGCTTCACCTTACCCATGGTGACCTCACCGTCAATCTCGCTGACGACAGCGGGGTTCGACGGGTTGCGGGCCTCGAAGAGCTCGGTAACACGGGGCAGACCGGCGGTGATGTCACCACCCTTGGCGGCAGCACGCGGAATCTTGACGAGCGTCTCACCAGTCTTCACGGTCTGGCCGTCCTCGACGACGACGTGACCACCCACGGGGAAGTTGTAGGTACCAATCTTCTCACCGTTAGCATCGAGCACGTCACAGGTGGGAACCCTCGTCTTATCCTTCGACTCGGTGACAATCTTCTCGGTCAAGCCGGTGGTCTCGTCGGTCTCGGCACGGAAGGTAATGCCCTCGATGACGTCGTTGAACTTCAGCGTACCGGCATACTCGGTGACGATGACGGCGTTGAACGGGTCCCACTGGGCAATCTTGTCGCCCTTCTTCACGGTCTCTCCATTCTTGAAATAGAGTGACGAACCGTAAGGCACGTTGACGCTGGAGAGCACAATCTTGGTGTTGGGGTCGACGAAGCGCATTTCGCCCAGTCGGCTGACCACCATCTCGCACTCGCGGCCGTCCTCGTCGAACGGTACGGTACGCACCTCTTCCATTTCAATCTTTGCCGACTCGTACTTGCAGACGATAGTAGCGTTGGCAGCAGCGTTGGCAGCCACACCACCGGCGTGGAACGTACGGAGCGTCAGCTGTGTACCCGGCTCACCGATAGCCTGAGCGGCGATGACGCCGACGGCCTCACCCTTCTGCACCATACGGCGGGTAGCGAGGTTGCGGCCATAACACTTCATGCAGACGCCCTTCTTCGACTCACAGGTGAGCACAGAACGGATCTCGACGCTCTCAATCTCGGCCTTCTCAATGGCATCGGCCAACGGCTCGGTAATCTCCTCGCCGGCAGGCACGATAATCTCGCCGGTCTTCGGGTTGACGACATCGTGGACGCTGACACGACCGAGGATGCGCTCAGCCAGACTGCTGATGACCTCGTCGCCATTCTTCAGGGCGGTGCAGACCAGTCCACGGAGCGTGCCGCAGTCCTCTTCGTTGATAATCACGTCGTGGGAGACGTCGACGAGACGACGCGTCAGGTAACCGGCGTCGGCCGTCTTCATGGCGGTGTCGGCCAGACCCTTACGGGCACCGTGGGTAGAGATGAAGTACTCCAGCACGGACATGCCCTCCTTGAAGTTCGACAGAATGGGGTTCTCAATAATCTGGTGTCCCTCGGCACCGGCCTTCTGGGGCTTGGCCATCAGACCGCGGATACCGGAGAGCTGCTTAATCTGGTCCTTACTACCACGGGCACCGGAGTCGAGCATCATGAACACGGCATTGAAGCCCTGGTCGGCCTCGGTCATCTGCTTCAGCAGGATGTTGCCGATGTCGTTGTTGACGTGCGTCCAGGTATCAATCACCTGATTATAACGCTCGTTGTCAGTGATAAAGCCCATGTTATAGTTGTCAGTGATCTGCCGCACTTCCTGATTACCCTTTTCAATCAGCTCGGCCTTCTCCTTCGGGATGATGATGTCGTCGAGGTTGAACGACAGACCGGCCTCGTAAGCCATGCGGTAGCCCAGGTTCTTGATACCGTCGAGGAACTCGCAGGCCTCAGCGAAACCGACGTTCTTGATGACGTCGGCGATGATGTCGCGCAGAGACTTCTTGGAGATGACCTTGTTGACATAGCCCACCTGCTCGGGGATGATGCCGTTCACGATGACACGGCCCACAGAAGTCTCGACGCTGTGCTTGTAGGGGTTGCCGTTCTCGTCGCGGTCGTCGACCACTACCTTCACCTGGGCGTGCAGGTCGCACTTACCCTCGTTGTGGGCGATGATGGCCTCTTCGGGACCGTAGAACGACAGACCCTCGCCCTTGGCGCCCGGGCGAATCTTTGAAATATAGTACAGGCCAAGCACCATATCCTGCGAAGGCACGGTGATAGGTGCGCCGTTGGCAGGGTTCAGGATATTGTGGCTCTGGAGCATCAGCAACTGAGCCTCGAGGATGGCCTCGTTAGACAGCGGGAGGTGGACAGCCATCTGGTCGCCGTCGAAGTCGGCGTTGAAGGCGGTACATGCCAGCGGGTGAAGCTGGATGGCCTTACCCTCAATGAGCTTCGGCTGGAAGGCCTGGATGCCGAGACGGTGCAGCGTCGGCGCACGGTTCAGCAGCACGGGGTGACCCTTCATGACGTTCTCAAGGATGTCGTAGATGACCGGCTCGCGGCGGTCGACAATCTTCTTGGCCGACTTCACGGTCTTGACGATGCCGCGCTCGATGAGCTTGCGGATGATGAACGGCTTGTAGAGCTCGGCGGCCATCAGCTTCGGCAGACCGCACTCGCCCATCTTCAGCTCAGGACCGACGACAATCACCGAACGGGCAGAGTAGTCGACACGCTTACCGAGGAGGTTCTGACGGAAGCGGCCCTGCTTACCCTTCAGCGAATCACTCAGTGACTTCAGCGGACGGTTGGAGTCGCTCTTCACGGCAGATGACTTGCGCGAGTTGTCGAACAACGAATCGACGGCCTCCTGCAACATACGCTTCTCGTTACGGAGGATAACCTCAGGAGCGTGAATCTCCATCAGACGCTTCAGACGGTTGTTACGGATGATGACGCGACGGTAGAGGTCGTTCAGGTCGGACGTGGCGAAACGGCCACCGTCCAGGGGAACGAGCGGACGCAGCTCAGGGGGTGTCACGGGAATGATCTTCATAATCATCCACTCAGGACGGTTGACGCCCTTCTCGACACTCTGACGGAAAGCCTCGACAACCTGCAGACGCTTCAAGGCCTCGTTCTTGCGCTGCACCGAAGAGTCGGTATTGGCACGGTCGCGCAGCTCGTAGCTGAGCGAGTCGAGGTCGAGCTGGGTGAGCAGGTCGTAGATGGCCTCAGCGCCCATCTTGGCAATGAACTTATTAGGATCACTGTCCTCAAGATAGTCGTTGTTCTCGTCGATATAGTTGTCCACGATGTTGTTGTATTCCTCCTCAGAGAGAAGGTCAAACTTGTTGGAGCCTATCATGTCGTTGCCCTCGCCGTCTTTCTTACCGGCCATAAGGCCCGGCTGGATGACGATATAACGCTCATAATAGATGACGGCATCGAGCTTCTTGGTGGGCAGACCAAGCAGATAGCCAATCTTATTGGGCAACGAACGGAAATACCAGATGTGAGCCACGGGAACGACAAGCTCGATGTGGCCGGCACGCTCGCGGCGCACCTTCTTCTCGGTAACCTCAACGCCGCAACGGTCGCAGACGATGCCCTTGTAGCGAATGCGCTTGTACTTGCCGCAGGCGCACTCGTAGTCCTTAGTAGGACCGAAGATGCGCTCGCAGAACAGGCCGTCGCGCTCAGGCTTATAGGTACGATAGTTGATGGTCTCGGGCTTGGTGACCTCGCCATAGCTGCTATCGAGGATGTCTTCGGGGGAAGCAAGTCCGATGGTAATCTTGGTGAAATTACTCTTTGTCTTATTATCTTTCTTGAAAGCCATAATTTTCAATTTTCAATTTTCAATTTTCAATTACCAAATTAGTCCATGGTTATGCTAAGACCTAAGCCACGCAACTCGTGCAGCAGCACGTTGAGCGACTCGGGAATGCCCGGCGTAGGCATGGGGTCGCCCTTGACGATGGCCTCGTAGGCCTTGGCACGACCGACGGTATCATCAGACTTGATAGTAAGAATCTCCTGAAGCACGTGGCTGGCACCGAAGGCCTCCAGTGCCCAGACCTCCATCTCACCGAAACGCTGGCCGCCGAACTGGGCCTTACCGCCAAGGGGCTGCTGCGTGATGAGTGAGTACGGGCCGATAGAACGGGCGTGCATCTTGTCCTCAACCATGTGACCGAGCTTGAGGAAGTAGGTGATGCCCACCGTTGCCGGCTGGTCGAAGCGCTCACCCGTCTCACCGTCGTACAGGTAAGTAGAGCAGAGGCGGGGCAGACCGGCCTTGTCGGTCCATTCGGCCAGGTCGTCGAGCTTGGCACCGTCGAAGATAGGTGTGGCAAACTTCACGCCGAGACGCTTGCCGGCAGCACCGAGGATAGCCTCGAAGATCTGGCCGAGGTTCATTCGGGAAGGCACACCCAGCGGGTTCAGCACGAGGTCGACGGGACGACCGTCCTCAAGGAACGGCATATCCTCCTGACGGACAACCTTCGAGACGATACCCTTGTTACCGTGACGACCGGCAAGCTTGTCACCGACACCAATCTTACGCTTCTTGGCCACATAGACCTTGGCCATCTGCAGGATGCCTGAGGGCAGCTCGTCGCCGATAGTGATGGCAAACTTCTTACGCTTCATCTCAGCGTCGAGCAGCTTGTACTTCTTCATGAAGTTGATAATCAGCTGGGCAATGAGCTGGTTGTTATGCTCGTCGGTAGTCCAGTTGCTGATCTGAACGTCGCCGTACTCTAAGTTACGCAGGGCCGTAACGGTAAACTTCGAACCCTTGGTGATAATCTCGGCACCGGTATAGTCCTTCACGCCCTGAGAGGTCTTGCCCTTGGTCAGCGTGACGAGCTTGTCGATGAGGATATCCTTCAGGTCGTCAACCTTTGCCTCGTATTCCTCGTCAATCTTCTCGAGCAGTTTCTTGTCCTGCATCTTGGTCTGGCGGGTCTTGATGGCACGGGCGAAGAGCTTCTTGTCGATGATGACACCCGACAACGAGGGATTGGCCTTCAGTGAAGAGTCCTTCACGTCGCCGGCCTTGTCGCCGAAGATGGCACGGAGCAGCTTCTCCTCAGGCGACGGGTCGCTCTCGCCCTTCGGCGAAATCTTACCGATGAGGATGTCGCCCGGCTCGACACGGGCACCGACACGGATGACACCGTTCTCGTCGAGGTCCTTGGTAGCCTCCTCGCTGACGTTGGGAATATCGGCTGTGAACTCCTCGACACCACGCTTCGTCTCACGGACGTCGAGAGAGTACTCGTCGACATGGACGGAGGTGAGGATGTCTTCACGGACGATGCGCTCGTTGAGCACGATAGCGTCCTCATAGTTGTAACCCTTCCAAGGCATGTAAGCCACAAGGAGGTTACGGCCAAGTGCCAGCTCACCGTTCTCGGTGGCGTAGCCCTCGGTAAGGATGTCACCGGCCTTCACGCGCTGTCCCTTGTTACAGATGGGGCGCAGGTCGATGGTCATATTCTGGTTCGTACGGCGGAACTTCGCAATACGATATTCTTTCAGAGCGGGTTCGAACGAGACAAACTCCTCGTCCTCGGTACGGTCGTAGAGAATGCGGATGGTGGTGGCATCGACATACTCGACAACACCATCGCCCTCGGCGGTCACCATCGTGCGGGAGTCCTCACAAACCTGCTTCTCAATACCGGTACCTACGATAGGTGCCTCGTTGTGGAGCAGGGGCACTGCCTGGCGCATCATGTTCGATCCCATCAGTGCACGGTGGGCGTCATCGTGCTCCAGGAAGGGGATGAGCGAGGCGGCGATAGAGGCAATCTGCTGCGGCGAGACGTCCATCAGGTCGACATCCGTCGGGGGAACGACGGGGAAGTCGGCATCCTGACGGCACTTCACCACGTCGCGGATAAACGTACCGTCATCGTTCAGCGGAGCGTTACCCTGTCCGATGATATGCTCTGCCTCTTCCTCGGCGGTCAGGTAGACAATCTCGTTGTTGTCGAGGTTGGCAACACCATTCTCCACCTTACGGTAAGGCGTCTGGATGAAGCCCAGCTCGTTAATCTTGGCATAAACGCAGAGCGACGAGATAAGACCGATGTTCGGGCCTTCAGGACTCTCAATAGGACAGAGACGGCCGTAGTGGGTATAGTGTACGTCACGCACCTCGAAGCCGGCACGCTCACGCGACAGACCGCCAGGACCCAGTGCCGAGAGACGACGCTTGTGGGTCACCTCAGCCAGCGGGTTCGTCTGGTCCATGAACTGCGACAGCGGGTTAGTGCCGAAGAACGAGTTGATGACGCTCGAAATGGTCTTGGCATTGATAAGGTCCATAGGAGTAAACACCTCGTTGTCGCGGACGTTCATACGCTCACGGATGGTACGGCTCATACGGGCCAGGCCGATAGAGAACTGGTTCGACAGTTGCTCACCGACGGTACGCACACGACGGTTCGACAGGTGGTCGATATCGTCGACGGTGGCCTTAGAGTTGATGAGCTGGATGAGATACTTGATAATCTCAATAATGTCTTCCTTGGTCAGCACACGGACATCCATGTCGGTATTGAGACCAAGCTTCTTGTTGATACGATAGCGACCTACGTCGCCCAAGTCATAGCGCTTGTCGGAGAAGAACAGGTTCTGGATGACCTCACGTGCCGAGGCATCATCAGCAGGGTCGGCATTACGCAGCTGGCGGTAGATATACAGCACAGCCTCCTTCTCAGAGTTCGACGAGTCCTTAGCCAATGTGTTGAAAATGATGCTGTAGTCCTGAGCGGCCTGCTCGTCCTTATGGACAAGGATGGTCTGGGCACCACTCTCCAAGATGTCCATCATGTTCTCCTCAGTAATCTCGGTCTCACGCTCCATGATAACCTCGTTACGCTCAATGGAAACCACCTCACCGGTGTCCTCGTCGACGAAGTCCTCGTTCCAACTCTTCAACACACGGGCGGCAAGCTTCGAACCGACGACACCCTTCAGAGCCTTCTTGTTGACCTTAACCTCTTCGGCAAGATTGAAGATCTCAAGGATGTCCTTATCGGACTCAAAACCGATGGCACGCAACAGCGTCGTAACAGGCAACTTCTTCTTACGGTCGATATAGGCGTACATCACGTTGTTGATGTCAGTAGCGAACTCGATCCACGAACCCTTGAACGGGATGATACGGGCGGAGTAGAGCAACGTACCGTTAGCATGGACGTTCTGACCGAAGAAAACACCCGGCGAGCGGTGCAACTGTGACACCACGACACGCTCGGCGCCGTTGATGACAAACGTACCGTTGGCCGTCATGTAAGGGATGGGACCAAGGAACACATCCTGAATAACCGTACCAAAATCCTCATGGTCGGGATCGGTGCAATACAGCTTCAGCTTAGCCTTCAAGGGTACGCTATACGTCAGGCCACGCTCCAGACACTCTTCGATGGTGTAACGGGGCGGGTCGATATAGTAATCCAGGAACTCAAGGACAAAGTTGTTACGTGTATCGGTGATAGGGAAGTTCTCGGCGAACACCTTATACAGACCGTCGTTCTTGCGTTCCTCAGGCGGAGTGTCCAACTGTAGGAAGTCTTTGAAAGACTTTAATTGCACGTCAAGGAAATCGGGGAATGGCATGGGATTCTTGACGCTGCCAAAGTTTACTCTGTTGTCTATTACTTTTGATGCCATAATTATTTATTTGTTTCTAGTATTCTAGTATTTCTAGTACATCTAGACATCCTAGAGATACTAGCAAAGACAAGAAAAAGGTTAGGAGCCCTCGACTGGAGAGTTCCTAACCAAAAGATATTGATGTGTGACTGATTACTTCAGCTCAACCTCGGCACCAGCGGCCTCGATGGTCTTCTTCAGGTTCTCAGCCTCTTCCTTGCTCAGACCTTCCTTAACGGTAGCGGGAGCACCGTCAACGAGATCCTTAGCCTCCTTCAGGCCAAGACCGCAAGCCTCTTTCACAGCCTTCACAACCTGGAGCTTAGCAGCACCGGCTGACTTCAGGATGACGTCGAAAGAAGTCTTCTCCTCAGCAGCAGCGGCCTCACCGCCAGCTGCGGGACCAGCAGCAACAGCAACAGCTGCAGCGGCGGGCTCAATTCCATACTCGTCCTTCAGGACAGTTGCCAACTCATTTACTTCTTTTACAGTAAGGTTTACCAACTCTTCTGCAATAGCTTTAATATCTGCCATTTTATTTTAAAATTTAATTGTTTTTAATGTTAATGTTACTTTTTTCGCTTATTTGTTACGCTCAGCGATAGCGTCAAGCAGGCCGTGAATCTTGCCACCAGCGTTCAGGCCAGAGACAACATTCTTGATAGGAGACTGCAACAGTGCAACAACATCGGCAATAAGCTCGCTCTTGCTCTTGATAGCAACCAGCTCCTCGAGCTTGTCAGCACCAACGAAGAAGCTCTCCTCAGCATAAGCACCCTTCAGGGCGGGGATACCTTCCTTCTTGTACTCCTTGATCAGCTTAGCGGGAACGTTAGCTGTCTGGGTGAACATAATAGCAGTGTTACCCTTCAAGCAGTCGTACAACGGAGAGAAGTCAATGTCAGATGCCTCAAATGCCTTGTGAAGAAGCGTGTTCTTCACCATCAGCAACTTAATCTCGTTCTTGAAGCACTTGCGGCGCAGCTCAGAGGTCTTCTCAGCATTCAGACCGGCCAGGTCGACCAAGTAGAAGTGAGGAAAATTCTTCAGCTGTTCGCCAAGCTCTACAATAATAGTATCTTTTACTTCCTTTTTCATTTGAATTCGTTTAATTTAGTGAAATTAGTGGCCTTATTCAACTGATTTAGGATCGACCTTGATACCCTTACTCATAGTGCTTGACACAAAGATACTCTTGATGTATGTACCCTTGGCGGCAGCAGGCTTCAGCTTGATAATAGTAGCGATAAACTCCTTCGCATTCTCAAAAATCTGATCAGCGGTGAAGGTCACCTTACCAATTGAAGTATGCACAATACCAGCCTTGTCAACCTTGAAGTCAATCTTACCCTGCTTAACCTCTTTTACTGCCTTAGCAACATCCATAGTCACAGTACCACTCTTCGGGTTCGGCATCAGGCCACGAGGACCGAGGATACGACCGAGAGGACCGAGCTTACCCATGCAAGACGGCATCGTGATGATAACATCAACATCAGTCCAACCCTGCTTGATCTTGTCGATATACTCGTCAAGACCAACATAGTCGGCACCGGCCTCCTTGGCAGCAGCTTCCTGGTCGGGTGTACAGAGAGCGAGCACGCGAGTGACCTTACCAGTACCGTTCGGCAGCGATACCACGCCACGAACCATCTGGTTAGCCTTACGCGGGTCGACGCCCAAGCGTACATCGATATCTACGGAAGCCTCAAACTTTGTCGTGGTGATTTCCTTCACCAGCGCAGCGGCTTCTTTCAACGTGTAGGCTTTCCCTGCTTCAACCTTATCAGCTACTAACTTTTGATTTTTTGTCAGTTTACTCATTTCCTTAATTGAAGTTATTTGTTATTTACCAGGGAACTCCCCTTGTACAGTGATACCCATACTACGAGCAGTACCAGCAATCAGCTTCATAGCAGACTCTACAGTAAAGCAGTTCAGGTCAGCCAACTTGTCTTCGGCGATGGCACGAACCTGATCCCAGGTCACTGAAGCCACCTTCTTACGGTTAGGCTCAGAAGAACCACCCTTGACCTTTGCTGCCTCCATCAGCTGGACAGCTGCGGGAGGAGTCTTAATAACGAAACTGAATGACTTGTCAGCGTAGTAAGTGATAACAACAGGAAGAATCTTTCCTGCCTTATCCTGGGTTCTGGCGTTGAACTCTTTGCAGAATCCCATAATGTTGATACCCTTTGAACCCAGTGCATTTAATCTGTAATTTGATTAATCCAGCAACTTCTTTAGCCATTTCTGTTTTGTAATTATTTTGATTGTTATATAAGTCACGAGAGTGGAAGCCTCCCTGACCGTATATACGAAAGGGACGTACCGTAACAAATTACGTCCTATTCTTTTTCTACTTGATTAAATGAAAGTTCTAACGGCGTCTTACGTCCGAATATCTTCACATTCACCTTCAGCTTGTGCTTCTCAGCATTTACCTCTTCGATAATGCCGCTGAATCCGCTGAACGGGCCATCAGTCACCTTCACAGACTCATCGACTGAGAAAGGCACCATCACGTCCTCAGTACGAATAGCAGTCTCTTCTGCCGTACCGAGAATACGGTTAATGTCAGCCTGACGGACAGGTGAAGGATTGTCAAGACCACCAAGGAAGCCAAGCACGTTTGGCGTAAAGCGCAAAGTATGTGCCACCTCACCCTGGAGATTAGCCTCTACAAGAACATAGCCCGGAAGAAACAGCTTCTCCTTCACAACACGTTTGCCGTTGCGAAGTTGTGCGTATTTTTCTGTAGGAAGCAGAATCTGACCAACATTTGCCTCAAGCACCTTGTCATGCTTCATTAAAGCCTCAAGATACTCTTTGACCTTCGCCTCTTTTCCGCTAACAGCACGCAGTACATACCATTTCATTCCTGACTCTGCCATCTCTCAATCTTCATTTACTGGAATTACATTCCGAGTGAATAGATACCTGTCATCACAAACTTGAACAAACTGTCCATAGCCCATACCACCAAGGCTATTACCAAAGAGGCAGACAATACAACAACGGCACTGTGAGTCAACTCAGAGCGCGTCGGCCATGTCGTCTTATGGGCAAGCTCGTCATAGCAAGCCTTGCAATACTCAATAAACTTCTTGAACATCTTTATTATCTTCTTTTAGCACGGGAAGGAGGACTCGAACCCACGACCCTCGGTTTTGGAGACCGATGCTCTACCAACTGAGCTATTCCCGTAAATAAGCCCCCGCCCATTGACGGGAGCTTGGTCTTATTGTTGTTTTGTGTATTGCTGTGGCACAGCAATATACCTAACGATTAGTCCTCGAAGACCTCAGTGATCTGACCAGAACCAACGGTGCGGCCACCTTCACGGATAGCGAAACGCAGACCCTTGTTCAGAGCAACAGCGTAGATGAGCTCAACAGTGATCTCAACGTTATCACCAGGCATCACCATCTCAACGCCAGCGGGCAGAGTAATCTCACCCGTGCAGTCCATGGTGCGGAGGTAGAACTGGGGACGATACTTGTTGCCGAACGGAGTGTGACGGCCACCCTCTTCCTTCTTCAAGACGTAGATAGAAGCCTTGAACTTCTTGAAGGGCTTGATCTGACCCGGATGGCAGAGCACCATACCGCGCTTGATCTCGTTCTTATCAATACCGCGGAGCAGCAGACCTACGTTATCACCAGCCTGACCCTCATCAAGAATCTTGCGGAACATCTCAACACCGGTAACAACCGACTTCTTGTCCTCACCAAGACCGAGCAGCTCAACCTCGTCACCAACGTGGATGACACCAGTCTCGATACGGCCGGTAGCAACAGTACCACGACCTGTGATAGAGAACACGTCCTCAACAGGCATCAGGAAGGGCTTGTCGGTAGCGCGCGGAGGCTCCTGAATCCACTCGTCGCAGGTGTTCATCAGCTCCATCACCTTCTCTTCCCACTTGGCAACACCGTTCAGGGCACCGAGGGCAGAACCACGGATGATAGGAGTATCTTCCTCGAACTCATACTGCTCCAGAATCTCGCGGACCTCCATCTCAACGAGCTCCAGCATCTCCTCATCCTCAACCATATCACACTTGTTCAGGAACACCACCAGACGGGGAACGTTCACCTGACGAGCGAGCAGGACGTGCTCACGAGTCTGAGGCATAGGACCGTCAGTAGCAGCAACTACGAGGATAGCACCATCCATCTGAGCAGCACCAGTTACCATGTTCTTCACATAGTCGGCGTGTCCCGGGCAGTCAACGTGAGCATAGTGACGCTTTGCAGTCTCATACTCAACGTGAGCGGTGTTAATGGTGATACCACGCTCCTTCTCCTCGGGAGCATTATCAATCTGGTCGAAAGACTTCACCTCGGAGAGACCCTGCTTAGCCAGCACAGTGGTGATAGCAGCAGTCAGAGTAGTCTTACCGTGGTCAACGTGACCGATAGTACCAATGTTTACGTGCGGTTTGGTGCGCACAAAATTCTCTTTTGCCATTGTTTTGTTTGTTTATTAATTTTGTATATTTTGAATACTTATGTTTTTGCTCCTCCTCATTTCTCTCAGAGAGCTGTAACTGAGAGTTGAACTCAGGACCTCTTCCTTACCAAGGAAGTGCTCTACCACTGAGCTATTACAGCATTTGTTCATAGAGCGGAAAACGGGGCTCAAACCCGCGACCCCCAGCTTGGAAGGCTAGTGCTCTATCAACTGAGCTATTTCCGCAAAAACACCTCTTGAGAGTGGGTGGAGATGGATTCGAACCACCGAAGGTAAAAACCAGCAGATTTACAGTCTGCCCCATTTGGCCACTCTGGTATCCACCCAATTTATAGACTTGCGTCTTGTCTTCCTCTCTTTTTTTTGAGACGTGCGGCTTGGATTGCTTTCGCTATCCTTGAGCCTCTTGTCGGATTCGAACCAACGACCCCGAGATTACAAATCACGTGCTCTGGCCAACTGAGCTAAAGAGGCTTCTCAAAGCAGCCGTTCTCTGTTTCAGATTTACGACCTGTCGGAAAACGGCTGCAAAGTTACGACTTATTTTTGAATTACCAAAACTTTTTCGAGTTTTTTTTAATGATTCCTCAATTTTTCCTTAAATTTCTGCAGTTGAGCCCGCATTGAGTCGACGCAAAGGTCGGTACTCTCCTCAAAAGAGTCGGTTGTTTTCTCTACAAAGAGAGTCGACCCAGGGACAGCCACAGAGAGGCTGACTTCCTTATTCTGAGCGGTAGCAGGCTTGACAACTTTCAATTGCACCTCTACTTTCTGTATATCTTCAAATGATTTCTCTAACTTGGCGACCTTCTTTTCGATGAACGCCTCTAACTTCTCGGTGGCGTCGAAGTGAATCGACTGAATCTTAATTTCCATAGTTACCTCCTATTTTTAAATAGTTATTAAATAAGGTTATGCCCTTGGATGGGCTTCATTGTAAACTCGTTTTAGCTGTTCCAACGTTGTGTGCGTATAAATCTCCGTCGTCTCCAAGCTCTCGTGACCGAGCAGCTTCTTGACACTCTCGAGACCTGCGCCGTTGTTCAGCATAGCGGTGGCAAAGCTGTGTCGCAACACGTGAGGCGAACGTTTCTTCAGCGTCGTAAACCCCGTCAGGTGTGTTTTGACAATGCGCTGCACCACGCTCCGGCTGATCCGCTCGCCTTTCCTGTCTAGGAACAGAGCCGGCGACTGGCGTTCTACCTCCCGGTCACGCCGTGCGACATAGTCGCGTAGTGCGGCGGCAAGTTCTTCACCAAAAGGGACGATGCGCTGTTTGTTGCGCTTGCCAGTCACCTTCAGTTGCATGGCTGCCAGATCGACATCAGCGTCGTCCAGTCCCACCAACTCTGCCAGACGGATACCTGTTTCATAGAACAATAATATAATAGTACGCGCACGTACATTATTATAATCGTCCTTCCAATGCTGTTCGTCCAGCAATTCGTCCATCTCCGACTCCCGCACAAACTGCGGCAGCGGCTTGGGTTTCTTCGGGCCGATCACGGCGTGAGCCGGATCTTTTGCCACGATATGCCTCGAAAGGGCGTAGCGGTAGAAAGTCCTAATGGCGCTCAGCTCCAAGTTGACCGTCGTCGGCTTCTTACCCTCATCCATCAGGAGCTCCACCCAACTTCGGACGACATCAGTATCAACCGTTTCCAACGAAAGACAATCGTCCAACCCCTGAACATACGTTTCGAAATCGCGAAGACTCTTTTCGTACAACTGCACCGTACGAGGGCTTCTGTTCCGCTCGTAGCGCAGGTAATTCAGGAACTGGTCGACCATCATAAACGTTGCCTTTCAGAATTTGGCAACGAATTTACGGAAATTTTTTCAATCCACCAAATTTTCGGGGAACTTTTTTTATTCCTCGTTGGTACGGAGCTGCTGTACGTAGATGGCGTGCTCCATCTTCAGGCGCTTCAGAACAGAGGGCTTGTCGAACTGCTGACGGCGACGGAGTTCCTTCACAACGCCAGTCTTTTCAAACTTTCTCTTAAATTTCTTGAGAGCCTTCTCGATGTTCTCACCTTCTTTTACAGGTACGATAATCATTTTGCTTTTGTTTTAAATTTTTAATTGTTTAACTTCATGCTTCTGGCCAGGGACCACGAAAAGCGGGTGCAAAGGTACTACTTTTTAACCAAACTACCAAGTTTTTAGCTAACTTTTTCAATATTTGCACATTACTGAGTGTTTTCTTAGCGGAAAAAGCTATCAGAGAGACCTGAAAGAGCACCTTTCACGTCTTAAAAACGCGATTATTTAAGCTTGTAAGAAGACCTATATAGAGCACGTAAAAACCTATAATGGCGCACAAGCCTGGCGCAACCACTCCACTTCGTCGGCATCAAGATGCGGTGAAAGCCGGTCGAAGACCGTCTGGTGATAGCCGTTAAGCCAGTCGACCTCCTCCTGCGACAACATCTCGGCAATGATGGGGCGCTTGTCGATAGGACAGAGCGTCAGCGGCTCGAACTGCAGGAACTGGCCGAACTCCGTCTCTTGATAAGGTACGACGAGCAGGGTGTTCTCGATGCGCACGCCAAAGCGGTCTGCCAAGTAGATGCCGGGCTCGTCGGTGACGGTCATACCGCTGACGAGGGGTGCGGGTTTCCACTCCATCCGAATCTGATGCGGACCTTCGTGGACAGAGAGGTAGCAGCCCACGCCGTGCCCCGTTCCATGCAGGTAGTTAAAGCCTTCACGCCACATAGCAGCTCGTGCCAGCACGTCGAGCTGCGAACCGCTGATGCCCGAGGGGAACTTAGCCAGTTCTATCTGGATGTGCCCTTTCAGTACCAGCGTATAGACACGCCGCTGCTCATCGGTCAGAGGGCCGAGGGCGATAGTTCGTGTGATGTCAGTAGTGCCGTCGAGATATTGGGCACCGCTGTCCAACAGCAGCAGACCGCGTGGTTCCAGCGGACAGTCGGTCTGTGTTGTCGCCTCATAGTGAACAATGGCGGCGTGGGCACCGTAGGCGGCTATCGTGTCGAACGAGAGGTCGCGGTAGAGCGGCTGTTCAGCACGGAGGGCCGTCAGCTTGCGGTCGACGGAGAGTTCGGTCTCATTACCCTCACCCCTCTCCTCAAGCCATTTCAAGAACTTCACCATAGCGATGCCGTCACGCAGCATCGCCGACCTAAAACCCGCCATCTCTGTGGGGTTCTTCACGGTCTTCATCCGCTTCACGGGCGACTCATCCTCCACCCGTTCGCGGGTCACCGCCTTGTAGAGCGTGTAGTTCACCTCGTCCGGGTCTATCAGAATGTTGTACTCAAAATAGTCCTTCAGTCCTTTCACGACATTCTCGTAGCCATCTACACTAACGCCCTCCTGCTGCAGATAGGCCGACACCTCGGGTGTCAGCTTAACCTTATCTATATAGAGGGTGACATTCTGTGTCGAGATGAGCAAGTAACTGACGAACACTGGATTGCAATGTACATCCGTACCGCGCAGGTTCAGCGTCCAGGCGATGTCGTCGAGGGCTGCCATCAGCATACCGTCGGCATGCTTCTCGCGCAGAGCCTTTCGGATGCGGGCTATCTTGCTGGCCGTCGTCTCGCCGGCATATTCCGTTGGGTAAATCTCCAACGCGTTCTCGGGTATAGCCGGACGGTCACGCCAGATCAGCTTCAACGGATCGAAGTTGGTGCGCACGGTGATGCCTCCCTGACGGCGCAGGTCGGCTATCAGTTCCTTGACGCTGTTGGCGGAATTAACCATTCCGTCGACAGCAACCTCGGCTCCCGCTCCACATTCGCGGCCCAGCCATTCAGCGATGGTGGGCGTGCCCTCCACCTTCAGCTTCATCAGCTGATATTCCGTGCCTTTCAGTTGTTCCTCGGCAGCGAGGAAGTAGCGGGAGTCAATCCAGAGCGCTGCGGCATTCAGTGTGACAACGGCGGTACCGGCGGAGCCGTTGAAGCCGCTGATAAACTCACGTCCCTTCCAGTGGTCGGGAACATATTCGCCCTGATGCGGGTCGGTACTGGGGAAGATAAACGCGGCAATGTGTTCGCGCCGCATCACCTCGCGGAGGTCTTCCAGTCGTTGGTTCACTGTGTTATTCATCATGCTTTCCCGGTTTTTGTTGCAAAGGTAGCATTTTTCTTGGTTATTTCAAAAGAAAATGCTATTTTTGCACAGCATTTCACAAACTTAGG
This sequence comes from uncultured Prevotellaceae bacterium, assembly GCA_900316475.1. GTDB lineage: Bacteria > Bacteroidota > Bacteroidia > Bacteroidales > Bacteroidaceae > Prevotella. The sequence goes on from ONDA01000032.1 coordinate 48,135, forward strand.
TATACTTAAACCGCTAACCAATATGAACAAAGCAATGAAAATGTTTATGGCAGCAGCCATCCTATTACTGCCAGCCCTCTCGAACGCACAGACTGAGAACCCGCGTGGCATCTACAAGCTGATGACGCTCACCGGGAAGCAGGGCGAAGTGAAGGCGCCGTTCGAGCAGTACAAGATCTGTACCGACAGCGTGACGCTCATGCTCTCGATGCGGCAGGCCGCCTTTATGATTTCCCAAAACGACAAGACAGTGTTCAACTACACGGGCGATCACCATGAGGACACGAACGACAAGAGCACCCTCATCTACGACAGCAATGCCGACCATTTCAGTATGAAGTGGTGGAGCACGTACAGGAACCACGCCTATTTCCCCGAGAACGACTGGTGCATAGAGAAATACGAGGCCAACCAATACTCAGAGCCAGCACGTTTGGCCTTCGATGCGCTGAACGCCATCCCCGTTGCCGACAAGGCCAACCCGCTGCTCGGCACCTGGCGCGTGCTGGGCGACGTGGACGAGCTGCGTGACGTGAAAAAGGCATTGCCGGTGATGCTCGAGAAGTACGAGGACAGCAAGTACCGCAACACGTTCTATGTCTTCACGCCTCAGAGCTTCGCGCTGGTGATGCTTGGCCGGGGAGGCATCGCTAACCCTGTGGAGTATATTGGCAAGAAAGCCTACAAGCTGGGCTTCAACAACGTCTCGAAAGTCAAGTGGCTAACCAAGGACCGCATTGCCGTGGAGGAGCACATCGACTACCGCATAGACTGGAAGATACTGGAGCACGTCAACGACGGCCAGTCCATGATGAGTCGCATTGCAGGCTATATCTGCAATCATTAGTACCAACCGGGGCTCACTCACCGAAGATTCTCTGCAGGCGCCTGTGCAGATTCTTGCCGCGAAGGCCGCGGTCTGTAATCTTGCCCTGCGGGTCGATGAGGATATTGTCGGGAATAGCATCAATCTTATAGACCGGAGCAGCGGCACACTCCCACCCTTTCAGGTCAGAGAGTTGCATCCACGGGAGGTTGAGCTGCTTGACGGCTTTCATCCACGCGTCTTTCTTGTTATCGAAAGAGATGCCGACAACCTCGAAGCCCTTGGTATGATACTTATTGTAAGCCTCAAGCACGTTAGGCATCTCCGCACGGCAGGGACCGCACCAGGAAGCCCAGAAGTCGACGAGCACCCATTTCCCCTCGCCTACCAGCTCGCTGACCTTGTGTAGCTTGCCGTCGGGGTCGGCCATCTCGAGGTCGGTAAACGTCTGGCCTATGAAGGCCGTCTTCGGACCGTCCTCCGGCTTTAGCAGCTCGGCAATAATGTCTCTCGACTTCTTCAGCACAGGATGGTTAGCAAAAACAACCTGCTCCTTGACCAACTGGTCGTACGCCTCCACGCCGTTGTCGTAGAAGTACAATTCCGAAAAGGCCAGAGGAATCAGCGTATTGCGCTCGTCGGCAAAAATCTTGTTTGCCAAGGCTATCTGACCGTCAATCACTTTCTGCATCTCGTTGGTCACCTCATCGGAATGCGCTCTTATCTCTGCCTCCGACATCGCCGCGACTTTCTTTGTGAAAGCCGTCTGCGGACGGGTCATCTGCAGATCGTATGCCGACAAACGCTCGTTGAGCGGAGAGCCCTTCAGCGTACTGTCGTTTAAGTTGACCACTACAGGCGTGCCGTCGTTGAAGAACATGCTTCTCCACTTTGTATTCTCAGCCTGAACACCCAGCAGGGCGTCCTTGTCGGCAGAACCGCTGAAGGCAAACTTGCCGTCGGCGACGACCACACTGTCAAGAGCCTTTTCGGTGAGTTTGTCTGTCAGATAGACCTTCTTCCCATTGTCTGCATAACTTCCCTTAACGGAATACTTCACTTGCTGTGCCATAAAGGGCATAGCGGCTGCCATCAGTACGGTGAATAAAAGAAATCTCTTCATTGTCATATATTTTTATTCTTGTTTCACATCCACTCAACTCCTAAGGAGTCTGTCCAGCACCTGCTGCGAGAGATTCTGCTGCAAAGTTAATCATTTTTTTCGACTAACCGCCCAATTCCAACTGATTTTTCACCAACTCATAGTACTTACCACGACTATCTACCAGTTGTTGGTGAGTTCCGACCTCCACAACACGTCACCCGACGCAAGTTGTCCTAAGAGTGTTCCGTCTACCTGTGTCAACATACCTTCTGTTGTCAGTTTTACCATAGGGCGATGACCTTTCACCGTCACACGAAGGCAGAAGCGACGATGAGATCATGCGCATCCTGGGCATCAGCGACAGCACCATGCGCTCCACCCGCTCACGAATTAACAACAAGAGGAATGTCGGATCTTGACCTTACATCAACGCAGCGATGCGAAATACCATTTCCGGCTTCGATAATCGTATTTTGAAACGTCGAGTTTGCAAAGAAGCAACGCCAAATATTAATCTCTGTTAATACGCTGGCACTCTGATTTTTTTTGTGTATCTTTGCACCACTTAAATTTAAAAAACAATACACGCAAGATTATGGCAACATTAACAAACGACAAACTGGTCATCGTCGGCGCAGCTGGCATGATTGGTTCAAACATGGCTCAGACAGCCCTGATGATGGGTCTGACAAGTGAAATCTGTCTCTACGACGTCTTCTCACCCGAGGGTGTGGCCGAGGAGATGCGTCAGAGTGGCTTCGACGATGTGAACATCGTGGCAACGACCAACGCCGAGGAAGCTTTCAAGAACGCTAAGTACATCATCTCCAGCGGCGGCGCTCCCCGTAAGGCTGGCATGACCCGCGAGGACCTGCTGGCAGGCAACTGCAAGATTGCCGAGGAACTGGGCCAGAACATCAAGAAATACTGCCCCGACGTGAAGCACGTCGTCATCATCTTCAACCCCGCCGACCTTACCGGTCTGGTAACCCTGCTCTACTCTGGCCTGAAACCCGGACAGGTGACGACGCTCGCCGCACTGGATACCACCCGTCTGCAGAGTGCTCTGGCCAAGAAGTTCGGCGTGATGCAGAACGAGATTACCGGTTGCGCTACCTACGGTGGCCACGGCGAGCAGATGGCCGTCTTCGGCAGCCACGTGGAGATTAAGGGCCGCAAGCTGACCGACATCATCGGCACAGCGGAGTTCCCCGTCGAGGAGTGGGAACAGATGAAGACCGACGTCACCAAGGGAGGTGCCAAGATTATCGAGCTGCGCGGCCGTTCGTCGTTCCAGAGCCCGGCCTACCTCTCTGTTGAGATGATCCGTGCCGCTATGGGTGGCGAACCCTTCCGCTTCCCCGTAGGCACCTACGTGAAGACCGACAAGTACGACCACATCATGATGGCCATGAAGACCACGATGACGGCCGAGGGTGCTAAGTTCGAGGTCCCCCAGGGCACGCCCGAGGAGAACGCCAAGCTCGACCAGAGCTACGAGCACCTCTGCAAGATGCGCGACGAACTGGTGACGCTGAACATCGTGCCCCCCATCTCGGAGTGGAGCAAGATCAACCCCAACCTCTAAGCTCATCATGGCACTAATCAAATCATATCGCGGTCTCGCTCCCAAATGGGGGCGAGACTGCTATTTCAGTGAGAACGCTACCATCGTTGGCGACGTGACGATGGGCGACGAGTGCTCGGTATGGTTCAATGCCGTGGTTCGCGGCGACGTAGCTCCCATCACCATCGGCAACTGCACCAACGTGCAGGACGGCTCATGCATCCACGTGACCCACGAGACGGGACCGACGCACATCGGCTCATACGTGACGATAGGCCATAACGTCACCGTCCACGCCTGCACCATCCACGACCATGCACTCATCGGCATGGGCAGCACACTGCTCGACGGCTGCGAGGTTGGCGAAGGTGCGATAGTGGCAGCTGGCGCCTTAGTACTGCAGAACATGAAGATTCCCGCTGGCGAAATCTGGGGCGGCGTCCCGGCCAAATACATCAAGCCCGTACGCCCCGGCCAGACCGACAACGCCGAGCATTACGTACAGTATTCCAAATACTATCTGACAGAAGACAGAAACCAGACTACGTGAGAAGTCAACTTCCACTTCATCTTCACCTCAAACCTGCTTTTCGGTTTCCGTCTGTAGAACTTAGCGTTGCCACCACATATTCCGACTGAGTGCCAATACGGAACTTACCGCCCCAGATACCGATGCCGCTCGAAATGTAATACCGCGTATTGCCACGCTGGTAGCTACCCCACGAACATTCATAGATGGCATCGGTAATCCACGAGATAGGCCACACCTGTCCACGATGGGTATGCCCGCTGAGTTGGAAGTCGATACCGGCTCTCTCTGTTCGGTCGAGGTTGTAGGGCTGATGGTCGAGGAGGATGGAATAAGGCAGAGTCCCCCCGGGGGCTGTTGGGGAGGCTGTCGGGACTACGTTTCGTCTCATATTCGTACGGTCGTCACGGCCGATGATGACGATGGAGGAGTCGACGACAACACTGTCGTCAATAAGCAGACGGATGCCGGCATCGCGGTAGAACTGCCGGGCCTCTGGTATGCCGCTGTAATACTCATGGTTCCCCAGACAGGCATAGACGGGTGCCTGCAGGCGCCGGAACTCCTCGGCCATGCGTTCCTCGATGAGAGGGCGTATGGAGCCGTCAATGATGTCACCAGCAATCAGTATGAAGTCCGGGTGTTCGGCATTGACGAGGTCTACCCAGCGGGCCAGTTCCCGCCGCGGATTGTGGTAACCGATGTGCAAGTCGCTCATCATGACAATCTTGTAGTCATGCGCCAATGGCTTGTCGGTCTTCAAATCCAGCGTCACGCGTACCTTATTCTTATAATGGATATTGCCGTAGAGGAAGACGCCTACCATCGCCACCAGGATGGCAGCGGCCGTCCATCCGTTCTGATAGAGCCATGAACGGGGCACAAGGCGGACGAGACGCCCCAGGTCGAGCACAAGAAACAGCATCACAAGATAGAGCATGACGAAAAGGCTCGACGTGCCTATCTCATAGAAAGCCTGAGCTACAGGCAACGGCAGACCGTCAAACCGCCGTCCGAAATTGATGAAGAGCAGCAGGAACGAGCCCACGCCCAGTAGGATAACGAACGCCTTCCATATCTTAGCCATGGGGAGAAGTACCCACACATGCCACGACAGATAGGCGACGGCTATCAGCGGCAACACCATAAAGAGCAGCATCCACATAGGTTTCATATTATAGCTTGACGCTGGCTAAGATTTTCTCCACGGCACCTGCCTTACCCATAACGTAATCGCCGGCAGCACGGCCGGCCTTTTGCAAAGCGTCGGTATCAGCAGACAAGCGGTCCATGATACGGGCAAAGTCATCGTAGTCCTTAATCTCAAGGCCTCCACCGCAAGCCTTCAGCTCCTGAGCCTCCTGGAACTTCTGATTCTCCGGTCCGAAGATGACGGGCTTGCCCCACACTGCCGCCTCCACAGTGTTGTGGATGCTGACGCCGAAGCCACCGCCGACATAGCAGACGGTAGCGTAGCGGTAGATGCTGGATAGCAAGCCGAAGCAGTCGATGATTAAAGCCCCCCCTACGGCCCCCGAGGGGGCTTCATTACCTTGCTGCAACACACTTGTAGCCCCCTCGGGGGCGGAGGGGGGGGCTGTATAGCGCTGCACGCTCCAGCCTTCGAGCTTTTGTTCAATCTGCTGCAGGTGATCCTCGCCGATGACATGGGGGGCAATGACCAGCTTCCACTCAGGATGCTCCTTAAAATAACGGATGAAAATATCTTCATCGGGGGGCCACGACGAACCAGCAACAAACACCTTGGGAGCCTCGCCGACAAACTGCTCTACTATAGGCAACTGCTTCGCCTGCTCCTTAATCTGCAACACGCGGTCGAAGCGGGTGTCGCCGACGACGGTGGCACAGGTAATGCCAATCGTTGCCAGCAGTTCGCGGCTCTGCTCGTTCTGCACGAAGAAATGGGTGAAGCATTTCAGCACTCGGCTGTAATGACGGCCGTACCACCTAAAAAAGACCTGGTCCGGACGGAATATCGACGACACACTGTAGGTAGGCACGCCGCGCTGCTTCAGGATATGCAGGTAGTTGTACCAGAACTCGTACTTGATGAAGAAAACCGCCACGGGCTGCACCGCCTTGAGGAAGCGGCGGGCATTGCTGATGGTGTCGAGAGGCAGGTAGCAGATGATGTCGGCCCCCTCATAGTTCTTGCGCACCTCGTAGCCGCTGGGCGAGAAGAACGTCAGCAGGATTTTATACGCCGGATGGTCACGCCGCAACTGTTCCATGAGTGGTCGTCCCTGTTCAAACTCACCTAACGAGGCGGCATGGAACCACACGTACTTCGCTTCGGGGTCGACCTTTTCCTTGAGAACGCGGAAAGCCTCCCGCTCGCCACGCCACATCTTGCGCACCTTCTCATTGAACAGGCTGCAGACGGCTACGCCGAACAGGTACAAGTATATGAACAGGTTATACATAAGCTAAAGCCCCCCCTACTGCCCCCGAGGGGGCTTCTATAGTTTTACGCATATAGGTTTTCTTCAATGCTTTCTAAAACTTTATTTATATCGTTAAACAACTCTTGGTTCGTAAATCTAATGACTCTGTAGCCCATGGCTTCCAACCATTGCGTACGTTGGGCATCACTTATCTGTTGGCAAGCCAATTGATGGTATCCACCATCCAGCTCTACTATCAACTTATGAGACAGACAAACGAAGTCGGCTATGTAATCGCCAATGATATGCTGCCTCTTATACTTTACCCCCAGTCCGTTGGCGTTTAGATATTCCCAAAGGAGTGCCTCTGCTTCCGTCGGATGATTGCGGTTCCGTCGTGAGAAGTCCTTAAGAAGTTGATACAAAGCAGGGTCGGCAGTCTGGTAGTCATACCCCATCACCGTTAATTACTTGTAGTCCCCTCGGGGGCAGAATGGGGGGCTTCCAACACTTCGATGGCTTTCTTCATTCGTCTGATAGTCTCCTCCTTGCCGAGAAATGCCGAGATGTCGAACATACCAGGACCTTTACCCTCGCCAACCAGCGTCAGTCGCCAGGCATTCATGATATTTCCAAGCTTATACGCTTTCTCCTCTATCCACTTGTGGACGATCTGCTCCTGGTTCTCAAGCGAGAAGTCGGCGATGCCTTCAAGTACGGTGATGAGTTCCGTCAACTGCTGCGCAGAGTCTTCTTTCCAGCGCTTCTTCACCGTCTTCTCATCGTACTCTGTAGGTGCCTCAAAGAAGAACGAGCAGAGCGGCCACAGCTCCTTGACGAACGACACGCGGTCCTTCATCATCTCGCAGACCTTCGTCACACGCTCAAGCGTCGCCTGCGGACAGTGCTGCTGCACCTCGGGCAACCAGATTCTGGCTATTTCGTCGGCAGACTTCTTCAGGATATACTCGTGGTTGAACCAGATGCCCTTGTCGTAGGCAAACTTTGCTCCGGCCTTCGAGCACTTCGTGATGTCGAACAGCGGTACAAGCTCGTCCAGGGTGAAGAGTTCCTGCTCCGTGCCGGGATTCCAGCCCAACAGGGCGAGGAAGTTGATGACAGCCTCGGGGAAGTAGCCGTCCTCACGGTAGCCACGGCTCACGTCGCCGGTCTTCGGGTCGTGCCACTCCAAGGGGAAGACGGGGAATCCCAGACGGTCGCCGTCGCGTTTCGACAGCTTGCCTTTGCCGTCGGGTTTCAGCAGCAGCGGCAGGTGGGCGAACTGCGGCATGGTGTCGGCCCAGCCGAAAGCCTCATAGAGCAGCACGTGGAGCGGTGCCGACGGCAGCCATTCCTCGCCACGGATGACGTGGGTAATCTCCATCAGGTGGTCATCGACGATGTTCGCCAGATGGTAGGTGGGCAGCTGGTCGGCACTCTTATAGAGCACCTTGTCGTCGAGGATGTCGCTCTTCACGCGCACCTCGCCACGGATAAGGTCGTTGACCAGCACCTCGCGTCCCGGCTCAATCTTGAAACGCACGACATACTGCTTGCCATCGGCTATCAGCTGGTCGACCTCCTCCTTGGGCAGGGTCAGCGAGTTGCGCATCTGACTGCGGGTGTGGGCGTCGTACTGGAAGTTCTGTATCTCGCCACGCTTGGCCTCCAGCTCCTCGGGCGTGTCAAAGGCGATATATGCCTTGTCATCATCCAGCAGCTGCTGCACATACTTCTTATAAATATCGCGGCGCTCGCTCTGGCGATACGGGCCTTTGTCGCCACCGAAGCTGACACCCTCGTCAAACTTGATGCCCAGCCACTTGAACGACTCGATGATATACTCCTCGGCACCGGGCACAAAGCGGTTGGAGTCGGTATCCTCGATACGGAACACCAGGTCGCCGCCGTGCTGCTTGGCAAACAGGTAATTATACAAGGCGGTGCGTACTCCGCCGATATGCAAAGCCCCCGTAGGACTTGGGGCAAAACGTACTCTAACTCTTCTTTCTGACATATCTTTACTGAAATTTGTGTGCAAAGATACAAAATAATTCATAATAATTAATTCATAATTCAGCATTTTTTTCTAACTTTGTCGGCGAAACGTGAAAAAACAATGAAGAACCAACCCATCATCAAGAACATATTCCTGCGCAACCTGCTCATTAAGGTTGCCCTCGTCGCCTGTACCGTCGCCCTCATCGTCTGGGCCATGCCCCGCGACAACAGTACCAACTTCAAGGTGGAGATTGGCAAGCCTTGGCGCTATGCCGACTTCACCGCCCCGTTCGACTTCCCCATCTACAAGAGCGAGAAGCTGGTGAACAAGGAGCGCGACAGCCTGCTCCGGGAGTTTGAACCTTACTATGAGTATCAGCCCACAGTAGAGAACGTCAAGATACACCAGCTGAGACAGGACTACCCGGACGGCATCCCCGGGCTGCCCAACGGCAGTGTCGACCTGATAGCCTACGAACTGCACCACATCTATCAGCAAGGCATCTTGAACTCGTCGGAATACAACAAGCTGTCTGCCGACACCTCAAAGACCATACGCATGGTCGACGGGAAGAAAGCCTTCAGCACGCCCGTCAGCAAGCTGTACTCCACCGTTGGGGCTTACGAGCAGCTGATTCTCAACCCCAAGCTGTCGGACTACAAGGCGATTCTCGTGAAGTGCAACCTCAACGACTATATCATGGCCAACCTCAGTTACGACAAGGAGCGTAGCGAGGCCGGCCTCGACGACCTGCTGAGCAACATCCCCTTGGCAAGCGGCGTTGTGCAACGCGGCCAGAAGATTATTGACCGCGGCGAGATTGTCAACGAGCGCACCTATAATATTATGGAGTCGTTTTTCCGCGAAAGCGAGCGCCGGCAGAATGCTGACGCCAAGTTCAGCTTTATCATCTTAGGCGAAATACTCTACGTCGGGCTACTCGTCATCTGCTTCACCGTCTACCTCAGCCTGTTTCGGAGAGACTACTACGAGAAGCCCCGTTCCGTGATGATGCTCTACTCGCTCATCCTGCTCTTCGCGATAGCCGCCTCACTGATGGTCAGTCACAACATCCTGCACGTCTTTATCATTCCGTTTGCCATCGTGCCTATCTTCATCCGAGTCTTCATGGACTCCAGGACGGCTTTCGTGGCCCACACCGTCATGGTGCTTATCTGTGCCGCCATGCTCCAGCATCCGTTGGAGTTCATTGCCGTAGAAGAGGTGGCCGGCATGGTGGCCATCCTCTCGCTGCGCGAGCTGTCGAGCCGCTCGCAGCTGTTCTGGACGGCTGTCCTGGTGACGGGAGCCACGATGCTGACCAACATCGCCATCTACTGGATACAGCATAACGACATAGCCAGTATAGACTACAGCGAATACAACTACCTGTTCATCAACGGCCTGGTACTATTCTGCTCTTACCCCCTGCTCTACATCGTCGAGAAGACCTTCAACTTCACGTCGAACATCACGCTCATCGAACTGTCGGACATGAACAAGGAACTGCTGCGCCGCATGAGCGAGGTGGCGCCCGGCACGTTCCAGCACTCCATACAGGTGGGCAACTTAGCCGCCGAAATAGCGAACAAGATTGGCGGCAAGAGCCAGCTGGTGAGAACAGGTGCCCTATACCACGACATCGGAAAGATACAGAACCCCATCTACTTCACCGAGAATCAGGCGGGCATCAACCCGCACGAGGGGAAGACCTACATCGAGAGTGCCCAGATGCTCATCAGCCATGTCACCGAGGGCTTGAAACTGGCCGAGAAATACAACCTGCCACAGGTCATCCGTGAGTTTATTGCCACCCACCACGGACTGGGCAAGACGAAATACTTCTACGTCAAACAGAAGAACGAGTTCCCCGAAGAGGACGTCGACGACCTGCTGTTCACCTATCCCGGTCCCAACCCGTCGACCAAGGAGCAGGCCATCCTGATGATGGCCGATGCCGTAGAGGCCGCCTCACGGTCGCTGCCCGACTATACGGAACAGAGCATCCGCGAACTCGTCTGCCGCATCATCGACTCTCAGGTAGACGAGGGCTACTTCCGCGACTGTCCCATCACCTTCCGCGACATCCAGTACACCAAGACCGTACTCATAGAGAAGCTGAAGACCATCTACCACACACGCATCAGCTATCCCGAGCTCAAAAAGTAGACGGGAGTACCGTTCTACGACAGGAGAACGTTTAGACAGGAGTACAAGAGAACTTTTTGACAAGAGGACAAGAGTACAGTTTAGACAGGAGTACAAGAGAACATTTTTGACAGGAGTACAAGAGAACATTTAGACAAGAGTACAAGAGAACTTTTTGACAGGAGTACAAGAGAACAGTTTTGACAAGAGTACATGAGAACAGTTTAGACAAGAGTACAAGAGTACAGAAGAACTTTTTGACAGGAGTACAGGAGTACAAGAGGACAGAAGGAAAAGGTACTCATGTCTCTCTTGTTCTCATGTACTCATGTCTAAATGTACTCTTGTACTCATGTCTCTCTTGTTCTCATGTACTCATGTCTAAACTGTACTCTTGTACTCATGTCTAAACTGTACTCTTGTACTCATGTCTCTCTTGTTCTCTTGTACTCATGTCTAAACTGTACTCTTGTACTCATGTCTCTCTTGTTCTCATGTACTCATGTCTAAACTGTACTCTTGTCGAAAAAAGGTACTCTTGTGCTCTGTACTCATGTATTTTTGCACAAATACGCCGTATTTTGTGCAATTTTCGTTAATCTTCCTTAACTTTGTGTCCGTAAACAGTCTAATTCCGAACAATTTATTTACCTTTGCAGCCGAAATTTTAAGAAGTTTTTAGGATATGAACAAAACTCGAATCATTTTGGCCAGTGCGATGCTGGCAATGACAGCCACCACAGCCCTTGCCGGTGGTATTCTCACCAACACCAACCAGAGTATTGACTTTCTGCGCAACCCCGCCCGCGATGCCGCCATCGGCCTCGACGGCGTCTACAGCAATCCCGCCGGCGTTGTTTTCATGCCCGAGGGTTTCCATTTAGGCGTCAACTGGCAGTACGCCCATCAGACGCGTACCATCACTTCGACGGACGACTTCTTTGCTTTGGGCAAGAAGAACAACGGACAGACGACAAAGGTCTTCGAGGGCGTTGCCGACGCTCCCGTCATACCCTCCATTCAGGCCGCCTGGAACAAAGGCGACTGGAGTGTACAGTTCAACTTCTCCGTCCCCGGTGGCGGCGGTAGCTGCGAGTTCGAAAACGGTCTGGGCTCTTTTGAGCGTAAGGTGGGCGAGATTGCCGCCACCTTCATGAGCCTCGATGCTTTTGCCAACACGCTGAACGGTCTGACAGGCTCCGCCATTACCGACAACAGGGTGACGGGCTACAACATGAACAGCTATATGGAGGGCCGCCAGTACTATTTCGGTTTCCAGCTCGGTACTGCCTACAAAATCAACCCCAAGCTCTCAGCCTACGGCGGTCTGCGCGTACTCTACGGCACTGCCACCTACAAAGCTCGTATCAGCAACATCCAGGTACGCACTGAGAACGGCGACCTGGACTTCGGCACCTTCCTGCCCCACGTCAGCCAGCAGGTGACTGAGATGATGCCCGTGGCCACACAAGTCTACACGCAGTTGGCCACGAAAGAGGCAATGGGCATACCCTTGTCACAGCAGGAGACGGCTCTCAAGACCGCCATCGAGGGACTGGCCGCTACGCAGCAGAGTGGCGAGCTGAACAGTCTGGCGAAATACTCCTCTGGCGTCAACCTGCTCTGCAACCAGTCGAGCGTCGGTGTGGCACCGGTGATTGGCCTCGACTACAAGCTGAATGACCAGTTCAACTTCGCCGTCAAATACGAGTTCAAGACACAAATCCGCATGAAGAACGAGTCTTCCGTCTTCGAAGCCAGCGAAATTGAGGCCGTCAACAAGTTCCGCGACGAGGAAAAGGTGAACGAGGACATCCCTGCCCTGCTCACCCTCGGTGCCCAGTGGACGCCCGTCAACGAGGTACGCCTCAACGTGGGCGGCCACTACTACTTCGACAAGCAGGCCGAGTGGTATGGTAACGCTCAGGACAAGCTCGACCATAACTCCTACGAGATTCTGGCTGGCGCAGAGTGGGACGTCACCGACCGGTTCACCATCTCACTTGGCGGACAGCTGACACGCTACGGACTGACCGACGATTACATGAACGACATGTCGTTCGTCGTCAACAGCTACAGCATCGGCTTCGGCGGCAACTACAAGGCTACCGACCGCCTGACACTGAAGGCCGGCTTCTTCCAGACAGAATACGGAACCTACGAGCGCACGACACCTACCAAAGACAGCTTTACACGCACCAACCGCGTATTAGGCGTAGGTTGCGAGGTCGCTCTGTAACAGATTTGTCCTTTTCCGGCATTTTTCTTTCTAAAAATTCGGCTGCAAAGATATTTTTTAGTACCTTTGCAGCCGATTTTACAAATTAATAGGAGAAAATGACCAAAAGGATTTTCACATTCGCACTGGCTGCCGCTTCGCTGCTGACAGCCAACGCTGGTGGTCTGATGACCAACACAAACTATCACATAGCCTTTGACCGCATGATGGCCCGGGGCGCATCTACAGAGATTGACGCCGTTTTCTCGAACCCTGCCGGTCTGGCCTGGGGCTACGACGGTTTCCAGATGTCGCTCAACTTCCAGAAGCCTTGGCAGAACCGCGACATCACCTACAACGACGTGAAGTACGAAGGAGTGGCTTCGGCACCTATCGTCCCCGCACTGTTCGCTGCGTACAAGAAAGACCGCTGGGCCGTGTCCGGCATGATTGGCATCGTGGGCAGCGGCGGCTTCGTGAAATACGACAATGGCGTTCCTATGTTCAACGTGCTGCTGGGCAGCACCATCACCAAACTGACAAAGGAACTGAACCAGGCCACACAGGGCTTTGCGCCCGTCGTTACTCCCAACGAGTTTGACTCCGAAATGAAGGGGAAGCAGTATATCTATGGCGGTCAGTTCAACTTTACTTACAAGCTGCTCGACTGTCTCTCGGCTGCCGCCGGCATCCGTGCCAACTACTACGACGGCTACTACCGTGGTCACGTCAAGGCCAACCACACCGAGAAGGGCAACCTCGCCAGCCTGGCACTCGACGTCGACCAGAAGGGCTGGGGCTTCACTCCGCTGGTTAGCGTCAACTATCGCCAAGGGCCGCTCACGCTGACCGCCCGCTACGAATTCCGCACGAAAATCAGCACCGAGAACGAGACGAACTCGCTGTCGGCCTCGCTCAACTCCGACCTGCTGATTGCGGCTCCACTGGCGCAACTGGTGGCCGCTGGTGCCATGTCGGTAGAGCAGGCTACGGCCATGTCCTCACAGATTAAGAGTACGGTAGAAAGCGGGTTGGCTGCCTATACTGCACCTTACGAGAACGGTGCCCACACGCGCTACGACATGCCGGCACTGCTCGCCGTGGCCGCCGGCTTTGAGTTTACCCCGAAGCTCCGTGCCACCCTTGAGTATCACTTCTTCGACGACAAGAACGCCAAGATGGCTGGCGACCGCCAAGAGGAGCTTACCCACGGCACCCACGAGATTCTGGCTGGCATAGAATACGACATCAACGACAAGTTCACCGTCAGCTGTGGCGGTCAGCGCACCGACTACGGACTCTCCGACGGCTACCAGCAGAACACGTCGTTCGCCTGCGACAGCTACAGCATCGGTCTGGGCGGCGCTTGGAACGTCAACGAGAAACTGCGCCTGAATGCCGGCTATTTCATCAGCCTCTACAGCGACTACAACAAGCAGGCATCCTACGGACAGGAGACCTACTCGCGCACGAACAACGTCATCGGCGTGGGCGTAGACTACAAGTTCTGAAAACACAGTAGGTGACACCTCTTACACCTGGCACTTAACTCACTGATTTTCAGAATAGATTTTTTATGAGTTGGTCGCACCAGTGGGCACACCAATGGTCGCACCAACACACCTACCAACAGTCCCACCAACAGTCCCACCACGCCACGGCCTCTGGTAAAAATTTCACGCCTATATTTTTTCACGAGAGGCCGTGAGATTTTTCTCAGAGGCCGTGACGTTTTCACGAGAGGCCGTGACGTTTTCCCGGTTCAGGTGTCAGTGCCGGTGTGGGCATTGGTGCTACCACTGGTGCTACCATCCGCCGCCGCAACTGTCTGATAATCAGTATTAGGTGTGCTGGGTGTCACCAACTTTCGCCATTTCGCTGTAATGCGCGCGTACGCATGCGCGAGACGCGTTTATCATGGCCGCGACAACTACAGCGGGTCGACATCGTAATAGACCTGCAAGGAGGCGTAGCGCTTGTCCTGAAGCATCTGCTGCTGGGCGAGGGCTAAGTAGCGGCGCACATCGGCCAGGTTCAGGGTGTTCTCGAGTTTCAGCACGAGCTTGCGGATGCTGAGCGACTTCACACGGGCGACACCGGGCTTGTCGGGACCCAGCACACGACCGCCGAACCACTGGCGCAGACGGAAGCCCAACTCCTGGGCGGCGGTCTCGACGAGGGTGTCGTTGCGATGTTTCAGATAGACATTGATGAGGCGGTAGAAAGGCGGATAGTGAAAGGCTAAACGCTCGTTGCAGAGCGTGCGGTAGAGGGCGTCGTAGTCGTTGCTGACAACCTGCTGGATGATGGGCAGCTGCGGCTGTCGCGTCTGCAGGATGACGAGTCCGCGCCGTCCTTTGCGTCCCGCCCGTCCGCTGACCTGTGCCATCATCATATAGGCGTGCTCGTAGGCTCGGAAGTCGGGATAGTTCAGCATGGTGTCGGCATTGAGGATGCCGACGACGCTGACGCGGTCGAAGTCGAGTCCCTTGGAAATCATCTGCGTGCCGATGAGCAGGTTGGTGCGCCCGGAGCCGAAGTCGCTGATGAGCCGTTCGTAGGCATTGCGGGTGCGGGTGGTGTCGAGGTCCATGCGACTGATACGCGCTTCGGGGAAGATGTCGCGCACGTCGGCCTCAATCTTCTCCGTGCCGTAGCCGCGTGTCTGCAGCTCCGTTCCGCCACAGGCAGGGCAGGTCACGGGCACCTGGTAGACGGCGCCGCAGTAGTGGCATACCAGCTGGTTCATCTGGCGGTGCAGCGTCAGCGAGACGTCACAGTTCTGACAGTGGGGCACCCAGCCGCACTGCTTACACTCTATCATCGGGGCATAGCCTCGGCGGTTCTGGAAGAGGATGGCCTGCTCGCCACGTGCCAAGGCTTCACGCACACGGGTGAGCAGCAATGGCGAGAACGGGCCGCGCATCATCTTGCGGCGCTGCAGGTCGCTGGTGTCTACCACCTGTATCTCGGGCAACTGGATGCCGGCATGGCGTTCCGTCAGCAGTACATAGCCATACTTACCCGTCTTGGCGTTATGGTAGGATTCCATCGAGGGGGTGGCGGTGCCGAGAAGGACGGACCCACCAGACCCACCAGACCCACCCCCGACCCCTCCCTGTAAGGGAGGGGAGTAGACACCTTGCACGCCCATACCATTCGCAGCAGAGTAATTACTCCCCTCCCTTACAGGGAGGGGCCGGGGGTGGGTCTGTACCATCATAATCGCTACGCTCCGCGCATGATAGCGGGGCATAGGGTCCTGCTGCTTGAAACTGGTCTCGTGCTCCTCGTCGACGATGACGAGACCTAAGTTCTGGAAGGGCAGGAAGACGGCGGAACGGGCACCGAGGATGACGTCGTAGGGATGGCCGGAAAGCTGTTTCTGCCAGATTTCCACGCGCTCGGCGTCACTGTATTTAGAATGGTAGATGCCCAGACGGTCGCCGAAGACGCGACGCAGACGGTCCATCATCTGCACCGTCAGCGCTATCTCGGGCAGTAGGTAGAGCACCTGCCGGTGCTGGTCTATTTCGCGCTGGATGAGGTGGATGTAAATCTCCGTCTTGCCGCTCGACGTGACACCGTGGAGCAGCGTCACCTGCTTCTTCATCATCGACAGGAGTATCTCGTTATAGGCCGTCTCCTGGGCTAAACTGAGTTTCTTGATGAGTTCGGGGTGAGGTTCGCCACCGTGGTTCAGGCGTCCTACTTCCACCTCGTAGGTCTCCAGGATACCGCGCTTGATGAGCAGGGTGAGCGTCTGCAGCGTGTGGCCTTCGTTCAGCAGTTCGTCGCGGGTCAACTCCCCACCCTCGCCCTGGTCCCAGCCCGAGAGCGACAGGAAGTCGACAAATGCCTTGAGCTGTTTGGGCGCTCTTTGCAGCATATCGAGTGCTATATGGAGTGCTTTCTCGTTACGGTACGCCGCCGTGGGGCGGATATACGTCTCGGTCTTGGCGCGATAGCCATCCTCGGCTTTCAGTCCGGCGGGAAGGGCTGCTTTGTAGACCTCGCCGATGGGCGACATATAGTAGTCGGCAATCCACTGCCACAGCCGGTACTGCCCGGGGAGCAATATCGGCTGTGCGTCGATGACCTGTAAGATGTTTTTTACCTCATAGCCTTCGGGCTGCTGGTCATGCTGACGGGCAATCACACCAACATACTGCTTACCACGTCCGAAGGGTACGAGTACCCGGCAACCGAACGCGGTCTGCTTCTCCATCTGCGGGGGAACAGCGTAGGTAAATGTGCCGTCGAGCGGCAGGGGCAGGATAACGTCGACAAACAAGATATCAGAAATATAATGCGCCAAGAACAGACCAGCCCTTAGCCTTCGTGTCGTCAGAGATGGCACTACTGGCTGCGCTCCACGACGCTTCGCCCGTCTTGCTGACACCGATATTATAGACAAAGCCTACTTCAAAATGCTTGCTAAAGAAAATGCCGGCACCGAAATTGATGCTCAAGAACGACTTCTTCAGCTGGAAGGTGTTCTCGACGCCGTCCTTGTTCCATTTGAACTCGTCGTCGCCGATGTTGAAGGCAAACTGCGGACCTGCGGCGAGATAGACACCGGCAACCGTGCCGAGATTCAGGCGGACATTCGCCGGGACGATGATATTCTCCTGGTCGATGGCCTTGCCGTTCACCTTGGTCGTCTTCTTCTCGTAAAGGCCGGAGATGTCGATACCAATACCGGTAACGGGCAGGGCAAACTTCACCGTCGGACCGATGAAATAGCCTAAACGGTTGGAGCTGTCGAACACTTTCTCGTCGAACGACATCTCCGTCACATTCAGTCCGCCCTTGAAGCCGAACTGCAACTGTGCCCGTGCAGGCAAAGCCGTCATCAGGGCTGCCACCACGAATACTGTCAGGATTTTCTTCATAAGCTTTTAGTTGTTGTGATTAATGGCGCTGGCGACGCACAGACACACGGGCTGCCGAACTGCTGGAGCCTGCCGACGACTTGGCGGCCTTGGTACGGCGCGAAGAGGCTTTCTCAGCCTTCTCGGCCTTGACCTTGGCTTTACGCTCCTTCTTGGCAGCCTTCGACAAGTCGGCCTTGGCGTCGGCAATGCTGTCAAGCGAGTCCTTCTTAGCCTGGTCGCCATAGATGTTCTTACGGAATGCCTCCAGTTCGGCCTCTATGCGCTGCTGTTCCTTCGACAGCTTGGCCGTATCGCCGCCGGCAATCTGAGCCAGGGTCTTGCCCATCATATTGTTGGTCTTATAGATTTTACCCTTGTACTTGTTCAGCGTGAAATAGTCGTCCATCGACATGACGGCGGCATTATTCACGTCGGACGTCATAATGGTCTGACGACTGAGGAACGGCTCCAGATCGCTGTACTTCACCCAGAAGAGCGGATACTGAGCGGACTCGCCGCCGAAGTCGTCCTCGCGGAGCATGATGGGACAAAGGGCCAGCGGCTTGATGTGGAACGTGGCGTTGCCCTGGTCGTAATAGGCACTCTCCTTCAGATAGTACTTCAGCACCTCGGCCGAAGGGATGTCGCTGTTGTCAACCTTCAGCTTGCCGTCCTGCTCCTCATAGTAGATGTGGTAGTTGTCGAGCACCGTCTTCAGCTGCACCTTGGAAGCGTCAGAGAAGTCGTCGTTGCCGTCGTTAGCCACAGAATACTCATAAATGGGGATGTAGCCGTTCTGAGCCAGCTTAAAGATGTAGGTAAACAGGTTCAGCTGCTTGCCCTGAGGCTGTACGGGGTAGTAGAGTCCTGAATTGGCCTCATCCTGAAGGTTCAGCTCACGGTAGATGTCGCGGCGCCACACCACATCCTCGGGCATGTCGAGCGCTACCGGGTAACTGATTTGCATCCGTCGGGTAACGCCCTGCGACTGGCTGCCCTGCTTCTTGGCCTGCTGAGCCGCAGATGCTCTCGGCACGCGACTCTTCTTGGGTTGCGCAACGACGGCACCAGCCGTCAGCGTTATCATCAATAAGAACAAGATTCTCTTCATATCGCTTTACTTAACTATTATTTCCATTGGGTTCTGCAACGTGCGCTGAATGCCGTCGGGACCGATGGCCGTCACACGCGAGATATAAAAACGGCGGTTGCGGTTCAGCTTGCGGAACGTCTCTTTCTGCCGCTCCGAGAACTGGGCACCGTTACTGTTCATGGGTACGGCGTTACCCATATTGTCGAAGAAGACCGTCTCGAACGACACCACACGGAATGCTATGTCGAGGATGCCGTCGTCGATAGCCGCGCCGATACCGTCGATGCCCATCAGCTTCTGTTTGGCCAGACCGCCGCCACGGAAGCGCGAGGGGTTGCCCTGCTCGTCCTTCATGGCGATGAAGGGCGTCGGGTCGGGCAGCTTGCGCACGCGGAAGGTGAACTGTCCCATCTGCTGCGGACGACCGGTGTTGGTCGACGTCACGGTGATGGTGGCATTCTGGCCTACAGCCGTAGGACGGGCAATATACTTACCGGGACCGGTGGGCTGCAACGTGCCGCCGGTCATCGTGGCCTGTATCTTGTTGAGGGGCACGCCGGGCACGGAGATGCTGATGGGGTTGGAGTAGCCGGCATACAGCATATTCATCAGGTCGGCAGAGACGGTGGCCGAGGGGTCTACCACGGTGTACTTCTGCGAGAAGTTGCGCTTGATGCGGTCGCCATTGCCGTTGACGGTCTCTATATAGCCTGCCAAGGTGAAGTCGCCCGTAGAGCCGCAGATGCGCTCGTAGATATTGTCGCGCAGTGTCACCTTCTGATTGCCGATGTAGATGTCGGGCACCTGTGTCGTGTCAACAGCAGCCATCACGATATGTGCCGAGAACTTGTCGCCACGGACGATGGTCTGCGAATTGGGAATGACGAAAGCCTCAAGGGCGTTCACACGGATATCCTTCACGTCGATGTTCTGCTCCAGCGTGTGCAGAATCTCACCCTCGGTGTAGCGCACGTTGCTCTGCAGCGTCGACAGCAGGGTAACGGCAGCTGCTGCCGGCATCGACTCGAACATATACTCCTGCCAGTTCTTGCCGAGTGTACGCTGACTCTCAGGGATAGTGGTTGACAGGATTTCAGAGATGGTCTTCCTCTGACGCGTACCGATGGCCATGTCGAGCATCTGCTTCCTATAGGTATTGATAGCGTCGAAGAGTTCCTGACCGCGACCGCGGCCGGGGGCCAGCATCACCTGGTTGGCAGCCTCCATGTCTTCCTTGTTGCGGATGTTATGCAGGTCGCCGTCCTGACCGTCAGCCTCCTTCACGATAGCGAGTTTCAGCTCGTTGGCCATATTAAAAAGCGAGTCGCTCATCCCGCGAACTTTCATAGCCTTGTCGTACCACTCCTTAACCTTCTGGGGGTTGGCCTTCATCTGCGTACCGAAGTCGTCGTATATCGCCAGGTTCTCCCGGGTGGCATTGGCTGTCGTGCGCTTCAGACTTTCCTCCACGATGGAGAAGCCGTTGAGCACCTCGTTAGAGACGTTCAGCGCAAGCATAGCCATCAAGACGACGTACATCAGGTTAATCATCTTCTGGCGCGGCGAGACTGGTCTTTTCTTTATTGCCATGGTTCTTTTCTTATGGGTCTTATGGGACTTATAGGACTTATGGGTCTTATAGGCCGGTCTTCGGCATATTCACTGTCATGGCCTCAATCATGCGGGCGTAGATTTGGTTCAGTTCCGCTATCTGGTCGGCCATGCGCTTGGTCTGCTCGTTAATCTCGTCGATGGTGCCAATCTGCTGTGAGGCGCCCTTGAGTTGCATCTCGTAAATCTTGCAGATGCCGGTCAGCGTGCGGTTCAGGTTCTCCATCTCCTCGCTGTCACGCGACAGGCGCTCGCTCTGCTCTGCCACCTTATGCAGCATCTCGGTAAGGTTCTTCAGCTCGTCGACGTAGTTGGCCGTAGCCTCCTCCAGTTCCGGGTTGACCTGCGGCACCGGCGACACCACCGCGCCACCGGCCATCGTCGTCACCGACGACGACACCGCAGCAATCGCCTCCGTATCTACCGCCGCCTGTCCGCCGCTCTGCGCCGCCGTCTGTTCGCCGCCCTGCGTCAGCGCCTGCGCTTGTTCGCCGCCCTGCGTCTGCGCTTGTTCGCTGTGCTGCGGCGGTGCCGCAGCCGCGCCGCCCCCGCCTATAATAATAGTGCCTCCGCCCACGACAGCAGCTGCGCCTGCAGGCGTCCCTTCCGTCGTTTTGCTTTCCTCGCCTACGTGCGTCGGCAGTTCCATGCCGTCGGCCGTCTTGTCGAAGGGACGGTCGAAGGCTGCGATGAAGAACACCACCACCTCAGTTCCCATACCCAGGAACAGCATGAAGTTGGCACCCGGCAGGTGGGTCAGCTTAAACAGCGTACCGAGAATCACGATGGAGGCACCCCAGCTGTAGGCGTAGTTCATGAACGTCTGTCCGGGGACACTATCCAACCACTTCTGCAAGCGGTAGATGATATTGAATTTACTGTATCGTGTCATATCGATTGACTATTTGACCATTTACTATTTTACTTCTTTTTCTTTGAAGGTTTCACTTTGTCGCTCACGGTGTTGGCCAAGCTGCGCACACAACGGAAACCGATATACGAACGGGGCTGGTTCTGGAACTCGCTGCTGCGCCAGGCAGAGCGGATATAGCTTTCGGGGTCTTTCCACGAACCGCCACGCACCGACTTCTTCTTCAGCCTATATGGGTCTTCCTTGGCGGCATTGTAGCGCAACTGCGGGTTGACGTCGTTCATGGCGTCGACGCCAGCCTCGGTATAGATGGTCGAGGTCCATTCGGCCACGTTGCCGGCCATGTCGTAAAGGCCGTTGGTATTGGAGCTGTAGATGCCCACCTTCGACGTTATCAGGTTGCCGTCCTTAGTGTAGTTACCGTCGTCGGGCTTGAAGTTGGCATAGAAGCAGCCCTTGCCGCTGGCCACATCCTCGTTCTCCCAGGGAAACTCCGTGCCTTCCTTACCACGGGCGGCATATTCCCACTCGGCCTCTGTCGGCAGACGGTAGCGCTGCACGTAACGGGCAGCGGGACCGAGTCCTTTCAGCAGATATTCGGTTCGCCAGGCGCAGAAGGCGTTGGCTTGTTCCCAGGTGACGCCCACGACGGGGTAGTCGTTATAGGCAGGGTTCGAGAAGTAGTTTCGCATATACACCTCGTTGTCGGCATTGGGGAAGTCGTTCACCCAGCAAGTCGTGTCGGGGTAGATATTAATAATGTACGTGTTAAGGAAGTCCCACGGACCGCTCAGCTGACGGTTGATGGTCTCGCTGACAATCTTGCCTTCATCGTTGATGTAGGCCGTATCTTTAGAAATCCACACCACCTCGTTGGGGTCTACCTGCACGTCGGTGTTCAGGTTGCGCTCCTCGGGGTTCAGGCGGTTGCGGCGCAGGGCGGCTGCCGTATAGTCGTAGACCTCGTACTTGTAGTTCATCTGTGCGGCATCCAGCATCTTCTCACCTGTTACGGGGTTGGTGACATAGAGACTCTCAATGGCGCGCAGCTCGTCTTCATTGGGCTTACGCGGCAGCGACTTCTTCCAGTTCAGGTGGGGCTTCACGGGGTCGCCGTTCTTGTCTTCCTCGATCTTGTACGACTCGTCGCCACCATAGTTGGGGTCTGCCAGACGCTCACGCAGGATGGAGTCGCGCACGTAGTTCACAAACTGGCGGTACTCGGAGTTGGTAATCTCGGTGTCGTCCATCCAGAAGCCGTCGACGGAGATGTCGCGGAGCGGGGTCTGCTTGCCCCAGAGCGAGTCCTGATTCTCGATACCCATCTTCAAGTGGCCACGCTTGATAAGAACCATGCCGTAGGGAGCCGGTTCAGAGAACGACCGCCCACTGGCACCTGTCAGTTCACCGCCACTGCCCGACGAAATCTTGCTGCCGAGACAGCTCGTCAGCAGAAAGAGAAGGCATAATAGCCCACCCAAGCCCTCCCAAAGGGAGGGATGTCTGATTACCTGATATAGGCTGTTTGTTCTTGTACAATTCATATCTTGTTTCTTTATCTTTCTAACGTTCCTCCCTTTTGGGGGAGGCCTTGGGCGGACTCTTTACAGGAGTCTCACACTCTGATGTCTGTTCCTGCCTTTCTTGGCAAAGTCAATGTCCGTCTGGTAGCCCACGAACAGCTCGTGTCCGCCATTGCCCAAGCTGACGGCGCTGGTGTAAGCCTCGTAACAGTAGCCCACCATCACGCCGTGGAAGTGGCCGCCGACAAGCACCGACACCGAGTTGGTGGGACTGTAGGACAAGCCGGCATACAGCAGGCGCTTCTCGTAGCTGTACTTCAGACGGGCTGTCACGTCGCCTCGGTAAGCCACGCCGTCGGTACGGCCCAAGACTGACGTCTGTATGGTAAAAAACGGATTTCTTAGCCGAATATTGTATCCACCCGTAAAATAATAGCTGCGACTGATGGTCAGCTCGTTGGTTTCGCCCAGGTCAATGGTAGGACTCGTCAGGTGCTGCGCCGACAGGCCGACATACCAGTTACGCTGCTGGTAATAGAGTCCGGCACCGAGGTCGAAGCCGGAACCCGTCGCCTCGGACTTGGCAAAGGTAGGGTCGGAAGACTCCTCCAAATCGACACCGGAGCCGTCGAACGACTCGCTAACGAGACCGCCCTGCAGACCAATGCTGAGGGTGCCGCCAAGGAGCCTCTGCTTATAGGCATACTGAAGGCTGACTTTCTTATGGGAGAAGAGGCCGATGACATCGTTCACCACTTGCACGCCGGCGCCGTGGTAGGCCTTGATGAAGTAAAAGGGCATGTCGGCACTGATGAACATTGTCTTGGGATAGTGTTCAAAGCCCGTCAGCGTCATGTTGTAGGCACCGCTGACGTTCAGCTTAGGATCCTTGCCGGCTGCCGCCGGATTAAACGACGTCTCCGTCGCCCAGTAATGGCTGAACGACGGATCGTACTGCGCCTGTGACTCCGGCAGTAGCGCCAACAATACGACAAACAGAAGCAGATAACGCTTATGCACGTAATTATAACGACCGCGTCGGATAGAATATTGTGTTAATCTTCCAAAATATTTTCCGTTTTACGTGCTTATTTAGTATCTTTGCACCCCAAAAACTAACAGTCTTTTTAAAATGTCAGAGAACAAAACCCTCATTGGCTCGAAGATCAAGAGCATCCGCGAGACCAAAAACCTCTCTTTGGAGGAGATTGCCGAAAGCAGCGGCTTGACAACAGAACAGATTATTTCTATCGAGAGCGACGAGAACCTTCCTTCGCTGGGACCGCTGATTAAGATTGCCCGTGCATTGGGCGTACGCTTAGGAACATTTCTCGACGACAGCGACGCACTAGGTCCCGTCGTGTGCCGGGCTGCCGACCGCGAGCGCGACAGCAGCATCAGCTTCTCCAACGGTGCCACCGATGCCCGCAAGCACATGGAGTATCACCCGCTGGCACAACAGAAGGCTGGACGACACATGGAACCGTTCGTCATCGACATCAACCCGAGCGACAAGCAGGACTTCCAACTCTCTGCCCACGAGGGCGAGGAGTTCATCTACGTGATGCAGGGCGAGGTGGAAATCATCTACGGCAAGGAGACCTACGCACTGAAAGAGGGCGACTCGATATTCTATGACTCTATCGTGAAGCACCACGTCCACGGTGCCCCCGGCAAGAGCGCCAAGATTCTGGCCGTGGTATATATCCCGTTCTAAGAGACCCTCCACCCTACCCCTCCCTGCGAGGGAGGGGAGATGATACTTTAAGAACAATGAATAAAAAAACAGAAAGCTATTCTGATGGAAAGAAAAGACATAAACACGAAAGTAACTACTCCCCTCACTCATAGGGAGGGGCCGGGGGTGGGTCGTTTAGACATGGCAGGCAGGCCCCTGCCAGACAGAACATACCCGGCAGAGACTGGAAGTGCAGGCTACACGCTCTCTGAGCGCACACTCGGCCAGTGGCTGGAACACTGGGCAGAGACAACGCCCGACAAGGAATACATCGTCTATTCCGACCGCAACCTGCGCTTCACTTGGAGCCAGTTCAACAAGCGTGTCGACAACCTGGCCAAAGGCTTGATAAGCATTGGCGTGAAAAAGGGCTCTAACGTGGGCATCTGGGCTACGAACGTGCCCGACTGGCTGACGTTCCTCTACGCAACGGCAAAAATCGGCGCCGTGCTCGTCACCGTCAATACCAACTACAAGCAGAACGAACTGGAATATCTCTGCAAGGACTCCGACATGGAGGTGCTCTGCATCACCGACGGCACATGGGACTGTAACTACGTCGACATGACCTACGCCATGCTGCCCGAACTGAAGAACTGCGAGCGAGGCCACCTGAACAGCGAACGTTTCCCCTATATGAAGAATGTCGTGTTCATCGGCATGGAGAAATATCGCGGTATGTACAACACGGCCGAGCTGCTGCTCTTAGGACAGAACATCGAGGACGAGACGCTGGAAGAGATGAAGAAGGACGTCAGCTGCTACGACGTGTGCAACATGCAGTACACCTCGGGCACCACAGGCTTCCCCAAGGGCGTCATGCTGACCCACCACGGCATTGCCAACGACGGTTTCTTCACGGGCGAGAACATGGGTTTTACTGCTGACGACAAGCTCTGCGTCTGCGTGCCCCTGTTCCACTGCTTCGGCGTGGTACTGGCCACGATGAACTGTCTGACCCACGGCTGTACGGAGGTGATGGTCGAGAAGTTTGACCCGCTGGTAGTCCTGGCCTCTATACATAAAGAGAGGTGTACGGCGGTCTACGGCGTGCCGACGATGTTCATCGCCGAGCTGAACCACCCGATGTTCGATATGTTCGACCTCAGCTGTCTGCGCACAGGTATCATGGCGGGATCGCTCTGTCCCGTTGAACTGATGAAGCAGGTCAGCGAGAAGATGTTCATGACCATCACCAGCGTCTACGGCCTCACCGAGTCGTCGCCCGGTATGACGCAGACCTGCCTGAACGACACCTTCGAACAGCGCTGCACCACCGTAGGACGCGACTACCCCTTCGTCGACGTGAAGGTGCTCGACCCGGAGACGGGCGAGGAGTGCCCCGTGGGCGTACAGGGCGAGATGTGCTGCAAGGGCTTCAACGTCATGAAGGGCTACTACAAGAATCCCGCAGCTACGGCAGAGGTTATCGACAAGAACGGCTATCTGCACTCTGGCGACCTGGGGATAAAGGACGAACAGGGCTTCTACAAGATTACGGGCCGCATCAAGGACATGATCATCCGCGGCGGCGAGAATATCTACCCGCGCGAGATTGAGGAGTTCCTCTACCACATGCCCGGCATACGCGACGTACAGGTGGCTGCCGTGCCGTCGAAGAAATACGGCGAGGCCGTCGGTGCCTTCATCATCCTCGAAGAGGGCGTAACGATGACACCCGAGGATGTCCAGCTCTTCTGCCGTGGCAAGATTGCCCGCTACAAGATTCCGAAGTACGTCTTCTTCATCAAGGAGTTCCCCCTGACAGGTTCCGGCAAAATCCAGAAGTTCAAGCTGAAGGAGATGAGTCTGAAACTCTGCGAGGAACAGGGCATTGAGGTGGTATAGTGGTGTGGAAAAGCGTTACGACGGCCTGTTTGTCTTGCAATTCCCGTAGCCAATAGTTTGTGAAGTTATAGTGCAAGATAGGCTTTTGGAGTCCAACTCCGGAAGAAACGCAACACCTTCTCTTGATGATAGCCTCGTCCCTCTTCCAGGAAACTTGAATCCTGGATATGGATGACCTTACCTTCCGCGTCGAGCACCACAAACACAGGGAAGCCGAAACGTCCAGCATTGTTCAGGCGTTTCATCAAGGCTTTCCCTTGTGCTTGTTTCTCCTCACTTTGAGACTTGCGCGGATTGTAGTTCACATGGATATAGACAAAACTCTCGTCAATGACATTGCTGATGGTGGTGTCATTCGTGATGAAGTCAGCAAAGCGTAAGCACCAGGGACACCAGTTGCCACCCACCTGGCAGATAACGAACTTCCCTTCGGACTTCGCTTTCGCCACGGCCTGATTTATCTGCTCGATGGGGTCGATATCCTCGTTGTAGACTTTCTTCCGCCCGACCTCTGCTTGCTTGTCACCGTTGGGACTCAAGGATGCCGTCTGACTGTTTGCTGCCAGCGCAAAGGATATGGCCAACAGTGATAGGATTAGTTTCTTTCTCATACTTCGGCAACGACTTCAATCTCAACCAATGCTCCTTTCGGCAAGGTCTTTACAGCAACGGCAGACCTTGCCGGGTATGGCTCTGTGAAGAACTCTGCGTAGACCGTGTTCATATCGGCAAAGTCATTCATGTCGGCCATGAAAACCGTTGTTTTCACCACACTGTCCATTGTCAAACCAGCCTCTTCAAGAATAGCCTTCACATTGAGCAATGACTGGCGCGTCTGTTCCTTGATGCCACCCTCTGCCAACACGCCTGTAGCAGGGTCGATGGGAATCTGGCCAGAGGTGAAGACGAGAGTTCCCAATCGGATTGCCTGACTATAAGGCCCTATTGCTGAAGGTGCCTTTGTCGTACTGATTACCTTTTTCATTGTCTTGTCGTATTTTGTTCGTTTGTGTATTTTTTCAACAGCTCCGACGCTACTTTTCCTTTCGTATCTTCGAGAGCTTCTGAATTTCCCGACAAAGATAGTCAATTCTGCCGACATCGTCAAATAATCATCGTAAAAATTAGGAATAAAAGATGTTAAGACGGTGTGTCTCAGTATGTACGGAAACGAGATGAGCGAGTAAAGAGGCCGTGACGTTTTCACGAGAGGCCGTGACGTTTTCACGAGAGGCCGTGAAATTTTTCTCTAAGGCCGTGAAATTTTCACGAGAGGCCGTGACGTTTTTCGGTCGGGACTCCCATCAGCCACGTCAAAATTCGTTTTATGATTTGTCTCATCATGCTTGTAAATATATAATTGTTATAACCGTAAATGAACCCTCACCTCTCGCAC
>ONDA01000035.1 GCA_900316475.1 uncultured Prevotellaceae bacterium
GAAGAATGCTGACTGCAGGATGGTGTTGGTGCGGTTGCCCAGACCAATCTCCTGTGCAATCTTGGTAGCGTTGATGGTATATACGGTGATGTTGTTCTGAGCGAAGTAACGCTTTACCTTGTTAGGCATGAACTTCTCCAGCTCGGCATCGTCGAAGATGGTGTTCAGCAGGAACGTGCCGTTCTTCTGCAGGCCACGTGTCACATCGTACATGTGCAGGTAAGCCTGCACGTGGCAAGCCACGAAGTTAGGTGTGGTCACCAGATAGGTAGAGCGGATGGGCGTGTCACCGAAACGCAGGTGAGAGCAGGTGAAACCTCCCGACTTCTTGGAGTCGTAAGAGAAGTAAGCCTGACAGTACTTGTCGGTATTGTCACCAATGATCTTCACTGAGTTCTTGTTAGCACCCACGGTACCGTCAGCACCCAGACCATAGAACTTAGCCTGGAACATGCCCTTGCCACCGAGTGCAATCTCCTCAACCTCGGGCAGAGAGGTGAAGGTAACGTCGTCTACGATACCGATAGTGAAGTGGTTCTTAGGCTCGGGCATTGCGAGGTTGTTGAACACGCTGATGATCTGAGCGGGAGTCGTATCGTGAGAACCAAGACCATAGCGGCCGCCAACGATGAGAGGACGATTCTCGACATCGTAGAAGGCATCCTTTACGTCGAGGTACAGAGGCTCGCCGTTGGCACCGGGCTCTTTCGTGCGGTCCAGGACGGCAATCTTCTTCACCGTCTTGGGAACAGCAGCCAGCAGGTGCTTCACGCTGAACGGACGATAGAGGTGAACACTGATCATACCCACCTTCTGGCCGTTGGCGTTCAGGTAGTCGATAGCCTCGCGGGCAGCATCGGTAGCCGAACCCATGAGGATAATCATGCGGTCGGCATCCTCGGCTCCGTAGTAAGAGAAGAGGTGATACTCACGACCGGTAATCTTAGAAAGCTCACCCAGATACTTCTCAACCACCTCGGGCACTGCATCGTAGTAGGGGTTGCAAGCCTCACGGTGTGTGAAGAATGTCTCGGGGTTCTCAGCAGTACCACGGGTGATAGGACGCTCTGGCGACATAGCGCGGTCGCGGAAGCGCTTGATATACTCTTCCTTTACGAGCGGACGGACATCCTCCTGGTCAAGCAGCTCAATCTTGTGATACTCGTGAGAGGTGCGGAAACCGTCGAAGAAGTTAACGAAGGGGACGCAAGTCTCAAGAGATGCAAGGTGGGCAGCTGCGGTCATATCCATAACCTCCTGAACAGAACCTTCGCAGAGCATGGCGAAACCTGTCTGACGGCAAGCCATCACGTCCTGGTGGTCACCGAAGATACACAGCGAGTGAGAGGCCAGCGTACGGGCAGAAACGTCGAACACGCAGGGAATCAGCTCACCGGCAATCTTGTACATGTTAGGAATCATCAGGAGCAGACCCTGAGAAGCGGTGAAGGTCGTGGTGAGAGCACCAGCCTGCAGCGAACCGTGAACGGCACCGGCAGCACCAGCCTCCGACTGCATTTCCTGCACACTTACGGTCTGACCCCACAGGTTCTTACGACCACGGGCAGCCCACTCGTCAACATGCTCGGCCATAGGCGAGCTCGGGGTGATGGGGTAGATAGCAGCTACCTCCGAGAACATATAGCTCACGTGAGCAGCAGCCTCGTTACCATCACAGGTGATAAATTTCTTTTCTTTAGCCATTTGTTTAGATAAATAAAGGTATTAAGTAATTATAAAATCCAAATAATGTGTTTTAAAACAGGTGCAAAGTTACAAAGAAAAACTCGAAATGCAAAACACATATTGCAAAATAATGCTAAAACGTTTGCGCCGTGATTGAAACAAGGCTTATAGACCGAAAAGGTATTCTTAAAACAGCCAAAAATTCGTAAGGAAATAGCTCCAAATCAATACAAGAATCCCAAAAGCCAAAGAGGAATCCGATTATCTTTGCCGATTTCTGTATTGTAACGAGCGTAGATTGTATCTGAGGCGTATCTTATCTTACCACTTGATTCAGCATCACAGATGCGGAATTTCATCTGCCCATCAATAAGGAAAAAGGTATCATGCCCCGATTGATTGACCTTGTGATCCTTCCACATAGCATTAACAAAGAAAGTCTCCATTGCCGTCTGTTTGTCAACATGAATAGGATAGATGGCATACAGCAGATTGGAGTTGTGAAGCATCACCTTTGACGGTTTCTTGGGGAATTTCTCGCCTAAAGGATAAATGATGTTCAG
Source organism: uncultured Prevotellaceae bacterium (assembly GCA_900316475.1). GTDB lineage: Bacteria > Bacteroidota > Bacteroidia > Bacteroidales > Bacteroidaceae > Prevotella. The sequence continues at coordinate 2,250 of ONDA01000035.1, forward strand.
CAGACGGGCATCAGCGAGATACTTGATATAGTTCATCACCGTAGCGCGACTCGTCTCTATATCATTAGCCAACTGCGACACGTTGGGAGCCTTGGGGCCTTCCTCAGCCAAACGGTAGAACAACTTCTTTATTTTTGTAAGATACTTCAGTTCAATCTGCTTAATAAGCAGGATATCGACCTCAGTCATCATATTCATGGTCTTCAACAAGTTCTCAGAATAATTGCGATGCTCCTGGAAGAATGGGTAGAAACCATGATGAATATAGTCTTGGAAATAGCGGCGGGGCGACACCTTAGGAAGGATCTGCTTCACGATGCGTTCGTGATCTGCAAGGATTTCTTCAAGGGAGTAAGGCTGAAAATCATTGCCCGTCAACAGGTTTAGGAACTCACGAAACGAGAATCCGCGAAGGTTGTAGCTTCTGACAATACCATTCAGTTCCGGGTTCTCGTCTTTCAAGCGCATGACGCTTGAGCCGGTAAAAACGATTTTCAATCCTGGGTACAGGTCATAGCATTTACGCAACTCAGCACTCCAGTCAGTCTGTTTGAAAACCTGGTCAATAAGCAGCACTCTCCCACCCTTGTGGTAGAAGTCGCCGGCAAAGTCGGCAATGCCACGACCTTGAAAATAGAAGTTGTTCATATTGACATACAGACACTGACGGTCGTTGATGTCAAACTTTTCCTTGGCATACTGCAGCAGGAACGTTGTCTTTCCGACGCCTCGCGTTCCCTTAATACCTATCATGCGGTCGTCCCAATTAATCTCGTCCATAAGGGTACGACGAACTGGAGCATTCACATGCTCAACTAAATAGCGGTATGTCCGAAAAAAAGCCTCCATTCTCGTAATATTTGTTCTATAAGCGTCTGCAAAGGTACTACTTTTCCGTTAAATTGCAAAGCAGAGATTACAAAATCTCGCAAAAAAAACATCGTTTTTGCTTTTTTTAATTCAAAAACCGGCACTTTACAACTGGAAAGACAGCGTTGCCATTGCTACACGTCCCAATCCCTGATATGGAACATAGAACGAGCCACCAATGTAGTAAGTTTTATCCAAGACATTATCGCAGTCGAGCGACAATTGAAAAAAGTCATTATATGCATAACGCAATCCGAGGTCGAAGATTGAGAAGGCATCAAGATGGAAATCCGCACTTCCAATAACATTAGGATTGGCTTTGACGAGCGTCTTTGTCTGATAATGCAGGTTACCTGTCAGGCTCAGACTATGGCTTTTCTTATTCAGCAACCGTTTACTTGCATTAAAGTTCCCTGTCAGCGTAGGGATTCCGTATACCTGATGGTCAGAATAATAATAAGATTCAGCATCGAGCGGCCTTTGGTAAGAGACTACAGCATGCAACTGTAATGACGGGTGCTGAAACATTAGCATACCCTCGACACCGGCAACCCTTAAACTACCAGCATTAATGTATTTCGGCATCGTCGGATCCGGACTTGGGTTGTTGACGATGGTGTTCGTCAGACGATTATAGAACAAGTTCAGGTCGTAAGTAAGATAATACTTATTGAGTTTCCCCAAGAAGTCCAACTGGACGGCATGCATGTATTCTGGCATAAGATTCTCACTTCCCTTAGCACCATTTGTCGTATTTTGGCGCGTATAATATGGTGCATCGACGAACGACTGTGAATAGGACAACTTCATGCTGAAGGCAGCATTGGGCATAAAAATCAGCGCAAGACGAGGCGACAGTGCGGAAACAGAATTATTATTGGCTCTGAGTTTATAGTCGTAACGCAGGCCAGCATTAAGAATCAGGTTCGAAGCCAGATAATGTTTGTCCTGTATAAAACCAGACATGCTCTGTTCATGTTTAACGTACAACATATTATAGTCTTCAGGAGACACCAAGAATATCTCCGTATAGTTATCACCCATGCAGAAATCGTTAGCAGACAGTTTGAAGTGCTCGAACTGTGCGCCGCACAGGAGATTGCCATGCATTTTACCGATATGATAAGGTGCGTCGGCCTTTACGATAAGTCCTATTGTATATTCCTTGAAATCGAGATATTGCATCAATCCGTTATAAAGCATCTTCAAAGTCGTGCCGTCAATCACGATAGTCTTACCTTTGCTGTCGAACAAAGGTGCCAAAGCGGAATCTGAGACAGCCATATAATCCTGTACGTCATACCAATCGCCAAAAGCCGACACATTAAGGTTCACACTGCCTATAGAACGTGAATAGGCAAGTTCCAAATGGGTTTCGTCAATAGAATACCCCGGCTTGACGCCTCCAATAGTGCGGAAGCGGTCGTAATCGTAGGTTTCACCATACCACGAATATTGCGGCACCTGCTTTCCATATTTACGGTTAAACGCCAGATTAAAGTCGTAAAGCTTAATATTTGCGCCCAAGTCATAGGAAGGTCTTCCTTCATAGCGGCCAACATAAGTATAGCCGTCGTGCTTTGTCATTGAATAGCCCGTATACTGGGGCACATCTATTCGCTGTCCCTTGGAAGTGTAGATAGAGGCCCACGCTACGACATCAGAGCCAAAGAGGGTCGTACCTCCAATGAGGTCGGCACGTTGCGTTTGATGGGTACCATAGCCGTATTTACCCTTGATACCATTAATGCTATTTCCGTTCTTAGTGATAATATTTACCACTGCTGTTAATGCCACATTTCCATATAGCGACGAAGCTGGTCCACGAAGCACCTCTATATGGTCTATTTTCTCTGTGCTGATGGCGTAGTCAAGTTTGCCATTATTGGTGGTGCGGACGTTGAGGCGATGACCATTTTCCATAATAAGGATTTTCTCCTGACTAGCTGTATAAACGCCATGCATGGCAATATTCGACAGCTGATAAGACGACACTTCGTTCATACCAGGCACAAAAGTCGCCAAGATTTGTCCCAAACTCTTATTATTGCTGAGGCTCTCTATCATCTCATGCGAGATAATAGTCACGGGAACAGGCGCCTCATTCACACTCTCTGCCTGACTCGAAGCAGTAGTAATCGTAGTGAATTCGCCATATTTCAAGCGTGTTATCATATCCTCAAAACGGATAGGATCCTGTACGGATGTATAATACGGATTGATTTTCAGAAGCAGGCGAGCGTAGTTTTCCGACTCCGCAATGCTGTCCTGGGCGAGATAGCAAATAGAAATGAGGCGCAGGGCATTCTGTCTGCTATTGCCATTAAACTTGTTCATGTTGTTCTTCAACAAATCTATGGCCAGCTTCAGCCTTCCTATCTGATAGGCACTTTCTGCTTGTTCATAAAGCTGACGAGTGCTATTCTCCTCTTGTGCCAATGTCACAACGGGCATTAGCATGATTGAAATGACAATTATAAGATAATAGAACTTTCCCATAAACAGTTTAAGATTGATGAGGTAACACACTGTTGTTAATGACGCGGACATACTCGTCACAGTATCGACTATCGAGCATTGAGAAATGACCGGCTGCTACCGGGTGTATTTCTATTTGTGGGATGAGCGCCTTCCAACGGTGCTCGTCCTCGCGCTTCTCTTTTACAAATTTGTGAGAATTCGTAGCCTTAAAATAGATGACATCACCTTCATACCCAGGAAGTGATTTATCGTCAACCAGCGACCGAAGCAACTGCATCGTCTGCTCATCGATATCAGGATACCAGTTTCCCTTCACTATAGTCTCAACGTGAGAGTAGGTATCCAACAGGCAAACCTTCGAGGTCGTTTTGGTCTTCTGTCGCCAACGTACAGCACACCGATAAGCCAATTCGCCACCAAAGCTATGCCCCATGAACAACGCCACATTGGCATCAGACGGCAGATAAGCTTCAAGGTAGTCAAGGTAGAACTCCACCACATCATTTCTCGTCAATTCCTTCTCATTGAAAAGGAAGTTGAAATGGTCACCTATCGTCTCAATAGCGAAGACGGAATAATGATTACACAACTTGTCAATAAGCGGTTCGAGGTTCTTGTATGAAGTCAAGCCCTGAACCAAAACCACAACCGGCTTGCTACTGTCGAAGCCCCCCTCCCATGTACCTATAGACTGGTCTTGGAACAAAATATTCCTGACGGACTTGTACTTCAGAATGTCATTCACTTTGACAAGCAGTCCCGACTGATGGGCCAACTCTGCTAACTTAATGCTCAATAGTGAATTCATTCCCCACAGCGTCAAATCGTCAGTAACGCCGAACTTATTGGTCTCCAAGACCAAACAGGCTAAGTTAAACAATGTATACTCGTCTTTTGTCATAGGAGCCACCGTCTCGCTGACGACCAAATCGGTTAGATAATTCTCATCTTTCAGCTTCTTACGGTCGATTTTCCCATTGAGCGTTATAGGCATCGTCTTCAACTGGATTAACAGCTGAGGCACCATATACTCAGGCAACTGATTAACAAGGTGGTTATGTATGACATCAGCACTGACAGATGCTGTTGTCGTGTAATAGCCGACAAGATATTGCAACTGCCTCTCCTGACGAATGACGACTGCCGCTGAGGTCACTCCGGCAACCCCCATTATATTCTTCTCGATTTCCTCCAACTCGATTCGATAGCCGCGAATCTTCACCTGACTATCTATACGTCCCAGATATTCCAACTCGCCATCGTCGTTCCACCGAACGAGATCGCCCGTATGGTACATAGTCTCTTCAGGTATAAATGGACAAGACGTGAAATGACTATCAGTAAGCTCTTGATGATTCCAATAGCCCTTTGCCATTTGGCGGCCCAACATACAGAGCTCGCCCGCAAAGCCTTGGGGTAAAAGACGACCTTGGGAATCAACGACAGCAGCAACACTATTAGGTACAGGACGGCCGATAGGTATACTTTCGTATTCTTTATTATTATCAATCAGGTGGAAAGCAGAACATACCGTAAACTCTGTAGGGCCATAGCAATTGAACAGCTTCATTGATGACGGTTTGAAACCGGTCAGTTTCTCACCCCCCACCATCAAGAAACGTAAGGGAAGGTCGTAAAGACTCATCATCAGCATACCCACCTGCGTTGTCAACAGTAAGCCGACAATATGGTTATCCTTAAAATAGCGACACATACCTTGTAAATCGATACGCATCGAAGCAGATAAGATATGCAATGTTGCACCAGAAATCAGTGGTGGGAACAAATCAAACAGAGAACCGTCAAAAACGAAACTGGTATGGATAGCGCATTGCTCTCCTGGCTTTAGCTCCTCTGTTTTGGCAAGCCAGACAAGGAAGTTCATCATGGCGGCATGGGTAATCATAACACCCTTGGGATTGCCTGTTGACCCAGAAGTGTATATCATATATGCCAGAGATGAAGGGCAACTGTTATCCATTGCTGTGGCCTCTGCTGAAAAACCGACTTCATCTATAAAGACGGTGTTGTCAACTGGAACGCGTCCCTTTGAGAACTTCTCACTGCATAATTGGCGCGTGCTGAGCAACACATGTGTCTGCGAGTCAGCTAAAATAAATGAGAGCCGGTCTTCCGGCATATCACTATCTAATGGTACGTATGCCCCACCCGCCTTGAAAACTGCCAGGATACCCACCAAGAATTCCTTGCAACGGGGGAGCATGATGCAGACGAAACTATCGGCAACGACTCCCAACTCTACTAACGTCGCTGCAAGGATGTCCGACTGACGGTCTAATTCTCTGTACGTGATACTCCCCGACTCATCAACAACGGCTATTGCATCGGGAGCACTGCCTACCTGCTGACGGAACAATGAAATGAATGTCGCCGACTGGTCATAGTCGAGAGTTGGTCCTGTGCCAAGTTTCAATAGCGATGCCTGAGTATCAGAATCAACCAGTTCAATATGCCCAATAGTTTCCACAGTAGCCAGTTGCACGGCAACAACACTTACAGCAGATAACAGCCGCTGCATCTGCAGACGGTCATAACGCATGCCGTCATACTCTATCAAGAACGAATACTCGTCTCCATGAGGAGTAATCAGGATGCTGATAGGAAATTTCGGGATATCAGGCTCTACGATAACCTGCTCCATATTGTCAAAAAAGCGTTTCTCCAGTAGTTCTCCTTGATAGGCAAACATCACTTCAGCATAAATATTGTGGCGCTCTACAATCCATGTCAATGGGTAACAATCCATCTCATAGGCTTCCTGCAACTGACGTTGAATTTCCTGGACATAAGCAGAGGCTGAAAGGCCACTCGTATCGCGTAATGTACTGACAAACAGCAGTGCCTTGACAAACATACCGACACTCTGCATGAGTTCTGCACCGGCTTCACGACCATTGTCAACAGTAAGATATACCAATGAGTCTTCCCTTGACAAGCGCCTGATGGTCTCATTAAAAGCTGCATGCATATAACTATTCACGGTCACATGATGAGCAGCACAGAAGTTGTCAATCTTTTGTCCGGGAATCGACAATTCCAAAACGCCAAAAGCTAATCCATCTGGCTTTAAAGACTGAGAGCAGGAAAAAACCTGAGCATTGGCAAGAAGTATGTCCATCCTCTTCTCAGCCTTCGACATCATAACCTCATACAGATGATCACGCTCGTAGAGTGCATAGTCAAAAGCCTGCACTGTTTCTCCGGACAACGGGGTACCATCGTATGCGCACTTTAAGTCGTTCATGAACACGTCAACTGACAAGCCATCAAAGATAATGTGATGGACATCAAAAAGGACATATACGCAGGTCGGTGTCTTAACAACTTCTATATGATACAACTGGCCACCAAGCAAATTGAAAGGAAGTATACGCTGGTGGAAATAAGCATCATCAGGTTCTGTACCGACTTCGCTGACAAAGATCTCCACAGACTCTTCATCTTGGCGCTGCAAAACAATCTTTCCGTCAATGCTGACAAACTTGGATTTCAGATACGGATGAGCATTGACCGTCCGGCGCAAGGCCTCAATCATTCTGTCAGCATCTATTCCATTAAAACGATAGACAAACGGAATATTATATTGAGTCGTATTCGGATTCTTTTCCCATTCAAGATACAGGCCTCGCTGATTCTCCATCAACGGATAGTAGGTACGCGGCTCATAGACTGGCAGATGACTTCCCGATGATTCCGTGAGCAGAGCAGCAATAGCTCGTACTGTCGGATGTCTCATAACATCAGACATCTTGACTTGTACGTCGAAACGTTTTTTAAGAACAGCGCTCAACCGCATAGCTGCCAATGACGAAAGGCCGAGAAACGTCAGGTTATCAGTAACGCCAAACCGGGTCGTCTTTAACTGACTGGCAAGAAGTTCAAATATCCGCTTCTCCGCTTCCGTTTCAGGTGCTACAGACGCATTATTTTCAAACAGCGGTGCAGGAAGATCCTTACGACTTATCTTCCCATTAGCCGACATCGGCAAACGTTCTTGTTTTATGATGAATGTCGGCACCATGAACGTAGCCAGAGTCTCTGCAAGGAAAGACTTCAATTCGTCAGTATCTAGAGAAGCATTCGGAATCTTCGGTACATAATAAAGGCACAGACAGTCATCGTCTCCAACAGTCTTGACGCAAGCTACAGCTTGACTGACAGATGGGTGCTGCAAGGCACGCGTCTCAATTTCCTCCAATTCAATACGCAGGCCATGAAGTTTTACCTGCTGGTCAACGCGTCCCAAAAAATCAAGATTTCCATCTTCAGACCATCTGACGATATCACCTGTACGATAACATCTCTCGCCCTCAAAGTCCACAAACGGATCATTGGCTTCTAAAGAACGAAGATAACCACGACCAACACCTTCGCCTTTAACAATCAACTCACCTGTAACTCCACGAGGGACATATTGCATATCAGCATTGACAATACATAGCTGGTGATTGGGCAAAGGCCGTCCAATATAAGGGCTCTCGAAATCATGAGTGATATGATAGTAAGAGACACAAATCGTACACTCCGTGGGGCCATACATATTGTATAATTGATAAGGAGGTAATTGCAAAGGCATCAGTTTCTCACCGCCAACCGTCAATACGCGAAGCGACGTGTTGGCCATATTGGTAACAAACAGATATCCCATCTGTGTCGTCATGAAACTGACCGTGATGTGCTGTTCCTCCATATACTGATTCAGCAGAGGCATATCGAGCCTCATGCTGCTTGGTATAATGCAGACCGAAGCACCTGCTATGAGAGCCGGATAGATATCCATCATGTGAGCGTCAAAGTCAAAGTTGGAATTTGCCATCACACAATCATCTGCTGACAGGCTGAACTCTATAGAATACCAAAGACAATAGTTTAAGACACTATGATGTTCCAGCGCAACACCCTTAGGCGTACCCGTCGTTCCCGATGTATAGAGAACGACAAAACGATAATCAGGATGGAGCAAGGGCAGGTTTACCGCTTGAGTAGGAATAGTCTCCAAATCATCTGCAAGAAACACTTCGCCTTTGAAATCGGGTATGGACTCCTCAACATACCGTCCCTCTGAAAGTATCAATTTCACTCCTGCACCCTCACACATATAAGACAGTCGACTTGCAGGAAAGCTATAGTCAAGGGGCATATACGCAGCGCCAGCTTTCAGAATCGCTAAAGGATAAATTACCAATAGTTCGGAACGGTCGATCATCACACCTACCACATCTTCTTGCTGTAGATGGTAATGCCTGATAAGATAGGAAGCCAAGCGGTCGGTAAGGCTGTCCAACTCCTGATAGCTCAAACGCTTATCTTGGTAAATAACAGCAGTTGCATGAGGTTGTTTTGATGCCGCATCTCTAAACAGGCTGACAAGGGTTTTATTCTTGTCATATTCCAAAGTACGCCCCGTTCCTAATTGGATAAGATTATTCTTTTCTTTATCAGACACTAAAGGTATGTCGGAAACCAACCTGTTGGCATCAGAGAAGATAAACTGTCGCAAGACCTCTTCATAACAGCGGATGAACTCGTCAATATATAACTGAGAGTATCGGCTACTCTGATATTCTGCCCGCAGGTGCAGCTCATGATGACGGCAAGACAGTTCGAAGAGAAGTACTTCGCCAGTCTGGCTCTTCGTTAATGAGAAATCTTCCACCGGCTCTCCGCATAATGTATCGACAGTCTCAATATCACCTTGATAAGCAAACAATATCTGACTGTTGATGCATCGGTTCATAGCGCTCATCTCTGCAAACGAGAACAGGTCGTTATTCATGCTCTCAAGCTGTTGCTGTTTAGTGTGTTGGAGATACTGATAAAGAGTTGTCCCCCTATCCCATTGCGTGTGAACAGCAAGCGTCTTGACCATCATAGCGATTGTTCGGGCCGTCTTAAAATCCTTTCGGCCATTATATACCGTGGCAAACAACGATTCCCTGGCGTAAGTAAAAGAGCCTAACACATAGCCAAAGACCGCCATGGTAAGCATATGAGGAGTCACTCCCAGCTGTCGGCATGCCTCCTGAAGTTGATCATTAGTGATACGAAGGAGTGATGAGGCATGTCCATATGTTACTGTTTCTGACGTTACATCCGATTCTGGCAGTGAAGAAATATCCAAAGAGCCAAAAACGCTCCTATTCCACGCTGCCGCCTTTTGATAGTCATCCGACAGCCGCAACGCTTCTTCTTCCTGAGCCACTTCAAAGCCGTTCCATGTTTCCTGCTCTAAGGTTTTACCACAATAGGCATCATTAATATCCTTAATCAGAATGCCCATGGAAGTGCCATCGAAGATGATATGATGAAAATCCATAAACAAGTAGGCATCGGAAGATGTCTTGAAGATACGGATACGAAAAAGACGGTCGTTCAACAGGTCAAATGGTTGGATAAGACGATGTTTCAACGACTCAAAATCCCCACCATCAATCGTTTCTATATCTTGGCGATAGGCCTCATCGTCAGAAGGTCGCTGACGCGGATTCCCTTCGTCATCCATCAACACCCGCATCTTGATGTACGGATGTGCAGCAACCACCGCCTCACACGCCTTTGCCAAACGTCCCAAGTCTACACCGTTACCTAACCGGAACAACATACCATTATTATAGACGGCTTCCCCCTGCCTTGACATACACTCAGAGAAGATGCCCAATTGCGTCTGGCTCAGGAGATAATCTGACTGCTTAGCATAGACTGTTGTCTCTTGTTGACTTAAAGCCTCAGCAATTCTACTTGGTGTGCGATTTGCATAAACCATTCTGGCTGTAAGGGCTAACTCAGAACATAAAGACTGTACTTCCATCACACGGATGCTATCACCACCTAACGCAAAGAAATCGTCATCAGCGCCAATGCCTTTCACTTTCAGCGTGGCAGAGAAAACATCGCAAAGTTTCTGCTCTACAACATTTTGTGGAGAGCGATATGGAGGGCGTTGCTCATAAGTAGTCTCCTGCTGTACTGGGGGACGTAGCGAATGACGGTCTGCCTTGCCATTAGGCAGCAACGGCAAATGGTTCATTCTGACAAAGTACGCAGGAATCATATATGCCGGTAAACGTGAAGAAAGGTACTGACGAAGGTCGGTGCTATTGACATTACCATCAGTAACATAATATGCGCATAGGTATTGGCGGTCTGATGTTGTAAAGCCTTTGACAATGACATCCTTAATACCTGCATACTGCCTGATAGTCGTTTCAACCTCACCTGGTTCCACACGCTGACCGTTAATCTTTAACATCCAGTCCTTACGATTAACATAGACGATATTACCGTCTTGCAGCTGACGGACGATATCGCCTGTATGAAGCCAGCCACCCCGCCATAAAGCCGCCGTTCTCTCTGGATCTTTGTAATAGCCTGGCGACAAAAGTCCCCTTAAGCACAATTCGCCTTCTTCGCCTGGCGACACTTCATTCATATCGTCATCAAGAATCTTGTATTCCAGATGATCCATCGTCGGCTTTCCTATAGGCGTATTGTCGTAAGCCTTATCAATGTCAAACATAAAACAGCCCTCGCCCGTTTCCGTCTGACCGTAGATATTTATGAGACGATAACCGTTAGGCGCAATGTTTGAGACACGCTCCGATGCCACCATCACCACCTGTAAATAGGATGATTTCGCATGGAAATATTTCAGTAATGACGGAGTAAAAAAAGCATAGGTCACACGATGCTCCTTATAGAAGTCCTCTAATCTTCTGACATCCTTGATAATGGCAGGGGGCACAATCACTATCTTACCGCCAACGGAAAGTGAAGCCAGCATATATTCACTCACTACGAAGAACATAGACAGCGTCATGCCCATCACAAGCGGCTTGACTTCCTGCAGCGTGTTCAAGATAAACTGAGAGAAGTCAAAAGTCCGGAACGTATGGATTACCCCCTTCGGTTTACCGGTACTTCCTGATGTATAGAAGAGGGCCATGACGTCATCCTCCACTGGCAGATTCCATGTTTTTGAAGGAGCCGTAGCAACGATTTCCTTGAACGTGTCTTGATCTATCAGCAGGGGTGAACCGCAATGGTTCATGATATAGTCAATGCGATATGGAGGGAAGCTGTCGCCCATTGGAACAATGGCATGCCCCGCCATCCAAACTCCCAGTTCTGCTGCAACATACTCCATAGAAGAAGGCAAACAGATGCCTACAAACGAGTGTGCCGGGTACTGCTTTCCCTGCAAATAGCCAACCACCTGACAAGCAAGCGTGAAAAGCTCCTTATATGTCGTTTGCCGATGACCGTCTTGGTCAACAACAGCGACGCTATCTCCATTGGACGACAAAGCGTTCAGCAAACGGTGAAGAAACGTTGCGGTATCAGGTGAAATACTTAACATCTACGATTAATAAAATATAAGAATTCTATACTATTTCCTAATAGGTATGATAAACGTAAAACTCGTACCGACACCTTCCGTAGAGTCAAACGTCATTTTTCCTCCGTGCTTATTTTCAATGATATCACGTGTGATAGCCATACCAAGGCCTGTTCCTTGTCCCACCGGCTTAGTGGTAAAGAAATTCTCAAAGAGACGCTGTTTCACTTCATCCGTCATGCCCACGCCATTATCGGAGAAACTGACAACAATATTGTCGTCAGCTGTTTTAACAACGACATAGACTTCCGGCTGATAACCTTCCTCCATAGACTCAGACCTTTTCCAGACAGCATAGCAAGCGTTGTTCATCACATTAAGTACAGCACGACTCAGATCCTGTGGGATAGCCATAACAGGGGGAATCCCTTGCTGATAGTCTTCATGAATGCTGATATTGAAATTCTTACAGTTAGCACGCATAGCATGATATGACAGCCAGACATACTCCTTCACCAATTTACACACATCGGTTGGCAAGAACTCGTTTTCCTTGCCTCGCGACACCAACAGGATGCCTCGGATGATGCTGATGGCACGCTCGCTGTGCTCAACGATCTTGCCAAGATTCTCTTTCAGATCGACAACGATGTCACCGATCTCCTCACGATCATCGTCAGAGAGCTTTTCTTCATTCTCCTCAACGATCTCCATCAAATCGCGCAGCAGCTTGTCAGAGAGCTTGCTGAAGTTGATGACAAAGTTCAAGGGATTCTGTAGCTCATGTGCAATACCTGCACTCAGGATGCCCAACGATGCCAGCTTTTCCTGCTGTTGCAACTGTTGTTGTAAAGACTCTATCTGCTGTTCCATAACCTATGAGATTGGTAATGTTATTATAAACTCTGTATAGATATTCTTTTCGGATTTCACATCGATAGTGCCGCCATGACTCAGCACAATTTCATGGCTCAAGTAAAGTCCCACACCTGCGGCCTCGCCCGTTGTCTTTGTCGTAAAGAAGGGGTCAAAAACCTTGTTGATAATGGTCGGCTCAATACCGATACCGTTGTCGCGAATGACAATGTTTGCGATATTCTCAACGATGCTGGCAGAAAGAGAGACCTCTGGCTGGTATTTTTCGCGCTGGGCTTTCTTCACTACTGCATAGACAGCATTACCCAAAAGACTCATCAGCGTCTTGCTCAACTGGTCTGCATTGCCATTTATTGGAATCGGTGTCTGAGGAATATCAAATTCTATCTTGATGCCATACTTGCGAATGTCGTCGGCATAGTAGTTGTTTAGCATCTCCTTGTCCTGTCGTAATACGGGCAGAAGATCCATCGGGACAACCCCGCCACTACGGTCTTTAAGCATCTCCTCCATAGCCTTCAGCGTACGGGTGGTATTCTGGCCATGCTCGCCCACCTTCTGCAAGTTGCCTCTTAGCATACCCAGCACATCCATCGTGTCTTCATAGTTTTCACTATCCATTTTATCTTTGTCGTCCACGATGTTTGCCTCGATATCTTTGACTAACCCTTCCGAGAGTTTTGTAAAATTGTTGATATAGTTCAGAGGATTCAAGATACGGTCAATGAGTCCCTGAGTCAGTTTACCAACAGTGGCCATCTTCTCCTGGCGTATCAGTTTGTGCTGCGCTTTGTTCAAGTCATCGAGCGCCTTCTCCAAACTCTTTGACTTTTCTTCAATCTCATCCTTCTGCTTCACCACTTCCGTGGTCCGCTCCTGGACAATGGCCTCCAAGCGGTGTTTCTCTACGTTCAAGCGATGCATACGATAGCGGAACAGGGCATAGACCAACAGAGCAGCCAGCATCAAGTAGAACAGAATCATATACCAACGCATATAGAACGGATAGGCAATGCTGAAATCCAACGACACCACCTCAGACAATTCGCCGGTTGACAAACGGGCTTGAATCTCAATGGTATATGAACCATACGGCAGATTCTGGAATTCTGCTTCTTGCTCTTCCTCCCAAATGCTCCAGTTACCATCATTCAGTCTGTACCGATACAACGTCGAACCGGCCAAAGGACAATAGTCGAGTGAGTAGGTAAAAGCCAGATTACGATCATGACTGTCCAACTGGGGAAGACTCTCCGGCATCTTGCCGAAGCCACCCCACAAAAGGCTATCGCCATTGAGTCTGACAGTACGGAAAAGCAGTTTGGGCTTGCCCGACAGGAAAGGATCCTCAATGCCTGTATCTATGACCGTCAGTCCATCGTCCCTTCCCAGCCACAACTCACGGTTACGCTTACAGATGGAACGCACAGCGATATTATTAACAGGGAACAGCAAGCGGTTCATATCATTCAATTGCTTTCCGTCTTTCCATCTGTATAAGAACTTACCTTCATTATTCGTCAGCCACGCAACGCCATCATCATCAATATATGAGTACAAAGGATATGGAAAAGGATTATCTTCAGAAGTCCTCACTACTTCCACACTATCTTCAAGCAACACAATTGTAGCTATTGCCTCCGCAGCAACCTCATTATAGGGTTTAAACGCCTGAGAATTCGGCTGGCTCTTCCACACTTCGCCATACATACTTTGGAACCAGATGATGCCATAAGGATCTTTGACCATCTTGGTAACCTTTTCCATTCTGCATATTTTCTTACGGCTATTGTCAGAAAGTTGTATCAAGTAGACACCGCTGATTTCTCCACTATAGATTTGTGAGTGGTCGACGAGCAATGATAGAGAAGACTCCGACGTCAGCTGGCGAACCGTTGCTCCGGAAACGCAATAAATACCATTGACTGTGGCAGCCAACAGTCCCCGTTCACTCTTTTTCAAGTCCCAACATGCGTAGTCGACGCCAGGCACAGCCACAAAAGAACGGCCTTCCAAACGGAAGAGGGCACGAGTGGTTCCAACATATAAATGTCCATCATACTCCGCTATAGAATTCACGTCGCCAAGCAGTCCCTCGTACTTACTAAAACGCGAATATGACGAAGGAACGGCAATAGAGAAGACACCATCGTCGGTAGCGCCCCACAACAGACCATGACCGTCATATTCCATCCAAACAACATTATCTGTACAAAGGCCATTATTCTCGGTAATGGTATAAAGCGTCTTACCGTTTTCATCTGTAATAACAATTCCTTTTCCCCGCTTGAGAACTGCATTCTGCCCATTTCCCAGGGGCACGGTTTGCACGATGTCGTCGAGGACGACAATTTTGTCGCCCTTCTCTACCGTCTCTGTCTCTACCACTTCTGACAGGCCTATTCCGCGAGCATTCTTGCCAACCTGCTTCTTGAGCTCGAGCCGGTCGTTGACACATTTATAGAGACTACCATCGTTGACCAAGAATAACAGTTCGCCATTCGATTCCCAGATTTCCTCCACCTCACCATAAAAGTTGCTGGAATTTCCTATCTGCTTCAGACCAATCTCACCATTCGGTTTCGTGACGATACGTCCGAAATAGTTATAGCCACCTGCCCATACGATACCATTGTGGTCACGGAAGACCACCGTGACACGCGTGACACCTGGCGTATGTATCATTCGCCATTCCACCTTGTCGTAATACAGCAATCCTTCGAAATTCGCAAAGTAAACAATGCCGTTTTTATCTGTTTCTACGTCGAAATTCCGATTATGCGCATGATACTCCTTCGACAAATAGTTCCGAATTAGCGGAATACCCTGCCCAAAAATTGCGTTAACGCATAGCAAGGTCAGGGAAAAAAACAGGAATCTCCTCATGGTGCAACCTCCTTTCCCTTTGCCGACACGAACGACTCGTAAGGAACATTCTTGCCGATATAGTAGTTCCACTCGTCGGTTGTGAAGTCACGCTTCAGATTTGACTTTACTCTGTCAACCATCATAGGCACGGACAATAAGGCTTCCGTCAAGTCACCGTTCTGTCCGCCAATCCAGGCGTTCTTCTTTGAGCTGTCGAGCGTGAAGTTCATAATCCAGGAACCAGCAGAAATCAGCGTCATCGGCTCTATCTTCTCACTATTCGTACTCCACATCCTCACAGTACCATCATAACTGGAAGAGAACAGCCTATACCCATTAAACTTCAACTTCGATATGCGCGACAAATGGCCTTCGAGTTTGGTAACTTTACCATTCTGTTCATTGTAGAGATAGATAGTGCCGTCATTCATGCCGTAAACACGCTGCTGAGTGTTCTTCGAACTGGCAAAGGCGGTAATCCTACCCTTGAAAGGCACATCGGATGTTACGAAGTCTTTCACACTCATCACTATGTGCTGACGGCCTTGATCATCGAACAACAAGGTTTTCCCGTCGTAACGTCCGACAGCTGTCAAACGGTAATTTAGTTGACGGTTGGCAACAATCATATTCCTTTTCTTGTCGTATAAGGATAGTCCACTATCACCAATAACCAGCAGGTTTCCATCGTCCGTCAAATCAATCCACATAGGATGAACGACGAATGGCAGAGGGATAATCTCCGTCTTCTCATGCTCGATGATTGCCAGATGGCCACTACGACTGACAGCATAGATAACGTCGCCATCAATAAGAACATCTCGGAAATCATAGCTCTTGTCACTCAACAGCGTCTTACTCTGAAGCTGGCCGTCATGCTTCTTATGAGTCATGATTTCGCCATAGGTACTGACCGTTACCATACTGTCGTCCTTCCGCGAAATATATAGTCCCATAAGCGAGCCATTATGCTTCGACCACAAGCGCTTACTTTGGCTGGCCGTCATCAGCGACTGGAAGAGTGCTGGATAATAGACGTCACCGCCATAGAGATCAATAAAATGATAGGATGAATAGGCCAGCAGGTCGGCCAGGTCGGTATTTCCCAACTGTGACTGTATCAGCGACATCGAAGCCAGCGAACGAGCCAAGGCAACATATCGCAACGTATCGGTCACTCGTTTGGAGAGTTCTGCCTGTATACGCTGGTGCTCTGCTATCTGACGCTCGTTCTCTGCTAACTGACGAGCCTCTTGAGCCTTCCGCTCCGAGGCGATTGCCTGTTCTTGAGCCTTCAGAGCGTTCAGACGCTCTACCTCTGAACGCTGACGCATCTCTTCAGCTACGCGTTTCTGCTGGATAGCCTCCTCACGCTGTTCGTCAGAAATGGCCTTCTGCTGATAGGCTATTTCCTCCATCTGACTACTGATGCTGCGCACAACGGCAGAACGTTTCTCTTGTTGCTGAGCATAGGCAAGTTTTGCCTCAAGGTCGGCCACTCGCTCATGTTCAAAATACCAACCCAAGGATCCGGCAACAGAGGTTCCTAACAGCAAGGTCCCCAGTATACCTATAATTATGTTCCACTTACCTTTCAAAGGTCAAATTCTCTTAAGTGCCAAAACCGTTATGTCATCGCTCTGTTCGGCTTCTCCAACAAAGGTAGCTACGTCGGCCCTCACAGCCTCAATAATCTGTTGGCAACTGTATGAGGCAACTGTAGCAAGCGTGCTTTCCAAGCGCTTTTCTCCAAACTCTCTGCACTCACTATCCATAGCTTCAGTCACACCATCGGTAAACATTACCAATGCATCACCTTTTGTCAATTGGACGGAAGACTCATGATACTCAATTCCATCGATAGCCCCCACCATAGGATCTTGCGACATCGGCAATGCCTCCACCTGTCCGTTAGATTTTAAGAGATAAGGAGGATTGTGACCTGCATTGCAATAGTTCACCTCGCCAGTATTGACATCCAGGATGCCATAGAAAACGGTAACAAACATACAGTCTAACGACTCTGCGGCCAACAGCCTGTTGCTATAGGCTATACAGTTTGATGGATTATCACCGCGAACACCGGTGGCACGTATCAGTGTACGGCTTACTGCCATAAATATGGCAGCAGGAATACCCTTACCGCTGACATCGGCCATCACAAAGCCTACATGCGCATCATCTATGCGGAAGAAGTCGTAGAAATCGCCGCCAACATCCTTAGCAGGTGTCATCGAAGCTGCAATGTCCAGTTGTCCGACAAGGTCGGGGAAGGGCGGGAACACCCTTGGCAAGATAGCCTGCTGTATCTCGCTGGCTATAGCCAGGTCGCCTTTCAGCGACTCCAGTTGCGAGTGCTCTGCCTGCGACTTGTGGACGTAGTTAATCTGCTCGATGGCCTTCTCTATCGTCACACTCAGGTCATCCAAGTCAATAGGCTTCGTTGCAAAGTCAAAGGCACCATTATTCATCGCCTGACGGATGTTGCCCATATCGCCATAGGCCGAAACCATAATGACCCTCAGCGCTGGATTACGCATCTCGTTCACCTTGGCCAACAGCGTCAGACCGTCCATCTCAGGCATGTTGATATCCGACAGGATAATCTCTATATCGGGATGCTTCACCATCATGGTCAGCGCCTCCAAACCATTGTGGGCAAACACAAACTCATATTCGCCCTTACGTATCTTTTTTCTAAAGTACTGTGTCAACAAGAGTTCGAGATCCATCTCGTCGTCGACACTCAGAATTTTTACCGGCATATTTATAAAGATGTATTGTCAATTATGAAAAAGCAACCGTCAATCCGGCCATCACAATGCTCACCATCGACATCAGCTTGATGAGGATGTTCAGTGACGGGCCGGAAGTATCCTTGAACGGGTCGCCAACGGTATCGCCGACGATGCAAGCCTTATGGGCGAACGAGCCTTTGCCGCCAAAGTTGCCTTCCTCGATATTCTTCTTAGCATTGTCCCAGGCACCACCGGCATTGGCCATAAAAACGGCCAGTGTGAAGCCACCTGCCAGACCACCGACGAGCAATCCCAGTACTCCAGCCACGCCGAGCAAGATGCCCACAACGATGGGGATAATAATGGCGAGCACCGAGGGGATAACCATCTCATGCTGGGCAGCACGGGTCGATATCTCCACGCAGCGACCGTAGTCGGGCGTACCAGTACCTTCAAGTATTCCGGCTATCTCGCGGAACTGACGGCGCACCTCCTGCACCATCTTCTCTGCAGCGCGCCCCACGGCCTCCATTGTCATGCCACAGAACAGGAAGGCGGCCATCGCACCGATGAAGGCCCCCACAAGCACCTTCGGATTCATCAGGTTCACCTGGTAGTAGTTCATGAAGTCGGGAATAGTGGCATCGGTGGCGTTAATCACGTCACCGGCAACGTTGGTCAGCGTCTCACCGGCACGAGCCAGGGCAATCTTGATTTCCTCTATATACGAAGCCAGAAGAGCCAGCGCCGTCAGGGCAGCCGAACCGATGGCAAAGCCCTTACCAGTAGCGGCGGTAGTGTTGCCAAGGGCGTCAAGGGCGTCGGTACGATGGCGCACCTCCTCACCCAGCTGCGACATCTCAGCGTTACCGCCGGCATTGTCGGCTATTGGGCCGTAAGCGTCAGTAGCCAAGGTGATACCCAGTGTTGACAGCATACCCACAGCAGCAATACCGATGCCATAGAGGCCGTGCGACAGGCTGGCTGACGACATAGAGAGGTCAAAACCATTGGCGCACAGGTAGCTCAGCATAATGGCCACACCGATGGTGATGACGGGTATACAAGTAGAAATCATTCCTGTGCCTATACCTTTAATAATAACGGTTGCGGCACCCGTCTGTCCTGCCTCTGAGATTTTCTGCGTCGGTTTGTACGAGTGCGACGTATAGTACTCCGTAGCCTGCCCGATAATGACACCGGCAGCCAAACCCGAAATGACCGAGAACGAGAGTCCCTGCCAATTTTCGACTCCTAACAGATAAAGAATGGCAAAGGTTGCGATGGCTATCAGGATGGCACTGACATTAGTGCCCAACGACAGCGAGTGGAGCAAGTCCTTCATCGTGGCACCTTCCTTCGTGCGGACGAGGAAGATACCTAAGAGTGAGAGGAACACGCCCACGGCGGCTATAAGCATAGGAGCGATGACGGCCTTCAGCTGAACTTCAAGTCCTGCAACGCCGAAGGCAGCAGCGCCCAAGGCTGCTGTAGAAAGGATGGAACCACAATAGCTCTCATAGAGGTCGGCTCCCATACCAGCCACGTCGCCAACGTTGTCGCCAACGTTGTCGGCAATCGTTGCAGGGTTGCGGGGATCGTCCTCAGGAATATCGGCCTCGACCTTACCCACGATGTCGGCACCCACGTCGGCAGCCTTCGTATAGATACCGCCACCCACGCGGGCAAACAGCGCCTGCGTCGAGGCACCCATACCGAAGGTCAACATGGTGGTAGTAATGGAAATCAGTCCGTCGGCATTAAAATAATTCAGCACGACAAACCAGATGGCAATATCGAGCAGGCCAAGACCCACCACCGTCAGGCCCATCACGGCGCCCGAGCGGAAAGCAATCTTCAAACCGGCATCCAAACTCTCACGGGCAGCATTGGCTGTGCGTGCAGATGCATACGTAGCTGTCTTCATACCGAAGAAGCCTGCCAAGCCTGAGAAAAAGCCTCCTGTCAGGAAAGCAAACGGCACCCACGGATTCTGCACATTCAGCCCATAAGCCATAAAGGCAAAAAGGGCGCACAGCACCGCAAAGACGATACAGACGACCTTATACTGCTGTTTAAGATAAGCCATCGCACCTTTACGGACGTAGAGTGCAATCTCTTTCATACGAGGCGTTCCTTCATCGGCCTTCATCATCTGGGTGAAGAAGAAATACGCCATGCCTAAAGCTACGACAGATGCCACAGGCACAAGCCAGAATACTGCAGGGATGTTCATTGTCTTTCTTTAAATACTATCGGTTATAACATACAAATCTTCGTGCAAAATTAATTATTTTATTCTTAAATCCCAAATTTTTGCGGATAAAGTTACCAATAAGCAATAAAAATTCGTAACTTTGCACCCAAAACAGATATGACCCTACACATCTTTAACCCAGAACACGACATTGCGTTGGCTAGCGGATTGTCAAATTTTACGGCGCCACACGCTGGCCGGCAACTGCGTCATGACCTTGGATTCCTGCCTGCGCTATGGGCTAAAGATGGCGACATCATCATGGTCGACGATGCCGAGCAGGCCGAACGGGAATGGCACAGAATCAGGCATCGTGCAGACGTCCTGCTGCGCACTCGGGGTTTGCTTACGGCAAACCTAAGGTTTGCTTACGGCAAAGTGGAGGTTTACCGTAAGCAAACATCCAGCATAGATCCGTGGGGGTGGAACAGTGCCCTGAGAGCACAACTATTGCGTCGTGGCGTCAACGAAGAACTGATGCCTACACCCGCGCAACTACAGACCATCCGCGAGCTGTCACATCGGCGTGTTGCCGCCAGGCTGCTGAACCGATTGCGCGTCGAAGGCACCGTCGGCGAATCATTCGAGTGTCAGGCAGATGAAGAGGTGGAAAGACTATTGCGACAGTACGGACAACTGGTGATGAAAGCGCCGTGGTCGTCAAGTGGTCGCGGACTACGATTCCTCTCTACTGACCGCACGCCCTTATCCATGCAAGCCGGTTGGTTCCACAATTTGGTGCAAGCACAAGGCTCGGTCATGGTTGAACCGTTCTACAACAAAATAAAGGACTTCGGCATGGAATTCTACTCCGACGGCCGTGGGCATATCACCTACCTCGGGCTCTCGCTCTTCCATACGGCAAACGGTGCCTATACGGGTAACATATTAGCTACGGAGTCCACGAAGCGAGATATGATAAGTCACTACTTGACAACCACTTTACTGGACAAAGTTCAAGAAACAATTTGCGATGAGTTGAGCACCATTTACAATGGAACTTACTGCGGTCACTTCGGTGTCGATATGATGATTGTCGCATCACCTCACGCTCCCAATCCTTCACCCCTACTCCACCCCTGCGTCGAAATCAATTTACGACGGACGATGGGGCACGTGGCACTCAGCTTGACTCCCAAAGACGACGACATACGTGGCGTCATGCGCATAGAATATTCTGAAAACAAATACAAACTAACTCTACAAAACTTATGAGAAAATCTTTTTTATTTATTCTTTTGTCTTTATTCTCTTTTTACAGTCCTTTGAACGTAGCGGCGCAAGCCACCTACACCAACCCCATCATTAACGCCGACTACAGCGACCCCGACCTCTGCGTAGGTCCTTCTGGCGAGGACTACTATATGACAGCATCCTCATTCCAATGCACGCCGGGACTGCCCATCCTGCACTCACGCGACCTCGTCAACTGGCAGATCATAGGCTACGCCCTCAAGGAACTCTATACCGGCAATGCCGACCTCATCAGCCATTTCAACACCGTCCAGCACGGCAACGGCGTGTGGGCTCCCTCCATTCGCTATCACGACGGTCAGTACTACATCTACTGGGGCGACCCCGACTATGGCGTCATGATGGTAAAGACACGCGATGGCAATCCCGCCGGCGAGTGGGAAGCTCCCGTCTGCATCATCCCCGGACAAGGCTACATCGACACCTGTCCTCTTTGGGACGAGGACGGCCGCTGCTACATGGTGAACGGCTGGGCTAATTCACGCTCCAAATATGCCTCAGTGCTTACCGTCCGTGAACTGAGTGCCGATGGTACACGAGCCATTGGGCAGCCTGTCATCGTCTTCGACGGCAACGGCACCGAAAACCGCACTTGCGAAGGACCGAAGTTCTACAAGCGCGACGGCTGGTACTGGATTTTATGTCCTGCCGGCGGCGTACCAGAAGGTTTCCAGCTGGCCATGCGCTCGAAGTCGCCCTACGGGCCTTACGAGCACAAGATCGTGCTGCAGCAGGGCAAGACCGCCATCAACGGCCCGCATCAGGGCGGATGGGTGCATACGAAGTTCGGTGAAGACTGGTTTCTGCATTTCCAGGACAAGGAGGCCTACGGACGCGTCGTACACCTGCAGCCCGTAGACTGGACTACCGGATGGCCTATCATGGGCAAGAAAGGAACCCCCGTCACCACCCACACCTTACCTCGCGCCTCAAGCCACACTCCCCTTTCGCCACAAACCTCCGATGAGTTCAACGCTCCCACCATGGGCAAGCAATGGCAATGGCAGGCCAACTACGACGAGAAATTCGGCGTGCCCACAGCCTTCGGCACCTTCCGCATCTATACCTACAAGATACCATCCTCTCGCACCTACGACAATCTCTGGCTCGTGCCCAACATGCTGCTACAGAAAACGCCCGCCGACGAGTTCACCGTCACCACCAAACTGCGCTTCACGTCGAAGGCCGACGGCCAGTTCGGCGGTCTCATCATGATGGGTCTCGACTACTCTGCCCTCGTCGTCCGCCGCATAGGCAAGGAGTTTCAACTAGTACAGATGACCTGCAAGGACGCTGACAAGGGTAAGAAGCAAACGGAAGACATCATCACGACGCTGAAGCCCACCGCCGAAGACAAAATTGACTACAAGCCCGGCATCCACGAGGACATCTACCTACGCCTCACCGTCAGCAACGCCGAGGCCGGACAGCCTCATGGCGGCAAGCCCATCGTGAACTTTGCCTACAGTCTGAACGGCAAGAAATGGACAGTCTGTGGCACCCCGTTCCAGATGCGCCAGGGTAAATGGATTGGCGCCAAGTTTGGTTTCGTCAGCGCCGAGACCGACCCCAAGTGCGACCGCGGTTGGATTGACGCCGACTGGATTCACGTCACGGAGAAATAGAGAGAACTCTGAAAATCATCTTGCGGCCATTGCCACGGCCATCGGAGTAACGAGTTGCTTTGCATACTAAGAACAAGGAAGGGAAGCCCAAAGCCGGCTTCCCTTCGTTGATTACACTGGGTTAATAGCGTATGAGTTTCACCTCAGAGTTAAGACCGCTCGGCACGGGCTCCCATTGGTCGTAGAGGGTCTTTTTATAGTTGATGTCAACGACGTTGATTTCCTCCATCTTGCGCCACTTCACGCCACGACGGTCCAGGTCGGCAATGCGGTTGGCAGGCAGGTTGGTCACCTCGATACGTATCTCGTTGTCGCCGGCTTTCAAAGCCTTTCCGCAGTCAAGCACGAAGGGCACTGACCAGGCACAGCCTATCAGCTGGCCATTGATATAGACACGGGCCGACTCGCGCACATCGCCAAGGTCTATCATCCAGCCATTGACACCCTTCAGGTCTTTCTTCGTCAGCTTCAGGTGGGTGGTGTAGACGCCAGTGCCCATCGTCACGCGAGCATTTGCATCATCTAATCGTTCCCAGGTCTGGAGTTCAGTCAGCTGGAAGGTCTTGTCAACCTTGGGAGCCTCTTCGACGAACGAAAGCGTCCAGGGAGTTCTGTCGCTTGCCCCTAGTTGTTTTTCTGCCTTGAGTGTAACCTCTCCCCTCCCTGCAGGGAGGGGCTGGGGGTGGGTCTGCTGGTGGGCTTCCTTGTCATACGTCTGCAGAATCATAGACTCGCCGCTCCGCAGGTTGATGACCAGACCGTCCTTGTCGAACTGGGCTTTGGTGATGTTGCCATTGAGCGGATTAAACCACACGGCATCCTTGAAGTCTACGGCCAAAGGTTCGACACTATGTATGTCGTTGGGCGAAAGGTTAGCCATGAAGTAGTGATAGCCTGTCGCATTACGGCGACGGATGGCCTTCAGCCCGCACTCGGTCTTGATAGGCTCTGGCTTGGCTGCCGTCTGAAGGGTCTTGGCATCCACTTGATAGAAGACGTGAGCCCCCCGGGCTTTCAGCGCATTGATGTGCTGCTTCACAGCGTCGGGCATCTGTCCGCTGCCGGGAATGATGAGTCCCTTGTAACGGGTGCCGGTCTTGGTGACGAGTTGTCCGTCCTTACAGGTGACGCCCATCAGCAGACGCTCGGAGATGTAGTCGCAGTCGAAGCCGGCACGGTCGATGTCGAGAATGGTTTTGATGAACTCCGGTGCCAGCTTGCCCATAGCGTGGATAGAGAACTGCATGAGCAGTTTATTGGTGTTCTTCTGCCACATATCACGGACGGGCAGGAAGACCAGGAAATCGTTGTCGGGCTGTCCCATCTGCAGGAACGACTGACAACGTTCGACATATTTCATAAAGTAAGGTGCATCGCGCCAGATGGAGTTGGTGGGCGACATATCGATAGAGGCGTAGAACTTCCAGCCAGGCCACTCATCGTCTTTCGGTGAGTAGCAGGTACCGTGGAAGAACATGTGGTTGACGCCGGCACAGAACATCAGGTCGATGTCGGGTTTTAGCTGCGACAGACTGGTGCGGAAGTGCTCGGTGAGCCACGTAAAGGTCTCGCTCGAGGTGTAGGGCTTGCCACAGACGTGGGCTGCCGACGGGGCATACTTGAACATCGAGTAGTCGGAGTCATTCTTGCGGGTCTTGCCCGGGTCGGTACGCAGTCCCTTGATGCCGAAGTCAGACAGGCCAAAGCCCTCAATCTCAGGAATATCGACGGCAGCATAGCAGTCGATAAGGTTGGCGGGTGAGCCGTGAGCCTGATTGCGGGTGATGGCGCCATGACTGTGCGCCCAAGCCGTCCACTGCTCTGTGAAGTTCTCGAGCAGCAGGTCGCTCAGCGTCTCGCGGTAGTCGCTGACCGTCTTCACGTCGCCACTCATCAGTCCTGGCAAGTGGTCCTCTAACCTGTAACCGCGTCGCTTGGCAAACTCGTCAAAGAGCGTCGGCGTCCACGTAGCGTCGGCCACCTCGTAAGAATCGTTGAAGAAGGTGTGCGGATAAGGTGTCTTCGTACGCTCGAAAGCACCCTCTATATGCTTCAGATAGTTGGCAACGGCCTGACGGTCGAAGTGGTCGATGACCAGCCCCTCACCGCCGGGAGCGGCACGCTTCACTTTCATCACGGCATAGCGGATATAGACAGCTATGACGCGCCACTCCTGCGTCTTCTTGGTTCCCTTGGGGGCCTTCCACGTCAGTTGACCGTCCTTGACAAACGCAGAAACGTCAATAGCCGTTTCGCCGCCATATACCAGCACTTTGTCCAGACGTGCATACTTACGGTCTTTCTCGGGAGCTTGCAAGTCAAGCTGTTCCACTTTCTTGCCCGTAAAGGTCTTGTCAACGAAGAGCACCTTACATGCAGACTCCTCAACAGGCACCCACGGACCGCCAAAGGGCCAGCCCGTACCCGTGGCCATGTCAAGTTCTATGCCGTTCTGCTGACACTGGCTCTGGGTGTAGCGCAGCATCTCCATCCATTGATCTGACAAATAAGGAATATTATTGGCTTGATTGCCCTGCACGCCATAAAGTGGCGTAATCTCAACAGCACCGATGCCATGATTAGCATACTGCTGAAGATTCCATTGCAGGTTCTCCTTGTCAACGGCCGAACCTAACCACCACCATCTTGTACCCGGTTTAGCCTCTGCGGTAGAGGCCGGCCAGGACTGAGCGACGGCTGCCGTTACCATAAAGGCAGCCGCCATCGTTGTTAATATTTTTCTCATACGCAATTAATTTCCGTCTGGTTTGACAATATCCTTTAAAGGCGAAGGTGCCCATTTAAACGTTTTCCAATCGTCAGGCTGTGCAGGGTTGAAATCCTGCCAGTCGGGACGCAAGTACTGAACGATAGGCAACTGTAGCTGTTTCATACCCATCACCACACACTTGGCCACCTCGTAGGCACCATAGGGATTGAAGTGGGTATTGTCGGCTAATTCTCGTCCATAGAGTTCTTTAGGATAATGCACAAGAGCGCGCTTAGAGTCCTCATAGCCAAGTGTTTCGAAGAATATTTTCGTCATCCCGTTTAAATCAATGACGGGTACTTTTTCGCGTTCAGCCACCGACAACATAGCGGCAGGAAACTCACCATGAGTATTGCGGATTGTCTTATTGTCGCTATCAAAGGCACGACGTTGTGTCGGTGTACAGAACACGATATCGGCACCTTTCGAACGAACTTGGTCAACAAAGATTTTCAAGTTATAGACGTAGTGATACCACGCCCCGTCGCCTGGCCTCTTCTCTTTCTCGTCATTATGGCCGAACTCAACAAACACGTAGTCGCCCTTCTTCAGAGTTGTCAAGATTTTATCCAAGCGGCCAGCAGCTATAAAGGTGCGGGCCGTCAGTCCACTCTCGGCATGATTGGAGACGGCAACCTCGGGTCCGAACCATCGTGTTATCATCTGCCCCCACGACGCCCAAGGCTCATTGTTCTGGTCTACCACCGTCGAATTGCCACACAGGTAAATGGTGGGGCACTGGTCGTCGCGCTCAATATGGATAGACTTGACTGCCGGGGCATCGCCATTAAACTCAAGCGTCAGTTTGTCATCCCAGGCGAGATAGTCCTTCTCGCGTTCCTTGATACGCACTCGCGACTTGTCGTCAATACGAGGCGACCGCTTGTTGACGACAAACTCGTATGTTACGAATTTGCCTTTCTTCGTTGCAACATTATGTACCATCAGTCGCCGACCTTCAGCACGGACAGTCGTCTCTCCTACCCGTTTCTTGGAACCGAGCTCTACCTTGATACGGTAATTGCCGTCGTCGACCTTCACCGAGAAGTAGAATGGTTCATTAGAACGTTGCTTTGTAGGAGCCGGCAGAATGTCATACCCAAAACCAGATTCTGTGGTATAAACAGGCTGCGACTTGGTCAAGTCAAAGTCGAATGTCTGGGCAAAGGCCATAACAGGCAATACGCCCAACATCAGCATCAGTTGTTTTCTCATTGTTTTAGTATTCTTTGTAATGTTTGTTTAAGTATGGTGCAAAAGTACAAAGAAAAAACCTAACGGCAAAGAAAAAGCTAGTCAAAATGCATTTTCTCATACTGATATACATCGAAAGAAGCCCTGTCTCATTGCTGAAACAGGGCTTCGTGAAAGATGGCGGCCTCCTACTCTCCCGCATTGCATTGCAGTACCATCGGCGCAGGCGGGCTTAACTTCTCTGTTCGGAATGGGAAGAGGTGGGACCCCGCCAACGTATTACATCTGAAAGTATCGCTTCGATGCGAAAGATATCGGGCAATTAGTAGTGCTCGGCTTTGACGTCACCGTCTTTACACCTGCACCCTATCAACGTCGTAGTCTACAACGACCCTCAATGGAGCCCTCATCTTGCGGCAGGCTTCGCGCTTAGATGCTTTCAGCGCTTATCCCGACCAGACGCGGATACCCGGCGGTGCACCTGGCGGCACAACCGGTAAACCGGAGGTCTGTCAACCACGGTCCTCTCGTACTAGTGGCCGGCCCACTCAAGACTCCTACGCCCACGATAGATAGAGACCGAACTGTCTCACGACGTTCTGAACCCAGCTCGCGTGCCACTTTAATGGGCGAACAGCCCAACCCTTG
>ONDA01000005.1 GCA_900316475.1 uncultured Prevotellaceae bacterium
AGGTAAGTGAAAATTCTGACATGGCAAAATCCTGGGCAACTTTTTGTTGCTCAGGCACTTATAAATAATGTTAAACTATAGTGTTGCGGAATTAAGGGAAACCATGAATTTCACTAATTTCACTATTTTTTATAAGGAACAAAGATTTGAAGATTTAAAAGATTTTGAGCCGACAGGCGAATAAGAAACTACGAATTTCACTAATTTCACTATTTTTTTAAGGACCACGAATTTCACTAATTTTTATAAGGAACAAAGATTTGAAGATTTAAAAGATTTTGAGCCGACAGGCGACTAAGAAGAATACTAATCCATGAAAACCATGAAGTCGAAATTTATTGAGATTGCGCTGCGCATCATCATCGCAGCACTGACGGCGGCACTGACCGCCGTGACCACCACCTCGTGTATGGGCTACGGCCCGCTGACACTATGAATGTTACATTAAGCACTACGCTCTGAAATCGCCGCTTTCCGCAGTAAACACTGGGAAAGCGGCGATTGTGACATGTGACATGTGACATTAAGCGCAATTTCATTCGATATTGCACGTCATACGAAAAATAATAATATCTTTGCAGGAAAGATAAGATAAAAGTTGATGCCCTTATGAAATTTATCGCAATCATTCCAGCACGTTACGCCTCTTCGCGCTTCCCCGGAAAGCCGTTGGCCGAACTTGGCGGCAAGGCCGTTATCCAAAGAGTCTACGAACAAGTAGTCAGCGTCTTAAACGAGGCATACGTGGCTACCGACGACGAACGTATATATAATAAGGTTCGAGAGTTTGGCGGACAGGCTGTGATGACGCGCGCTGACCACCAGAGCGGCACGGACCGTATTGAAGAGGCCGTGACGAAGATTGGCACGACGGCCGACGTCATCATCAACGTTCAGGGCGACGAGCCTTTCATTCAGCGCTCACAGATTGAGACGCTCTGCCGGCTCTTCGACGACCCGCAGACGCAGATAGGCACCCTCGGCAAGCGCTTCGACTCCATAGAGGCCGCTGAGAATCCCAATTCGCCGAAAATAGTGACCGACGTCCATGGTTTTGCGCTCTACTTCAGCCGCTCTGTCATACCTTTCATACGCGGCAAGGAGCGGGAGGATTGGTTGCAGCAATACCCCTTCCTGAAGCATCTCGGTATCTACGCCTACCGCCGCGAGGTATTGGCAGCCATCACAAAATTGCCCCAGAGTCCGCTCGAGAAGGCGGAAAGTCTGGAGCAACTTCGCTGGCTGCAGAATGGTTATCGCATACGTGTTGGCGAAACCGATGTGGAGACGGTGGGTATCGACACGCCCGAAGACCTGCAACGAGCCGAGGCCTTCTTAGCTGAGACGCATCTGCTGTAGCAGCTCTTTCTGGCGGTCGCTGAGCGTTGTGGGCAGGGTCACCTGGTAGGTGATGATAAGGTCGCTCCCACCCTGCCCTTTGCCGCGCAGACGGACCTTCGTGCCGGGCTGGGTGCCGGGCTTGATTTTCAGCTTGAGTTTGGTGCCCGTCTGCAGGCTCACGATAATCTCGCCGCCAAGCAGGGCGGTGTACATGTCGATGGTGACAGTGGCCTGCGACGTCTGCGGCTGGCTATGGCCGAAATCGCCAAAGGGCGAACAGCCACGAGCGCCACCGCCGAACAGATTCTCGAAGAACGACGAGAAACCGCCGCCGCCACCCTTGGAGAACCCTGAGAAGTCGAAGCCCTCAAAGGGATTGCCGCCACCCTGGCCGCCGAAGCCGCCTCCCATCTGGTCGGCCTGTTTCCACTGCTCGCCATACTGGTCGTACTTCTTACGCTTCTCAGGATCGCCAATGACATCGTAAGCCTCATTCAAAGCCTGAAACTTTGCCTTCGCCTTAGGGTCGTCGGGGTGCAAGTCGGGATGGAACTGCTTCGCCCTTTTCAGGTAAGCTTTCTTAACGTCTTTCTGCGGTATCGTCTTGTCGACGCCTAAAATCTTGTAGTAATCAATAAATGCCATATTCTTTCCTCCTTATTTTTTATTCATAAAGTCAGCAGCAAAAAGTGTGCCAAGCCATTTTATCATGAAAAAAAACCGTTCTTTCGATGGTTCTCTCATATTTTTTTTGTAATTTTGCACTGTAAAAATACAAAAAGGCAGACAATGAAGCTATACTTTCTGGCAATCCTAACACTGCTATCAACAGTTCAAACAATGATAGCTGCGACAAAGACCATCAAGCTCAAGGTGATTGAGACCAGCGACGTGCATGGGCACTTCTTTCCCTACGATTTTATGGAGAAGAAGCCCCTGCAAGGAACGCTTGTACGCGTGAACACCTATGTCAAGAAGCAGCGTCAGCAGTACGGCGACCACCTGCTGCTCATCGACAACGGCGACATTCTGCAAGGCCAGCCTTGTGTCTACTGGTCGAACTACGTCATGCCGCAGGACGAGAACCTTGCCGCATCGGTTGTGAACTACATGAAGTACGATGCCGAGACCGTCGGGAACCACGACATAGAGCCCGGGCATAAGGTCTACGACAAGTGGATACGTGAGGTGCGGTGCCCGCTCCTGGGGGCCAACATCGTCAGGAAGGACCAACCCGATGCCTCGCTGCTGAACGGCCGTCCGGCAGCTGTTTACAGCGGTCTGCAGCCCTACTCCGTTCATTATGTCGAAGGTGTGAAGATCGTCATCCTCGGTATGCTCACGCCAGCCATTCCCCACTGGCTCAACGAGAGTGTCTGGAAGGGAATGGCATTCGAGGAGATGGTGGGATGTGCCAAGAAGTGGGTCAGGTACATCAAGGAGCAGGAGCACCCTGACCTCATCTTCGGACTCTTCCACAGCGGCAAGGACGGCGGCATCGTCACCCCCGAGTACGAGGAGGACGCTACGGCCTGCGTTGCCCGCGAGGTACCAGGATTCGATGTCATCTTCTTCGGTCACGACCATCAGGTACACAACGAATGGGTCGACAACGTGGCTCAAGGCCGCACACTGATTATCGACCCGTCGTGCTATGCCCAGAACATTGCCGAAGCCGAGATAGCACTGACCTACCAGAACGGCCGGCTAACGAAAAAAGACATTAAGGGCAACATTGTCAGCGTGCGCGACGAGGAGGTTGACACGGTGATGCTACAGCACTTTCAGCCTGCCATCGACAAAATCAAGAAGTACGTCGAGCGCCGTATAGGCCGCTTCGAGCATCCCATCTATACCCGTGAGAGCTTTTTCGGCAATTCAGCCTTTACCGACCTCATCCATAATCTGCAACTGCAGATTTCGAAAGCCGACATATCGTTCAACGCTCCCTTGTCGTTCAATACTGTCATCGAAGCCGGCGAAGTGACACAGGCCGACATGTTCAAGCTATACCGCTTCGAGAATTTGCTTTACGTCCTCCGAATGACTGGTGAGGAAATCCGCAAGCACCTGGAGTTCTCGTACGACATGTGGGGAAACACGATGACCAGTCCTGACGACCACGCCTTGCGCCTGAACAGCAGTGCAAGGGATGACCAGCAGCGAACCGGATTCCAGTACTACACCTTCAACTTCGACTCTGCCTGCGGCATCGACTACGAGGTGGACCTGACGAAGCCCGACGGTCAGAAGGTACACATCCTGCAGATGTCTGACGGAACGCCCTTCGACGAGCACAAGTGGTATAAGGTGGTGATGAATAGCTATCGCGCCAATGGCGGTGGCGAACTGCTCATCCGCGGTGCCGGCATCCCCAAGGACTCGTTGGAGAGCCGCGTGCTCTTCCATACCGAACTCGACCAGCGCCACTACCTGACAAACGAGATAGAGCGGCTGGGGGTCGTCGACCCGAAGCCCAACAGCAACTGGCGTTTCGTTCCCGAGGCTTGGGTGAAGCCCGCCCTGCGTCGCGACAGTCTCCAACTCTTTGGACAATGAAGAAGTATTATTTCGTATTCTGCAAGGACGAGTTGCTGCTGGACGAACGTCCTGACGGCACCTTCACCATACCCCTCTGCGAGGAACCGCCCACCGAAGTGAAGCCGTGGACACACCTGATGGCCATAGCGCCGATGGAGGACGGCACAGAGGTCGTGGCATACCGGACGGACACGCCCAACCACGCGACCGTTCCCCTGCGCCAAAGCTACTACAAACTGCCACGCGAACTCTACCTTAAGGCAGGAAAGTGCCAAGAACTGCTCTACTGGGATCAGAACACCAGATACTGCGGCGTTTGTGGCTCACCAATGCGTATGGACACCATTATCTCGAAGAAGTGTACAGAGTGCGGAAAGGAGGTCTGGCCACAATTGGCGACGGCTGTCATTGCACTCATCCATCGTGGCGAAGAGGTGCTTTTGGTGCAGGCCAAGAACTTCCGCACGAATTTCTATGGTCTTGTGGCAGGCTTCGTCGAAACGGGCGAGACCCTGGAAGAAGCCGTAGCTCGCGAGGCTCTTGAGGAGACCGGCGTCACCATCGGCAACATCCGCTACTTCGCTTCACAGCCCTGGCCCTACCCCTGCGGGCTGATGGTGGGATTCCACGCTGACTACGTCAGTGGCGAGCTGCATCTACAGCAGAGCGAGATAGCCCGTGCAGGATGGTTCCGGCGAGACAACCTGCCGACAATTCCTGAAAAACTTTCCATTGCAAGGATGCTCATAGACGACTGGATAGAAAATTTTTCGAATGATTTTCTTGGCAATATCATAAAAAAACAGTAATTTTGCAGTCGTGATTGAACTTGAAAGACATATTGAAATCCTTCTCCTGGAGAACGACTGCGTCATAGTGCCTGATTTAGGGGGCTTTATGGCGCACCATTATGAGGCACGCTACGATGCCGAAGACCATCTCTTCCTGCCACCGCAACGCACCTTGGGTTTTAATCCTCAGCTCAAGCTCAATGATTCGTTGTTGGCACAGTCCTATGTCGAGGCCTACGACATCAGCTACCCGGAAGCTATCCGGCGCATCGAGGCCGAGGTGACGGAACTTTGGCAGCACCTTCGGGCAGAAGGTTTCTATGACCTGAACGATATCGGACGGCTGACCTTCAACGACGAGGGCCGCTTAGCCTTCGAGCCCTGCGAGGCAGGAATCCTTACGCCGGAACTCTATGGCCTGAGTACTTTGGAGTTCAAGTACTTGCCCGGTTTTGTTCCCGCTACGAAAGATGGCAGCGAGAAAAGTCATGCTGACAATTCTCTATCGGCTGACGAGGCCGAAAGCAAAGAGGCACTGACGATTCCCATGTCATGGGTGCGTAATACCATTGCCATAGCAGCTGCCATCCTGGCATTCTTCATCTTCACCACGCCTGTCAGCAACGACAATCTTTCAGGAATGAGCATGAGCCAGGTCAACCTGCCGCTGATGATAAAAGACACCAACATCAAGGCCACGCCAGCGCAGTTTAACCGTCAGGCCATCCGCAAGACGATTCAGAAAAAAGACATGGTGGCTGTCGACACCGTAGCTGCTACAACAGCAAAGAAGGTCGTTCCGGCAGCGGTTCCTGCTCCAGCACCCTACTGCATTGTTTTAGCCAGTCAGGTAACGGAGCGCAATGCTAATGAGTTCATCAGCAAGCTTCGTGACAAAGGCATTGAAGCACGTATCTACATGCACAAGAGCGTGAGGCGCGTGGTCTGTGGCAACTACTCTACCGAAGCTGAGGCTTATCAGGCCATGCACGACATACACCGTCAAGACGGACTGTCGGAGGCTTGGGTCTACAAACTAAGAAACTAAGTCATGAAGCGAGTCCGTTGTCCCAAGTGCGACCATTATATCATCTTCGACGAGACGAAATACACCGAAGGCCAGTCGCTGGTTTTCCAGTGCGAGGAATGCGGCAAGCAGTTCGGCATACGTATTGGCGTCGCCAAGCTGAAAGCGACACAGAAGGAAGACAATCCTGACGAGCAGGCTAACGAAGGAGGCTGTGGATCGATTGTCGTCATCGAGAATGTCTTCCACTTCAAGCAGGTCATCCCCCTGCAAATGGGCGACAATGTCATTGGCCGCTATCAGAAGGGGAACCCCATTAACACCGCATTTGAGACCGTTGACCCCAGCGTCGACCTAAACCACTGCACCATCAACGTCAGCCGGAACAAGCGTGGAGAGTTGTGCTACACCCTTGCCGACAACAACAGCAAAACTGGCACCTTTGTCGACAACGTGGAGATAAAAGGAAAAGAGCGCCGCGTCATTGCCGACGGCACTCTCTTTACCATTGGTGCTACGAGTATTATTCTGCGTGGCGCCTAAAGTCCCAACAGCGGTTTCAGCAAGCCATCCTTATATAACACCCATACCGTTGTTCCCATAAATGCCAGGAACAAGAACACAAGAACTATACGTACCTTCCTAGGAGCAACCGGCTGGACAGGCACAGTGGCGCTCTGAAGCGTCGTAAAAGCGGGCGTTTCCTCCTGAACCTTGGCCTTAGCTGTCTGCAACTGGGATGCGATGGCATTGTAGGCATTGTACTTCAGCTGCATCTCGTTCTCCAAGTCAACCTGATGCATACGCACACTCTGCAAAATCAGATCCTGGTTGGCATCACTAAAGGAGGCATAAAGCTGACGGGCCTTGTCGTACTCACGCTTGGCCTCGACATACAGCTTCTGGTTGTACTCCAAGTCGTTGCGGGCCTTCGACGTACGGTATTCCGTAATGAATTTCTGGAGGCGCTCCTGAACGGAGTCGGCCATCGTAGCACAAACCACAGGATCCTGGTCGGTAACCTGAATGGTGATGACCAGTGTCTTCTTATCAACGTCGCACACCACAAGCTTGTTAATCATCTTCGCAACAGCAGTCTGGCGTTTCGTCAGGCGGAAGGGATTGACAGGCTTCTGAACCTTCGACAAGGTGTCGCTGCCGGCCAACAAATTACCAATGGCTTTCGTCACACCACCGATGGCTGCACTCCACCAAGGACGCTTCTGCTCATTCACCAGATAGTCGTAGTAGGTCATCTCACATGTATCCTTGTCACGACGTACCTTCACGGGGAACAAGCTGGTCTTGAAGTCCACAGAGTTCATCAAGTCAGGATAAAGCGTCGGGAAGAGTGCCTCGCTGCCGTTACGGCCAGAACCGAGATT
Organism: uncultured Prevotellaceae bacterium; assembly: GCA_900316475.1. Lineage (GTDB taxonomy): Bacteria > Bacteroidota > Bacteroidia > Bacteroidales > Bacteroidaceae > Prevotella. The sequence continues at coordinate 7,086 of ONDA01000005.1, forward strand.
CATACCGAATGTAGAAGCCAACATACTTAAAGACGTACGACTACTGCTACTCGTCGACAGCTCAGGAGCCAACATCACTGTGCAGGTATAGCTACGAGGAATGCTGAGGGCATAGATACAAGCCAGGACAAAGGTAACGCCACATACCTTCAAGTAAAGTTTCTTGCGGCGCTTCACCGACTGCCACATCGCACCGAAGTCGATACTGCTCTCTTCGGGCTCCATGCTATTGTTGTTTTTGTTCTCTATTTCTTCCATTATAAGGTATGTTTAGTCGTTTACTTAGTCAGAACATAGTATATCATAGCCATTGACGAGACAATACCAGCAACGCCCGTGCCAATACTTACCCACTGGGCACTCGTCAAATTCTCCTTCTTGGGCTTCGACGGCACGATAATCTCGCTGCCGGGGGTAATCTCTGAACTACGCTTGGCCAATGCCATTGTGCCATTGGGATACAAGATATAGGCTTTCGACTTTTTGGCACGCTGACCATAGCCGCCGGCCTGCTTCACATACCATTTGTAGGACTTACCTTCGGTAAATGTCACGGTATTAGCATACATCACCTCACCACTGATTTTCACCGTGCTCTCATATTCCGGTATAATCAGCGCATCGCCAGCACGCAATACGATGTCGGCATCGCCACCGGGATTCTTCAGGGCTTCCTCAAGATGGATACCGACAGTATAGGTGTCGCTCAGGGCCAGCTTCGAGATAGATACGGAGTCGGTAGAACTCTGAGACTGACGAGCCGTCTGAAGGGCCATATCACGACGCGAGCGCTCCATATCGTTCATCCGGCGTACCAGACGGGCACCCTCGACGTAGGCATCCTTCGTCACACCACCAGCCATCTTCACCAAGTCGCTCAGGCGCTGGTTCTTTTTCTCCAACGTATAACTACCGCCAAAGGTCACCTCACCGCTGATGCTTACCTGACGGGGAGTGTGGAAACCAGGGCTGCGACGCACCTGTACCACATCGTATGGCTCCAGAAGGAAGCCTGGCGTGCCGTCGATGACGAAGCCGTCCTTCAGAGCAAAAGTGAAGGTCTGAGCTATCTGGGTCGTGGCTTCCGTTGACTTCGGGTCTTTCAGGCGGCGCGAGACGTCGACCTTAACTACCGAAGCAGCATCGGTCAGACCGCCAGCCTGCATCACCAGGTCCTCTATCGTCAGGTTCTCTGCCCAAGGATAATCTCCTGGAGCCAACACCTCGCCGTTAATGGTCACCATACGACTGGCAATCAGTTCGGCTTGGGTGGGAATAAAGAGTTCGTCCTCGTTCTCAAGGGGAATATCTGCCACACTACCGTTCAAAATGCCTGCCACGTCAACGCTGATAACCTTAAAAGAACGGTCGGGACGCAAGCGACGCAATACGCCATGAACAGCGAAGGCATCCTCCGTCAGACCGTCGGCAGCTTCTACCAGCGATCGGACTGTCGTCACACCATCATCACCAATATGATATTGGCCGGGACGGAAAATGGCACCACGGATCTCGACAACCGAATCGTAGCGGTTAAGGATACTACCTACCTCGACAGCATCGCCGTCACTCACATGGAAGGTGGACTGTTCAAACTCATCAATATTAAACACACCGTAGCGATCGCCACTGAAACGCGTCAAGCGTACACTCTTACGGTAGGCTTCACCAGTCATTCCGCCGGCATAGTCGATAAGGGTCTTCACACTCTCTGAAGGACGCATCTCGTAGAACATCGGACGCTTCACGTTACCTGTCACACCGACAATGCAGTCGTAGGCTCCCACCTGAATCACATCGCCCTCTTTCAACCGGATATTACCGGCAAGACGACCGTGGAGAATGTACTCATAAACGTCGACAACGGTAACGAGACGGCCACTGCGGTACACCTTGATGTTTCGAAGCGTACCAATATTATTGATGCCACCGGCCGAATACAGGGCGTGGAACACCGATGCAAAGGCACTCAGATGATAGTTGCCAGGAACCTTGACCTCACCCATCACGCTAATCATAATGGTACGTGTCTGACCGACGGTAACCCTAATGTCAGAACTGCTATAGCGGCTTCCCAAACCACTACGCACCTTGTTCTGAGCGGCTGCAACCGTCAGACCGCTCACCTGGACAGGACCATAGCCGGGAACGGTCACGGTACCTTCAGGAGAGACCGTCAGGCTAAACGATTTCTGTGAAGCACCATAGATATCGATAATAAGCTGGTCGCCAGGGCCAAGGACATAGTCCTGAGGCGTAGCGATATTCATATTAGGCTCGAACGACAGTAGGCGGTTGTTGAAAATGTCGCGGCCGAAAACCTTCATACCTTGTAATTCGCGGTTACGTTCAGATTGCTCTTCTTTCACATCCTGACGAGCCTCTTCATAGCGGGCAACGGCCTCTGATGTCTGAGTCGACTGACTTCCGCCACGCCCCGACGTCAGTTCCTGCTCGGACTCAGCGTTATTGGAGCGCATACGAGCTTCTACCTTCTCGACAGCAGCATCGGCAGTTCCCGACAAACCACGATTATTGAGTTCTTTCTCGTACTGGGCACGCACGCGCCGAATCTGGTCGATCTTGACGCCACGCTGTACAAGCTTCGTCACAATCTGTGACTGAGAGGTGCCGGCATTTACTTCCTTTCTGATAAAGTCAACAACCTGACTATCACTCATTGACTGGGCCAGAGCGGCGCCTCCCGACAGCAGCAATGCTGCTGCCAACATCAATAATTTCTTTCTCATTCGTTATTTTTTATTTATCAAGTTCTTCATAGACAGAATTGTTCGACTTGTACTCAGGAACAATCTCCTTCATCTTCTTCACCGTCGCCATGTTGTCATAATGCGATGCTATATCAAATAATTCTGCCACCTGACGGTTCACTTCGTTATAGTTGAAAGGACGCACCTCAGCGATACGAATCTTTTCATGGAATGAGGGCTTCGTGCCTTCTTCAACATTCAACACTTCCTCATAGAGTTTCTCACCAGGACGCAGTCCCGTGTATTTGATTTCAACGCCAGAAGCGCCCGACAACTGAATCATACGCTGAGCCAGGTCGGCAATCTTCACAGGTTTACCCATGTCGAAGACAAATATCTCGCCACCATTTCCCTTTGTGCCGGCCTCCAGCACCAGCTTGACAGCCTCGGGAATCAGCATAAAATAGCGGACAATCTTGGGATCGGTCACAGTCACCGGCCCACCATGACGTATCTGCTCACGAAACAGGGGAATGACGGAGCCGTTAGAACCTAATACATTGCCAAAGCGTGTGGTCACAAACTGAGTTGGTTCCTCAATAACATCCTTACCCTCACGACGTTTCGCAACCTGCTGCCATTTCAGTTCGCTGTCAAGCGACTGGACATAAATCTCACAGATACGCTTCGAACAGCCCATCACGTTGGTGGGATTCACCGCTTTATCAGTAGAGACCATCACAAACTTCTTCACGCCATATTTCACGCTCAAGTCGGCAATGACCTTGGTACCGTAGACATTATTCTGAACGGCTTCCGAGGGATTATCTTCCATCATGGGTACATGCTTATAGGCGGCAGCATGAAAAACATACTCCGGAAGGAATTCACTGAACAACTGCTCCATTCGGTCGGCCTTGCATATACTGGTCACTACCGTCTCCGCATTCACGTCTGGATAGTCGCGGGCCATCATCAGACGGATATCATGCTCAGGGGTCTCTGCCTGGTCAATCAGCAGCATCTGAGCGGGCTTACAAGAGGCAATCTGCCGAACCAGTTCTGAACCGATGGAACCGGCGCTGCCGGTAATAAGAACCCGGCGGCCGGTGAGCGCCTTCCACACCGACTTCATGTCGACACGGATCTGATCGCGAGGCAGCAAGTCCTCAACACTGACCTCACGGAAGCTGTATTCTTCATTTGTGTCCTCCTCGCTGCTGGGGTTATCAATTTTATGTGCATTTTGCATCACATAAATCTTGACACCGGCTGAGAGCAATATATTTTGCAGGTAGGCATTGTTACGAAACTTGTCAATCATCAAGCCGGGAACTAAAACAGCCTGAATACGATGCTTGTGAATAATCGCTTCCAAACTGTCGTTGATATTATACACGCGCTCACCTACAAGGCGTACATGTTTAGACATATCCTCGGGCGAGATGAATCCTTTCACGATAAAGGGTCTGGTCGGAAGCGTACGGATATTCTTTGCCAAACCGACACCGCCCTCCTTCACACCAAAGATGAGTGTACGCATCGTGTGGGAGTCCATCGTCAGTAAGTCATAAAGCGACTTCACCACTAGACGGGTACACCACATCAACGTTGTACCGATGATGTACATCAGGACAATATAATGGAAATGAAGGTGGTAGAAAACCGAAGTAGGACACGACAGAATATAGAAATGCCAAGCATATGCCACCATCAGCGAAACGACACCAGCCAATCCGATATGCAACAGGTCAACAAACGATGAGAAGCGGATGATACCCGAATAAGTGTGGAACATACGAGCTCCCACCACAATTGGCAGGACATACATACACAACGTCCTGAACAACTTGACATAATCTACACCTATGTCACTAGCAGAGATGAATATCCAATAAGTAAACAAACCGCCAAAAAGGAGCGTCAGCATATCGAGAATCAGAATACACCAATAAGGCAGAGCATCTCGACTGAAATACCATTGCAGCAACTGTAATATAGCTTTTTTCATACTTTTCCCTCTTATCATTCCATAAAAACGCTACAAAATTACTCAAAATACGGATGGAACACGCCAAAGGAGCGGTTAAAAAATATTAAATCCGCCGTTTAGATAATTCAATCTCGCGTTTTCTGTCATTTCCGGCAGTTCTCACGCTCTTCCAAAAACTCGCTTACCTGTTCCTGCATACCTCGTGTGACGGCAATACGTCCACTCCTAGTATACTGGAACACACAACCGAAGGCATCAAGGGCCCGATAAAGGTCGATTATCTGCTCCGTCAGACCGTACATCATCACAATGACATAAGTGGGATTTACCTCGATAATGCTGGCACCATAACGACGGACGGTACGTGATATCTCAGCGTTGGACATCACCTTCTCCGTAGACAGCTTATACAAGCCCGTCTCACGGATGAACAGCTGGTCGTCAGTGAAGTAATTGGCTTTGATGACGTCTATCTTCTTCTCTATCTGACGGGTGATCTTGACAATCTGGTCCTCATCGCTCCATGCTGTTATCGTGTACTTATGCACGCCCGGTATGCTGGAGGCTGACACATTCAAGCTCTCGATATTCACTTGCCTACGGGTGAAGACAGCCGTTATCTGGTTCAAGATACCGGCAACGTTCTCGGAATAGACAAGCAGGGTAAACAGTTTCTTATCTTCCATAACTATTCTCTTTTGACTTTACGCTATTCACTAGCGAAGCGTTATATCTCTAACATCATGTCGTTCACATTCATGCCAGGAGGCGTCATCGGCAGCACGTTGTCATCTTCCTTGATGGCACACTCCAGAATAAAAGGGCCGTCGGTTGTCAGCATACGCTCCACGGCGGCAGCCAGATCCTTGCGGTCGGTGACAGCCTGATAGGGAATGCCATAGCCCTGGGCTATCAGTTCATAGCAGGGGTTCATCATCTTGGTAAACGACTTACGTCGCATCCAAAACATATCCTGCCACTGGCGGACATTGCCCAGATAGTGGTTGTTCATCAGAATCATCTTCACCGGTGACTTCTGCTCCATAATGGTGCCCAGTTCCTCGATACACATCTGGAAACCGCCGTCGCCCATGAAGCAGCATACCTGACGTTGCGGGGCGGCAAAGGTAGCACCGATGGCTGCAGGCATGCCGTAGCCCATCGTCCCTAAGCCTCCACTAGTACAGATGCTACGCTTGTGGTGATACTTGAAGTAACGGGTGGCAAATAACTGGTTCTGACCGACATCCGTCACGAGGATGGCATCATCTTTGACCAGCTCGGCCACAGCATTCACCACCTCACCCATCAGCAGTGGACCTTCTTTCTGATGGATGGCCGGTTCGATAACTTTCGTGCGCTCCTTCTCGTCCAAAGGCTTGAACGACTCGCGCCACTCCTGGTGGTTATTTTTGTTGATAAGTGCCGTCAGAGCGGGCAGCGACTCCTTACAGTCGGCCACCACGGCAATGTCGGTCTTCACGTTCTTGTCAATCTCCGACCGGTCAATGTCAAGGTGGATAATCTTTGCCTGCTTGGCGTAAGTCTTGACGTTGCCGGTCACACGGTCGCTGAAACGCATGCCGATGGCGATGAGCACGTCGCACTCCTGCTCCTTCAGGTTGACGGCGTAGTTGCCGTGCATACCCAGCATGCCGACGTTCAGCGGATGGTTCGAGGGCAGCGCCGAGAGTCCCAGCATCGTACGACCAGCAGGAATGTCGGCCTTCTCCAAGAACGCTTTCAACTCTTCCTGCGCATTGCCCAGCTCTACGCCCTGCCCTACCAAAGCCAATGGGCGCTGGGCGTTATTGATGAGCTCAGCCGCCAGGTGCACAGCCTCGGTATCGAGTTTAGGATAAGGCACATATGAACGTATAAAGTCCACTTTACGGGGTTCCCAATCAATCTCCTCCGTCTGTGCGTTCTTCGTGAAGTCGAGCACAACGGGGCCGGGACGACCCGTACGGGCAATGTAGAAAGCACGACTGACGGCCCACGTCACATCCTCAGCATGGCGTATCTGGTACGACCACTTCGAGATAGGCTGTGACACGCCGACAAGGTCTACTTCTTGAAAAGCGTCGGTACCAAGGGCCGTGATAGGCACCTGTCCGGCAATGACGACGATAGGCGTCGAATCTATCATGGCGTCGGCAATGCCCGTGAGCGTGTTTGTCACACCAGGACCGCTGGTGACCAATGCTACACCCACCTGGCCACTGACGCGGGCATAGCCTTCGGCAGCGTGGGTTGCTCCCTGCTCATGACGTACCAGAATATGGTCAAAACACTTCTTCTCACCTCGTGTATAGTCGTACAATGCATCGTAGACGGGCATGATGGTGCCGCCAGGATAGCCAAAAATGGTTTTCACGCCTTCGGCCTGCAGAGCCCTCATCAGGGCTTTTGCTCCTGTAATTCTATCTCTCATAAAAACTAATTAGTCTCAAAAACGCTGCAAAGGTACGAATAAGTGTGCGAAAAAACAAATATTCTAAGAGTTTTTCTACCAAGAACATGGTCTCATTACCCATCAGAGAGTTCCTTCACCATTTCATTTTACATTTAAAGTACAGTCTAACATGCCTCCGCGCGAGTATTTGGTAAGTGAAAGCTGAAAACATCCCACACACATCACACCCGTCACACCTACTCGGGGTGTGACGGGTGTGGGGTCTTTTTCCCGTTAAGCAATCCCTATAGTAAGAGGGGAAAGGTAAGGACAGCGGGAGGCCGTGTACTTATGGTTCTATAATACGTACACCACCCTTGTCGGCACTGCTGACGCTCTGGGCGTAGGCACGCAAGGCTTTCGACACCTGACGGTTACGCTTCAGCGGCTGCTGTGGACGGGCTGCCAGTTCCTCGTCGCTCAGCTTAACATTGATGCTGCGCGAGGGAATGTCGATGACAATGATGTCGCCGTCCTTAATCTTACCGATGTTACCACCATTGGCGGCCTCTGGCGAGATGTGACCGATAGAGAGGCCACTGGTACCTCCCGAGAAACGGCCGTCGGTAATCAGAGCGCACTCCTTACCCATGTGCATCGACTTGATATATGAGGTGGGATAAAGCATCTCCTGCATACCGGGACCACCCTTCGGTCCCTCATGAGTGATGACGACGCAGTCGCCCTTCTTCACCTGTCCGCCGAGAATACCTTCACAGGCGTCTTCCTGAGAGTCGAAAACGACGGCAGGACCCTCGAAATGCCATAGGCTTTCGTCAACGCCAGCCGTCTTCACCACACAGCCGTCCTGTGCAATATTGCCGAAGAGTACAGCCATACCGCCATCCTTCATATATGCATGTTCGATGTCGCGAATACAACCCTCGGCACGGTCGGTGTCAAGTGTTTCCCACTGGGCATCTTGCGACCCCATTACCGTCGAGAAGCGTCCGCCCGGTGCACTGCGGTAGATGCGTTCAGCCTCTGGGTCAATAGCTTTATTGCCTGACGATTTGCTATTCACAATCTTTCCGTCTACCGACTCTAAACCTGTTATGCTATACTTGACAATGTCCTCGCCCAATGTGGCACCGTTCACGCGTTTGCAGTCCAACTTCAGCAGTCCACCCTTTGCCAGTTCGCCCATAATACCGAGTATACCGCCAGCACGGTTTTCCTCCTGAATGGAGTATTTCTGCCAGTTGGGAGCCAGCTTGCAGAGGAAAGGCACCTTACGTGATAAGGCATCGATATCCTGCATACGGAAGTCGACACCAGCCTCCTGAGCCACAGCCAGCAGGTGGAGTACGGTATTGGTGGAGGCACCCATGGCGATGTCGAGCGTCATAGCGTTCAGGAAGGCATCGCGGGTAGCTATCGAGCGAGGCAGAACGCTATCGTCACCCTCCTCGTAATACTTCAGTGCGTTCTTGACTATCAGCTTGGCAGCATCGCGGAACAGCTGTATGCGATTGACGTGAGTAGCCAGTATGCTGCCGTTGCCAGGCAGCGAGAGTCCGATAGCCTCGGTCAGCGAGTTCATCGAGTTTGCCGTGAACATGCCCGAACAGGCGCCGCAGCCTGGGCATGCGCACTGCTCAATCTCAGCCAGTTCTTCGTCAGTCACCGTAGGATCGCCGCCCTTGACCATCGCCGTTATCAGGTCGGCATTCTCGCCGCGCCACTTTCCGGCCTCCATCGGACCGCCAGAGCAGAACACGCTGGGGATGTTCAATCGCATAGCAGCCATCAGCATACCCGGCGTCACTTTGTCGCAGTTCGAGATGCAAATCATGGCGTCGGCCTTATGAGCGTTTACCATATATTCTACAGAGTCGGCAATGATGTCGCGCGAGGGTAGCGAATAGAGCATACCGTCGTGACCCATAGCAATGCCGTCGTCGATGGCAATGGTGTTGAACTCGGCAGCATAGCAGCCCATCTTCTCAATCTCTTCGCGGACAATCTGACCAATCTCATGCAGATGGGTATGCCCCGGGACAAACTGTGTGAAAGAATTGACGATGGCTATAATGGGCTTTCCAAACTGCTCCTGCTTCATGCCCGTTGCCACCCAGAGGGCGCGGGCGCCGGCCATACGGCGACCTTCAGTGCAAACGGCACTGCGTAACTGATGTTTCATATTTCCAGAATAATTTCAAATTTAATCTTTTTTCAGCGGCACTAAAACACTAAAGGTTGAACCTTCACCCTCAACCGACTCTACCATCACATCGCCACCAATCTTATGTGCGAAGTCCTGACAAAGCTGAAGACCTAGTCCAGAGCCTTCCTCACCTCCTGTACCATAAGTCGTCTCGCCCTTATGGAATATTGAATCGAGACGGTCGGCAGCTATGCCAACACCGTGGTCACAGATGCTAATCTTGGCAAAGTCAGCATCGGAAGTGACAGAAATCTCGATAGAAGAATTTTCCGGCGAGAACTTCACAGCATTAGACAAAAAATTGCGGACAATGGTTTTCAGCATATCATTGTCGGCACGAACAATGGTAGAAGTGCCTGTATATGAAAGTTTTATCTTCTTGGTAGCAGCAATCATCTCGAAGATGTCAACCACGCCGGGGATGATGTCATTCAGGTCAAGATCCTGCATAACTACCGTCAGGCGTCCTGTCTGGCTCTTTGTCCATTTCAGGAGATTGTCAAGCAAGTCATGTACGTCTTCCGATTCCTTGTTAGCCTTATCGACAAGATCGAAAATTTCCTGTCCTACGACTTCTGGAGAAATGGCAGCGACCACCAAATTGAGCACCATGCGTATTGACGCCATCGGTGAACGCAGGTCATGGGCTATGACAGAATACATCTTATCGCGGTTGTTGATTGTGGCAAGCAACTCACGGTTCTGCTTCTCAATCAGTCGTTTTGCGGCAACAAGAGCTATCTGATGCATCACGCGGACGACCAGCTCCTCCTTGTTGAACGGCTTTGAAAGGAAGTCGTTGGCACCTACCTGGAAACCTTTTACCAAGTCGGCGGGGCTATTCAGCGCCGTAAGGAAAATTATGGGAATATCCTTCAGTTCGGGATCTTTCTTCAGAATGACAGCAGTATCGAAACCACTGATATCGGGCATCATGACATCGAGCAAAATAAGATCTGGCTTCTCGGCCCGAGCCTGTTCGATACACATATTACCACAGTTGGCTGTGCATACTTGGAACTTCTCGTTCGAAAGTAAAATTTTTAACAATAGGACGTTGCTGACGACGTCGTCGACAATCAGTATTTTGTAATCACTGCGATTAATTTGTGATTCTAAAGTATTTGCTGCATCCATAAGATTTAGTAGTTGAATTGACTTTCAAAATGCAAAAATAGTGCAATAATTTGGAATCACCAAATTATTGCACTATTTTTTAAGTATTTGACAAAATTATTTATACTCAGACCATGCTTTAATGCCAATACCGTCTATACCGACGGTACAGAATGCACGTATGAAAGCTGCGGCAAGACGGGCATTTGTGATAAGCGGCACATTGAGGTCGATGGCAGCACGACGTATCTTATAGCCATTAGTCAGCTCATGAGAAGTCAAATCTTTTGGAATATTGACAACCATATCAATCTTGTGCTTATGAAGCAGGTCAAGGGCTTGTGGCTGTGCATTATCTGACGGCCAGTGTACGAGTGTGTTACTGATGCCGTTGTCACTCAAGTACTTTGAAGTGCCTCCTGTGGCATAAAGCTCATAACCGTGGTCGACAAGCATGCGTGCGGCATCGAGCATCTCGGCTTTCTGCTTTGCACCACCAGTTGAAAGCAACACCGTTTTCTTGGGAATGCGATGACCAACGGAAAGCATCGACTTAAGCAGGGCTGTATCGGTATTGTCACCAATACACCCTACCTCGCCCGTCGATGCCATATCAACACCCAGCACAGGGTCGGCCTTCTGCAAGCGGTTGAAGGAGAACTGCGATGCTTTGATACCAACGTAGTCGAGGTCGAAAAGATTTTTTCCCGGTTTCTCGACAGGCAGGCCAAGCATGACTTTCGTCGCTATCTCTATGAGATTCAACTTCAGGACCTTGCTGACAAAGGGGAAAGAACGTGATGCACGAAGGTTGCACTCAATGACGAGTATGTCATTGTCACGCGCCATATACTGAATGTTGAACGGTCCGTTGATGTGGAGGGCCTTGGCTATCTGTCGCGAGATACGCTTGATGCGGCGCACCGTCTCAACATACAGTTTCTGCGGCGGGAACTGAATAGTAGCATCACCGCTATGGACACCTGCAAACTCTATGTGCTCGCTGATGGCATAGGCCAATATCTCGCCGTCGCGTGCCACAGCATCCATCTCGATTTCCTTAGCGTGTTCTATGAATTTAGAAACGACGACGGGGTGGTCTTCCGAGACGTTGGCAGCCAACTGCAGGAAACGTTGCAGCTCTTCACGGTTTGAGCACACGTTCATGGCCGCACCACTAAGCACATAGCTGGGACGTACAAGGACGGGGAACCCTACCCTTTCAACAAACTCGTCAATGTCTTCCATCGACGTGAGTGCCGACCATTCCGGCTGGTTAACACCCAGTTCGCCCAACATCTGTGAGAACTTCGCACGATCCTCGGCACCATCAATGTCCTTGGCAGATGTTCCCAAAATGGGCACATGCTGCTCATCAAGATAGACTGCCAAGTTGTTGGGAATCTGTCCACCAGTAGAGACAATGACACCATGGGGCTGCTCCATATCGATAATGTCGAGCACACGCTCGAAAGTCAACTCGTCGAAATACAGACGGTCACACATATCATAGTCGGTAGAAACGGTCTCTGGATTATAGTTAATCATCACAGACCGCCATCCCTCGCGACGTATGGTGTTGAGCGCCTGAACGCCGCACCAGTCAAACTCTACGCTAGAACCAATGCGGTAGGCGCCTGACCCCAGTACGATAATACTACGCTGGTCGTGCTCGAAGGTGATATCGTTGGCCACGCCGGAATAAGTCACATACAGGTAGTTCGTCTGGGCAGGATACTCGGCTGCCAGCGTATCAATCTGCTTTACAACGGGCAAGATTCCCAGTTGCTTGCGGCGATTACGCACCAACAACTGTGCCTGATGCATATTGACGCCCTCCTTCTCAAGGCCGACGGCACGTGCTACCTGGAAGTCAGTGAAGCCATAGACTTTCGCATCACGGAGCAGTGCTTCATCAAGGGTGTTGATATTATGCCGCTTCAGCTGTTCGTCAATGTCGATGATATGCTTCAGCTTTTCCAGGAACCAACGGTCGATTTTCGTCAGTTCATGTATCTTATCAATGTCGTACTCAGGCAAGTGCATAGCCTTGGAGATAACGAAGATACGCTTATCGGTAGGCTCGCGCAAAGCAGCATCAATATCAGAAATCTTGAGTTCCTTGTTCTCAACAAAGCCGTGCATCCCTTGCCCGATCATTCGGAGACCTTTCTGGATAGCTTCTTCGAAAGTACGGCCAATAGCCATCACTTCGCCCACAGACTTCATAGACGAACCTAACTCCTTATCAACGCCGTGGAACTTGGAGAGATCCCATCGTGGTATTTTACAGACGACATAGTCGAGCGCCGGTTCAAAGAAGGCTGATGTCGTCTTGGTAACCGAGTTCTTCAACTCAAACAGTCCGTAGCCCATGCCAAGCTTTGCGGCAACGAAGGCCAGAGGATAGCCTGTAGCTTTAGACGCCAAAGCACTGGAACGCGACAAGCGGGCATTGACCTCAATGACACGGTAATCCTCTGACTGCGGGTCAAAGGCATACTGTACGTTACATTCGCCGACAATACCAATATGGCGAATAATCTTGATAGCTAATGCACGAAGCTTGTGATACTCCGAATTTGTCAGCGTCTGAGACGGAGCAACCACAATAGATTCACCGGTATGGATGCCCAATGGGTCGAAATTCTCCATGTTACAGACGGTGATGCAATTGCCATAACGGTCGCGAACCACCTCGTATTCTATCTCTTTCCATCCTTTTAGCGATTTCTCTACCAACACCTGCGGGGAGAAGGCAAAAGCCTTTTCACACAGCGTGTCAAGTCTCTCCTCATCGTCACAGAAACCTGAGCCAAGACCACCAAGGGCATAGGCAGCACGAATAATGATGGGATAACCCAGTCGGCGAGCTGCCTCACGAGCCTCTTCAATGTTCCCACAGGCCTGGCTCTTGATTGTTTTGACGCCTATCTCGTCGAGCTTCTTGACAAAGAGTTCACGATCCTCTGTGTCCATGATGGCCTGAACGGGGGTTCCCAACACCTTCACGTTGTACTTTTCAAGAACACCCGTTTTATAGAGTTCCACACCGCAGTTCAGCGCCGTTTGTCCGCCGAAAGCCAACAGAATGCCATCGGGACGCTCCTTGGCAATAACCTTCTCTACGAAGTATGGTTGTACGGGCAGGAAATAAATCTCGTCTGCAACGCCCTCTGACGTCTGAACGGTTGCGATATTAGGATTAATAAGCACCGTTCGGATGCCCTCCTCACGTAAAGCCTTTAACGCCTGCGAACCACTATAGTCGAACTCGCCAGCCTCTCCAATCTTCAATGCGCCACTTCCGAGCAGTAGTACTTTCTTAATATTCTGATCTATCATAATGCTTCAATAAAACGGTCAAACATAAATTCTGTGTCAACAGGGCCAGAACAAGCCTCAGGATGGAACTGCGAAGAGAACCATGGATTAGTCTGGTGACGAATGCCTTCATTGGAGCCGTCATTCATATTGACGAAAAGCTCACGCCAATCCTTGCCCATTGTTGCAGCATCAACGGCATAGCCGTGATTTTGGGATGTCACATAACATCTGTGGGTTCCAACTTCACGGACGGGCTGGTTGTGGGAACGATGGCCGTACTTCAGCTTATAGACAGAAGCACCACCAGCCTTGGCCAGCAACTGGTTGCCCATACAGATGCCACAAATGGGCTTACGGCTCATCGACATCTGCTTCTTAAGTATCTCGACGGCTGCAACGCACTTGTCAGGGTCACCAGGACCATTGGCCAGAAACAGACCGTCAAACGCCATATCAGTGTAGTCGTAGTTCCAGGGGACACGGATAACCTCACATCCACGGTCGACCAGGCATCTTATGATGTTGGCCTTCACGCCACAGTCGACGAGGACGACCTTGTAGCCTCCACCTTCGTTATAGCGAACGACATCACGACACGACACACGCTCTACCCAGTTGACAGCGCTATAATCCTCTTCTTCCAAATTGTCTTCAGAACTGTCAAACAATAGTCGTCCCATCATAACGCCATGTTCACGAAGCACCTTTGTAAGCTGACGGGTGTCAATCCCTGTCACACCTGGCACATGCTCACGCTTCAGCCAGTCAGCAAGACTCTCAACAGCGTTCCAGTGGCAATAATGCTCTGAATAGTTGCTCACGATAAGGGCATGGGCATAGATACGATTGCTTTCCATAAACGTTGGCAGGCCATTCTGCTCAAGCGAGAATGGCGGCACGCCATAGTTACCCACTAACGGATAAGTGAGTGTCAGCAACTGACCAGCATACGAGGGGTCGGTGAGCGACTCAGGATAGCCCATCATAGCCGTGTTGAACACCACTTCCCCAGCAACCGGCTTTTCGTAGCCGAAACTTTCTCCGTGAAATTCTGTTCCGTCCTGGAGGACAAGTGTTACTTTTTTCATACCTTCTTTGTTATATAAAAAAGGCGAAACGCTTATAAAAACGAATCGCCCTTGGATTATTCAACAGTCACTGACTTAGCCAGATTTCTCGGCTGATCGACATTCTTGCCTTTGCAAACAGCAACGTGATAGGCCAACAATTGTAGAGGTATTGTTGCCACTAACGGCTCTAAGCACTCTAACACATCGGGTAATTCTATCACCTCATCAGCTATCTTTGAGATGATATTGTCACCCTTGGAGACGAGGGCTATCACCCTCCCCTGCCGCGCCTTGATTTCCTGGATATTCGACAGCACTTTCTCATACATCGCGTTGTGAGTAGCAATGACAACAACGGGCATGTCAGAATCTATCAGGGCGATGGGACCATGCTTCATTTCTGCAGCGGGGTATCCCTCAGCATGAATATAGGAAATCTCCTTCAGTTTCAATGCTCCCTCCAAGGCCACAGGGTAAGAATACCCACGACCTAAATAGAGGAAATTATGAGCATATGTAAATGTACGGGCAAGATCCTTGATACGGCTATTCGTCTGCAATACTTCGCGTATCTTGTCTGGTATCTCGCTCAGTCCTTTCACAATCTGAATGTATTCCTCACGATTGACGGTGCCTTTCGCTTCACCCATTGCAAGAGCAATCATTGCCAACACAGTCACCTGACCGGTAAATGCTTTGGTAGAGGCGACGCCAATCTCAGGACCGACATGGATATATGTGCCTGTATCGGTGGCACGGGGAATCGAGGAACCGATAGCATTGCAGACACCGTAGATAAATGCACCACGTGTCTTGGCAAGCTGTACTGCTGCCAGCGTGTCAGCCGTTTCACCGCTCTGGCTAATGGCAACAACAACGTCGTCACGACCCACCACCGGATTACGGTAACGAAACTCTGAGGCATATTCCACTTCAACGGGTATGCGGCACAGCGACTCTATCAGTTGCTTGCCGATAAGTCCCGCGTGCCAACTGGTACCGCAAGCGACAATGAGCACACGCTTAGCACTGAGCAACTGACGACGGTGGTCAATGAGTGCTGAAAGAGTCACGTGGTCAGCCTCAACATTCACACGGCCACGCATACAGTTGGTAAGGCATTCGGGCTGCTCAAAGATTTCCTTCAGCATAAAGTGCTCGTAGCCTCCTTTCTCTATCTGACCAAGGTCAATGTCGACGGTCTTAATATTTAGTTCCTGTTCCTGGCCGAGAATACTCAAAATGTGAAGATCCTCGCCACGACGGATGACTGCAATATTTCCGTCTTCCAGATAAACCACCTTGTCTGTATATTCCACAATAGGACTGGCATCAGAGCCGAGGAAGAACTCATCCACACCGATACCCACCACCAAAGGACTCTGCTTACGGGCTGCAATAATCTGGTCAGGATCATTTTTGTCAAGAATAGCAATGGCATAGGCGCCGATAACCTGATACAAAGCCACCTGCACCGCCTCTAACAACGAAAGATGCTTTTTGACGACAATGTATTCTATCAACTGAATGAGAACCTCAGTGTCTGTATCGCTCACGAAATGGACACCTTTCTCAACCAACCTTGCCTTAATCTCGGCATAGTTTTCAATAATTCCATTATGGATGATGGCCAGATTGTGCGACTCTGAGTAATGCGGATGGGCATTACGGCTTGAAGGCTCACCATGAGTAGCCCATCGCGTATGAGCTATTCCTATAGTGCCGCTGACATTCTTGTCGCTACAGAATTCACAGAGATTGTCTACTTTGCCTTTTGACTTAAAAACGCTCAAGTCGCCATTGTCATTAACAAGCGCTACACCAGCACTATCGTAACCTCGATATTCGAGGCGGCGAAGTCCTTTTATCAGAATGGGATATGCCTCCTTCTTACCTATATATCCAACAATTCCGCACATCTTGTGTTATGTTTGTGTTATCTGGGGTGCAAAGATACGGCAAAAAAATCGTTCTGCCAAAAAAAAATAAAAAAAATAATCTTAACATACGAAAAAGTGGCGGTTGGTAACAGTAATAGTCAAGGTAATAAAAAGCCCCCGTACGTTGAGGTACGAGGGCTGATATCAAAGGGATGAGACAGCAAAGTTATATCCCAGATGCTGCTATCCAGTCGTAGATGCACGAGACGATGCCGAAGGCGGCAATGCCTGCAGTACAAAGGGCGAGTGCAAACTTGGTGTTGCAGTCGCTCTGGAAGGTGGGTAGCGGCGTAGTGGTTTTCTTGATGTACATAGCCTTGACGATGAGCAGATAGTAGTATAGTGACACCACCGTGTTGATCAAGGCGATGAAGACGACGAGATAGACCCAGAAGGGATTAGCCTCATGACCACCAACGGCGGCCATGAAGACGAAGAACTTCGAGAACATACCTGCAAACGGGGGAATACCAGCCAGCGAGAACAGGGCCAGCGTCATCAGGAAGCTGAGACGGGGGTTGGTCTCGTAGAAACCGTTGTATGCAGCCATGTCGGTACGTCCGCCGTTGTTCTGCTCAACGACGCTGATGACGGTGAAGACAGACATATTGGCAACGACATACACCAGCACGTAATAGGTCAGCGCCGTGGCACCCATCTGCGAGTTACCCAGGGCAGCCAACATGATGTAGCCTGCCTGCGAGATAGAGCTGAAGGCCATGAAACGCTTCAACTCTGACTGACGGATGGCAAAGAGGTTACCGACGGTGATGGTGAGCATGATGATGATGCCCAACAGGAGCGACCACTGCTCAAAGAGCGGGCCGAAGACCTTGGTGAGGATGATGAAAGCAGCAAGTGCAGCAGCACCCTTCGAGACGACGCTCAGGTAGCCGGTGACAGGCGTAGGAGCTCCCTGATAGGTGTCGGCCGTCCAGAAATGGAAGGGCACGAGTGAGAGCTTGAAGCCCAGACCGCTGAAGAAGAACACGAGTCCGGCTATAGGCAGCAGCATCTGGTCAGTGAAGGGGTTGATGGCAGCAAGCATGCGTGCGATGTCGCCGAAGTAGAGCGTGCCGGCAACTGCGTAGACAAGCGAGATGCCATAGAGCATGACACCGCTTGAGAACGTAGCGGTCAGGATATACTTAGCAGCAGCCTCTGCGCTCTGCTTCTTGCGCTTGTCGAGAGCTACCAGGCAGGCCATAGGCACTGAAGCGGTCTCGAGACCAAGGAAGAACATGAGGAAGTTGCCTGACGAAATCATCATAAACATACCGAGCAGGGTCGAGATGATGAGTTCGTAAAACTCGCCAACGGTGTGCTGTCCCTCACGCTCCAACCAGGGCCGTGCCATAATGCAGACGATAATGGTACCAGCGGTCAGGATGACCTTCATGACATTAGCCATGCCAGTGGTATAATAGAGTCCGCCGAAAGCCATCGTGGGTTCGGCCAAGGCGCTGGCGGCCAGGGGCAACAGCAACAGCAGGGTTGACAGGATGCCCAGCGTCTTCACCTTCTTGTTGTTGCAAAACAGGTCGGCGAAGAACACAATAAGCAGGACGGCAACAAGCGCTGCCTCGGGAATCATTTCAAGAAATTGATCGTAATTCATATCTTTCAGTCCTCCTATTGTTTACATATTAATATTATTCAAGATGGGTATCACAGCATCGGTAATGACGTTAGAGGCCCAGAAGGGGAACGTACCGAGACCGCCCACACAGAAGATGAGGCATGCAACGGCGACGCGCTCGTCCCACGTAGCATCGGTAAGCTTCAGATAGTGGGGGTCGCTGACTTCGCCGTAGAGAATCTTACCCACCAGACGCAGAATGTAGACAGCGGTGATGACCACTGAGGTACAAGCGACGACGGTGCAGACGCGATGGAACAGGTCTGGATTCTCAAACGAACCAACGAAGATTGTCATCTCTGCCACGAATCCTGAGAAGAACGGCAGACCGAGGTTGGCCAAACCTGCCAGTACATAGCCCACGGCAAGGAACGGCATAATCTTCATCAGACCACCCAGACGACGCACGTCGCGGGTGTGAGTACGACCGTAAATCATACCGATGAGGGCAAAGAAAAGAGCCGTCATCAGACCGTGAGAGAGCATCTGCAGGATGGCACCCGTGCAAGCTGTCTTTGTCATCATCAACAAGGCAAAGAGCACCAGTCCGCAGTGAGACACCGACGAATAAGCGTTGATATACTTCAGGTCGGTCTGTACACAGGCTGAGAGAGCGCCATAGACCACGGATATTGTCGTCAGAATCAAGAATATCCACGACAGCTGCTGGGCAGCCTCAGGCAGCAGGTACATAGCCACGCGGAAACAACCGTAGCCACCGAGTTTCATCAGCACACCGGCATGGAGCATGGACACTGCGGTGGGAGCTGAAGCATGACCATCGGGAGACCATGTATGGAACGGGAACAGAGCGCCCAGCACGCCAAAGCCGATGAATATGAAGGGGAAGAACACCTTCTGCATGTCAACAGGAATATTATGCAAGGCAGCAATCTCGTTGACGTTCATCGTCGTAGCACCCGAGAAGAAGTAAATGCCAAGGATGCCGATGATGAGCAGGGCGGAGCCACCCATAAGCATCAGCGTCAGCTTCATGGCAGCATACTCCTTGGCACCGCTACCCCAAACACCTATCAACAGGTACATCGGGATAAGGGCAACCTCGTAGAACATGAACATCGTGAACATATCGGTGCAGATGAAGAAACCGTAGACACCCGTCGACAGAAGGGTAAACCAGAGGAAGTACTCCTTGGTCAGCGGCTTCAGCTGCCACGAGGCAAACGTACCGGTAAACACGATGATGCTCGACAACAACAGCATGACGACAGAGATGCCGTCGACGCCGACGCTATAGGCAATATTCAGAGGCTTGAACCACGGGGTCGAGGCCGTCAGCAGCATCACATCAGTATTGCCGCCGGCACGCTGCTGGATGAAGTAGATGGTCAGCCAAATGGAGAGGGCGAGCAGCGCCGTAGAGCCTGCCACCATCACGCCACGTACCTGATTGAGCGACTTAGCGAGCCAGAGGCCTGCCAGCATCAGGACGGGAATCAGAACGAATAAACTTAATATATTCATTGTCTTTATTACGTTATATCGTTATTACGTTATTACAGCGCTAATAAAATAAGCGTCAGTGCCACAGTGCCGGTGAGGAACCAGACAGCATACTGACGGACATCGCCACTCTGCCAGGGACGGAGCGACTCGCCGGCCTCATTGGCTCCCCAAGCTGCGAAGTTGAACGTACCATCGATGACGTGACGGTCGAACCAGGCAATGGGACGGCTGACACAGGCAAAGATTACCTTGTGGGTGACGAACTGCCAAATCTCGTCCTGATAGAAACGCTTGTAGGCAGCCTGCCAGAGACCGGGCATTGTCTGCTTCAGACGGTCGGCAATGGGCTGCTGTTCACCTTTATAGATATAGGTAGCCAGGCAGATGCTGCAGATAGCTATCACAGTACTGACGGCGGCTACGGTAGCATCGAAGTGGATGGTGTAGTCGTGGCCGTCGGCAGATACGAACGAACCGAACGAGCCGCCCCAGCCAAGGAATCCGGCCAACGTGGTATAGACACCCACACCAACGGTGATGACCGAAAGAACAATCAAGGGAACGGTCATGGTCAGCGGAGCCTCATGCGGTATGTGGTGCTCGTGAGCCTCCTTGTTCTCTGTGCCCCAGAAAATGCCATAGTACAGGCGGAACATATAGAAGGCAGTCATAGCGGCGATACCCGTCATAATCCAACCCACCACGGGACTGTAGTTCATACAGGCGGAGATAATCTCGTCCTTCGAGCTGAATCCCGAAAAGAAGGGAATACCAGCAATGGCGAGACAAGAAATGAGGAACGTCACATGGGTGACAGGCATATACTTACGCAGTCCGCCCATCACTGCCATCTCATTAGAGTGGACAGCGTGGATGATACAGCCGGCACCGAGGAACAGACAAGCCTTGAACATGGCAT
The DNA here is from genome assembly GCA_900316475.1 of uncultured Prevotellaceae bacterium. Lineage (GTDB taxonomy): Bacteria > Bacteroidota > Bacteroidia > Bacteroidales > Bacteroidaceae > Prevotella. The sequence goes on from ONDA01000005.1 coordinate 27,890, forward strand.
GAGTGAAGAGGTGGAACATACCGGCAAGGTAGCCAACGCTACCAGGATGCTCATGACCGGTCATCTGTTCAGTGCAGACGCCGAGGGCTACCATCATAAACGCAATCTGCGAGATGGTAGAGAAGGCGAGCACACGTTTGATGTCGGTCTGGGCGCAAGCTACGGCAGCAGCATAGAAAGCGGTAATGACACCCACCCAGACGATGATGGACATAGCGCCGGGGGCGTAGTCAATCCAGAGGGGGAACATACGAGCCACCTGATAGACACCGGCTACCACCATCGTAGCAGCATGGATAAGAGCCGAGACTGGCGTAGGACCCTCCATTGCATCGGGTAGCCAGATGTGCAACGGGAACATAGCCGACTTACCGGCACCGCCGATGAACATCAGCGTCAAGGCTGTCGGCAGCACGAAGACGCTAGCCGTCACAGCACGGGCAGCATCACCAGCGATGAACGGCGTAGCACCCTGTCCCATCACGATATCGACACCCTGACCGGCAAACGAGAACGAGAATGAACCCGTATAATAGCCGAAAAGAAGAATACCCACCAAGAAGAAACCGTCAGCAAAGCGCGTCACAATGAATGCCTTCTTAGACGCAGCCACGGCAGCATGCAATGGGTAGTAGAAACCGATGAGCAGATAGCTCGAAACACCCACCATCTCCCAGAACATATACATCTGGAAAATGTTGGTAGCCACCACCAGGCCAAGCATCGACATTGAGAAAAGGCTCAGGAAAGCGTAGTAGCGCTGGAAACCTTTCTCGCCGTGCATATAGCCGAAGGAATAAATGTGGACCATGAACGACACCGTCGTGATGACCACAAGCATCATCACCGAGATGGGGTCGAGCAGGATGCCCATGTCGAAGTGAAGGTCGCCCAAGGGCAGCCACGTCAGGTTATAGGGAACAATGGTCTGGTAGACGTCGTTCACGCGGTCGGCAGTAAAATACTGGAAAGCGCAGTAGTACGACAGGACGGTGACCACGCCCAAGGTGCAGGTTCCGATGAGACCCGCCACCTTATGCGACATCTTCATACCGAGCAGTCCCAGAACGAGGAACGATAGCATCGGCAGCAGAAGAATGAAAATTGTATATCCGTAATCCATAATCACACTTATCTTTTCATGTTAGTAATGCTGTCAACGGTGTCGCTCTTGAAGTTGCGGTACACATTGAGAATGATAGCGATGGCCACAGCCGACTCTGCTGCCGAGACACCGATAGAGAACAGGGTCATGAAGAAACCCTCATTCAGACCAGGGAACAGTAGACGGTTGAAAGCCGCAAAGTTGATATCAACGGCGTTGAGAACCAGCTCGATAGAGATGAGCATGGCAATCAGGTTGCGACGGGTGACGAAACCGTAGACACCGATGAAGAAAAGGAGTGCTGAGAGCACAAAATAACATTGTACGGGTACCATAGCTTAATCCTCCTTGACTTTACGTGAAACAACAAGTGCACCGATAATGCAGGCCAGCAGGAAGATGGAGATGAACTCGAAGGGGAGCACATACTGATACTTCTCAGAGCCGACCAATGCCATACCGATGGTATGCATAGGCACCTCGGTATCGGCCACGTCACAGGCACGATTAATAAACTGATTCTTCAGGAACACAAAGGCGACTGTGGCCAGACCGACAATAGCAAGAGCCACAGCGCCTAAGGCACGCGAACACTTGATGTTCTCGACCATACCCTGAAGCGTACGCTTGGAAACAAGCTGAATGGCGAAGACGTAAATCATCGTCACGCCACCGGCATAGACCGAAATCTGGGCGGCTCCGAGATAAGTGTAATCGAGCAGGAAGTAGAGACCTGCAACACCGAAGAGCACAAACAGCATAAACGTTGCGGCCCGCATAATACGATTGGTCGTCACACACATCACGGCCGAGCCGAGGATGATGACAGCCAAAATGCAAAACATGATGATATTTGCCATAGGTCTTTACTTGGTTTTAGTGTTAAACTTACCAATCTCGAACGGTGCCCCACCCTCTAAGATGTTAGGCAGCGAACCGCCCTGGTACTGCTCCTTGTCGAGATGAAGCACCAGCTTGGAACGGTCGAACACGGCATTCTCGAAATCGTTAGTGAACTCAATAGCGTCGAAGTTGCAGGCGTTGGTACATAGCTGGCAGAACATACAGTCACCCAGATCGTACTGATAGTCGTCGAGCACCTTCTTCTTCTTGCCCGTCTCGGGGTCTTCAGCCATGTGGGCTGTAATCTTGATGGTCCCATTGGGACAGGCCTTCTCGCAAAGTGTGCAGGCAGTACACTTGTACTGACCATTCTCGTCGCGCTTGAAGACTAGACGCCCACGATGGCGTTTGGCCACATGGAGCGTGGTCTTACGGTTCTCGGGATACTGCTCTGTAGACTTATTGGTAAAGAAGTCCTTCCAGTACTCCTTCCAGGTAATCTTCATACCTGTTGCCAGCGTCTTCAGGCCATGCCCGATTTCTCCGAAATATCCTTTATTGTTTTCCATTACTACACATTAATTAATATAAAGACCTAAAGCCACGACCACCGTCATCAACACGAGATTGATGAGCGACAGCGGCATCAGATACTTCCACTCTAACTTTAGAATCTGGTCAATACGCAGACGGGGGAATGTCCACTTAATCCACATCAGAATCCACACCAGGAAGAAAGCCTTGCCTAAGAACCAGATGATACCGGGGATGTAGTTCATCACGGCATCGAAGGCTTCAACACCAATGTTGACAGGAGCCCAACCGCCAAGGAACACCGTAGCGGCAATACCGGCAATAATAAAGAGGTTAAGGAACTCGGCTAGATAGAAGAAACCGAAGCCCATACCAGAGTATTCCGTGTGGTGACCTGCTGTCAGTTCACTCTCGGCTTCAGCCATATCGAACGGGCCTCGGTTGGCCTCGGCATTACCGGCAATGAGGAACACGAAGAAGGCGATGAGTGCAGGGATGTGTCCCTGGAAGATGAGCCACTTCCAAGGGCCTGTCTGAGCCTCGACGATGCCCGACATCTGCATGGTGCCCGTCAGGATGACGGCCGTAATGAGGCAGAGGCAGAGCGACATCTCATAGGAGATCATCTGCACGGCTCCACGCATGGCCGACACAACAGAATACTTGTTGTTGGAGGCCCATCCGGCCAAGAAGATACCCACCACACCAATACTCGAGATGGCCGTCAGCAGGAAGATTCCCACGTTGAAGTCAAGCACCGTAGCGCCATTGTTCCAGGGTAGGAACGAGAAGGCGCCTACGGAACCGAAGATTACCAAAAGCGGGGCGATGGCATAGAGCAGTTTATCGGCCTTGTCAACAAAGAAAATCTCCTTGATAAGCATCTTGAAAACGTCGGCAAATACCTGCAGCAGGCCCCAGGGGCCAACACGCATCGGGCCAAGACGGCACTGGAAGTAGGCACACACCTTACGCTCCATGAAAATCAGTACGATGGCCAGCAGAGCATAACCGCCAAGGATGGCGGCACCTACCAGCACACACTCAATCAATATCGCTAACCAGTCAGGGCATCCTATTGTCACCCTGAGCAACTGGTCGAACCATTGTGTAACTAAACTAAAATCGAACATATAGTTTTAATATTTTTACCACAAATTTCACTAATATACGAATTCTTTCCTTACGCAGCAAATTACTCTAATTAGCTCTATTGGTGGTGTTTATTTTTATCTGTCAATGTCCGGTATCACAAAATCTATAGCGGCACCGGTAGCCACGAGGTCGGCAATCTTCTGACCGCGCAGCATCGGGTCGAGGGCACCTGTCAGCGACAAGCCCATCGGGCGCATCTTCAGACGGTACGGACTCTTGTCGCCGCGAGAGTCGAGGTAGATGCCGAACTCACCGCTGGCACCCTCCACCGAGAAGTACCACTGGCCTTCGGGAACCTTGATGATAGGCTTCTGCTTGACGTAGAAATCGCCCTCAGGGATGTTGTCGATGAGCTGCTCGATGATGGCGAGACTCTGGTACATCTCATTGATGTGAATGGTGTAACGGTCCATCGTGTCGCAGCCCGTCATCGTCACCTGCTCCCACTCCACCTTGTCATACATGTCGTACGGGTGATTCTTGCGCACATCATTCTTCCAACCTGAAGCACGTCCGGCAGGACCGGTGACTGCATACGAGATACAGTCGTCGAGTGACATCGGGCCTACTTTCTCGAAGCGGTTGTGGGTGATGATGTTGTCGCCGAACACGTCGACATACTCCTGGATAATGGGCTTCATATACTTGACGAGGTCCTTCACGTTCTTCACGAAGTTGGGGTCAATATCGTCCTGCAGACCGCCTATACGGTAGTAGTTCTGAATAAGACGGCCACCCGTGGTCTCCTCCATACAGTTGAGCACGTGCTCACGGTCGCGCATCGAATAAAGGAAGGCTGTCAAGGCACCCATATCCTGAGCACAGCAACCGACGTACAACAGGTGTGAGTCCAGACGCTGCAACTCGTCCATAATGGTACGGATGTACTTGATGCGGTCTGTCAGTTCTACACCCATACCCTCTTCAATAACACCTACAAGAGCATGGCGGTGCATCATGGCACTCAAATAGTTAAGACGGTCGGTTAAAGCAAGAGTTTGCGGATAGGTCATCTGCTCGCACATCTTCTCGATACCGCGGTGTATATAGCCAAGATGCGGATAGACACGCTTGACGGTTTCGCCGTCAAGTACCGTCTGTAGGCGGAGCACACCGTGGGTTGAGGGGTGCTGAGGGCCGATGTTGATAACATAATCATCGCTAGTAAAGAGCTTGTTCTGCTTTACTTGCAGGTTGCCATCCTTGTCGAGGAAGTACTCCAGACCATAGTCAGGCTCCACATCGTCATCCAGCGTATAGCTATCATCGAACTTCCAGTCCTTACGGAAAGGATAGCCTTTAAAGTCGCTACGCAGGAACAAGCGGCGCATATCGGGATGCCCCAGGAAGACGATGCCGTAGAAATCATAGACCTCACGCTCTAACAGGTCGGCCACACGCCAGATGTTTGAGACAGTGGGGATAAAGGGAATCAGCTGGCCGTCGGTCTCACCAGTGCCGTTCGAGGCAATGCCGTCGCCGCACACCTGCGTCTTTGCCAGCATCTTCACGCTGCAACGCTCGTGGGTATCGGTATTCTCTAAGATATAGATACAACCTAGACCCTCTTCTGCTCCAAAGTCTTCGCCAACAATCGTTACAAGATAATCGAAGTGCTTCTTAGTCTTCAAGTCCAGCATCTGCTGTGCGAACTTGTCAAAGTCGAATGATAAGAAATCTAACTTCATGCCTTCTCCTCCTTCTTTAATTCTTCAACAAACTCCTTGGGCACATCGGTCACCACAATCGGCTCTCGGCGATGGTCGCCCAAGTGACGGGCTGTCAATTCCTCGTTAGATATGCCCAGCTCACGTTCCTCGGCATTCTGTTTGTGGTTGGCACCACCGAAGAATTTTTCGATTTTCACCTTGCGCTGCAACTGCATCATGCCATACATGATTGCCTCTGGACGCGGGGGACAGCCAGGGATAAAGACATCGACGGGGACAATCTCCTCAATGCCCTTCACCACATGGTAGCTCGACTTGAAGGGACCGCCCGAGATGGCACAACCACCAACAGCAATGACATACTTAGGCTCAGCCATCTCGTCGTACAGACGCTTCAAAGCCGGAGCCATTTTGTGGGTTATCGTACCGGCACACATGATGAGGTCGGCCTGACGGGGGGAGTTACGCGTCACCTCGAAGCCGAAGCGTGCAAAGTCGTAACGCGAACAGCCACAGGCCATAAACTCGATACCACAGCACGAGGTCGCAAACGTCAGAGACCACAACGAATTGGCACGACCCCAATTGATGAGTTTGTCAAGACTGCCAGTAATGACGTTGACACCACCTTCGTGCAACTCATCAACAATCTTCTCCAACGACTCGTTGTCGTTCCACTCTTCATAGGGAATGGACTTGATTTTCGGTTTCATTTCCATTCAAGCGCTCCTTTCCGCCAGGCGTATGCCAGGCCTAAAACCAATACTAACAAGAAGAACCCGATGCTCAGCAAAGCCATTTCACCAAAGTCCTTCACGACTACCGCCCATGGATACAGAAACACCGTTTCCACATCAAACATGAGGAACAAGATGGCGAACAGGTAGAAGCCTACACTAACAGGCAGCCAGGAGGTGCCATGAGTGGGAATACCACACTCATAGGGTTCTCCTTTCACCTTGTTGTAGGAACGCGGACCTATCAGCTTAGCAACAACGTAAGCTCCCGCCACCAATGTAATAGCCGTCAGTAAGACGGTAATTAACAAAGTAAAATTCATAAAAGTTTATAATGTTATAACAATTGTTCGCGAATTTGCGCGCAAAGGTACAAAAAAATCTGCAAACTTTCAGTATAAATACTATTTTTTTTCATACCTTTGCAGCGTAATAACAAAAATATGGCAAGAAACAAGAAACCATTACCTCTTTTAGAAGGGGTAAAAATTGAGGCTGTTGCCGCTGAGGGCAAATGTCTGTTGCATTGGAACGACTTGGTGGTCTTCGTACCTTTCTGTGTTCCGGGCGATATTTGTGACGTACAAATCAGACGTAAGAAGCACTCCTTTGCCGAGGGCGAAGTGGTGAGATTTATTGAATATAGTAAGGTACGTGAAACGCCTTTCTGCCAGCATTTCGGTGTCTGCGGAGGTTGCAAATGGCAGAACTTGCCCTATGACGAGCAACTGAAAGCGAAGCATCAGCAGGTGAAAGACCAACTGACACGTATCGGCAAAATTGAACTGCCAGAGTTCCGCCCCATCTTGGGAAGCGTCAAGACAAGAGAGTATCGCAATAAACTCGACTTCGGATGCGCCAATAAACGCTATCTGACAAAGGAACAAATCAGTAATCTGCCGCACGATGAGAGCCAGAGTCTAAAAGATGTGCCCGCCATTGGCTTTCACATTACAGGCGCATTCGACAAAATTCTGCCTATTGAGAAATGCTGGCTGATGGATGACCTGCAAAACAAGATACGTAACGACATTCGCGACTACGCCATGGATAACGGCTTGACGTTCTTTGACCTCCGTCAGCAGACAGGCTTCCTGCGCGACGTCATCGTCCGCAATTCTGCCAGCGGCGAATGGATGGTCATCGTCCAGTTCCATTACGACGAGACGAGTGGAGAGAAGGAGGCTACTGAACTACTCCAGTATGTCGCCGACAAATTCCCGCAGATCACATCACTGATGTATTTAGACAATCAGAAGTGTAACGACACCATTGGCGATCAGGAGATTAAGACCTTCAAGGGCAGCGATCACATCTTTGAACTGATGGAAGACCTAAAGTTCAAGGTTGGTCCGAAGTCCTTCTACCAGACAAATACCGAACAGGCCTACCATTTATATTGCGTGGCCCGCGACTTTGCAGGACTAACGGGCAACGAACTGGTGTACGACCTCTATACCGGCACGGGTACCATTGCCAACTTTATTGCACGTCAGTGCCGTCAGGTCATCGGCATAGAATACGTGCCAGAAGCTATTGAGGACGCTAAGATCAATTCTGAAATCAACGGCATCAACAATACACTGTTCTATGCTGGCGACATGAAAGATATTCTCAACGACGACTTTATCAGCCGTCACGGACGTCCTGATGTCATCATCACCGACCCGCCACGTGCCGGAATGCACCCCGACGTTGTGAAAACCATCCTCCGGGCAGCCCCACAGCGCATCGTTTACGTTTCATGCAATCCAGCCACACAGGCTCGCGACCTACAGGAACTGGATGCCGCTTACCGCGTTGTTGCCGTACAGCCTGTAGATATGTTCCCTCATACGCCACACGTTGAGAATGTCGTGCTACTTGAAAAAAGAATAAAAGATTAAACGACGAATTTCGGCGCAAGGAGAAAAGTCCGTGGATGGCTCAATGGCATTTAAATCTCACGGGTGAGCCGTAAGCTTTTCTAAACGTACACGCGCGTAGGTTAGTGAAAACGGAAAACAGCCCACCCATGTCGCCCATCCCACCCCTAAGCTTCTTGCCCCCAAACCAGCAAAGCCGGAGTTAGGAGCGACATGGGCGACATGGGTGAGGTGTTTTCCGGTTAAGCTATCCATAGTGAGAGGTGAGAAGTGAAAGGTGAGAAGTGAGAGGTGAGAGGTAAAACGTTACGGCCTCTCGTGAAAAATTCACGGCCTTACAGAAAATCGTCACGGCCTCTCGTGAAAACGTCACGGCCTTACACCTTTCACTTCTCACTTCTCCCTATGGATAGCTGGGTGTGGGAAGTGAGACGAGTGTGGGATGTTTTCTGCTTTCACTGTCCTATTACACGCGTATGCAAAAGACAAATACATCTATTGGGGCATCCACGGACTTTTCTCCCTGCGCCCGAATTTCCGCCGCAACGACTGCCACAGATGCGTCTTCTGGCGCAATACGTAAATTGAGTAAGCCGTGCTGACAATAGTCAGTGCGGCTTCTGTTATCCAATAAGTCCATCCTTCTGCCAGCGTTGAAACGATGAATGCCAGCGCACCTATAGACATCTGAACTGAGGCATAACAAATGACCATCCACGAGCTTCGATACTGATATTGCCAAAAAGCGTAACTCCACACAATCATCCACTCCGCCACATGGGCTACGACGATAGCCAGTCCAGTGCCCCAGACACCCCACCACTGGTAGCCAATGACGATAGCAACGACTAAGACAACGAAATAAGACGTCTCCAAGAACAGGAAAGACAACGAACGGCTACGCGCCAACGTGATATAAGCCACCGGCATTGACAGCACCTTGAAATACATGGCCAGGACAGCCACCTGCGCCATCTGTATCACTGCTATGAAATCGCGGCTGAATAGTATCGGTACAAGCACGGGCAGCATCATCAGCAGCCCCACCAACATTGGCGAGAGCAACAATAGTGAGACTTCCATCTGCCTATTTACTGTCTCATTGGTAGCGGCAACATCTTTGCTGACGGCTGACAGACGCGGGAAATAGTCGGTCTCCATAGCCGAGAACACCATTCCCGCATAAGTAATGGTTATCATGTAACCAGTATTGTAGAGACCAACCTCGTCCAAGTTTCCCTCTACGTTCAGGAACGACCTGATAAGCATCTCTGAGGCACTGCCAATAGCAGCAGCCAATACATACGAAAGTCCCAATCTAATCATACCAAGTCCATCGCGTAAGTGCTGCTTGCTGAAGCGCAGTTGCAAAGGGTAGCAATGATAGGAATAATAGATGGTAGCCAACATGGAGAAACCAGCAATGAGGATGATAGAGGGCAATACGCCCGATGAACCGAAGAAATAATAAAAAGGTACCGAAAGGACTACTGAGGCCACAGCTGTAATAACCTGCAATCGGGCCAAGGCACCTAATCGCCGAGCACTCTTGAGTATCACCGTCTCGCCACTACTAATGGCAATCATAGCTACGGCCACACCAAGCATCGCATAGTGCAAGGTGTGATTGCCCCAAGTAAACGTTACGGTATTGAGTAACGGACTTATTGCCATACAGAACAGGAAACCTAGCACTGCAGCAATTAGGCTCCACAAACGTACTACCTGCAGGTAATAGCGAAACTGTCGGCGCTGCTGGTCCTCATATAATTCAGACAACTTGGGTATGGCACCAAAAGAAATTCCAAGATTGGTACATTGCGAAGCGAAATTCTGAACCGATACCAACAAGGCATTGAAGCCTATGCCGTTTGCGCCCAAGAACACGGCCATAGCCTTGTTGCGTACAAGGCCGATTAATATAACCAAGCTCTGTACACCACCAAAAATGCCTGTATATTTTAGGACGTGACTATAGCCGTCGGTGTTTTTTTCTTCCATCACTTTGTTAAGAAACGGAAAAAAAAGCATTTTATTACTATTCTCCATTTTTTTTCGTAACTTTGCACGCGAATTTACAAATAGAACTCAAATGAACAGTTACGAGATAATTGACCATTGGACAAAGGGCATCCCTTATGAACTTGCATTTTGGAACAATGTCTTCAGGTGGAAACACACCTTCGACGGCATGATGGGGTGGTCGCACTATGGATCTCTTATTGAGTTGGAGGGATTTGATGTTCACAGTTTCCTACTGCCAACAGAATCGCCGAAAGTTCTTGACGTTGGCTGTGGCATGAGCTATGCCACCGGAAACCTTATCGAGAAACATGGACAACACCAGCAAATTGACATACACTTTGTCGATCCGTTAGCCACAGAATTCAACAAGATACTTAAACGCTACAAACGGCAGTTGCCCAAGATAGAGTTCGGTATGGTTGAACATCTGTCAGCCTTCTTTCCACATCGTGATGCAGACCTTGTCATTATCCAAAATGCGCTTGACCACTCTGCTTTCCCCGTCAAAGGTATTTACGAAGCTCTTCACACACTGAAGCCGGGAGGGATTCTTTACCTGAATCACCATCCTAACGAAGCAGAGACAGAGCACTATAAGGGTTTTCACCAATACAACATTGTTCAGGAGGGCGCTTCACTCGTCATTTGGAACAAACACGAGCGATGGGACATCAATCGGCTCTTGGAAGGCTTTGCCGAAACCTCTGTCTGCACACAGACCAACCAACACGTTGTGGCCATCATCCGCAAGACAGGAGAAATACCTCAACACCTGACAGACAATGACGGCGACAAGCGACTGTTAGCCGCTATGTACATAGAAGCATCACTGCGGCAGCAGTCATTCTGGTCGACGCTCCAATTTCAGTCTAAATACTGGCTTTTCAACATCATTCAATTCTTTGCACAAGCATTGCCGTGGAACCTGAAGATGAAAGCCAAGAAACTCATTCAACAAGCATAGGTTATGAAGCTGAGTATCGTCATACCTATTTACTGTGTAAAGCACACACTGGACAGGTGCGTTGAGAGCGTACTTGCACAAGACGTCTTAGATGCAGAGGTAATTCTCGTCGATGACGGCTCGCCAGACAGCTGCCCTCAGAAGTGTGACGAATGGGCGGTTAGGGACCGTCGTATCAGCGTCATCCACCAAGCGAACATGGGACTTAGCGGAGCCCGCAACACCGGCATTGAGGCAGCGCAAGGCGACTACATCACATTTGTAGATTCAGACGACTACCTTGAACATAATACTCTAAATACTCTCATTGCAACGTGTTACGTACATCCCGAATATGACATTGTGGAATACCCAGCCGTACTGTTCGAAGGTTCAAACCGTCAACAACTACTTTCTTTTCAAGACAAGGCATACCACAGTAGTAAGGATTATTGGGATGGAGCAAAAGCCTACCTGCACACCTATGCTTGCAACAAGGTGTTCAAGCGGAAGCTGTTCGACGATGTCCGATTCCCCGTAGGAAAGAAGTTTGAGGATGTTTACACGCTACCACTACTCCTACAGAAAGCCAGCGTCATTGCAACCTGCTCCTCAGGACTCTATCATTATTGTTACAATAGTCAGGGCATAACGACAACAGCAGGTACAACAGAATGGCGCATGCTACTTGATGCCCATTTATGCATCGCCAGCAACCCCATGCTACAGCCATTGACAGACGAATACTGTATTCACCTGCTGAACATCCAATTATACAATAACGAACTGACAGGCGACCCACCGCAAATCCCCGACCTGCACTTTCATCACCTGTACAGTATCAAAACTATTCTATATCAAATCTTAGGTATCAGAACTCTATGCTTACTAAACAGAATCTTCAGGAAAATTGCCAAGCGCCACTCATAACGTTTATCGTTGTCTGTTACAACCTACCAGTAGAAATGATCTGCCAATGTTTAGACAGTATCATTGGTTTGTCGTTCAGCCGTTCCGAACGCGAAATCATCGTGGTGGATGACGGTTCTGACGTATCACCTCTCGGCCAACTCAACACCTTCATCGAAGACATCGTCTATGTACGCCAGCCAAATGCTGGACTCAGTGCCGCCCGTAATCGAGGGATTGACATGGCATCAGGCCAATATCTGCAGTTTGTAGATGGCGACGACTACTTATTACGCACAGCCTACGAGCATTGTCTCGACATCATACGCTACCAGAAACCCGATATTGTGATGTTTGACTTCACGAATGAAGACGAAAAGAGTTATACAGTCGATGTCAATGATAACCTCAAGAGCGGCTGCGAATATCTGGCCCAACATAACCTACAAGCTACTGCTTGTGGCTACCTCTTCAAGCGCGATATACTGGGAAACCTGCGCTTCACACGAGGCATCTATCATGAAGACGAAGAATTCACGCCACAGTTGCTGCTGCGTGCAGAGAGTGTCTGCTCTACTGATGCACAGGCATACTACTATCGTCGCAGACCGCATTCCATCACCAACGAGGCAAATATACGCTTCGTTATCAGGCGGTTGAATGATTGTCATTTAGTGATATGCAAGCTCAACAACCTAGCCGACACAATGCCACCTGCTGAACGCAAGGCCCTACAACGTCGCGTCGCACAGTTGACAATGGATTATATTTACAACATCATTATCCAAACAGGTAGTCAACACTATCTAGAACGCAAACTCTCTATTCTACGTAATGAAGGGCTGTTTCCCCTGCCTGATCGCCCATACACAACAAAGTACAAGTGGTTTCGCAGGTTTATAAGCAATAGTTTGGGGCAGAAACTTCTGCTAAATGTGCTACCTATGATGAATAAAGAGCGATGAGATTACTGTTTATAGGCGAATACAGCAATGTACACTGGACGCTAGCCGAAGGACTACGGCAATTGGGCCACGAGGTGACTGTCATCTCCAATGGTGACTTTTGGAAAGACTATCCGCGTGACATAGACGTCAGCCGTCCTGATGGCAGATTGAGCGGTTTGAGACTACTGACTCGTATCTACACTTTGCTACCGCGACTGAGCGGCTACGATGTTGTACAACTTATCAATCCTATATTCTTCGAACTCAAGGCAGAACGCCTGTTTTCCATTTATCGCTACCTGCGCCACCACAACAAGCAAGTGGTTCTCGGTGCTTTTGGCATGGACTGGTACTGGGTCAACACCTGTACTCATAAGAAACCATTGCGCTACAGCGATTTCAACATTGGTGACAGACTGCGTAATGACCCTTCATCCATAAGAGAGCGGAACGACTGGCTTGGAACGTCTAAAGAACGACTGAACATTATGATTGCCGACGACTGTGATGCCATCGTAACAGGACTTTACGAATACGACATCTGTTACCGTCCATATTTTCCTAAAAAAACACACTTTATTCCCTTCCCTATCAAAATGCCGGAAAGTTTTTGTACAGAGCGATGCCTTCCTTCAGCGGTTGCCTTTTTCATCGGTATCAGCCGAAGCCGAAGCCAGTACAAAGGCACCGACATCATGCTTGATGCCGCCAAAGAATTGCAAAGACATTACCACCATCGGATGAAACTCACTATTGCAGAGGGTTTGCCCTTCAGCAAATACCAACAACGACTCGAAGGATCAGACGCCATACTCGATCAGCTTTATAGCTATACTCCTTCGATGAACCCTTTGATGGCTATGTCGAAAGGTGTTATCTGTATCGGTGGCGGCGAACCCGAAAACTATGAAATCCTAAACGAGACGGAATTGCGTCCCATCATCAACGTCCAGCCCTCCTACGAGAGTGTGTATCACGAAATGGAACAGCTCATCCTGCATCCAGAACGAATCACAGAACTGAAAAGACAGAGCATAGAATATGTCCGTCGCCATCACGACTACCTATCGGTAGCTCGCCGTTACGAGCAACTTTACCTCAGCCTTCAATAGCTTTCATGAGGAAGTCTACAGCCCCGTTAACGCCAAATTTTCTTACATCGAGACAGATGTCATAGTTACGTGCATCCTGCCACTCACTACCCGTAAATGTCTTTGTATAGAGTTCACGGCTATAGTCGTTGTCAACAATCATAGCTGCAGCATCCTGCTCGTTGAGGTCGTACTTCACGGCAATGCGACGTTTGCGGCAGTCCAGCGGAGAGTGTACGAAAATCTTCAGAGCGTTGGGATGGTCGCGAAAAATGTCGAAACCACAGCGCCCGATAATGACACACGACTCTTCATCGGCTATCTTACGAATAGCCTCTGCCTGTGCTTTGAACAACTCATGGCTTGTCTGACTCTGCTCGGCACCATTATATTGGGTGCTTGCCATGTAAGTGCGATAGAAGTTTGTGAAGTCGTCACGCCAAAGTGGGTTACGTGCTTCTATCTTCTCAACGGCATCCTCAACGGCACTAATGCGCTTAGCTACCTCATTCAGAATCTGTTTGTCTAAGAGTTTAACACCTAAGCGACGAGCCAGTTCGACACCAATTTCATGACCACCAGTCCCGAATTGACGGCTGATGGTAATAACGAATTTATCCTCCTTATTCATAGCGTCACGTATTAAAGGTTATTATCTTTGTGGCAAAGATAGCAAAAATAATCGGAACATCCAAAGATATTCCGATTTATTTTTATTCTTTGCCCAAAAAAGCGGCACACATCTCTGCACATCGTTCGCCATCGACGCCTGCTGAGACAATGCCGCCGGCATATCCGGCACCCTCACCACAGGGGAAAAGCCCCTGCAGACGCACATGTTGCAGCGTCGATGCATCGCGCAGAATACGTACCGGACTGCTGGTACGTGTCTCGATGGCAATGAGAACGGCTTCGTTGGTCAAAAAACCATGAGCCTGGCGTCCGAAAATCTTGAAACCTTCTTGAAGGCGTCGCCCTATCATCGGCGGCAGCCAGAAGTGCAGGGGCGAGGAAATCAGCCCCGGAGCATAGCTCGACTTTGGTAGGTCATAGCTCAGTCTGCCGTTGACAAAATCAGACATACGCTGCGAGGGCGCCGTCTGCTTCATGTTGCCCTGCTGCCAGCAAAGGCGCTCCAACTGCTCCTGGAAAGCCATCACTTTTAACTGAGAGATGAGAGGTGAGAAATAAGAGGTATGATTACTATCTTCGCCGTAAAGGTAATCATACCTCTCACTTCTCAGTTCTAACCTCTCACTTCCCAAGTCCTCCGGTCTCACCTCGACGACCATCCCCGAGTTCGACCATCGTGTACCGCGGTTGGCTGGACTCATACCGTTAACCACAATCTGTTCCTTGTCAGTAGCAGCAGGAATGACAAAACCGCCCGGACACATACAGAACGAGTAGACGCCGCGACCGTCAACCTGCGTTACAAATGAGTACTCTGCAGCCGGCAGGAACTTGCCACGCCCCTGTTTCGAGTGATATTGTATCTGGTCTATCAGTTGTGACGGATGTTCCAATCGCACGCCAACGGCAATGCCCTTGGCCTCGATTTCAATCTTCGCCTCGGCCAGGTAGCGGTAGATGTCACGTGCAGAGTGGCCTGTGGCTAAGATGACGGGGCCGCGAAACTCCCTGTCGGCAGCCACACAGCCTACAACCTGATCACCTCCAATAATCAACTGCGTCATCTTAGTCTGGAAATGCACCTCCCCGCCACAGTCCAGTATAGTGTTTCGCATCGCCTCAATTACCTTCGGCAGACGGTCAGTACCTATATGCGGATGAGCGTCGGCCAGAATGGCCGTCGAGGCTCCGTGTTGGCAGAACACGTTCAGAATCTTATCGATATTGCCACGCTTCTTGGAACGGGTGTAGAGCTTGCCGTCGGAATAGGCACCTGCCCCACCCTCGCCAAAGCAGTAGTTGCTCTCGCCGTCAACCTGCTGCGTGCGCGAAATCTCCGCCAAGTCTTTCTTGCGGTCATGGACGTTCTTGCCACGCTCCAACACTATCGGGCGCAGACCCAGTTCTATGAGCCGTAGGGCTGCAAACAGTCCGCCAGGGCCTGCTCCCACGACGATAACCTGTCGGCGGTCGCTAACGTCGCGATAGTCCACGCGCCGGTATTCGTCATCCTGAGGTTGCTCGTTGATGTAGACGCGCACCTTCAGGTTGACGAAGATGGTACGCTGACGGGCATCAATACTGCGCTTCAGAATGCGAACACCATGACAGGTGCGCACGTCAAAACCGTATTCGTCGGCCAGCCACGCCTTCAGGCTCTGTTCATTGGCAGCCACCTGCGGCAACACACGGATCTGGTATTCGTTCGTCATCTGATGTAGAGGAAATAGACAGCCGCCAACACGACAAGCAGCACGATTAGTACTACTGACTTCAACACACACGTCGTCACCTTTTTAATAATAATGAACGCCACGATGATAGCCACTAATAAAAAGAGATAATATCCTATATTCTGCATACTTCTAATTACTTAAAAAGTTTCCTGAACATAACAGGGATGGGCGTCTCAAACTCCATAGGTTGTCCCGTCACGGGATGGGTGAAGCACAACAACCATGCATGAAGACAGAGACGGTGCAGCGGATCGTCTCCATTGCCATATTTCGTATCGCCGCAGACGGGATGCCCCATATCAGCTGAGTGGACACGAATCTGATTCTTGCGTCCTGTTTCTAACTTAAACTCTACCAGTGAGTGTTCCGTAGTGCGGTCGAGCACGTGGAAGTGGGTAACAGCGTACTTACCACCGTTGTCCACAGATGACGAGTAAGTCACGTAAGCCTTATTGTCCTTCAGCCAGTTGGCTATCGTTCCCTCGTCATCAACCATCTCGCCACTCACAACGGCCACATAGCGACGGTCATACACGATGTCATGCCAATTATGCTCCAGGATCTGTTCTGTCTCCACATCCTTGGCATACACCATCAGCCCGCTGGTGTCGCGGTCAAGACGGTGTACGACATGAGCCGTACAATGCTGGCGCGACATCTTAAAGTAGTCGTCGAGCACCGACTTTACGTTCAGCGACGAGTGGCCGGCCGCCATCGAGAGGATACCCACGGCCTTCTCGACAACAATCAGCCAGCGGTCTTCGTAGACAATCTTCACATAACGACTCTTGAAACCTTTCTGATTTTTCTTTGTGTTTGACACAGCAACCTTCATGCCTGGCTGCAGGGGGTAGTCAAACTGTGTAATAGTCTTACCATTAACTTTAACCCCCTGTCCTTGTAACGTGGCCTTTACTTTCGATCGCGTCTGTCCTATATGTTCCAATAGCCATTCAAGTAGCAGTGCTTGCTCGTTAACCGTGTAGTACCTATAGTCACCTTGGTTGATTCTTGCTGTATTCATTTTCATATCTGAAGGCAAAGTTTAATCAATTTTACTTGAAAAGCACCTTGCTACGACAACACTCCGTACCGTCGGTGCGTACGATACGTACACAGAATTCATTCTTACCTACCGTCTCACTGTACAAACTTAACCGATCTCCCGCATAGGCCTCAGCCACGTAAGCTATCTCGAAGCGATGAATCCGGTGCTCACGATACCATTCAATCGGCCAAAGGTCAAGAATATGCTCAATATATTTCACAGAGTTGATATGCCCGTTGATGTCCACATCACTATAAAACGTTTCGACAATACGTACAAGATTTGCTTCATCGGACATTTTGACACGTCCTCCTTTGTCAATCGGGCAAACTTTTTCTTTCTCTACCCAATCATCGATAGCACCATTGTCAATCGAAAAAATGTCTGTTGGCTGCCGCGTCTCGGTGTCAATCATCGCCCAAATGCTTCGTCCAAAGCCGTAAATCTCATCGTCCATGCCAACCACGGCAAAATTTCTGCTTGTAAAAAAGCGCATAGTCGACTCCACCCATGTCTCGACTTTGAACTTCGTATACTGTAAAGGCATTTTATACATTTCAATAGCTAACCGAGAAAGCACCCACGACCGTTTCATCTCCATCAGTTTCTTCATTCCGAAACCCCGAGCAGTTGAGTGAAAGTCGGCAGCATTGAGCAGGTGGTTTCCCAGATGGCCCATAAACAGATGGCCCGAGAAGTCGCAGTGGAACGGCTCAGCCATAAATTGATATCGTCCTATTTTATCCATAGCCCAAAAATCTATTCAACCTCAAAACAAGAACATTTATATGACCTATAGTAATTCATTAGGCATCAGTTTTTTGGCACGCTCGAAGTCTTCGGGTGTGTCTAATTCGTATGAGAAGTAGCTGGTGGTATCGACTACACGGAACGTGTAACCCTGGGGGATGAGCCGTTCGAAGGCACGCTCGTAGAAGATGTCGATGAGCCCCTCGTTGAGAATCATCTGGTCGAGTTCGCGATAGAGGGCGTCGCTATAGTCGGCAGTAACGCGCTCAATGCCTACAGACTCTCCCATAGCGTCGGAGGAATTGCAGGTCTTGCTGATTTCGGTGATGTTCTGATAGGCATCGACAACGACCTTCATCTCCTCGTCGCCCAGCTCATGACGGTTGACGGCCAATGCCGACTGTGGTTCGCTACCGATGCGCACAACGGCGGCAGGGTCGCACAAGATGTCGCTATCCATCAGCAGGAAGTCGCGGCCGCGGACAACCTGACCAGCCATCCACAGCGAGTAGATGTTGTTGTTGTGCTCGTAGTCGGCATTATGGAGGAAGCGGAACGTCAACGACGGATAACGATTTGTAAGGAAATTTCTTATCATCTCCGCACGGTAGCCCGTAACGACAACAAATTCAGTGGCACCCACCCGTAACATGGCCTCGACAGTTCGTTCCAGTAATGTGCGCTCTCCCACCTTCAGCAGACACTTCGGCTGCGTGTCAGTCAGTGGACGCAGACGCTTGGCCATTCCGGCAGCCAGGATAACACCCGTCAGGGGCTGTAGGGCGGAATGGTTTGCCATACGGTAGATGGCTTCCATATCCTGCGGACGGAGCACCTCGATAGCACCCAGTGTGATGGTGCGACCGCGGCTGCATTTATCGACCATCTCGGCTATCTCGTCATCGCTCACGGGGTGTCCTATCAGTTCAGGAATGCTCGTCGGCATACCTATCTGGCGATAGAACTGCTCCATGGCCTCGATGCCGCGCAGAGCCGTCTGATAGGGATGTGCGTAATCGTTGGCGATACCCATGACATTAACGGCAAACTGTACAAAGCGGCTCGTATGACGCGGCATGACATAGCGTGCCCATGAAGCCCAGAGAGCTGCCAGACCCGCACCATGGGTGACACCGAACATGGCGCTCAACTCATGTTCCAGACGGTGGGTGGCAAAGTCCTTCTCCGTGCCGCACTCAGTCAGGTCGTTATGGGCCAGCGAGCCAGCCCACATAATCTGAGCCCGCAAACGATAGTCATCCGGCTGACGCAGCACCTCGACAGCACAGTCTTTCACCGTACGCAGCAGTGCTTCGGCAATGGCGTCGGTCAGTGTCATCTCATCATATTTCGAGAAGTAGCGCTCCATCGTGTGCATCATAATATCGGTACAGCCAGCCGCAGTCTGATAGGCTGGCAGCGTATAGGTGCGCTCAGGGTTCATAATGGTGAAGCGACAGCGGCAGAGGTCGCTATTGATGCCACGCTTGACAAGTTCCTCATCCTTGGTGATAACGCATGAGCTGGACATCTCGCTGCCGGCAGCAGGGATGGTCAGCATCACGCCGATGGGCAGACAAGACTGCGGCTTGGCGAAACCTTCCCAAAAATCCCAAACATCGCCTTCATAGCCTACGCCGTAGCCAATGGCCTTGGCCGAGTCAATGACGCTACCGCCACCTATAGCCAGGATGAAGTCTACCTGTTCCTGACGGCACAGAGCTATACCCTCATTGACTTTCGACAACAGGGGATTGGGCACGACACCCCCCAACTCCACATAGCCAATGCCGGCCTCCGTCAGCATACGGTAAACCTTGTCGAGCAAGCCTGAGCGACGCGCACTGCCTCCACCATAGTGGACGAGAACGCGGCTGCCGCCATTACTCCTGATCAACTGTGGAAGCTGTTCTTCCGACTGCAGGCCGAACACCACACGGGTTGGTGCGTAGAAATTGAAGTCTTTAATCATATATCTTTACGTCGTGAATTTTGTAGTTTTCGTTCATCGTTTCAAGAATTTCCTCCTCAGTAGACAGGTTGAAGTCGCCGGCAATGGTGTTTTTCAGCGCGGCGGCAGCCAGTGAATAGTCGAGTATGAGCTGGTCGTCGTCAGGATAGCGGCGCAAGGCGTGTAGGAAGCCAGCCGAAAAAGCGTCGCCAACACCCATAGGGTCGACCACCTGCGGAATGTCGACAATGCGGGCGTTGAGCATACGTCCCTCCGACCAGAGCAAGGCGGTAAGGAAGTGGTGGCTCGAACTGACCTCGTTACGCATACCAATCATCATCTTGCGGCAACGGGGAAAACGCTGATGCAGGTCTTCGTACCAACGGCGATAAGCGTCAAGGTTCATATCGTAGTCGGACGAATCGGGCAGGAAAGGAATTTTAGGATGACCTGTAATAAACTCATACTCAATAACATCGCCAAACATCACATCGGCATGTTCGGCCATACGGTTCAACGTTTCGACAGGCGTTGCGCCCTCGTAGCGCCACAGGTTCTTACGGTAGTTCAGGTCAATGGAGATGGTCAGCCCCATCTGCTCAGCCACACCAATGGCCTCGAACGTAGCATCGGCGGCAGGCTGCGTAATTGCTGCCGTGATGCCCGATACGTGAAGCACCTGAGCATCCTTTAGTGCCGCGCGCCAGTCTATCATGCCTGGTTCCAGATAGTAGTAGGCAGAGTTGGCACGGTCGTAGCCGACACTGGCATTGCGCAGACTGGCGGCCTCCTCGAAGTAGTAGACGCCTATACGGTCGCCACCATAGATGATATAGTCGGTACCTACACCCAGTTCACGCAGCTTCATAGCGCCGGCACGCCCCATCTGCGTCGACGGCAGACGGGTGACGTACTCCACGTCGTCGCCCTGCATAGATAGTGACACGGCCACATTGGCTTCGCTACCACCATAGTTGCCACAGAACATACGTCCCTGCGACAGTCGTTTCTTATCCTCCTTTGAAAAGCGAAGCATGAGTTCGCCAAAAGTTACAATCTTGTTTCCCATTGAGTAATCATTGTGTGTTGGGCTGCAAAGTTACGAAAAAACCGCGACAATCCCACTACCTGACGACGATTTTCTTACCATTGACGATATAAAGTCCCCGACCAACCTTTGTCAAACGCTGACCAGAAAGGTTGTAGACCGTAGTGTTGGCGGGTACTGCGAAAGGGACGGTTATGCCGGTGGTGGTGTAGAGCGTAGCCCCTACGTTCTCGGAAACAACAGAAGGAATGGTCTGAACGTCGGCAACAGTGTAGTCGTAAGGCACGGTGACGGTAGAGCCAAGGGACGAGGGTGTGCTGCCTGAGGCGAAGTAGTTGTCAGAACGCCACGTAACGGCGATGGCTCCCGACTGCGAATAGCTCTTACTGGCACTTATGGCGAAATAGTTGCCCTCGATGAGGAATTCGGAGTTCTTACGCGGATTGATGCAATTGCTGCCCGTGGTGGTGGTGAAATAGTTGTTGAGCATGTGAATCTTACCCACACGTGCCATCGGCATACGGGCGCGACAGTTCTTGCCCCAGTGACAGAAGGCGAAGGTGGTGTTGAGATAGCCCGTAGACTCGCTGTCGCTACTGCCTATAAGGTTGGTGTTCTGGTGCATATACGAACGGTCAGTATAACTGAAGGAGCACCAGCTGACGGTGTTGAAGTCTGACTTCTGCGTGATGTCAAAGTTGCCGTCCATACCGTCGGTGAAGTCGCAATGGTCGACCCAGCAGTTCTTGGTCTCGTTGAACGACAGAAGGTCGCTGCCGCCAACGTCGATAGAGCCGGGGCCGACGAACTTCAGGTTGCGGATAATGATGTTCTGACACTTCGAGAGGCTCAGAACACCCGAATTGCGGTAGGCCTCGTTTTTGTCGCCGGTCATTTCGATAATGATGCGGCGAGTATGATACTCGGCCTCTTCGGTCACTTTCGTACCGTTGGGCAATGTGCCGCCACCACCGCTTGTGCTCATAGAGGGCACGCCGGCAGCATTGAGAGCGTCGATAATCTCCTGTGTCGCATACCAGGTAGTACACAAACGAGCACCGTTGATGCCTATCAGCGTCTTGTTCTTACAGCTTGACAGACCAATCTTGCTCGAAACGAGGAAGTCGCCCTGAGAGCCGTCGAAGATGATAACACTGTAGTTCTTGATGGCGTTGGAAATTGCACTTCTCATGTCCTTACCAGTCGAGGTCAGCGTGGTAACCTTATCGGCACTCACACCTGTGACAGGATAGGTATAGCAGCCACCACCAGTGACATTGTAGGTAGAAGCAGCATTGGTACGTGAGGAACGGGTGCAGAAGCCGAAGGGCCGCTGCTGGTCGTAGTCGTTGGCCAGCAAGGCGAGCGATACGAAGAGGAACGGGATAGTCAGTAATCGTTTCATTGTAGATTTGTTTTTAATTAGTTTTTGTAACGATGGTTTCTTGTGGCCGCTCAACAATGCCCCTGATAGTGATGGGCTTCTTCTGATAGTTCTCCTGAGCGGTAATGGCAACGGTGTCGGCATCGAAGCGCATGTTCAGGCGCACGGCTCCCATCCAGTCGACAAAGTGAAGCTTGGCCTGCAGCGTGTCGCCCTGCCAAGCATAGCAGGCTCCGACGTGGAAAGGCGGACGAATAGTGCTGAACTGGTTCTGGACAGCATAGCGGGCATTAAGCGGATAGATGCTGACGGCAGACGTAGCCCATTGCTGATAGCCCATCAGCACACGGGCTGTAACATGATGGTTGTCGGTAATCATCAGTACGTTACCGGATTCAAAGCGCAGGGCCGTCCACTTGAGCGGGTTCTTGCCGAGACGGATGGTCAGTCCCTGATAGTCGCCCATCAGCTGATGGGTTGGCTCACCCATGAGAACGGGCAGTGAGTCGGCGCGTTGCAAGAGCAACCGATAATCGTCGGAAGGCAGCAGGGGCTGGGCATGCATACCCTTGAACAGCGTCTTCCAGATGTAGCCAAACTGGCGCCCGCCGCCAGCGAGATGACACTGGTTGATGACGATGACGGCATTCTGACGCGGTACGACCACGACATACTGACCATAGGCTCCGTCGGCACGGGATGCCGTAGGATATCCACAGCGCCACATCTGGTAACAATAGCCGTCGCCGTCCTTGCGGCTGACGTGCTCGCGCATCATAGCATCGACCCACTCTGCGGGTATGAGTTGCTCACCGTGCCAGCGACCACGTTGCAGCAGCAGCTGTCCGAACTTGGCCAACGACTCAGGTTGTATGTAGAGTCCCCAGCCGCCGGTGACAATACCTTCAGGGCTGAGTTCCCAACATACATCGGTGATGTTCAGCGCCTTGAAAACACGCTGACGCAGATAGTCGAGCACGTTCATGCCCGTCACTCTCTGGACAATGGCCGACAGCAGGTAGGTGTCGATGGAATCATACTGGAAGCGCTTGCCTGGATCGGCATTCATAGGATGAGCCAGATAGTCGCGAATCCACTGACGGCTGACATTGCGCATCTGAGTATCAACAGTAAAGCCCGACCGCATGGTGAGCAGATCTTCGACGGTGATGCTGGCCAGTCGCCAGCTGACCAGTTTGGGCAGATGTTCTGGGAAGAAGGTCACAAGACGGTCGGTCAGTTGCAGTTTCTTCTCGCCGATGGCAATACCGACGGCGGCTGCAACGAAAGTCTTGGAGCACGAGAACTGCGTGTGTTTGTATTCTGGACGGAAGGGCACAGGATAAAGCTCGCCGACAATTTTGCCACTACGCATGACGATGACACTGTGAATCTCGGTCTGAGGCATAGCGAGTAGCGAATCAAAGAAGGCGCTGACCTGTGCCGAACGTAGTCCGACAGCCTCGGGCGACGTGCGCGGCAAGTCGTTGGTCTGGGCTTGCAAAGACAGGCAACCGAACACAGAAAGGATGGTAAGTATGGTTTGCTTCATAGAAAGAACACTTGCGGACTCCCGGTAAGGAGCCCGCAAGCATGTTAGTTGTTGACAGAACCGCCGACAATGTCGAGCAGTTCGCTGGTGATGGCCTGCTGTCGGCTCTTGTTGTACTGAAGGTTCAACTGACGCAACAGTTCGTCGGCATTGTCTGTTGCCGTCTGCATAGCCACCATACGGGCGGCATGTTCAGACGCAACACTATCGAGCAGAGCCGTGTAAAGCGACAGATGAGCTAACTTCGGGAGAAGCTGCGACAGAACAGTGTCCATATCGGGTTCAACGATGAAGTTGTCGTTCAGCGGCGGCACCTCCTTGCCTTCGGCATTCACCTTAGCCTTCTTCTTGCGGTTCTTTTTCAGATACTCCTGACTCTCCTTCGTAGCGGTAATCGACGAAAGGTCGCGCTCGTGGTCACGCTCTAACTCCTCTTCAACGTCGATGGGCAGGAAGGTCTTACGTGTCAGAACCTGTGAACCTGCCGACTTGAAGTGATGATAGACAAGCTCCACCTTATCTATCTGACCCTCAGCAAATTTCTTACCCAGCTCCATAGCGATGTCGATACATTGGCGTACGTTGGGCTTATCAGCCAAAGCAGAGAATTCTCCCTGCACATCGTAGCCCAGTTTCTGAGCCTTCTCATAGACTTTGCGGCCAATGGGATAGACTTCGATGCCGTCAATGCCCTGTTCGCGATATTCCGCTACGATATGCTGCATCATCTTGATGACGTTTGCATTAAAGCCTCCACAGAGCGACGAATTGCTGGCAAATACTACCAAAGCCACTCGATGAACGGGCCGAGGCTGGTCGTAGATGGTCTGTGCCTCAGCTTCGGCTGCCAAAAACGACTTCAGGATATGCTCCAACATCGTCTCGTAAGGAAGCATGTTCTGAATAGCAACCTGAGCGTGGTGCAACTTCGACGAAGCCACCATCTTCATGGCCGACGTTATCTTTCGCGTAGAGTTGACTGAGGCTATGCGACCTTTAATCTCTTTCAGGCTTGGCATAGGCTATCAAGCTTTATACGTGCCTGCGATGTCAGCCATCACGGCTTCAATCTTGGACGTAGTTTCATCGTCAATCTTTCCACTGGCGAGGGTCTCGATGACCTCAGGATTGGCAGAACGGAGCTTGTCGAGGAATTGGTCTTGACACTGACGCACCTTATCAATGGGTACCTGGCGCATCAAACCATGTACACCGCAATACAGGATGGCGATTTGCTCGCCAACGGGCATCGGGCTGTACTGTGGCTGGATGAGCAACTGGTTGTTCTTACGTCCACGGTCGAGCGTCATAGCAGTCACAGCATCCATGTCACTAGAGAACTTCGAGAAAGACTCCAACTCACGATACTGAGCCTGATCTATCTTCAATGTACCTGCCACCTTCTTCATGGACTTAATCTGCGCAGAACCACCTACACGGGACACGGAGATACCAACATTGATGGCGGGACGGAAGCCCTGGTTGAAGAGGTCGCTCTCAAGGAAAATCTGACCGTCAGTAATGGAAATAACATTTGTCGGGATGTAAGCCGATACGTCACCAGCCTGCGTCTCGATGATAGGCAGAGCAGTAAGAGAACCGCCGCCCTTGACATGACCCTTCATGCACTCAGGCAGGTCGTTCATCTTCTCAGCCACTTCCTGCTGTTCGTTCATCTTGGCAGCACGTTCCAACAAACGGCTGTGGAGATAGAACACATCACCGGGATATGCCTCACGTCCAGAGGGACGGCGCAGAATCAGCGATACCTCACGGTAGGCTACAGCCTGCTTCGACAGGTCGTCGTAGACTACCAATGCTGGCAGGCCACGGTCACGGAAATACTCACCTATAGCAGCTCCGGCAAAGGGCGCATAGTACTGCATGGCGGCAGGGTCAGCAGCAGTAGCAGCCACAATGATAGTGTATGGCATGGCACCGTGCTCCTGCAGCGTACTGACAAGGGCTGCAACGGTAGAGGCCTTCTGACCGATGGCTACATAGATACAGTAGACAGGCTTGCCTGCCTCATAGAAGCTTTTCTGATTGATAATGGTATCCACGGCAATGGCCGTCTTACCGGTCTGGCGGTCGCCGATAATGAGCTCACGTTGTCCACGACCGATAGGAATCATCGAGTCGATGGCTTTCAGACCGGTCTGCAGCGGTTCCTTCACAGGCTGACGATAGATAACGCCCGGAGCCTTACGGTCGAGCGGCATTTCGAAAGCACCAGTGAGGTCTATGTCGCCCTTGCCGTCAATGGCCTGCCCAAGAGGATTGATGACACGTCCGAGCATATTGTCGTTGACACGGATGGAAGCAATACGCTTCGTGCGCTTCACGACCTGTCCCTCCTTAATGCCCGACGTAGGACCAAGGAGCACACAGCCCACATTGTCTTCTTCCAAGTTCATCACGATAGCCATCGTGCCGTTCTCAAACTCCAGCAGCTCGTTGGCCTCAGCATTACGAAGACCGTAGATACGAGCCACGCCATCGCTGACGGTAAGCACGGTGCCTACTTCGTCGAATTTCTCGGCACTGGAGATTCCCTTCAATTGGTCGAGCAGCACCTGGGATACTTCGCTTGGTTTGATTTTATCTGACATAAATTAATTGTTCTTTTTCTTTCTACTACAAATTTCACGAATTTCACGAATTTTGCTGCGCATGAATAATTAGTGAAATTAGCGTAATAAGTGGTCGTTATTTCTTCAGTGCTTGTAGAATGCTGTTGAGTTTGGCCTTCACACTGGCATCCATACGATACGTGTCGTATTCAAGGATGAAGCCGCCGATGATGTCGGGGTTCAACACAGTTTCAAACTCCACAGTTCCATTAGTCTTACTCTCCACCATCTGACGCATCTTCTGCTCGGTAGCAGGGCTGACGCGGGCTGCGGTGATGAGACGTCCACGGATGATGTTCTTCTGCTGACGATAGAGCGTGACGTACGAATTGGCGATGAACTGCATCACCGGCTCCCGGTCTTCTTTCAGCACTAAACCAATGAAGGCACGGGTCAAGGCGGTAGGCTGGCCGCCAACAGCCGTCAGCAGCAGCTCTTCCTTCTTGTCCTTCGAGAGCATCGGGCCTGCTATCGTTTGACGAAGCTGCGGCACGTCGATGTAGCTCTTGGCCAAGAGCTGCATCTCCTGATAGACGGCCTCATCCTGCTTCTGCTCAGTGGCACTCTTCAAGAGCGCACGGGCGTAGCGAACCGATATGACTCCTATATCCATACGTTTTCTCGTTTACTTGTCCTTAGAAACTTCATCCAGCATACGGTCGATGAGATCCATCTGCGCCTTGTCATCCTTGAGGTTCTGGCGAAGAACCTTCTCGGCTATCTCGACGCTAAGTGTAGCTACTTGCTTACGGATGTCGGCAATGGCTGCCTTCTTCTCCTGCTCGATGGCCACACGGGCATCTTCCAAGAGACGGGCACCTTCCTGACGGGCCTTGTCCTGAGCTTTCTCTACGATGGCATCGCGGGTGTCGGCAGCCTCTTTCAGTATCTGAGCCTGCTTCTCGCGCGCCTCCTGGAGGATGGATTCACCTTCTTTCTGTATATTGGCCAGTCGTTCATTGGCCTCATGCGCCTTGCGCAGAGAGTCGTCGATGAAAGCCTGACGCTCCTTCACCATCCCAGTGATGATGGGGAACCCGAACTTCCACAACAGGAAGAACACCACAAGGAACGTGATGGTCATCCAGAACAACAGTCCAGTACTCGGAATTAATAAATCCATACGCTGATACTATTTTCGATTTACTTTTCGATTGACAATCGCAAAACCGTGAATCTTTTAGATGCAGAGGAATGCGATAACGGCTGCGAACAGGGCAACACCCTCAATCAGGGCGGCGGCCACAATCATGTTCGTGAACAGCTTGCTCATCACTTCAGGCTGACGAGCCATAGCGTCCATGGCCTGTCCTCCAATTCTACCAATACCAAGACCTGCGCCAATAGCTGCGAGACCTGCGCCTACTGCGGCGCCCAACTTTGCAACACCTTCTGCTGCCAATAATGCTGTAATCATAATTGTGTAAGTTTTTAATTGTTAATATTTTAATTGTTTATTATTCATGTTCTGGTTCAACTCTTGCCAAGCCGATGAATACGGCCGAGAGCATGGTGAAGACCATTGCCTGGATGAAGCATACCAGGCACTCGAGGCACATCATGAAGATGCTCATCACCACCGACAACGCCGACATCGACAACTGCACAGCCACCGCCTGGGTTGCCACCAGGAAGATGATGCAGGTAATGGCGACGGCAATGGCGTGACCGGCCATCATGTTGGCGAAAAGTCGGATCATCAGGGCGAACGGCTTCGTGAAGATACCGACGAACTCAATCACGGGAATAATGGGGATGGGCGCCTTCAGCCATGTGGGCACATCGGGCCAGAAGATGTCCTTCCAGTAGTGCTTGTTGCCCGAGAACTGCACGATGAGAAACGTGCAGAGGGCCAGGAAGAACGTCACGGCAATGTTGCCCGTCACGTTGCCCGAGCCCGGCGGGAACGGTATCAAGCCCATCACGTTACAGGTGAAGATGAAGAAGAAGCAGGTCAGCAGGTAGGGCGTGTACTTCTCGTACCCCTTGCCTACGCCCGGCTTGATGATTTCATCCACCACGTACATCACCATCATCTCAACGAAGCCGACGAAGCCACCAGGGGCCGGGTCGCTGGCCTTGCGCTTCCTGTACCAGCGGGCGCTGAACAGGATGCAGCAAAGCAGGATGGCCACGTTGATGAACATCACGGCCACCGTCTTCGTGATACTGAGGTCGAGGACGGGGGAACCGTTCTCCACTATCTTGCCAGCATTCTCTCCTTCTGTGGCAATGGCCAGTCCGTAAGGGCCTTGGCGCAGCCCGTTGGCATCGGCGTGGTGCTCGAACTGTGACGAGCAGAAGACGTGCCAACCGGTCGACGAGTTGACGATGACGGGCAACGGAATAACCAGCGACTTCCCTTCACCGAGGTCGGTGACATGCCATTCGTGTGAGTCCTTGATATGCTCAAGCACCACCTCCTTGGCTGAGAAGTCTGCTGCCATCGCCGGCACCAATGCGAACATCAGTAGAGCAACGCTAAGCAGTCGTTTGATGTGATTCATTATCAATTTTTCAGTTTTCAATTTTCAATTATCAATTCAATGTCTCATTGAGAGTGTTACGACCATCGTTATCGCGTACATTATTAATATAATAGCAGCGAAGTGGATGGCATCTTCTCTGTTCGGGGCGAAGAATACGTAGAGGCCGACCACCGTAGCGACGAGCAACATACGTATCGTTGTCATGATGAGATAGAACTGTACCAAGTGTTCGGGCGAACGCCGTTTCACGACGTCATAGCCTTTCACATAGGCACTGCCGAGTAACGTAAAGAACAGGACAAGGAAGAAAATCTTCATTTTAAAATTTTCCGCTCGGCGCCTTGCGACGCTTCGCTTGCGAAGAATCTCTATTATTCTGTTTTCTCGACACAGAGCGACACCTCGTTCTGCTGCACCTCGACGAATCCTCCTAAGATTTCCAACTGCTGTCCGTCATACTCCACGACACCCTTTCCGAGTGTTGAGATGATGGGGGCGTGGTTCGTGAGGATCTCGAAGTTGCCCTGTGTGCCAGGCACCTTTACGCTCTCCACCTCACCGGTGAACTCTATCTTCTCGGGCGAAACAATCTTTAGCGTCAGCATAATTGTCAATTTTCAATTATCAATTGTCAATTAACCCTTAGCTGCCTCCAGAAGTTTCTTAGCCTTCTCCTTCGCCTCTTCGATAGTTCCAACGTTCAGGAAGGCCTGCTCGGGCAGGTCGTCCACCTCGCCGTCGAGGATGGCGTTGAAGCCCTTGATAGTCTCCTCGATGGGCACCATCACACCAGGCAGACCCGTGAACTGAGAAGCCACCGAGAACGGCTGGCTCAGGAAACGCTGCACGCGACGTGCGCGGTTCACCGTCAGCTTATCCTCATCAGACAGCTCGTCCATACCGAGGATGGCAATGATGTCCTGCAACTCCTTGTAGCGCTGCAGAATCTCCTTCACGCGCTGGGCACAGTCGTAGTGAGCCTTACCCACAATCAGCGGGTCGAGGATACGCGACGTTGAGCCTAATGGGTCAACGGCCGGATAGATACCCAGCTCAGCTATCTTACGATCGAGCACCGTCGTAGCATCGAGATGGGTGAACGTCGTAGCAGGTGCGGGGTCGGTCAAGTCGTCAGCAGGCACATACACGGCCTGCACCGAGGTGATAGAGCCCTTCTTTGTAGAAGTGATACGCTCCTGCATGGCACCCATCTCCGAAGCCAGCGTCGGCTGGTAACCCACGGCCGATGGCATACGGCCTAACAGAGCCGATACCTCAGAGCCAGCCTGCGTGAAACGGAAGATATTGTCGATGAAGAACAGAATATCGGCAGCACCGCCGTCTATACCACCGCCATCACGGAAGCCCTCAGCAACCGTCAGGCCGGACAAAGCCACAGAGGCACGTGCCCCTGGCGGCTCGTTCATCTGGCCATAAACCAGCGTGGCCTGTGACTTCTTCAGTTCCTCAGGGTCAACGAGATTCAAGTCCCACTTGCCTTCATCCATTGCCTTGCGGAACTTGTCGCCGTAGCGTATAACGCCCGACTCAATCATCTCGCGGATGAGGTCGTTACCTTCACGGGTACGTTCTCCTACGCCGGCAAACACCGAGAAACCGTTGTGGCCCTTGGCAATATTGTTGATAAGCTCCATGATGAGCACCGTCTTACCCACGCCAGCGCCACCGAACAGGCCTATCTTACCACCTTTCATATAAGGCTCCAGCAAGTCGATCACCTTGATACCCGTAGCCAGGATTTCCTTCTTCGTCGACAGTTCCTCAAACGTAGGAGCCTCGCGGTGGATGGGGTAAGCCCCCTTCATGTCGAATTGTTTCATACCATCGATAGGCTGACCGATAACGTTCAGCATTCGACCTTTAATCTGATCGCCAGCGGGCATCAAGATGGGTGAACCCAGAGGGATTGCTTCCAGTCCACGCTGCAAACCGTCCGTATTGTCCATAGCCACGCAACGAACGGTATCCTCACCGATGTGCTGCTGCACCTCGACGATGAGTACATTGCCGTTGCCACGGTCAATCTTCAGAGCGTCATGGATTTTTGGTAACACCTTTTCCGCCTCGAGCCCCTTGGTATCGAAGAAGACGTCGATAACAGGGCCGATAATCTGGGAAATGTGTCCTGTAATTTGTGCCATAAGCAATTGAATTATTTAGAGTTTATATATTTTGGTCGTAATAATCTGCCTACAAAGTTACATTATTTTTTTGTAATACAAAAACTTTTGGCAAAAAAATATGAGTTATTGGGTTGGTTTTAACAAAAATGCCGCGTTTGACATAGCCTGCATATGTACAGTTCTCGATGATGACATTCTCTACCCCACCCGACATCTCGCTACCGATAACTACGCCGTGAAGGCCCTTGAAGCGGCACAAGCGTATGAGGATATCGCGTGAAGGCCCACCCATCGTCCATCCGTCATTGTCGCGTCCACTCTTGATGGCCACATTATCGTCGCCATTGTCAAAGCGGATGTCTTCTATCAGCACGCCTTGCGACGACTCGATGTCGATGCCATCGTTGTTTGTCAAACGTGCCTTACAGCGCAGGCCTCGCAGTCGAACATTCTTACATTGTAGCATGTGTATGCACCAGAATGGAGAACGATTGATGTAAACGCTCGACAACGTTACGCGCTCACAGCGATATAGCTGTATTAGCTGCGGTCTGAGGAAGTGCCCTGCTCCCATGAGTCGTTGTTCAAGCGGCTCACCGCGATGATTCCACTCACGACTTGAATTTTGGTCCTTGCCCTGACACTTGCTCCACTCCGAGAAAGTCTCGGCCGCCGTTCCGCCATCAATGACACCTTGTCCTACAATGGCCACATCGTGCAGCCCATAGCCATAGATAAACGGCGAGTAGTTCCAAAGCAGCGTTCCCTCCCACGACGTACTGACCGCCGGCAGGTAATTTTTGGGTTGGCCTGTAAACATTAGTTTTGCATTCTTACTTATTTCGAGTGTAACGCCCGACACCAAGTGGATGGGACCGCCTACAAGCCATACCCCTTCTGGAATAACGATACGCACGGGGCCGTTTTTCTGTGCATAGCGCATAGCCTTAACAAATGCACGATAGCAATTAGTAGCCGAATCACCTTTAGCGCCAAACTGTGAGATGCTTATTTTTCTCTGAGGGATCTGTGCACCATTGACTGCTTTAAGAATAGAGTCGCGCAATGCAATCCGATCTATTGCATACATAGAAGATACCCATACACTTAGGAGCATCCATAGTGTCAATAATAGTCTTTGCATTTTGTTTAAATATCGACTAATTCTATTTTTCCAAGTCTTTCAGCCAAAGCGCACTTGATGCATCGCTTGGCATACGCCAGTCACCTCGCGGTGAGAGACTAACACTGCCCACTTTCGGTCCATCTGGCATGCATGAGCGCTTGAACTGTTGGTTGAAGAACCGGCGACAGAAGGTGGTCAACCATTTCTTTATAACCGTTGTATCATATTTACTTTCAAAGGCCTTCTCTGCCAACATCAGAATTTTAGCAGGACGGAATCCGTAGCGTAACGTATAATAGAGGAAGAAGTCATGTAGCTCGTATGGGCCGACAAGATCTTCTGTTTTCTGGCGAATATTGCCCTGCGTGTCGGCAGGCAGCAACTCAGGAGAGATGGGTGTATTGACAATGTCCATCAGTATGTTGGTAGCCATCTCTCCTGCAAGGTAGCTGACTAAATAACGCACTAAAGTCTTTGGCACTCCAGCGTTGACGCCGTACATCGACATATGGTCGCCGTTGTAGGTAGCCCACCCGAGCGCCAGCTCCGACAGGTCGCCTGTGCCGACGACAATAGCATTCTCCTTGTTGGCCACGTCCATCAAGATCTGTGTACGCTCACGTGCCTGCGAGTTCTCATAAGTTGTATCGTGCTGTTTTGCATCGTGCCCTATATCTTCGAAATGCTGCTTGACGGCTTTTACAATGCTTATTTCACGTGTTGTAACTCCAAGTTCTTTCATGAGAGCCAGTGCGTTGTTATACGTGCGGTCAGTAGTCCCGAACCCCGGCATTGTTATACCGATAATGCCTTGCCGGTCAAGATCCAGTTTGTCGAAGGCTTTTACCGTCACAAGCAAGGCCAGCGTCGAATCGAGTCCGCCACTAATGCCGATGACAGCTTTCTTACCCCCGATATGGTAGAGTCGTTTTGCCAATCCTGCTACTTGTATATTGAGAATCTCTTCACATGAAGCCTGCATCTTGTCCTCCTGAGGTATGAATGGGTTTGGTTCGACGCTACGTATCAGTTCAAATTCACGCGGCGACACGGGTTTGCAGTTGACATTGAAGGGGTGACAGTTTACACGTGATTGTGCTGTGATAAATGTCGAATTGGTACGTCGTTCTGTACGCAGTCGTTCTACATCTATCTGCGTAATTTTGATTTGTGGCTGCAGCGAGAAGCGCTCACCCTCTGAGATTATACGTCCGTTCTCAACGATAATGGCATTACCACCGTAGACGACATCTTGCGTCGATTCGCCAAAGCCACAACTAGCATAGACATAGCCCGTCATTGTTCTTGCACTTTGTTGGCAGAGCAGCTGACGCAGATAATGATGCTTGCCTATCAGCTCGTCGGAGGCCGAGAGATTGAAGATGATGTCGGCACCAGCCAAAGCCAAACGGTTACTCGGCGGAATAGGAGCCCATACGTCTTCGCAAATCTCAATGCCGAAGCGAACGCCGTCGCAGGTGGTGAAAATCGTTGGTTCCGCGGTCACATGTATCGGGCTACCAGCGAGATAGATGTCCTGTGGTTCTAAATCCTGAGCTGATGCGAACCATCGTTTTTCGTAGAACTCGCCATAATTGGGCAAATAAGTCTTAGGTACTACGCCAAGGAGGGTACCGCTTTGGATGACGGCAGCGCAGTTGTAGAGTAGAGAACCTATTTGCACGGGTAGCCCCACGACGACAATGACATCAAGTTTGCGGGTGAAGTCGAGTAATACTAAAAGCGCCTCCTCTGCCTTGTCTATCAGCAACTGTTGCTTGAACAAGTCCTGGCAGGTATACCCCGTCAGACACAGTTCTGGCAAGACCATCACCTCTACGCCTTGTCCCTCAGCCTGGGCAATCAGGCTCTCTGCTTGCCCTACGTTATATGCTACATCGGCCACTTTCACCGTTGGTACGGCAGCAGCGACCTTAATCATTCCGTATTTCATAGTTTCACAAATTGTCGGTCATTTTCAATAATTGTATATATAAGCGATGGCTGCTCAAAGAAATCGTTCTCGCTGAAAGTATGGAGCTTGTAGAATTTCACAGGGTCTATCGTTATCAGCGCGTCAACAGCGGGTTTGCGCAAGAAATACTTATCCTTCTTGTATGCTAACAACTGTATACACGACCGCTCCAACTCGTTCAGCTGATCGCGTCCGAACTCTTCAATAAACAGTTTCGTGTTGGGTTCCACCTCTCCAAAAGAGCGTACGTGCCAATTTGTTCCCTCTGCCGTCATGTAGACATAGCGCAGGTAGTAGTTACAGTCGTTTACTATATACGACTCGAACCGCGTGTCCGTCAGTTCCTTCAAGTCTATCGGCACAAAAGCCAAATATGCCGACAACTTGTCTCCGCCACGGCGCTCCTCTACAGGTGCCTTAAACGTAAGAGGCTTATCAGCAGGCTCTGTCTCAAGTTCGCCGTCTTCTTCCGCTTTCGTGTTCACTTTTTCTTTCTTATCCCTTATTTCTACGACGTGTCGCGTGTCGTAGTCCTCGTCACCTATAACTACTACGTCGGTAATGCGCATAGGCACCTGGAAGCCGTCTTCGTCTTCGACAAAGACAATGTTTTTTCCTTGGAAACCGGCCACACGCCCACCTCCCACTTCGCTTAGGAATCTAACTTTATCACCTATTTTCATTTTACGGTTTTATGATTTCGCCCACAAAGGTAAAACAAAAAAGCCGAAAGACCAAATCTTTCGACTCTTTTTTCTAAAGTCTATGCCGCTCTTATGTCATCAAAACGGCAAAGTTTGGCGGTGCTTACTCCCAACAGTCGAGAGCGTTGGCGATTTCTGGGAGTTGGCGACGATTGAACTGAGGGTTGCGCACACCCTTACGCTGTTGGCTGCGATAGTCATCAAGCAGGCGGAAAGCATACTTGCCGAGTGCGATAATAGCCACGAGATTGCAGGCTGTAAGTAGCGCCATACAGATGTCTATTATGTTCCAGGCAAACTCAAGGGTAATAAGGGCACCAAAGACTACCATGACGCCACCTGAGAAGATGCGGTAGACGGTCATCACCGTGCGGCTGGAAGTCATAAAGCGGATGTTGGACTCGCCGTAGTAGTAGTTCGCGATGATGCTTGAAAAAGCAAAGAGGAAAATGGCAACGGCAATAAAGAGTGGCCCGGCGTCACCTATCTCTGACTGAAGAGCAGCCTGTGTGAGGTTGATGCCGTTGAGTTCTGGCGACTGATAGAGCCCGCTAATGAGAATGATGAAGGCTGTACAGGAGCAAATGAGCAGTGTGTCGGTAAAGACGCCAAGCGCCTGGATGAGTCCTTGCTTGACAGGATGGGTAACATCAGCCGTAGAGGC
Organism: uncultured Prevotellaceae bacterium; assembly: GCA_900316475.1. Lineage (GTDB taxonomy): Bacteria > Bacteroidota > Bacteroidia > Bacteroidales > Bacteroidaceae > Prevotella. The sequence goes on from ONDA01000005.1 coordinate 63,551, forward strand.
TGCATTAGGAGCACTACCCTCACCAGCCTCATTACTGAAGAGTCCCCGTTTCACACCGTTTACCATAACGGCACCAATGCCACCACCAGCTACCTGTGAGATGCCGAATGCGTTGTCGACAATAACCTTCAAGACATGGGGCAGGATGCTGATATTTGAAATGACGATGTAGACGGCAAGGAGGAAATAGCCAACGGCCATCACGGGTACGAGAACAGCGCTGACGTCTGCTACGCGCTGTATGCCTCCGAAGACGATAAACAGTGTCATCGCAGCGAGCACAAGTCCGACAGCTATTGACGAAAAGCCGAAAGCCTGATTCATAGCACCACAGATGGTGTTTGCCTGCATAGCGTTATTGGCCATTCCGAAGGTGATGGTGATAAGTATGGCGAAGAGGACCGACATCCATCGCCCGCTGTTCCTCAGCGGTTTCCAGGAGCAGTATTTCATACCATGGCTTATATAGTAGGCCGGTCCGCCGATAAAAAAGTCACCAGCATGCTGCTTGAACAGCTGTCCAAGCGTGGACTCTACAAAGGCAGTAGCCGCCCCGAAAAGCGCCATTACCCACATCCAGAACACAGCGCCTGGTCCACCTACGGCAATAGCTGTTGCTACGCCGGCAAGGTTGCCTGTTCCTACGCGCGAAGCCACAGAAACGGCAAATGCCTGAAACGAGGAGATGCGCTTGCGACCCGACGATTTCTCATTGCCCGAGACCGTCGACACTGAGGCATCGGTCAACAGTCGGACCATCTCGCCAAACATTCTAAACTGGACAAAACGCATACGCCACGTGAACCACAGGCCGCAACAAATTAGCACGACCATAATGACATAAGTCCAGAGCACATCATTGACTTGAGTGATAAGTTCGTTTAGCATTGCCATCATTTCGCCTGCAAAGATACAACTTTTTTTTGAATGAGTTTGGCATTTCGACGTTTTTTTTGTACCTTTGCACCAAAATTAAAAATAGGTATAAAGAGAAGACAATGATTACAGTCACAAACTTAGCTATTCAGTTTGGGAAAAAGGTTCTCTATAAGGACGTGAACCTGAAGTTTACAAGTGGAAATATCTACGGCATCATCGGCGCCAACGGTGCTGGCAAGTCAACACTGCTAAGAGCCATCAGCGGCGAACTGGAGCCAAACAAGGGATCGGTGGAAATGCAGCCCGGCGAGCGCCTGAGTGTGTTGGAGCAGGACCACTTCAAATACGACGAGTTCACTGTCATGGATACTGTACTGATGGGGCATCAACCCATGTGGCAGAATATGAAGGAACGCGAGGCGCTCTACGCGAAGGCCGAGATGACCGAGGAAGACGGTAATCGCGCCGCCGAGCTTGAGATGGCCTTTGCCGAGATGAACGGCTACGAGGCAGAGAGCGAGGCTGCCCAGCTGCTACAGAACCTGGGTGTCAGCGAGAGCCAGCACTACAAGCAGATGGCCGACATCTCTAATAATGAAAAGGTACGCGTGATGCTGGCCAAGGCCTTATTCGGGCGTCCTGACAATCTGTTACTCGACGAGCCCACTAATGACCTTGACCTTGACACCGTGCAGTGGTTAGAGGAATATCTGTCGAACTTGGAGCAGTGCGTGCTCGTTGTCTCTCACGACCGTCACTTCCTCGATGCCGTCTCTACGCAGACCGTCGACATTGACTTTGGCAAGGTGACGCTGTTCTCGGGCAACTACTCGTTCTGGTACGAGTCGTCGCAGCTGGCTCTGCGCCAGGCTCAGAACCAGAAGATGAAGGCTGAGGAGAAGCGTAAGCAGCTCGAGGAGTTCATCCGCCGTTTCTCAGCAAATGTAGCTAAGTCGAAGCAGACAACGTCACGCAAGAAGATGCTTGAGAAACTGAACGTCGAGGAAATCACACCGTCGACACGTAAGTATCCAGGCATCATCTTCCAGATGGAACGCGAGCCGGGCACACAGATTCTCGAGGTGGAGGGACTGAAGGCTGTCGACGCCGACGGAACGGTATTGTTCGACAACGTCTCGTTCACCATTGAGAAGGGCCAGAAGACCGTCTTCCTAAGCCACAATCCGAAGGCGATGACGGCCCTCTTCGAAATCATCAACGGCAACCGAGAAGCCCAGGCTGGCACCTACAAGTGGGGTGTAACGATTACGACAGCCTACCTGCCACTTGACAACACCGAGTTTTTCCAGTCGGAGATGAACCTCGTCGACTGGCTGTCGCAATGGGGACCGGGCAATGAGGTGACAATGAAATCGTTCCTCGGACGTATGCTCTTCAAGGAGGAGGACGTGCTCAAACACGTCAACGTGCTCTCGGGTGGCGAGAAAATGCGCTGCATGATAGCACGCATGCAGCTGAAGAACGCTAACTGCCTGATACTTGACACGCCTACGAACCACCTTGACCTGGAGTCGATCCAGGCTTTCAACAACAACCTGATACAGTTCAAGGGCAACATTCTCTTCGCCTCACACGACCATGAGTTTATCAACACTGTGGCCGACCGTATCATCGAATTGACACCGAAGGGAACGATTGACAAGCTGACAACCTACGACGATTATATCTACGACGAGAGCATCAAGGAGAAAAAAGCTGAGCTCTACGCATAGTATGGCACGGTTTTTGCTTTCTAGAATGTAAAACCACTTTTTAAACAACGTTTATCTATGAAAGAAAAAGATATTAACATCGAAGAAGAGGAGCAACTGAACCCTGAAGACACTCCGAAAGAAACAGAAGAACAAGAAGAGCAGGAAGCATCTGCCGAGGAGAAAGCCCCGATAGAACAGGCTCAAGACGAGATTGCCGAACTGAAGGACAAGTACTTGCGTTCTGTTGCCGAGTTCGACAACTATCGTAAGCGCACGCTGAAAGAGCGCGCTGAGCTGATTCTCAACGGCGGCGAGAAGGTGCTAACAGCCATCCTGCCCATCGTCGACGATATGGAACGTGCCATAGACAACGGCCAAAAAACAGAAGACCCAGCCGTACTGCGCGAAGGTATGGAGCTTATCTACCATAAACTGCTCAAAGTTTTAGAGAGTCAGGGCGTCAGCACGATTACGACCGAAGACGCCGACTTCGACACCGACGTCCATGAAGCTGTGGCTATGGTGCCCGGTATGGGTGACGACAAGAAGGGCAAGGTCATCGACTGCCTGCAGAAAGGATATAAACTGAATGATAAAGTGATTCGCCACGCCAAAGTGGCAGTAGGACAATAATGGCACAGAAAAGAGACTACTACGAGGTACTGGGCGTCAGCAAAGACGCATCGGCCGACGATATCAAGAGAGCCTACCGCAAGATAGCCATCAAGTACCACCCCGACCGTAACCCCGGCGACAAAGAGGCTGAAGAGAAATTCAAGGAGGCTGCCGAAGCCTATAACATACTGCACGACCCTAAGACACGCCAACAGTACGACCAGTTTGGTTTTAACGGTCCTAATATGGGTAGCGGCTTCGATTTCAGCGGCTTCGGTGGTGCATCAATGAATATGGACGACATCTTCTCGATGTTCGGTGACATCTTTGGTGGTCACGGCTTCAGTGGTTTCGGAGGCGGGGCACGCCACCCGCAGCAGTATCGCGGCAGCGACCTGCGCTTGAAGGTTCGGCTTACGTTGGAAGAAATCAGCCAAGGCGTCACCAAGAAGTTCAAAGTACGCAAGGACGTACCCTGCGAACACTGTCATGGCACGGGTGCCCAGAATGGCTCTGGTAAAGAGCAGTGCCCTACTTGTCATGGCTCAGGCGTCATCAGCCATACCACACAGAGCATCTTCGGAATGATGCAGACGCAAGGCGTATGCCCCACCTGCGGCGGCGAGGGACAGATTATCAAGGACAAGTGTCCGCACTGTAAGGGAGAAGGTATCGTCAAGGGCGAAGAAGTGGTTGAGATCAAGATTCCTGCTGGCGTTGCCGAAGGAATGGTGGTCAACGTCCCTGGCAAAGGTAACGCCGGACGTCATGGCGGCATTAACGGCGACATACAGGTATTCATTGAGGAAGAAGAACACAGCACCTTCGTTCGCGATGGTAACGATTTGATATACAACCTTTTATTGGACTTTCCTACAGCAGCACTTGGAGGAGATTTGGAGATTCCTACCATCGAGGGCGGCAAACTGCGCGTAAAGATTGACAACGGTACACAGCCCGGCAAGACTATGCGACTACGCGGCAAGGGACTGCCCGCTGTGCAGGGCTACGGTCAGGGCAAAGGCGACTTGGTAGTCAACATCAGTGTCTACGTGCCGAAGACACTGAGCCGCGACGAGAAGGAAGCCATTGAGCGCTTCAAGAAGAGCGACAACTTCAAGGGCGACAAACAGACGCGCGACTCCATCTTCCAGCGTTTCAAAAATTACTTCAACTAAAGAATATGACCTACGAGGAAACCTGTGAATATCTGTTCACACAGACAGCCAACTATGAGAGTCAGGGGCAGACGGGCTACAAGCCCGGTCTGGAGAATATGCACACCATTGACGATCACTACGGAAACCCACACAAAAACTTCAAGACTATTCATGTGGCTGGTACCAACGGCAAAGGTTCCGTATCGCACACGCTGTCGGCGGTACTTCAGGTTACAGGTTTCAAGGTAGGACTCTATACCTCGCCCCACCTGCTCGACTTCAGCGAGCGCATACGTGTTAACGGACAACCTATCGACGAGCAATACGTTGTTGACTTTGTGGAACAAGGCAGGGAACTCTTCGAGCAGGTCGGCGCTACTTTCTTTGAGATAGCTACCGAGATGGCTTTCAAGTATTTTAGCGACAACAACGTTGACATCGCCGTCATCGAGGTTGGACTGGGCGGACGCCTCGACAGCACCAACATCATCACCCCATTGGTGTCGGTCATCACCAACGTCAGCCTCGACCACACCCAGCTGCTTGGCGCGTCGATAGAACAGATAGCTATAGAGAAAGGAGGTATCATCAAGGACGCTACACCCGTCATCATCGGTGAAGTCCTTCCAGAAACCCGCCCCATCTTCGACGCACTGGCAGAGCAAAGCGATGCGCCTGTCATCTATGCTGAAGACTTGGACGAGATTACTAGTGCAGAACAGATTCCCAACAATGGCGGTTTCTACTATGTCACGAAACACCTGGGCGACATCAAAGGAGAGCTGGCTGGAACCTATCAGCCAAAGAATGCACGCACCATCTTGGCCACACTTTATGAACTGACGGAACTGGGGTATCTCTGCAAAGTCAGTAACGATGCGGTTCGTTCTATCGTACAGAAAGAGATAAATGAGGCGTTCCTCAACGTCACCGCCATCACCGGTCTCAAGGGACGCTGGCAGACAGTCAGAACCAACCCGTTGGTGATTTGCGACATAGGCCACAATGTGGCTGCTTGGGAACAGCTTGTTAAGCAAATCAATGGTGTTGAATGCCGACAGAAGCACATCGTCTTTGGCATCGTGGACGACAAAGACATCTATGGCATCATGAACATCCTGCCAAAGGACGCCATTTACTACTTTACAAAGCCATCGACCAAACGGGCACTCTCGGAGCAGTCGGTGCTTATCTTCGGACAGCAGCTCGGCCTGGCAGGAAACAGCTATCCCACTGTGGCAGAAGCATTTTCGGCCGCAATGATAGCCGCCGGAACCGATGATTTCATCTTCGTGGGAGGTAGCAATTATGTGGTGGCCGACTTCCTGAAAACACGCGATTAGGTGTTTTTAACATTTCAATAAACTTTTTTTACGTCCTTTCATTCGTTTGTTTGGTTTATTTTTTGTTACTTTGTAGGCAAATACCATTTTGTTGGAAAAAACAATTTAACTTAAAACAAACCAATATGGCAAACACAACTGAAAATGCGAACTTGTGTGGTCTGAAGCGCGAAGACTTCCAGACGACGGTGAATGGTAAAAAAACGGATCTTTACATCCTGAAGAACCGTAAGGGTTATGAAGTAGCTATCTCAAACTATGGTGGCGCCATCTGTGCTATCATGGTTCCCGACAAGGATGGCAAAGTAGGCAATGTCATTCAGGGCCATGCTAACATTCAGCAGCTTATGAGCGGCGAGGAGCCTTACCTCTCAACGCTCATCGGACGTTGGGGCAACCGTATCTGCAAAGGTATGTTCACCCTGAACGGCAAGGAGTATCAGGTCTTTATCAACAATGGCCCTAACCACCTGCATGGCGGTGCCAAGGGCTTCAACGCCAAGATTTGGGATGCCCGCCAGATGGGTCCACGGGCACTCGCTCTTCACCGCATATCTTCCTATGGTGAAGAAGGTTACACGGGCGAACTTGACGTAACGGTTGAATTCACGTTCACTGACGATAACGAACTGGTGATCGAGTATTTGGCAACCACAAACAAGAAGACCATCGTCAATCTGACACACCACGCATTCTTCTCATTAGCAGGTACCGCTGACCCCACACCGGGTATCGAAGACCAGATCTGCGAAATTAATGCCGACTTCTATCTGCCCACTGACGACACTGCTATTCCTACAGGTGAGATACTGAAGGTTGAGGGCACGCCGTTCGACTTCCGCACACCGAAAACCTTTGGCCAGGAAATCGATGCTGACAACGAGCAGATTAAGTTTGGCAACGGCTACGACCACAACTATGTACTCAACAAGAAGGAAGAGGGCGAACTGAGCTTTGCTGCCCGCGTCACCGAACCCAAGAGCGGCCGCACAATGGAGGTCTACACCACAGAACCCGGCATGCAACTTTACACCGGCAACTACCTCAACGGCTACAAAGGCGCCAACGGCTGCACCTTCCCGCGCCGCTCAGCTGTCTGCTTCGAGGCACAGCACTTCCCCGACACGCCCAATCGTCCGTACTTCCCCAGCGTCGTGCTCAATCCCGGCCAGCGCTACAAGCAGAAGACGATCTATCGTTTCGGAGTAGTTGAATAATTTTGATTATTGAAAACAACGGATTATTATGTCACAAAAACAAACTCCGAACTATTTGTTCCCGTTGATTATTGTGTTCATCGTGTGCTTCCTCATCGGATTTATCACGACGATGAACAACTCCATGATTGCCTTCCTGTCTGAAGCGTTCCACCTGACGGCTCAGCAGGGACAATATGTCAACACCGCCTTCTATGGTGCCTACCTGCTGGCTATCCCCTTCGCCATGCTGATGAGCAAAATAGGTTATAAGGGTACGCTCCTGCTCGGTCTTGCCGTTGCCGGCATCGGCTTCGTCATCAACTCGTTTGGCATCAACGCCGCCATCTCGGCAGGGAGCAATGTTTACATCGTCTTCCTGCTCTCCATGTGTATCGTGGCTATGGGTGTCGTGATGCTGCAGAACGTAGCCAACCCCTACGTGATGGTGCTTGGAAAGCCTGAGAGCGGCGCCTTCCGCATGACGTTGTCACAGGCGCTGAACTCGGTGGCCACAACTGTTGCACCTATCTTTATTACGACCGTCATCATCGCCGGTAAGGCTCCTACCCCCGACGCTGTGCCAGGACCGTTCCTCGGACTGGGTATCTTCACGCTGATCATCTGCGGCATCCTGGTATTCCTGAAGTTGCCGAAGATTGACGAAGGCAAACAAGCCGAAGAAGAGTCAGGCGAGAAAAAGCAATACAAGTCAAGCGTATTCAAGTACACCCACGTGTGGCTTGGCGCACTCGCCATCTTCATGTATATGGGTGTAGAGATTGGAGTACCTTCAATGCTGCCCTACCGTTTCCAATTGCTCTATCCGGATATGGACTCTGCCGCCTGTGCTTCGATGGCCACTAACTATCTGGCCTTCTATTGGGGCGGTATGATGGTTGGCCGTTTCGTCGGTGCCGGTATCCTCACGAAGTTTGAGCCGCGCAAACTGCTCACGGCATGTCTCTGTCTTGGTGCTCTCTGCATCGCCCTGTCACTCGTTATGTCGACATCGATGATTGGCATCTGGCTCATGCTGGCAGCTGGTCTTTTCCACTCCGTGATGTGGCCCCTTATCTTCAACCTTGGACTGCAGGAGCTTGGCCCTCACACGAAGGCTGCCTCGGGCGTTATCAACACCGGCGTTATCGGTGGTGCCCTGCTCATGCCCGTTATGGGTGCTATGGTTGACGCTGCCGGCGTCATTGTCGCTCTCTGCGCCATGTTCGTATTCTATGCCTACATCATCTGGTTCTGCAATTGGGGCAGCAAGATTGGCATTAACGTGAAATAACTATAACCTTATAACTTTTAAAAACTTAAAGATTATGATTGATATTGAATTTGTAAGAAGCCGCTTCGTCAAGCATTTTGACGGACAAACAGGTAACGTCTACACATCACCCGGACGTATCAACCTGATTGGTGAGCATACCGATTACAACGGCGGATTCGTCTTCCCGGGCGCCGTCGACAAGGGTATCACTGCAGAAATGCGCGCTAATGGAACTGAAGACACCGTTATGGCTTATGCCATCGACCTGAAGGACCGTGTGGACTTCAAACTCAGCGACCCCGACGGCCCCAAGGCTTCGTGGGCACGCTATATCTATGGTATCGCCAAGGAGTTCCAGAAACTTGGCGTTCCCGTCAAGGGTTTCAACATTGCCTTTGCCGGCGACGTGCCCCTGGGAGCCGGTATGTCGTCGAGTGCCGCTATGGAGAGCTGCTTCGCCTGCGGTCTGAACGACATCTTCGGCGAGAACAAGGTTTCGCAGTGGGATATGGTGCTTGCCGGACAGGCTACCGAGCATAACTACTGCGGCGTAAACTGCGGCATCATGGACCAGTTCGCATCCGTCTTCGGCAAGGCTGGCTGCCTGATGCGCCTCGACTGCCGCAGCCGCGAGTTCGAGTACTTTCCATTCAAGCCCGATGGCTACCGCCTCGTGCTGCTCGACTCTGTGGTGAAGCACCAGCTGGCAGGTTCGCCCTATAACGACCGCCGCAACTCCTGCGAGAACGTGGTGAAACACATTCAGGAAAAGCATCCCGAGGGCAAGTTCGAGACCCTGCGCGACTGCACATGGGAACAGCTTGAAGAGGTGAAGGACATCGTCGGCGACGAGGATTACAAGCGCGCCAAGTTCGTTCTCGGCGAGAAAGACCGCGTGCTCGCCGTCTGCGACGCTCTGAACGAAGGCGACTACGAGAAGGTCGGCGAGATGATGTACAAGACGCACGAGGGACTGTCTAAGGATTACGAAGTGAGCTGCGAAGAGCTCGACTTCCTCAACGACATTGCCAAGGAGTGCGGCGTCACCGGTTCACGTATCATGGGTGGCGGTTTTGGCGGCTGCACCATCAACCTCGTACGCAACGACCTCTACAAGCAGTTTATTGCTACGGCAAAGGAGAAGTTCAACGCCAAGTACGGTCACGAGCCAAAGGTTTACGACGTCGTCATTGGCGACGGTTCACGCCGACTCGTCTAACTTCCACCTTAATACACGAGAGGCGCCAGAACCCTGGCGCCTCTTTTCGCATAAAACAGAGGTATAATATAACAAAGTTACTATGTTAATAAAATAGCGAGAGAAGGGACGACTTTCAGTCGTCCCTTCTCTCGCTATTTAAGTTGAAAGATTATATCAAGTTTTTTCAGAGTTATTTCCAGGGGTTTGCAAAGCCTACGGGGCCATTCGCCAGCTTCCAACTTTTTCCATGAAAAAACGCCGAGGTTGTTGCGACACCCTCGGCGTTTTGCGACAAGCGGGCGACAACATCTGCCGGCGTGTCGCAACAGCCCCGAAAAATAATCAACCCAGCAGTATCTTGACGATGCGGTCTGCGGTGCGACCGTCCCAGCGGTCGGGAAGGGCTGCGGTCTTCCACTGGCCGTTCATGAGCTGCTTGAGGGCAGCCCCCAACTTTCCGGCATCGCCGCCAACAAGGACATTGGTGCCTACGGTGACGGTCTCCTGATGCTCGGTATAGCTGTTGAGTGTGATACAGGGCACGGCGTTGAACGTGGCCTCTTCGGCAACGTTGCCCGAGTCCGTGACAATGGCTCGGGCGTGAGCCGTAAGCCACCCGAACTCGAGATAGGGCAACGAGTTCTGTATGATAAACTTCGAACTGGCAACTTGCAGTTCGGTGAGCAGACGTACGACGACGCCCAATGCCTGATTGCGCAGCGGTGCAACAATGGGCACGTCGGCGGTTTCGCTAATGAGCGTCTGTAGCATCTGGCGTAGCTGCTGCTCGTCAGTGAGCAGTGCCTTGCGGTTCAGCGTTAGCACGATATAGGAGCCGGGGGTGAGGTGGAATGATGGCGGCGGCGTGAATCGTGGCAGGTTGAAGCGCAGCGAGTCCATCAAGATGTTGCCCACCATATAGGTCTGCGACGACTCCGACTGTTGTTCGCGGGTTGCCACACTGGTGGTTTTGATGCCGGCGGTAAACAGATAGTCTGACAGGGCGTCGATGACCAGACGGTTCACCTCTTTCGGCATCGTAATGTCGAACGAGCGTGTGCCCGCTACGAGGTGTGCCAATTTTACGCCACGTTTTTTGGCGGTAATGGCGGCTGCCATTGTCGAAGCCAGGTCGTCGACCACGATAACGACGTCGGCAGGATGCTCGTCCAGATAGTGGTCGAAGGCACCCATAACCTGTGCTGTGATGTCGTTAAGACTCTGGCTGCTGACACCAAGGAACACGTTGGGACGAGGCATCTGTAAGTCGTCGAACAGCGTCGGTTCCAGCGTCGGGTCGTCCTCCCGCCCGGCGTAAAGCAGTTCATACTCGCACTTGTCAGACTGGCTGATGGCACGAACCAGCGGCGCCACCTTCACGAAGTTAGGACGGGCGCCAACAATGAGGCATATCTTCTTCATTTCAGTTTGTAGATGACGGCGTTGCGGGCAGGAACAACAATACTGACCGTTGCATCGGCTTTCAGCGTCAGTTCGGTCGTCGAGCCGCTGAGCAGGTCGGTAGCGGCATACGGCTTCTGGCGCAGCTGCATAAAGTCGAAGGCATGGGCAGGTATGAACACGTCGACAGCAGCCTCTGTATCGTCGAAGTTGGCGACGACGAGCAGCACGCTGCCCTTTCCCTTACGCATAAACATATATTGGCAATGGTATTGCTGGTTCACATACATCAGGTCGTAGCACAGACCTTCTGCGACAGCCTTCTCCTTGCGGGCAATAGTCAACACCTTCTTATAGATGTCGTAGAGCGCCTGTTCGTCAGCCGTCAGTTGCTTCTTAGCGGCTCGCGTCAGCGTGTCAACCGACCAGTAGTCGAAGATGGTAGTACGTCCGTCGCGGCCACTGAAGCCCTCCTGGTCCATACCGTGCTCGCCATACTCCTGTCCGGCGTAGAGCATGAAGGGGTTTTGCTGCATCAAGGCGTTGACCACCAGCGCGGGCACGGCCTTGCGGCCATCGGCGGCAAAGAAATCGCTGCCTATGCGCAGTTCGTCGTGGTTTTCGAGGAAGTAGAGCATGTGCTGGCGGATGTCGTCGGTAGCCTGCCAGGCCCCCGTGATGGCCTGCGTCGACTGCTGGCCACGGATAATCTGGAACATCGTATCGTACATGCCCACCTTGTCGTAGAGATAGTCGAAGCCAGAGGCTATATAATGACGGTACTCACCGGGATTGTACACCTCGCCGATGAACAGCAGCTCAGGATACTTCGCCTTCACCTTCGCAGTAGCATACGCCCAGAACTCGGCAGGCACCATCTCGGCCATGTCGCAGCGCACGCCGTCGATGCCCTTGGCAGCCCAGAAGAGCAGGATGTCGGTCATCTTCTGCCACGTATCAGGCACAGGGTCGAAGTGGCCCACACGACCGGCATAATAGTCTACGCCATAGTTCAGCTTCACCGTCTCATACCAGTCGTTCTGGCCGGGAGCGTTGTTGAAGCAGTCATTGCCGGTAGCCTTCGCCGGCTCCTCCGTATACGGCTCCTGCTCGCCATGATAGAGGTCGAAATAGGGACTGAACCTCTGCCCCGGACAGTAATAGAAGTTGTTCTGCGGGTCGAAGCCCATCTCGGAATTGTCGCCATCCCCTAAGTCCTTGACACGGCGCGGCTTGCAGATGCTCTTATACTGACGAGCCACATGGTTGGGCACAAAGTCGATGACAACCTTCATGCCCGCCTTGTGCGTCCGCTCCACCAACTGCTCAAACTCCTGCATACGCTGGTCGACGTCGACAGCCAGGTCGGGGTCTACGTCATAGTAGTCGGTGATGGCATAAGGCGAGCCTGCCCTACCCTTCACCACTGCCGGATGCTGGCGTGGAATGCCGTAAGCCGAGTAGTCGGTCATCGTTGCATGACGGATGACGCCCGTATACCAAACGTGGCTCACGCCCATCTGACTGATGCGCTTCAGCACCGCCGGTGTGAAGTCGTTCAACTTACCGCAGCCGTTCTCCTCGATAGTGCCGCCCTGTTTCCTTGTCTCGTTCTTGTTACCGTAAAGACGGGTAAAAATCTGATAAATAACTATTTTTTCCATATCTGCCTGCATAGTTTACTGCAAAAATACACAATTTCCGCCAAACCGCAAAGAAAAACAAGAAAAATCAACGGCAAATTCGTTATTAGCAGCAGAAAAGTTACTATGTTACATATTAATCAAAGAGGCACCGGCTCGTAGTCGAGCCAGTGCCTCCTGAAATTCTATAGGCGTCAGATTATGCGATGCCGTGGGCGCTGACCTCGCGATTGATCTTGGCAATCATGCCCTGCAGGGCCTTGCCTGGACCGCACTCCGTGAAGTCGTCGGCACCGTCCTGAATCATAGCCTGCACGCACTGTGTCCAGCGGACGCTTGAGGTGAGCTGGGCAATGAGGTTCTGCTTGATTTCAGTGGGGTCGGTATGTGGCTTGCCGTCGACGTTCTGGTAGACGGGACACTTAGGCGCTTGGAACTCGGTCTTCTCAATAGCGGCCTGCAACTCGTCCTTGGCGGGCTGCATGAGAGGGCTATGGAAGGCACCGCCCACTTTCAGGGGCAGGGCGCGCTTGGCACCGGCGGCCTTCAGCTGCTCACAGGCCTCGTTGATGGCGTCAATATTGCCCGAGATGACCAGCTGGCCGGGACAATTATAGTTGGCAGGCACGACAACGCCCTTGCCCATCTTCGACACTTCGGCACAGACCTCCTCAATCTTCTCGTCGGGCAGGGCGATGATAGCTGCCATCGTCGAGGGCTGGGCCTCGCAGGCTTTCTGCATGGCCATAGCACGTGCATAGACCAGGCGCAGACCATCCTCGAACGACAGGGCTCCGGCGGCAACCAGAGCCGAGAACTCGCCTAAGGAGTGACCGGCGGTCATAGCGGGCTGGAATGCGTCGCCCATGCAGATGGCCGAGATGACCGAGTGGAGGAACACGGCGGGCTGTGTCACCTTCGTCTGCTTCAAATCCTCATCGGTACCTTCGAACATGATGTCGGTAATGCGGTAGCCGAGGATGTCGTTAGCCTTTTCAAACAATTCTTTTGCTGTGGCGTTCGTATCGTACAGATCCTTGCCCATACCGACGAACTGCGCTCCCTGTCCGGGAAAAACAAATGCTTTCATTTCTTCTTTTTTAATAATAAAAATGTATTTGCGGGTGCAAAGGTACGAATAAGTGAGCGAAATACCAAATTTATTTGAGTATTTCCGAACGGAAGTACCTTCGGGCATAGCCCAAAGGTACGAATAAGTGAGCGAAATACCAAATTTATTTGAGTATTTCCGAACGGAAGTACCATATAAACTTAATGCGCATTGATGTAGTTGACAATCCACTGCCCCACCTCACGCGTGCCGTAACGGGCACCACCTTCCACCTGAATCTCGGGCGTACGGACGTTGGCGTCGAGCGAGGCATTCACGGCCTGACGTATCAGCCCCCCCTCACGGGTGAGTCCGAAGTGTTCGAGGAGCATGGCGGCAGAGAGAATCTGCGCCAATGGGTTGGCAAGGTTCTGCCCGGCAGCCTGTGGCCACGAGCCGTGAACGGGTTCGAAGAGCGGGGTATGCTCGCCTAACGACGATGAGGGCTGCAGTCCCATGGAGCCGGTGATGCACGAGGTCTCGTCGGTCAGTATGTCGCCAAAGGTATTCTCCGTCACAATGACGTCGAAGAAACGCGGTTCGGTAAGCACGCGCATCGAGGCATTGTCGATAAACATATAGTCGGTCTTGACCTCGGGATACTGCGGTTCCATCTCCTTGGCCACCTGTCGCCACAGACGGCTCGAAGCCAGCACGTTGGCCTTGTCGACGACTGTCAGGTGGCGGCGTCGCGTCATCGCCATTTCGAAAGCGACGCGCAGGATGCGTTCAATCTCGGGACGGGTGTAGATGTTAGTGTCGTAGGCGCGGTCGTTGTCCTGATACTTCTCGCCGAAATACATGCCGCCGGTGAGCTCGCGGATGACAACAAAGTCAGCACCACGCAGCAGTTCCTCCTTCAGCGGCGACTTGTGTAGCAGGCAGTCGAAAGTGGCTACGGGGCGCACGTTGGCAAAGAGCCCCAGCTTCTTGCGCATAGCCAGCAGCCCCGTCTCGGGACGAACCTTCAGCGTCGGGTCGTTGTCGTACTTCAGGTCGCCTACGGCAGCAAAGAGTACGGCATCGGCACGCATACAGACGTCGTGGGTACTATCAGGATAAGGGTCGCCGACGGCCTCGATGGCACAGGCGCCGACCAGTGCCTCCTCGTAGGTGAACTCGTGTCCGCACTTCTTGGCAATAGCGTCCATCACGGCCACGCCCTGTTTCATAATTTCCGGACCTATTCCGTCGCCCGGAAGGACGGCAATTTTCAGTTTCATAATTGTTGGTTTAATTCGTTTTCGATGATGTTCAGCATTTTAAAGGTAGCCTTGATGGCAGCCTCCGTCTGGTCGGCATCCAGTCCGCGTGTGCGCAGCAGCCGCCCGTTGTCGTTCCAGGTGATAACCGTCTGCACCAGGGCATCGGTACGTCCGCCGGGAGGAATGGTGACGGCATAGTTCTGCAGGATAGGGAACGTGCGGTCGAGATACTTCTTATAGATGTAGCGCAACGACTTGACGAAGGCGTCATACTGACCGTCGCCTGTAGCCGAAGCCTCATACTGCTGACCGTTAATCTCTACCTTAATGTTTGCTCCAGGCTTTAATCCATAAGCGGTTGAAACGACGTAGCTTACCAACTTTACCTTATCCTCTGGCGCATCGTGTTTCAGCACGTCGCTAACGATGTAGGGCAGGTCTTCCTGAGTGACAATCTCCTTCTTGTCGCCCAACTCCGTGATGCGTTCCGTAACGCGGCGCTGCTGTTCGGGAGTCAGCTCTAAGCCCAGCTCTTCGAGGTTCTTGGCAATGTTAGCCTTGCCGCTGGTCTTGCCTAACGCATACTCACGCCTGCGACCGAACCGCTCGGGCACGAGGTCGTTCTGGTAGAGTCGGTCTTTCTTGTCGCCGTCGGCATGAACACCGGCCACTTGTGTAAAGACGTTATCGCCAATGATGGGCTGGTTGGGAGCTACGGCAATACCGCTATAGCTCTCCACCATGCGGCTGGCAGCATTCAGTTTATCCTCGCAGATGTTGGTCTGGGCGTGGAACTGGTCTTTCAAGATAACCTGAACGCTCGACAGCGGTGCATTACCGCAACGTTCACCCAGTCCGTTGATGGTGACATGAAGTCCGCGGGCACCGCTCAGCACGGCAGCCAGCGAGTTAGAGACGGCCAGGTCGTAGTCGTTGTGAGCGTGAAAGTCGAAATGGGTATCAGGATAGTGTTTTAGCATCTTGCGGAAGTACTCGATGACCTGCAGAGGATTCATAATACCCAGCGTGTCGGGCAGCATAAAACGGCGAATGCCGGTATCGACGAGACTGTCCATCAGCTGGTAGACGTACTGGGGCGAATCCTTCATGCCGTTGGACCAGTCCTCCAAGTAGAGGTTGACGACGATGCCTTTACTCTTAGCATAATGAACGGTATTGCAGATGTCGGCAATATGCTCTTCGGGCATCTTCCCCAACTGTTGCTGACAATGCTTCAGCGAGCCTTTTGCCAGCAGGTTCAGCGTCTGACAGCCGCAGTCGACAATCCAGTCAACGCTCTTCTTACCGTCGACGAATCCCAGCACCTCTACCCTATCCAGGCGGTCTATCTGGGCGGCGTAGCGGCAGATCATCTTCACGGCCTCCTTCTCGCCGTCGCTGACACGGGCTGAGCCTACCTCGATGCGGTCGACATTCAGTTCGCCGAGCAACATACGGGCAATCATCAGTTTCTCGTGCGGGAGAAAGGAGACGCCATTGGTCTGTTCACCGTCGCGAAGCGTGGAGTCTAAGATTTCAACAAACCTGGTTTCCATGTTCCCACTCTTTAGTTTTCTCTTGATTCTGCATCAGGAAGTCAATATCGTCAAGCCCGTTCATCAGGCAATGTTTCTTATAGCCGTTGATGTCGAAATGCTCTGACTTTCCCGTAGCCTTGTTGGTAACGGTCTGGCGGGGCAAATCCACCTCGACCTCGGTTTTAGGGTCGGCCTTGATGCTGTCGAACAGCTCCTGCAGGAATGACTCGCTGACCTGGACGGGCAGCACAAAGTTGTTCAGTTCATTGTTCTTGTGGATGTCGGCAAAGAACGACGAGATGACCACGCGGAAACCATAGCCGGCAATAGCCCAGGCAGCGTGCTCGCGACTGGACCCCGAACCGAAGTTCTTGCCGGCGACAAGGATGCAACCGCCATATTGGGGGTCGTTGAGGACGAAATCCTCAATAGGAGTGCCGTCGGCATTGTAGCGCCAGTCACGGAAGAGGTTATCGCCGAAGAATTTCTCCTCGCGGGTGGTTGCCTTGAGGAAACGAGCGGGGATGATTTGGTCGGTGTCCACATTCTCGAGGGGAAGGGGCACGCAGGTAGATGTTATAATGTTAAATTTCTGTTTCATTGTTTTGACAGGAGTACTTGTTTGACAGGAGTACAGGAGTACTTGTTAGACAGAAGTACAGGAGTACTTGTTAGACAGGAGTACAGGAGTACTTGTTTTGGATAGGAGTACAGGAGTACTTGTTTTAGACAGGAGTACAGGAGTACTTGTTTGACAGGAGTACAGGAGTACTTTTCATAAGAGGAGGCGAGGGTCGGTTATGACTCCGGTGACGGCGGCTGCGGCAGCAGTGAGGGGCGATGCCAGTATGGTGCGGGCTCCGGGACCTTGACGGCCTTCGAAATTGCGGTTCGACGTCGAGACGGCGAGCTTGCCAGCAGGAATCTTGTCGTCGTTCATCGCCAAACAGGCCGAACAGCCTGGCTGACGAATCTCGAAACCTGCTTCTGCCAATACCTTGTCGAGCCCTTCATCCTGAATCTGCTGATGTACAGCCCAAGAGCCAGGCACTAACCAAGCTACCACGCCGTCAGCTTTCTTGCGCCCCTTCACGATGGATGCAAAGGCACGGAAGTCTTCAATGCGACCATTCGTGCAGGCACCAAGGAAGACGTAGTCGACCTTCGTTCCCAGCAGCTGCTGGCCAGGCTGGAAGCCCATATAAGCAAGAGCGCGAGCCCCCCCTACTGCCCCCGAGGGGGCTTCATTACTCTGTAGGACATTTGTGTCCCCCTCGGGGGACGACAGGGGGGCCGGTATGCCCTCCGTTATCCCTATTCCCATGCCCGGATTGGTGCCATAGGTGATGCGCGGCTCAATATCGGCGGCATCGAACGTCAGTTCCTTGTCGAAGACGGCATCGTCGCCACTCTTCAGCGTCTTCCAGTAGGCAAGAGCCTTGTCCCACGCCTCACCCTTAGGGGCAAATTCACGACCTCTTATATAATTAAAGGTCACGTCGTCGGGAGCGATAAAACCACCACGGGCGCCCATCTCTATCGAGAGGTTGCAGAGCGTCAGGCGACCTTCCATTGACAGAGCGGAGACAACGTCGCCAGCATATTCGACGAAGTAGCCTGTAGCCCCCGATGTGGTCAGCTGCGCCATCAGGTATAGGGCCACATCCTTAGCGGTCACTCCCCTACCCAACCGGCCGTTGATGTTGATACGCATCGACTTAGGCTTCTGCTGCAGGATACATTGCGAGGCCATCACCATCTCCACCTCTGAGGTGCCGATGCCGAAAGCCACAGCACCCATAGCGCCATGGGTCGAAGTATGGCTGTCGCCACAGACGATGGTCATACCGGGCAACGATAGTCCCTTCTCGGGACCTACGACGTGGATGATGCCGTTGTCGCGGGTTCCCATACCGTAGTGTGTCAGCCCGAACTCGCGGGCGTTACGTTCCAGCGCGTCTACCTGAGCCTTCGACACGGGGTCGGCAATCGGTTTGTCCTGATCGTGCGTCGGTGTGTTGTGGTCGGGCATACAGTAGATTTTCTCGGGACGAAAGCATTTCAGTCCGCGTGCCCGCATACCGTCGAAAGCCTGCGGTGACGTCACTTCGTGGCAGTACAGGCGGTCGATATACAGTTGTGTGGGACCGTCGGCAACCTGTTGCACAACATGCTGGTCCCAGATTTTGTCAAATAATGTATTCATTCCTTCTTGAATTTGTTAATACAGTCGATATAGGCTTCTACAGAGGCTGTCACAATATCGGTATCGGCACCGAAGCCATAATAGAGCTGGCCGTCGTACTCCACCTGCATGTGTACCTTACCCACATCGTCGGAGCCTTTAGAGATGGCCTGTATGGTAAACTCCTTCAGCGTCATCTGTTTCATGATGATACGCTTCAGCGCCTTAATGGCAGCATCGACGGGACCATTACCCGAGGCAGCAGCCTCAAACTTCTGTCCGCTGATGTCGAGACCGATGGAGGCCACCGACTTCACGCCCTTGCCCGTCGTCACCTGCAGGAAGTCCAGACGGACGGCATGCTGGTCGGCAGTGTCGGCTCCTGCCAACATCAGCACGTCGGCATCGGCCACCTCCTTCTTCTGGTCGGCCAGCTGTAGGAATTTTTCGTAAATCTTGTCGAGTTTCGAGTCCTCGACGTCAACGCCGTTCACATGCAGTCGGTGCTTCAGGGCAGCACGTCCCGAACGGGCTGTGAGTACGATGCTGTTGTCATCGATGCCCACATCCTTGGGATCCATGATTTCGTAGGTATGCACATTCTTCAAGACGCCGTCCTGATGGATGCCGCTCGAATGGGCAAAGGCGTTGCGGCCAACGATGGCCTTGTTGGGCTGCACGGGCATATTCATCAGACTCGACACCATGCGGCTCGTTGGATATATCTTGGTAGTATTGATGTTTGTATCGATGCCGAGACCTTTGTGGCATTTCAGTATCATCGCTATCTCCTCCAATGACGTGTTGCCGGCACGCTCGCCAATGCCGTTGATGGTCACCTCTACCTGGCGTGCACCAGCCATCACGCCACTGAAGGTGTTGGCTGTAGCCATACCCAGGTCGTTGTGGCAATGGGTCGAGATGATGGCGCGGTCGATACCGTCGACATGCTCCTTCAGGTACTTGATTTTCTCGTAGTACTCCTGCGGCAGACAGTAGCCCGTCGTGTCGGGAATATTAACCACTGTAGCACCGGCCTTGATAACGGCCTCGACGACCTGAGCTAGATACGCGTTGTCGGTACGTCCGGCGTCCTCGCAGTAGAACTCCACATCGTCGACGTAGCGCTTGGCATACTTCGTAGCGGCAATGGCACGCTCCAGAATCTCTTCGCGTGTGGAGTTGAACTTGTACTGAATATGCTCATCGCTGGTACCAATGCCCGTGTGTATGCGCTTGTGCTTGGCATACTTCAGTGCCTCGAAAGCCACGTCGATATCGTGCTCTACAGCGCGTGTCAACGCACAAATAGTAGGCCACGTCACGGACTTTGAAATCTCAATGACTGAATTGAAGTCACCGGGACTCGAAACGGGGAATCCTGCTTCAATCACGTCGACGCCCAACTGTTCAAGAGCCTTGGCCACTTGAATCTTCTCAACAGTGTTGAGCTGGCATCCAGGCACCTGTTCGCCGTCACGAAGCGTCGTGTCGAAAATAAACAATCTGTCGTTCATCTCTTCAAATTTCTATTTTAGTTCTATGTGATATTTGTTCTCTTGTACTCTTGTCCTCATGTACTCATGTACTCTTGTCCTCATGTACTCATGTCAGAATCTGTTCTCCTGTCAGAAAACGAAAAAAAGCCTTTCACACCCGGAAGTGAGAAAGGCTCTGTATCGTTCTGTTTGTCTTGTACCTAATTTATATACACACCTCATCACTTCCGGCCACTTTACGCAGTCGAATAATAATTAGGTTGCTAATCAGGTGCAGATTCTCCATTCGTTCTTATTCGGATGACAATTAGATTTCCTGGTTCTCGGGACGCAGCTTGCGGACGGTCTCACCGGCACGCCACATCTCCTGATTGCGCATAGCCTCCAACTCCTTCTCCAAACCGGCACGGTAGTCGGGCTTCGAGTTGGCGTCAATGGTAATCTGAGCCTCGTTGCCGGTCTTCACTGAGTAGTAGAGCCACTCCATGACGGGCTTGATGGCATCGTGGAAACGGGGAGCCCAGTCGAGGGCACCACGCTGAGCGGTCGTCGAGCAGTTGGCATACATCCAGTCCATACCCTTGGCACCGAAGAGCGGGCCGAGGCTCTGGGTGAGCTCCTCAACAGTCTCGTTGAAGGCCTCCGAAGGAGAATGTCCGTTCTCGCGCAGCACTTCATACTGAGCGAGCAGCAGTCCCTGGATAGCACCCATCAATGAGCCACGCTCACCAGTGAGGTCAGAGGTAGCCTCGCGCTGGAAAGTGGTCTCGAACATATATCCTGCTCCGATACCGATACCGAAAGCCAACGTCTTGTCCTTGGCCTTGCCGGTAGCGTCCTGATAGATGGCGTAAGAACAGTTCAGACCGCGACCCTCGCAGAACATCGTGCGGAGGCTGGTACCTGAGCCCTTGGGAGCCACCATGATAACGTCGACATCCTTCGGGGGAACGACACCCGTACGGTCGCTCCAGTTGATGGCGAAGCCGTGACTATAATATAAGGTCTTGCCGGGCTTCAAATATTTCTTGATAGTGGGCCACTGCTGAATCTGACCAGCATCGCTCAGAAGCATGCACAGGATAGTGCCCTTCTCGGCAGCCTCCTCAATGCTAAAGAGGGTCTTGCCAGGCACCCAGCCGTCGGCAACAGCCTTGTCGTAGGTCTTACCCTGACGCTGACCGACGATGACATTGAAGCCGTTGTCACGCAGGTTGCAGGCCTGTCCGGGACCCTGCACACCGTAACCGATGACGGCGATGACTTCGTCTTTCAATACTTCACGCGCTTTCTCGAGTGAGAATTCCTTGCTGGTGACAACAGTTTCGATAACGCCACCAAAGTTCATTTCTGCCATAATTGCTTGAATGGTTTAATTGTTATACATATCCCTTAGGAACAATGCCAGCCCTACCCGAGAGCCGTCGTCTTGTCTGTCCTACCGCTCCCTACACGAGGGTGCAGCGAGGGAGTAACTTTGAAAATCGGCCGCAAAGATAGCAATTTGTTACGAAACGGCCAAATTTTCTGTCAGTTTTTTAGCAAATTAACGATTAATATGTCAAAATTTCCACACCGTGGTCGGTCATCAGCAGTGTGTGCTCCCATTGTGCTGAAGGCTTCTCGTCCTCGGTGATGACCTCCCATCCGTATGGGTCGTCGGCATCGATAAACACTTTGTACGTACCCATGTTGATCATCGGCTCAATGGTAAAGACCATGCCTGGCACAAGGAGCATACCCGTACCGCGATGCCCGTAGTGGTCGACGTCGGGTTCCTCGTGGAAGGCGTTGCCAACGCCGTGTCCCGCCAAGTCGCGCACAATGCCGTAGCCATACTTCTTGCAATGTTTCTCAATGGCGTGACCGATGTCGCCCACGAAGCCGAAGGGCTTGGCGGCCTCCATGCCAATCTCCAGACACTCCTTGGCCACGCGCACCAGCTGTTCCTTCTCGGGCGTCGTCTTACCTATTATAAACATACGCGAGGCGTCGGCATAGTAGCCGTCAAGGATGGTGGTGAAGTCGACGTTGATGATGTCGCCCTCCTCCAGTACGTCCTCTTCTTTGGGAATACCGTGACACACAACCTCGTTGATGCTCGTACAGACCGACATGGGGAATGGTGGTGTTTCCTCGTCGCCACCATAGTTCAGACAGGCGGGTATAGCGTTGTGCTCCTCGCAATAGCGACGACAGATTTGGTCAATCTCCAGCGTCGACATGCCGGCACGTATGTTCTTGGCAACCTCGTCGAGCACCCCCGTATTGACAACACCCGCACGTCGGATTCCCTCAATCTGTTCAGGTGTTTTAATAAGGTCGCGCGTAGGCACCAGTTTTCCTTTCTGTTCCCAGTACATCACCTGTTTGTCAAGCTCTGTAGGTTCTTGGCCTGACAGACAATGCCATCTTCTTTTCTTTCCCATAATATGATAATTTTGGGTGCAAAGGTACAAATAATCTTGTAAATCGTGCTATTCATGACTAAAAAAGATTAACTTTGCACCCGAAATGAAGGGACATAAGATTATCAACGACCCGGTATTCGGGTTTATAAAGATTCCGCGGGGCTTGCTCTACGATATTGTACAGCACCCGCTGATGCAGCGTCTGAACCGTATCAACCAGCTGGGATTAGCTTCGGTAGTATATCCTGGGGCACGCCATACCCGCTTCCAGCACTCGCTGGGAGCCTTTCACCTGATGAGCGAGGCCATAATGTCGCTCCAGCAGAAGGGCAACTTTATCTTCGACTCCGAGGCAGAGGCCGTCGAGGCGGCCATCTTGATGCACGACATCGGCCACGGCCCATTCTCACACGTACTTGAAAACACGCTCATCAGCGGCATCTCGCATGAAGAAATATCGCTGTTGATGATGGAGCAGATAAACCGCGACTTCGGCGGACAGCTGAACTTAGCTATCGCGGTCTTCAAGGGTGAATATCCGAAGAACTTCCTTCACCAGCTCATCTCGAGCCAGTTGGACATGGACCGTCTGGACTACCTGCGACGCGACTCCTTTTATACGGGCGTCACCGAGGGAAACATCGGCTCGGCACGCATCATCAAAATGCTGAATGTTGTGGACGATGCACTGGTGGTGGAACAGAAAGGTATCTACTCACTCGAAAATTATTTGACAACAAGGCGTTTGATGTACTGGCAGGTCTACCTGCACAAGACGGCCGTAGCATGTGAGAAAGTGCTGGTCAACACCCTGCTGCGAGCCAAAGACTTGACGCGTCAGGGCGTGGACCTTTTCGCTAGTCCTGCACTGAAATACTTCCTCGAAAACGAGGTCGACGCTGCATGGTTTGCCACACACGACGAGGCCCTTAGAATGTACGAGAATCTTGACGACTCTGACATCTGGAGCGCCCTAAAAGCCTGGAAGTACAGCCACGACGTGATACTCTCGACGCTGGCCACCGACATGCTCGACCGCCGCATCTTCAAGGTCGAAGTGTGTGAAGAACCGGTTGGCGAAGAGCGCATCGGCGAACTGTCCAAGCGCATCGCCACCATGATGGGCACCAGTGAGGCCGATGCACGACGTTACATGATGAGCATCAACACGATTCAGAAAGACATGTACAACGTGGACGATGACAGTATCACTATTCTTTACAAAGACGGCACAACAAAGGATATTTCCGAAGCTTCAGAATTGCTAAATGTGCAGTTACTTTCTAAAAAAATAAGAAAATATTACCTCTGTTATCAGCGGTTTGAATAATTTTTGCTATCTTTGCAGCAGTTTAAACAAAATAGCTATGGAATTTACAGCAAAACAAATTGCCGAGTATGTGCAGGGACGTGTTGAAGGCAACGAAAACGCTACCATCAACACTTTTGCCAAGATTGAAGATGGGAAAGAGGGAGCTATCTCATTTCTTTCGAATCCCAAATACATTCACTACATTTATGAAACGAAGTCGAGCATCGTACTGATCAACGAGGACGTAGAGTTGGAAAAGCCCGTCCAGACGACGCTCATCCGTGTTAAGAATGCCTATGAGTGTGTGGCTCGTCTGCTACAGCTCTACGAGTCGATGAAGCCCAAGAAAACGGGTGTCGACCCATTGGCTTTCGTAGCACCTTCGGCCAAGATTGGCAAGAACGTCTATATCGGTCCGTTCACCTTTATTGGTGAGAACGTCCAGATAGGCGACGACACCCGCATTTATCCCAATGTCACCATCTATGATGGCTGTCAGATAGGACAGCGGGTTACCATCCACGCAGGAACGGTCATCGGTGCCGACGGGTTCGGCTTCGCCCCCAATGCTGCCGGCTACGAGAAGATTCCTCAGATTGGCATCGTCATCATTGAGGATGACGTGGAGATTGGCGCCAACACCTGTATCGACCGCTCGACGATGGGTCAGACGGTGATTCACAAGGGTGTCAAGTTAGACAACCTGATTCAGGTGGCTCACAACTGCGAAATTGGCGAGAATACCGTCATGTCGGCACAGGTAGGACTGGCCGGCTCAACGAAAATCGGCGCATGGTGCATGGTAGGCGGACAAGCCGGATTCTCTGGTCACATCAAGATAGCCGACAAGACATTTATCGGCGCTCAGAGTGGTGTCATCAGCAACACCAAGGGCAACGGCGAACAGCTGATTGGCGCGCCGGCCATCGACCCGAAGATTTTCTTCAAGGCTCAGGCTGTCATGAAGAAACTGCCCGATATGTATCGCGAAATAGGAATGCTAAGAAAAGAAATTGAAGAACTCAAAAAATCGAAATAAGAAATGAAACAGAAAACACTAAAAGGGAGCTTTTCATTATTCGGCAAAGGCCTGCATACAGGTTTGAGCCTGACGGTGACTTTCAATCCTGCTCCTGAGAATACGGGATATAAAATTCAGCGTATCGACCTTGAGGGTATGCCCATCATTGACGCCATAGCCGAGAATGTGGTAGACACACAGCGTGGCACGGTTCTCGCCAAAGGCGACGACATCAGGGTTTCTACCGTCGAACATGGTCTGTCGGCTCTCTATGCTTCAGGCATCGACAACTGTATGATTCAGGTCAACGGTCCAGAGTTCCCCATTCTCGACGGTTCGGCCATCCAGTATGTCAACAAGATTAAGGAGGTGGGCGTCGAAGAGCAAAACGCGCCGAAGGACTATTACATCATCCGTAAGAAGATTGAGGTGAAGGACGACAAGACAGGATCGTGCATCACCATCCTGCCCGACGAGGACTTCTCAATCACAGCCATGTGCTCGTTCGAGTCGAAGTTTATTAGCTCGCAGTTCGCTACTCTCGACAATCCTCAGAAATATGCCGACGAGATTGCCAGTGCGCGCACCTTCGTCTTTGTACGCGACATAGAACCGCTGCTGCAGGCCA
The DNA here is from genome assembly GCA_900316475.1 of uncultured Prevotellaceae bacterium. Taxonomy (GTDB): domain Bacteria; phylum Bacteroidota; class Bacteroidia; order Bacteroidales; family Bacteroidaceae; genus Prevotella. The sequence goes on from ONDA01000005.1 coordinate 88,890, forward strand.
ATCTCATCAAGGGTGGCGATCTGGACAACGCCATCGTCATCTACGAGCGTCAGACAACGCAGGAACGCCTCGACATGCTGGCCGACATGCTGCACGTCGAGCACCGCGATGCTACCGACCTTGGCTATATCCAGCATAAGCCCCTGCAGTGGGACAACGAATGTACACGCCACAAGCTGCTCGACATTATCGGCGACATGGCTCTTATCGGCAAGCCCATCAAGGGACGCATCATCGCCACACGTCCTGGTCATACCATCAACAACAAGTTTGCACGCCAGATACGTAAGGAAATCCGCAAACACGAGATTCAGGCTCCCATCTACGACCCCAACGAGACACCCATCATGGATGTCAACCGCATCCGCGAACTGCTGCCCCACCGCTATCCTATGCAGCTGGTAGACAAGGTGGTAGCGCTCGGTGCTACAAGTATCGTAGGCATCAAGAACATCACTGCCAACGAGCCCTTTTTCCAGGGACACTTCCCGCAGGAGCCTGTCATGCCGGGCGTCCTGCAGATTGAGGCTATGGCACAATGCGGCGGACTGCTGGTACTGAACACCCTGGAGGAACCGGAACGCTGGTCGACGTACTTCATGAAAATCGATGGTGTGAAGTTCCGCCAGAAGGTGGTTCCCGGCGACACGCTCATCTTCAAGGTTGACCTCCTCGCCCCCGTCCGCCACGGTGTGTCCTCAATGAAGGGCTACATCTTCGTCGGCGACCACATCGTTGCCGAAGCCACCTTTACCGCACAAATCGTCAAAAACAAATAGTAGCTATGGCAAACAAAATTCATCCCTTAGCAGTCGTCGACCCGGAGGCCATTCTGGGCGACAATAACGAGATAGGTCCCTTCTGCGTCATCGACAAGAACGTGGTGATAGGCGACAACAATAAGCTTTACAACAGCGTCACACTGCACTTCGGCACGCGGCTTGGTTCGGGCAACGAGATTTTTCCCGGGGCAAGCATATCCACGAAGCCTCAGGATTTGAAATTCCAGGGCGAAGAGACGACCTGCGAGATAGGCGACAACAACTCCATCCGCGAAAACGTCACCATTAGCCGAGGCACGGCTTCGAAGGGCAAGACTGTTGTCGGCAACGGCAACTTGCTGATGGAGAATATGCACATCGGCCACGACTGCGTCATCGGCAATGGCTGCATCATTGGCAACTCGACGAAGTTTGCCGGTGAGGTGACTGTCGACGACTGCGCCATCATCTCGGCAACATGTCTGTTCCACCAGTTCACCAAGGTGGGCGGCTACATCATGTTCCAGGGTGGCACACGCACCAGCCAGGACATCCCGCCATACGTCATTGCCGGAAAGGAACCTGTGCGCTATGCCGGCGTGAACCTCATCGGTCTGCGCCGCCGGGGATTCACTAACGAGACGATAGAGGCCATCCACGACGCTTACCGTATTATATATGCCCAAGGCATGTTGAAGGACGGCATCGCAGAGGCTCGCGCCAAATACCCTGACTCAAAGGAGGTGGAGTACATCTGCTCGTTCATCGAGACGTCGAAACGTGGCATCATCAGATAAGAAGCGGCTTATTGTCGTCACAGGGCCTACTGCCGTCGGCAAGACCAGTCTCTGTATCGCCTTGGCCCGCAGGTTCGGCATCCCCATCATCAATGCCGACTCGCGCCAGCTATTTCGCGAACTGAAAATTGGCACGGCAGCCCCTACCCCACAACAACTGCAGCTGGTGCATCACTATTTCGTAGGTTCACTCAGCATTGGCGACTATTACAGTGCGTCAATGTATGAACAAGATGTCATACAATTACTTGGTGAACTGTTTCAGAAGAGTGACTACGCCCTGCTCTCGGGTGGGTCGATGATGTATATCGATGCTGTCTGTAACGGCATCGATGACATACCGACGGTCGACGACGAGACGCGCACCACCATGAAACGCCGACTGGCAGAAGAGGGACTCGAGGCTTTAGTGGAAGAGTTGCGCCAACTTGACCCCGAACATTATGAAACAGTAGACAGACAGAACCCGCGGCGGGTGGTTCACGCTTTGGAAATCTGCCACATGACAGGCAAGACATACACGTCGTTCCGCAAGGCTGAAAAAAAACAGCGCCCCTTCGACATCATCAAGATAGGATTGACACGCGACCGCGAGGAACTCTACCAGCGTATCAACCAGCGGGTAGACCAGATGATGGCCGACGGACTCTTAGAAGAGGTTAAAGCCATGCTTCCGTATAAGACAATAAATGCGCTTAACACAGTTGGTTACAAAGAATTATTCAACTATCTTGACGGCATTTGGGACTTGGACGAGGCCGTAGAACGTATCAAAGGAAACACGCGACGCTATGCACGCAAACAGCTGACGTGGTTTAAGCGCGACGAGAAGATGAAGTGGTTTTATCCCGACGAACAAGAATCAATAACGAAGTATATCTGCGAATATGAATAAAAAAATAGTAAAAGGCTTCAAAAGCATCATCAATTGGTATATCGGCATCTTCAAAGGACGCCCCTGGTACGTCAAGATTTTCTCTACAATAGCTTCGCTCGTAGTCTTTTTCTTCCTCTACCTCGTAGCTGTCGACAACAACTTCCTGTGGCTCTTCGGCAAATCGCCGTCAATGGAGATGATCAAGAACAAGCGACCGGCACAGGCATCAGAGATATACAGTGCCGACGGACAGCAGATAGGCAAGTTCTTCAGCGAGAACCGCACGCCGGTGAAGTATGAGGACGTGAACCCCGTCTTCTGGCAGGCACTCATCGACACCGAGGACGAACGATTCTACCACCATCATGGCATCGATTACACAGCCTTCGGTGCAGCCCTGAAGGACTATGTGCTCCACCACGACGCACGAGGCGCATCGACCATCACGCAGCAGCTGGCCAAGAACCTGTTTCGCGTGCGTACCGAATATTCTACGGGACTGTTAGGCAACATTCCCGGACTGAAGATGCTCATCATGAAGAGCAAAGAGTGGATAACAGCCTACAAACTGGAGTATTTCTTCACAAAGGAGGAGATACTGACGCAATATGCCAATACCGTCGATTTCGGCTCCAATGCCTTTGGTATTAAGACGGCCGCCAAGACCTACTTCGGCACTACGCCTCAGCAGATAACTGTCGACCAGGCTGCCATACTCGTCGGAATGCTCAAGGCCACCACCTACTACAATCCGCGTATTCATCCTGACAACGCCGTCAAGCGTCGCAACGTAGTGCTCGACAATATGGTGAAGAGGGGCGACCTGACACGTGAGGCATACGACACGCTGAAAGTGAAGGACATCGACCTGGACTTTAGCGTAGAGAACGCCTACGACAGTAAGGCCAACTACTTCCGCGAGGCCGTGGCCAACGAACTGAAGGAGTGGTGCCACGACAATGGCTACGACCTCTATACCGACGGTCTGAAAATCTACACCACACTCGACACCCGCATGCAGCGCTATGCTGAAGAGGCTGCCACAAAACAGATGAAGCAGGTACAGCAGAGCTTCAACCAGCACTGGGGCAACACCAACCCATGGCAGGACGAGCACCATGTTGAAATCAAGAACTTCATTGAGGACATCGCCAAGCGTCAGCCATATTATAAGGCACTCACCAAGCGGTTCCCCAATGATCCCGACAGCGTGTGGGCCTACCTGAACAAGCCACACACCGTAAAGCTCTTCGACTACGAGAAAGGCACCATCGAACGCGAGATGTCAACCCTCGACAGCATACGCTACATGGTACACTTCATGCATTGCGGATTCGTGGCTATGGAGCCGCAGACAGGACACGTGAAGGCGTGGGTGGGCGACATCGATTTCCACTCATGGAAGTACGACAAAGTGACGGCCATGCGCCAGCCCGGTTCTACCTTCAAGCTCTTCGTCTATGCCGAAGCCATGAATCAGGGCATCCTGCCTTGCGACACCCGCCGCGACGAATACATCGCCATGAAGGTGATGGATCATGGCAAGGAGGTGACCTGGGCACCTCATAATGCTGACGGACGCTTCACTAACTCGAATGTAACGCTCAAACAGGCCTTCGCTATGAGTATCAACACGATAGCGGTCAAACTGGGACAGGAGTGCGGCATCGACCGTATTGCTAAAACGGCCCACGATATGGGCATCAAGAGCGAGCTTCAGACCACGCCGGCTCTGGCCCTTGGTGCCAGCGACGTCAACCTGCTGGAACTCGTCGACGCCTACTGCACACCGATGAACAACGGTATGCAGATAGACCCTGTGTTAGTGACCAAGATTGAAGACCGCGACGGACAGGTCATCTACGAAAACCCGGCGAAACCGCGTCAGGTCCTGTCTACACGCAGTGCCTTCCTGGTACAGCAGCTGCTGAAAGGCGGCATGAGTGGCACCAGTTCGCGACTGATGAGCTATGTAGGCTACGACAAGACCGACACTGACTTCGGCGGCAAGACCGGAACATCCAACAACCACTCCGATGCCTGGTTCATAGGGACGACGCCGAAACTCGTCGTCGGCGCATGGGTAGGCGGCGAATACCGCAGCATACACTTCCGTACCGGTATGCTGGGACAAGGAAACCGCACGGCACTGCCCATCTGCGGCTATTTCCTGGCTTCAGTACTTGGCGACCCCACCTTCAAGCACTATCGTGCCAAGAATCCCATGCCGGCAGACCTGAATCTTGATGCCAGCCAGTTCAACTGCGGCGGCTACTACAGAGCTGCCGACGACAGTGCCTCCATCAATGGTGACAGCTTAGACATAGAAGACATTGAACAGGAGGTAGAGATTGATGCCGACGGCAACATTGTGACCAAACCACAGGAGCCGTCAGGAGCACAGCCTACAACGAATAAAGCCAATAGCGAGGCTACCGACCCTAAGAAGGATGCCCAACCACAATACGAGGACGTCACCTTCTAAATGGAACTCGACTTAGACAACAAAGAGTGGCAGGACGCCCTGCAGATAGTGAACTACACCCGTCGCTCGCTCTTCCTCACGGGGAAGGCGGGAACGGGAAAGTCCACGTTCCTACGCTATGTGGCTGACAATACAAAGAAGAAAAACGTCATCCTCGCCCCCACGGGTATTGCAGCTGTCAATGCCGGTGGGTCTACACTCCACAGTTTCTTCCGGCTGCCATTCCATCCCCTGCTTCCTAACGACTCGCGCTATAGCCGCCGCCATATCAAGGAAACGCTGAAATATACTGGTGCGCAGCGCAAACTGCTGCGCGAGGTGGAACTCATCATCATCGATGAGATTTCGATGGTACGCGCCGACATCATCGACTTTATCGATAAGGTATTGCGCACCTACACACGCAGCTACGAACCCTTCGGCGGCAAGCAGCTGCTCCTCGTCGGCGACATCTATCAGCTGGAACCTGTCGTCAAGGAGGAAGACCGCCAACTGCTGCAGCCCTTCTACCCCTCAGCCTACTTCTTCAACGCCAAGGTGTGGCAGCAGATGCCCATCGTTTCCATCGAACTGCGTAAGGTCTACCGCCAGACCGACAGCCACTTCATCAGCATCCTCGACCGCATACGCAACAACACCGCTACGGCTGCAGACCTGACAACCCTGAACAAGCAAGTCAACCCCACTTCCCGAAAGTCTAGCGAAGAGTCGCTCAGCATTATCCTTGCCGCCCGACGTGATATCGTAGACTATACCAACGAGCAGCGGTTAGAGCAACTGGAAGGACGCCCCACCACCTTTCATGGCATCATCAAGGGCGAATTCCCCGAATCATCGCTCCCCACCCCCATTGAGTTGCTGCTGAAGCCGGGCGCACAGATTATCTTCATCAAAAACGACAAGGAGAAACGCTGGGTGAACGGCACACTTGGCACCATCATCGCCATTGACGAAGAAGACGGCATCATCACCATCGCCACCGATGATGGCCGTGAGTTCGATGTCGAACGCGAGATATGGGAAAATATGCGCTACACCTTCAACGAGAAGGAGCAGAAAATCGAGGAACAGCTTCTTGGCACCTATACACAGTTTCCCATACGCTTGGCCTGGGCCATTACCGTCCACAAGAGTCAGGGACTGACGTTCTCACACGTCAACATCGACTTCACTGGCGGCGTCTTCGCTGGCGGACAGGCCTACGTAGCCCTCAGCCGCTGCCGTTCGTTAGAAGGTATTACCCTGAAGGAGCCGCTACGTCCTGCCGACATCTTCGTACGTGCTGAAGTGGTGCAGTTCGCCCAGCGCTACAACAACCAGCAACTCATCAGTCAGGCCATGCAGGAGGGCAAGGCCGACCGCGAATACCATGACGCCATCGTCGCCTTCGACCAAGGCCGTTTCGACCTCTTCCTCGACAACTTCTTCAAAGCCATCCACAGCCGCTACGACATTGAGAAGCCAGCCGTCAAGCGCTACATCCGCCGCAAGCTGGAAGTCATCAACCGGCAAAAGCAGGAAATTTGCCAATTGAAAGAAGAGAAACAAAAGAAGGATGAAATTCTGAAACGATTAGCAGCAGAATACACCATCATGGGGCGTGAGTGCGAGCACGAGAAAATGACAGATGCCGCCATCCGCAATTATGAAAAAGCCCTCGAACTGTATCCTGATGCTGGCGATGCCCGTAAACGCCTGTCAAAACTCAAGAAGAAGAAATTGTCTTCTTGACACTATTTCCATCTTTTTCACGAATTTTCAAAAGGTCGTTTCTTAAAATCTATTAAAACACACTTTTGTGTTCCCGCACAGACGACCTGTATCAATTTTTTATGTAAAAAAGTTTGGAGTAACCAAAAAAAAGGAGTATCTTTGCATCGTTATCCTGAAAACAATCTTTTTACCTTAAAAAGACTAATACCTATTGAAGATATAGAGCGACAGCCTGTGAAGGTCATCGCTTTATTTTTTTATGGGAGAATTGAGTCAAGGAATGACATTTTCATCTCGCCCAATGTGCTATTCAGGCATCATACCTGGCAGCGATGACGCTCCAGTCGATAATCTGCCAAAGAACAGAGAGATGAGCAGCACGACGGTTCTGATAATCCAGGTAATACGCATGTTCCCAGACATCAAAAGTCAGCAGCGGCTTTAAGCCCTTCACCACTGGATTGGACGCCCCTTGTTCTTGCGTGATGACCAAGTTGCCATCAGCATCTGCCGACAACCATACCCATCCAGAGCCAAACAGTCCAACGCCCTTAGCCTCGAACTCAGCCTTGAAAGACTCCACACTACTCCACTGCTTCTCTATCTGTGCAGCAAGTGTCCCCTCAGGAACTTGAGCAGCCTCACCGACAGGTTTAAACTGCGTGAAATACAACTCATGGTTCAGTATCTGCCCCGCATTATTGAAGACCGCTCCTGCAGGTGCCTTACGCACGATATCCTCCAGAGCCATACCCTCATACCCACTGTCCGGAAGCAGTTTGTTAAGATTATCCACGTAAGCCTGCAGATGCTTACCATGATGGAACGACAACGTCTGAGCACTGATCACAGGCTCCAGCGCCTCCATCGCATAAGGTAGTTCAATTAATCTAAACATATAATAAAAAATTTAGTATTAAGTTACTTAACTATTGATTATCACAAACTCCTATTATTCGTAAAAACAGGAACGCGTCCCTTCCATTCCTGCTTCTTTTGGCCTCTACCGGAGCACACGTCAGCAGATGGTATGGGTGTACGCATGAGGGTGAGGTACACAGGTGTCTTAGCGGCAATGAATATCTCGTATCGTAGGCGAGCCAACACGCGCGTACAGGATTTTTCGCAAAAAAGGGTGCCACGGTGCCCAAACGCCGATGTACAGGGCGTTTGCACCCTTTTTTGAGGGTGCCACAGGTGCCACAAGGGTGCCACATACTGGCACGTACTGGCACGCACATACGCCATAGGCGTGAAGGGGTTGGCTTGCGCGTACCTTAGGCTAACTCATCTGTGTTGGCAAGGCGAAAGGAAGCGTTCCCCGCCGTTAGATTCTCGAGAGAATTGAAGACAAACTCAGTGAGCCGGTAGCACCAACAGACGGGAAACCTCCGAATTCTCGAGAGAATTCAGTACTATGACGGCGGGCGCTTGTTGACAGGAGGCAGACGAAGGATAAGTAACGCCCCGCCTGAAGCAGTAAGGACTTTCCGGTCACCCTATGCGGGTTGGGGCACCGTGGCACCCTTAAACACAAAATTCTCAGTATGAAGCAATAACATGAAAGAGTTCGCCCTGGTTGGCATTGTCCATATCATTAGTTCCGTTGTACTAAGATATTCTTGTCAGGTGGCATGAGAGCTATCCACGGACTTTTTCCCCTGCGCCGAAAAAGCCTCTTCGTAGCTCATATCAGCCTTCGACTGATTATTCTGCCACTGCATTGGCCTTGCTCCATATTGTCTGTATCATGATATCCGTAAATGCCATAGTTTCTTCCAGAGGGAGTACCATCAGGCTCATACGACAGAGCCATCATGTCCAAGGTATTAAGAAACTGATAATAGTCCTCCTGCTCCTCAAAAAT
>ONDA01000034.1 GCA_900316475.1 uncultured Prevotellaceae bacterium
ACCGCAGGTAAGGATGGCGGTCAGCATCCATAGATTCATCTTTTTCATCTAATTCTAATGATTTTTTTAATTTGTAATTTACTTCTTATGGTGATAGTCCTGAATGAGTCCCTTCTTCACGAGGATGGGCAGGATGTTGGCTGCCGACTGGCGGTCCCCCTTCTTCTGGCGGCCATAGTATTGCTCGAAGGTGACGGGGTCGTCGCGCAGCAGCTGCTCCATGAAGGCATCGTTGAGGCGGGTCATGACGTACTTGCCTTTCTCGTTGGGGGCCTTGTCCACCAGATACAGAATGTGGTGCTGCATCAGGTCGTCATTGGTCAACAGCAGGTCGGTGGCCAGGAAGATGCTTCCCCACGTGGTGTGACCCGTGGCCAGCAATGCGATGTCGAGACCGATGTTCACCAAGTCCAGGACATCACCCAAGGTCACATGGTAACTGACCACCAACAGCTTGTTACCCTTGTAAGGGAGGTACCACCGTCCTCGTCACGCAGGAAACGCTGGTTGATAAACAGCTGCTTGTCAATCTGCATCATGAAGACGTCGTGCTTGATGACCTTGTTCACCTCCTTGTCGGAAGTCTTGAGGGTAAAGTCCTGTCCGTCGTACTTGACACGTATCGAGTCGGGTTCCTTTTCAGGAATCAGGTCTGCATAGGGTTTCCACTGGTTAGTCTTGTACTCGGCATAACTGTTACAAAACTTGGTCTGAGCCTGTGCATTCAGTGCCATGAGGCACATCAGCACCAATAATAACTTTACATGTTTCATTTTTTTACTATTCCCAGATGTTTAAAGGCGATTCCGACATCGAGGTTAGGAGGTTAGGACTTACACAAATGGTCAGGAACGATGTGACACATCGTTCCTGACCCCGTGTGCAGATCTATTCACAGTTACTATTCATGGAATACCAACTCCGCGACTCTGAGTCGCAGGTCAGCTCCCCAGAAGTTCGCCCAGCCACTGAGGGAACCATTGTAGCAAACTACCCTGAACCTGAATTCCTGATACGATCCCGGTATCTTGACCTCGTAGGTCTTCGAGGCCGAGTTGCCCTTTGGCTGCTCTTTGTATCGGGAGTCAATCTCTATCCACTCGCCCTTCTCGTTCTTGGCACTGATGCTCCAAAGCTCGGGTTCGCTCTTATACTTGTTCCAATTATTATGATTGTAGAGGGTGTAGCTCTTGACGTTTATGGGGCGGCTGGACTTGAACTCGCACTCCCAATAGGAACCGTTGACCCTCGCTTTGATTGAGGGTTCCCAAGCCGTGTTAAGATTGCCGTCGAACAGGTTCTCGATGTAGCCGCCACCGCCTTTGACCTCCGTGAAGGTGACTCCGTGCAGCGCAGTTTCATAACCGGGCTTTACGAATGACAGCACATCCTTCATGTGCTTCAGCTGGTACTCCTGATAGGCAGTACCCGACTCCTTGTTGGCAAGGCCCTCCTTCTTCAGGTCGGCCAGCCACTTCTCAGCGTGACTGACGACACCCACGGCCTTGTTCCAGCTGAGCCAACGAACTTCGGGCAGGTAGGTGCGCGTATAAGATAGCGGAGCATTGAGGCTCTTCAGCTTCACCGTCACCATGACCGTCACCTCGTAGAACGGCAGGTAGGGCTTGATGTCCTGCCCCCAGGTACTCTCGTCGTAGCCGAACATGGTGGGTTCCATCAGCGACTCGTCGTTACCACGGCCTACCAGGGCATAGCCCACCTTGTTGTCAGTTTCTATATCCTTATAAGCCTTGGGGTAGGTCATGTCCATCTTGTCGCTGCAGTCATAGAGGTAGTCCCAGGCGGGATTGTTGCTGTTCATCTTGTAGTCGCTCACGTAGACTTGCTCTTTTGACAAGGTGTACTGGTTATAGACGGGCAGGTTGAATGCCTTGCGGTACTCGCTGCCCATGTCGTGCTTCGTCTTGTTGCGTACGGCACAGAAGGTCTTCACGTCAACATACTCGATGTCGCTCTTGGGGAACACGTTGGGGTTGAGCACCACCTCCACACTGCTGGGGTCGAAGAGGCAGGGTGAACCCCTGAATTTGTTGCGAAACTTCTTATCGATGACACTGAGACTGGGGCTGATTAAGCTGCCGTCTTCCATTCGTGTATTAAAGTAGTACTGTGCATCGAGCTGATATACCACAGGACTGCTCTTGATGTTCCACACACCCTGTCCGAGGGTTGTGTTCTTGGTATCGAAGCGTGCCATCGGCATGTCGGGCGAGGTGACACGGCCCACGTTGACTGTACCAGAGATGAGGCCCTTGGTGTCGATGGTGCCATCGATGGTGTTCACGACACTATACTTTGGTTTCGCGGTGTCTTTGTCGCGTATGCTGGTGAATACGCCGTAGCCTTTTCCCAACAGACCGAAGCCCGCCTTGACGGCATTTCCCCACTTGCCGTCGGAAATCCCAGTGGCGAGTTGTGCGACTGTGCCGCCTACGTCGGTAAGCATGCTGACCACTCCGCTCAGTGAGTTGCAGTTATAAGCCGTGCTATAGCTTTCACGCTGTACCTTGGCAGAAAGCACGCTGCTGAACGTGACGTTGCTGTTAGCCCATGCGCGCATCTGCAGGCGGAGACGTTCGAGGGCAGCGGCATATCCGGGACGGTAGTTAGACAGGTCGACGTCGAATGCCCACCATCCCGCGTTTGGCGTGATGAATCCGTCTTTAGAGCGCGAGCCCACCCAAGGCGAGCAGTACACGTTGTAGTCTGAACTGTTCATGCCGATGGCAGCACGGTTTACAACAGTCTTGTCCATGGGCAGTCCATAGCGGAAGCCTAAGTGCTGGGCTGTCTGCTCGCCCATGGTTACCTCCCAGGCATGGTCGTTGGCATTGTTGGCACTGAAGTTCTCCGGGATGTAGGTAAAGAAACGCAGGATGCCTGAATACTTGTTATAGAGGGCAAAGAAGTGGTAGCCGCTCGAACCGATGGTCTGCACCTGTTCGCCGCAATAGTTCATCACCAGGTCCCAGCCAGTGTCAGGCCTGATGTCGTTGCAGAAGTTCATGGGCAGGTTGTTGTTGGTTACCTGGCTGCTCCAAGGCAACTGCACGGTGATGTTCTTTTGTCCGTCCCAAAGCAGGATGGTCTCCTGGTTGCGCCAGCCCGTGCGGTTGAAGGCTGCATCGTTGGGATTGGTAGCGGTGCCCTTGGCAGTGCTTGCCACAAGATTATTCACTTCCTCGTACTTGGCCTTCTGGCCCTGGGTGGTGCTGATGGCCTGACGGGTCAAGTCAACCTTGCCAGCTACCTGCCCCAGCAGCTTCACCGTCTCGTTGGCACTGTTGAACGCGAAGGCTGAAGCGCCAGCGCGGGTGCGAGCCAGGAAGGGGTAGAAGTCGGTATCGTCGTCTTCCTCAGTTTCGCTGCCCTTGTCCTCGTAGAGTTCAGGATGTTCAGCCAGCGATTCCTGATAAGCCAGTGTAGAGAGCGCCTCCTCAGAGATAAAGAAGAGGTCGTCGTCAGTCCCGCTGAAGCCGTAGAGTGTCACGGCAGATTCGGGGTTGCCGGGCTTACCATCCATATCGTACACAATGGTGACGCCACTGGCCTTAATGTTCTCGTCAACATCCCAAGCGAGTTCCTCGTTGACAAAGGGCTTCCAAGTGCCCGACATCGAATCGACATCAAACTCATAGTCGTCGTTGGTGTAATAATCGTAAACCTCAAACGTGTTGTCGGCTTTGAAATCATATATCCGCACACCGTCCAAACCCAGCGCAATATCACTCATGTCCAAATGTAGCCCGACAGTCGCTTTCTGCATATCGGATTCTGTCACTTGGCCCGGATTGACGGGCGTTACGGGATTGTCTTCTGCTGATTCTGCGCATGAGGTCAGCCCCATTGTCATAGTGCCGCAGATGGTCAGTATGGCGGCAAGCATCCATAGATTTAGTCTTCTCATGATTCTATTGTTTATATGAATATAATTGTTTTCACTTAACCACGACTTTTTGCTGGTTCTGGATGACTATGCCACGGGTGCCGGCTGTTACGGGCGTGCCCTGCAGTGTGTAGGCACGGTCGCTGGTCATAGACACTACGCGGGCTGACTGTACGGGCGTTGACTCACCCTTCAGCCGCTTGTATTCCTCGCGGGCCTTCTTCATCTGTTCCAGGAAACGGTCGCTGGTGTGCAGACGGGCATAGGCGGCAGAGGCAGCCAGACGTGCGGCGTCGGTGTCGCTCTGCCAGTGGGCACCCACCACCAGGCGGTTTTCGCCGTAGCGGTAGCCACGTGCCAGGATCTCGGTGGCGCGGTCGGGGTTGATCTCTGACATCAGCAGTGCCGAACTCCAGCCCAGCAGGGTGTGGCCTGAGGGGTAAGAGCCGTTCTTGCGCAGTGACTCTTCATCCTCGGGGTAGAGCGTCGGCTCGTTGAACACCATGAAGGGACGGCGGCGCTTGTACTTCTGCTTGGGAATGGTGCAGATGCTGTCGCACGTGGCAGTGCCGTCGAGCAGCACCTTGTAGATTTCGGGTGTCTCATCCTTGGAAATCTTCATGCCGAAAGCCTCCTCAAACTCGGTGAGGATAGTTTCCAGGCCATAGACGGCATCGCGGGTGGCCTGAGCGGCACGCTCTGCATTCTTGCGCATTTCCTTGCCCCAGTAGTAGCGGGCCACATCGTTCATAAACGCCACCGACGTGCTGTCGGGCGGCCCGGGCAGGAACTTCATCATGTCGGGCATCTCATCCGTGGTGAAGTACGCATTTACCACCGTTTCTTCATCCTGAGCCCACGCTCCCTGGGTCATCGCACAGAGCATGGCAATCGTAATAAGAATTGTTTTCCTTGTCATTGTTGTATTGTTATTGTAGTTAATAAGTTCGCCTTATGGCTGCAAATTTACTTATTAATACGCACACGTACAACAAATAAGACAACTTGGACCCTCATTTCAGACAAGTTCGACCCTCGGCAAGGGTTCAGTTCCCTGCATCCTTGTTCTGGTTGCGGTACTCGGTGGGGGTGATGGAGTAGCGCTCCTTGAAGAGGCGGCTGAAGGTGCGGCGGGTGCCGAAGCCGGAAGCGGAGGCGATGTCATCGACGGTCATCTCAGGACTGACGGCGAGCAGTTCCTTGGCATACTCCAGACGGCAGTGGTTGATGAAGTCGGCAATGGTGGGGAACTCGCTGCCCTGTGAGAAGGCGGCACCGATGCGCTCCTTCGAAAGGTGGAAGTAGTCGATGGCGGCCTGACGGTCGAACTGAGTGCTGAGGTAGAGCCGCTCGCGGATGATGACGGAGCGGATGTGCTGCGACAGTTCGTCGGTGGACATTGTGTCGAGGCTGGGAATCGACGGGACAGGATTCCCGACCTGCGGTCGCCTACCCGTAGCCTTTCCTTGAACCTCGGATTCACCGAAGGAATCAAGCGACCTGTCCCCTTGATTCCTTCCATCTAACATCATCCTTTTATATTCCACGGCCTCGGTCATCTGCTCCACAAGCACGCGGTTCTTGTGGCGGATGATGCGCTGTTGGCGGAAGTAATAGACGGCAAAGCCTATGGCCAATAACGCCACGATAAGGGCTGCAACAGCAATAATGGCATTGCGGCTGGCCTCGGCCTCACGCTGCTGGATCTCCATCTGCTGCTCGTAGGCATGATATCGGGCGGCATAGTCGTGGGCCTCGCTGGCCTGCAACTGGTCGTTGACGGCCTCACTCAGGGCAGAGTGGCGCTGCCAGTAGTGCTGGCTGAGAGCATGCTGCCCACGGGCCTCGGCAGCCTCGGCACGTCCCCGCAGCTGTCGCACATAGTTGGTGTTCAGCGTATCGTCGCCAGCCTGGCGGTCTATCTCGTCGTAGGTGGCAAGCATCTTGTCGTAATCGCCCAGCAGCCGCTGGGTCTCAGTGATGGCACTGCGCCCGTTGAGTGTCTGCCCGAAATCTGACTGCCCGAACATTCTGGTATATTTCTCGGCTTCCTTCCGATTGCCCGTCGAAGCATACGCCTGGGCCAGGAATACATAGGCCTGCGAACGGTAGAAGTCACAGTAGCCTGCCACCTCGTCGCTGTCGGGCTGTTGAGGGGAGCCGTCGGCATAGTCGTCGGGATGCTGCTCGTAGTCATCGAGCTTGGCGACGAACCGTTCGGCCAGTGAGATGATGCTGTGATAGCGCAGCTCGGATGTGACGGAATCCTCCGGCATGGTAATGGACGGCAACAGACTGAGTGCCGTGAGCTTGCGCTTCATGGCGATGATGCAGGCATCAAGCTCGGCGAAGTGACGCTGCGGTTCCAGCCGGGCAATGGACTTGTCGAGCATCGCTAAGCCCTCCCACCGTTGTCCCAGATGGGTAAGCACGATGCCTATCTCCGACTCCGTGCGCAGGGCCTCGGTCTCGTCGCCCTGCTCGCGGCAGAGCATGGCCAATTGTGAAGCCCACTTCACCTGCTCCTCATAGTCCAGACCCATGCGTGCGACATCGGTCAGCAGGCGCAGCAAATCCATCCGCTTGCCGACATCTGTCTTGACGGAGTCGTGCTCCAGCAGTGCCAGTGCCATCTGCCGCGCGGTGTCAAGGTTCAGTGTATCAGTAGGATAGGTATAGCCCTTGGCACGCTCCAGCGTGATGCTGAAACCTGAGGAGGAATCACCCTTCATTCCGCTTCCGCCACTACAGCCTGCCACGGTCAGCACGGCTATATATAATATAAGGTATAGCAATTT
Source organism: uncultured Prevotellaceae bacterium (assembly GCA_900316475.1). Classification (GTDB taxonomy): domain Bacteria; phylum Bacteroidota; class Bacteroidia; order Bacteroidales; family Bacteroidaceae; genus Prevotella. The sequence goes on from ONDA01000034.1 coordinate 6,706, forward strand.
CTTCATTGTCTTTGCGTATATTTGGGTACAAAGATACGAAAAATCTATTAAAGCAAAAATAAATTTGGCCTTTTCCTCACTTTTCTGTAAATTTGCAGGCGATATGACATACGAAGCACTCTGGAAAAGACTGACACCGCTCTATGAGGCTGGCGAGGCGAAAGCCATCGCCCGCTGGATGCTCGACGTGAGGTTCGGCCTGACGATGGCGGACATCCTGTGCGGCAAGGTAGAGGAACTCTCCGAAGCCGCTCAGGCAGAGCTTAAGGCCCCTCTGCTTCGAAGACGTATACAGTCAAGGTTCCCGGCACCTATCAGGAAATAGCCCTAGTTGTCGTCAACTATAATGGCTCATATTCAAACCTTAGCAATTTCTTTGGCAGTTTGTTCGGTGGTCCTGGTAACTCCCTGCGCATCGGCGAGTTAGTATTCCATGAAGAGTAGAATGCACACGGGAGGGTGTGTCAATTTGACACACCCTCCTCATGATTAGCTACAAATTGTATGGTGAACGCCCCTTGAATGGCTTTCGCCTCCGTCTTAAAAAACGCAATTATCCGCTTATCCGCAAACTCTATTGAGTATCAGATGGTTAGCGTGAAATTATCCGCCATTTATCCGTCAATTATCCGCCAATTTTGCCTCTTTGGACGCTTTTTCCGACCATTTTAGCCTTTGTCCTATACCGTCAGCCCCTTTGTCCTATACCGTCTGAGCCTTTGTCTTCGCCCTTTGTCGCTGAAACGTAACGGCCATTTAGGAAGAGTCCGACGGGCGCGGACTTTTGTCCGTGCCCGTCGGACTGTTGGTTTGCTTACGGTAAAGTTTACCTTTCATCCCAACTCTCGTGGCCAGATGCAGCTGCAAGTCATCGTGCTCATACATGGCGGATACATGGCGGATACATGGCGGATAATTTTGCGCTAACCATCTGACATTCAGCAGAGTTTGCGGATAAGCGGATAATTGCGTTTTTTTACGCGGTTAGTCTGAAATCGCTTCCGACAAAAAGCGAGTACTACGTGCAAAAAATAGCGAAAAAACCCATAAGATGAATTTTACTCTTATACGGAAACTTAGCAATGACAGTGCAAAGATACAACATAAATCAAATGAAGGGAACAGAAAAGGACGAAAATCTGCAAAAATTTCACAAAAAATCCGTCTAAGGAGAAATCTTTGTTAGATTTTTGCAGATTTTTGTCCTAAAGAACGATTGGTCGGGAAGGCTTTAACGCTTTACATATCCTCGTAGGTGTCGAGGTAGGTAACGTGGGTGACGAGGTACTCCTCGACGCCGTGCTTGCCGTCGGCACCGCCGATACCACTCTTCTTCACACCGGCATGGAAGCCCTGGATGGCCTCGAAATGCTCGCGGTTGATGTAGGTCTCGCCGAACTCCAGTTCGCGGCAGGCCTTCGTGGCGATGTTCAAATCCTTGGTGAAGATGCTGCTGGCCAGACCGTACTCGCAGTCGTTGGCCCAGTCAATCACCTGGTCGATGGTGTCGAACTCTACCAGCGGGATGACGGGACCGAAGGTCTCCTCGTGGATGATGTCCATGTCCTGACGGCAGTCGTCAAGGACGGTGGCAGCATAGAAGTAGCCCTTCTCGCCCACACGGTGGCCACCGCAGAGCAGCTTGGCACCCTGCTTGATGGCGCGCTCCACCTTCTCGGTAACGCTCTCCAAAGCGCGCTGCTCGACCAACGGGCCCATGTCGACGGTGGTGTCCTCGCAGGGGTCGCCCACCTTGACGGCCTTCATCTTCTCGACGAGAATCTTCGTGAATGCGGCCTTCACCTCCTTCTGTACGTAGACGCGCTCGGCGTTGTTGCAGATCTGGCCGTTGTTGCCGATGCGGCTGTCGACAATCCATTGTGCGGCACGCTCCAGGTCGGCGTCCTTGCAGACGATGGCCGGAGCCTTGCCACCAAGCTCAAGGCTAACCTTGGTGATGTTCTTTGAAGCAGCGGCCATGATGCTCTCGCCAGCACTGACGGAGCCCGTGACGGAGACGATGTCAATCTTAGGACTTCCTGCCATCTCGTTGCCGATGACGGAGCCCTTGCCAGTGACGATGTTGATGACACCGGCGGGCAGTCCGCTCTCGTCGACGATCTTGGCGAACTCGGTGCAGTTCTCGGGCGTCAGCTGCGAGGGCTTGATGACGATAGTACAGCCAGCGATGAGGGCGGCACCGGCCTTACGGGCGATGAGGAAGAAGGGGAAGTTCCACGGCAGGATGCCGGCAACGACGCCGATAGGCTTCTTCGTCAGCAGGATGGTCTCGTTGGGACGGTCGCTGGGGATGATTTCGCCCTCGATATGGCGGGCGAAGGTGGCCATATATTCGAAGTAGGCAATGGTAGCCCCCACCTCGATAGAAGCCCACGTGCGGGTCTTGCCCTGCTCGCGCATGATGATTTCAGTGAACTCCTGTTCGCGGGCCTTGATGCCTGCTGCAAACTTCAGCAGATACTGGGCACGCTCGATGGCGGGCGTCTTGGCCCACGCCTTCTGGGCAGCACGGGCGGCGTCGAGTGCTCGGTTCACGTCCTCAATGGTGCCTTCCGGCTGGCGCGAGATGACCTCTTCGGTTGATGGGTTCAATACGTTAATCCACTGGCCGTTCGAACTATTGCAGAACTGGCCGTTAATGTACATTTGTAAGTCTTTCATACGTGTTGTTGTTTTAGGGTTTTAAGTTGTTTGTTTGTAGTTGGAAGCAAAGTTACGTAAAAAAAACGGAACTGCAAACAACAGCTCCGTTTTTTTTTGATATTTTTATTATTTTTCGGATAGACTTAGGAACTTCAGGTATTCCTCGACGTCTTCGTTGTAGCCTCGGCTGCCTGTGAGAGGCTTCCCTGTGGCAGGGTCAAGGATGACGTAGAATGGCTGTGCATTGGCTCCGAACTTGTGGCTCTGCAGGTAGCTCCACTTGGCGCCGATGGTTCGCAGCGTCTTGGTCTGGCCGTTGGCGTCAGTCACCTCTAATGGTTCGGGCAGTGGCGTCTTGTCGTCGACAAAGAGCGATATGAGCACGAAGTCGTTGCGCAGACGGTCGGCCACACGCGGGTCGGTCCATACGGCAGCCTCCATCTTGCGGCAGTTGACGCAGCCGTAGCCTGTGAAGTCGATGAGTGCGGGCTTGCCTTCGGCACGGGCGGCGGCCATACCCAAGTCGTAGTCGGTGAAGCGGGCCTCTACCACCTTATTATTAAGGTTGAAGTCCTGGGTATTCATCGGCGGGGCAAAGGCACTGACAGCCTTGCAGGGGGCACCCCACAGTCCGGGTACCATATAAAGGGCGAAAGCCAGTGAGACGAGTCCACCCATGATGCAGACGACGGGCATGGGTTTATTGACATTGCCGCCAATCTCGTCCTCCTGGAACTTCAGCCAGCCGCAGAGGTAGGCTCCTAAGAGTGCGAAGATGACAATCCATAGCGAGAGGAATACCTCACGGTCCATCAGATGCCAGCCGTAAGCCAGGTCGGCTACGGAGAAGAACTTCAGGGCGAAAGCCAATTCGATGAAACCGAGAACCACCTTGATGGTCGTCATCCACGAACCGGATTTCGGTGCCTGTTTCAGCCACGAGGGGAACAGGGCAAACAACGTGAACGGCAGGGCCAGGGCTACGGCGAAGCCGAACATGCCGACGGCAGGAGCCAGCCAGTTGCCACTGGTAGTCGTCTCTACGAGCAACAGACCGATGATGGGTGCCGTACACGAGAACGAGACGAGCACCAGCGTGAAGGCCATGAGGAGAATTGAGAGTTGGGAATTGAGAGTTGAGAGTTTGGAGCCGGTCGACGCTTTGGCAGAGAACTCTTCACTCTTCTGATCCACCTTGTTGGCCCATGAGCCTGGCAGCTTGATTTCGAACCATCCGAAGAAGCTGAGGGCAAAGACGACCAACAGCAGGAACAGGAAGATGTTGAACACGGCATTCGTCGACATGGCGTTCAGCGTGTCGCTGCCGAAGAGTGCCGTCACCAGCAGTCCCAGTCCTAAGTAGATGACGATAATGCTGACGCCGTAGGTCACGGCGTCGGTGATGGCTTTGCTTCTGTTGCTCTTGGCCCGCTTCAGGAAGAACGAAACGGTCATAGGGATGATAGGCCAGATGCAGGGCATACATACAGCCAACAGTCCACCGACGAAGCCCATCAGCAGGATATATAATAAGGAGTGGTCGCTCAGCGGCTTGCTGCTCGAAAAGGCCTGGAGCTCGCTGATGACGGGGGACCATAAGTCTTCGCCTTCGGCTCCGGAATTAGAAATGAGAAGTGAGGAATGGGAAATGGTGTCGGCGGTCGCGGTATCGGTTACCGTAGCCTCTGCTCTCACGTCGGCATTTTTCATTTCTTCATTTTCATTTTTCACTTCTCCTTTCTCACTTTTCACTTCGCCAGAGGCGGAAAGCTCCACCTGCGTCGGTGGCAAGCAACTCTGGTCATTGCAGGCACCGTATTCTAAATAGCAGTCGATGTCGTACTTGGGCTTGGTGAAGCGTATTTTCTGCACAAAGGTGACCTGATGCTCGAAGTACTTCAGTTCCATACCGAACATCTCGTCATACTTCTTGATGACGTTGCCCTTTGGCGTCAGTTTGCCAACCTTCTCAGCACCATCCATCTTCACCACGTTGAAGGTCGCCTCAATGGGGCCGTCCTGGCCTAAGTCCGTAGAATAGACGTGCCACCCCTGGTCAATCGTCGCAGTAAAGACAATCTCTGCCTCGGCATTCTTTCCAGTCTTCAGCTCCGACTTGAAATGCACGGGGTCTTGCATCTGCGCCTGCATCGTCAGTACGGTGGCCAGCAGCAGGATGGTAAGCAGTATGCGTTGTGTTGGCTTCATACGGTTAGTCGGCGGCCTCGAACTCCTCTAAGAAGCGCATGTCGTTCTCGGAGAACAGACGCAGGTCGTTGACGCGGTATTTCAGATTGGTGATGCGCTCAACACCCATGCCGAAGGCATAGCCGGAGTAGACTTTCGAGTTGATGCCGCACTGTTCGAGGACGTTGGGGTCTACCATACCGCAGCCTAAAATCTCCACCCAACCGGTGTGCTTGCAGAAGCCGCAACCCTCGCCGCCGCAGATGAAGCACGAGATGTCCATCTCTGCCGAAGGCTCGGTGAACGGGAAGTAAGAGGGGCGCAGACGAATCTTCGTGTCGGCACCGAACATCTCCTTGGCAAACGACAGCAGTACCTGTTTCAGGTCGGTGAACGATACGTTCTTGTCGATATACAGACCTTCTACCTGGTGGAAGAAGCAGTGGGCACGGGCGGTGATGGCCTCGTTGCGATAGACGCGGCCGGGGCAGATAACGCGGATGGGGGCGGTCAACTGGCCGTTCTCGTCGTGCATCTGTTCCATGACGCGAGCCTGGACGCTGCTGGTGTGTGAGCGCAGCAGGATGTTCTTCGTCACGTCATTGGGGTGCTGGCTCACGAAGAACGTGTCCTGCATGTCGCGGGCGGGGTGGTCGGCGGCGAAGTTCATCTTCGTGAACACGTGGAGGTCGTCCTCCACCTCGGGACCGTCGGCCAGTACGAAGCCCATGCGCGAGAAGATGTCGATAATCTCGTTCGTCACAATAGTCAGCGGGTGGCGCGTACCTAATTTAATAGGGTAGGGGGTGCGCGTCAGGTCCATCAGCTCGTTGCCGGTCTCCTGACTTTCGCACGCCTCGCGTAGCTGGTTGATGCGCTCGGTAGCCATCTGTTTCAGCTCATTAATCTTCATGCCGACGGTCTTCTTCTCGTCGGCAGCCACGTTACGGAAATCATTCATAAGGGCTGTTATCTCGCCCTTCTTGCTGAGGTATTTCAGACGAAGCTGTTCCACTTCCTCTGCGTTCTTCGCACTCAGCGTCTGTACTTCTTTCAGAAGTTCATCTATCTTGTCTAAAATCATAGTCTTGATGTAAAATTGCAATTTCGGCTGCAAAGGTACAAAAAAAATAAGAATAAAGAATTGAATTAAGAATTATTTTGTAACTTTGGATAAAATCGCAAACCTTTTGTAAATAAAGGCAGTCCCAAGGATTGAGAAAAATCGGGGTTCTTGCTTAGGCAAGCGGCAAAGCCGAGCGACGAACTGGCAACGGTTCTTGCTACCGAAGGGACGCAAAAACTCCCGACTCAGAGCCACCAGCCTGTTTCCGCTCGAGCTTTGCTCGCTTGTTCCCGAAGGGTCTCAAGAATGACTCATTGTCGGGGGCAAAGGTAATGCTTTTATTTGAAACGACCAAATATCAAATAGAATTTTTACGGGGTTGCAAGTCCATGAGGTCGAAATACATGAGTCGAGTTGCTTGAGGAACAATTGCTTTGTCCTTACGTGTACTCTTTGATTCTTCTTCCTCTGATGGGAATAAGTAAGTAAAGCCGTTCTTTTCATAGTAGGCTAATGTGTCTGTTGCATTACGAGCATCGACTATCAGGAAACGATAACCAGTCTTGCCACCAGAACCCAACCATCGTTTAATAAAGCTCATAAGGGCTGTGCCAATGCCTTGGTGTGCCATTGCCTTATTGACTGCCAATCGTCCTATCAAGATGCCTGGATAGCGTTTGAGACGTTTCTCGCTGAGGTCATTTTCCTCACGGAACACCTCTTGCTTACGATTGGAAAGGTCTGTCATGCGCAGACTGTCGTTTGAAACAGAGAAAGCACACGCAATCTGTTGTGGATTGCTATTGGAACGGAACACATAGGAACGACTTACCATCCGACGCGTATATCCAACAACATCTTTCTGGAAGTACTCATCAAGGTCATCTATACCACAAGAAAAATGCTCGCACTCAGCGAGCACTTCTTCCGTCAATTCTGTGAACATAAAACCGTTCAAAAGTTCTTCAACTGTCATAGCGGCATTCCCGACCTTTTCATCATTTCAATATAAGCACGCTCTTCTTTCTCGTTAAATATAACGATATTGCGTGGGTTGCGCTCACGCTCTTCTGCACGCTCTATGAATGCCCTTGCGGCTTCACCGTGCAATGTTGGGATAATCTTTACTGGTGTTGCCATATTATTATTTCCTTTTGCTTTTCGATGGCAAAATTACAGTAAAATCCTCAATTTTGCAACTATTTTTGCATTTTTCTTCCACCGAATGCATTACTTTGCCAAATTATCACTATATTTGCAGCGGCTTGTGCGGCATATAGGCGCATTGCCAAGGCAGCACAGCGATGTCTGCCAAGAATGATTTTCGTGGGAAATTAGCATACATTTGCTATTTATTCGAAAGAACGTCCTTGAAGTTTGGCCACAGATAGACGTGATAGATTGAATAGAGAGCAGATGTCCATGTATACGTGGATGTCTGACTTGTCTATCTATCACGGGTCAGGCCAAACACCCAAGGACGTGGACGAGGAAGATTGTCCACGTTCTTTGTGTTCTATAGCGAACCATCGGGTGCCTGGCCTGACTGTACGTTTCTTTTTGATACAACCCACTGCTATTTTGCAAAAAGAAACGTGCAACGACTTATGGTTAAACGTACAGAAAGGCTGCAAGGCAGCAAGGAACGGCGTGACGATGAGTACTACACGCTGTTTCAGGATATAGCTGATGAACTTAGCCCTTATGCGCCACAGCTGAGGGGTAAGCGAATCCTTTGCCCATGCGACTGGAATGAGAGTTACGACGAGGAGGTTGTCTATAAGGCAGAAGGATATGTGATAAACCGTGACCTCTTCATCCAAGGTGGTATTGTCAAGAACGATGCTGTCACCAAAACTACGGCGAAGATTGAGAAGCCGATGGACTTGGTGAAGAATCAGTTCGTCTATTTCCTGTTAGGAAAGGCTGAGGATTGGGGAATCCTCTCCATCAGCGTCTGTGGCTATAATCCAAAGAATGGTAAAGGCATCCGCTTCCAAGATGTTGACTATAGCTGCTACGATGTGATAATCACCAATCCTCCATTCAGCATATTCGACAAGTTCATCGATATTCTGGTTAGTAATGGGAAACTATTTCTCGTCATTGGCCCTCAGACTGCTCCGACGGAAAAGAGCATCATCCGCCATTTCCAGCAAGGCAATATCCGTATAGGCTATCATTATCATCTGAGTGGTTTCATGAGACCAGACGGCACAATATTGCCAAAACAGCACAATACACCAAGAAGTAGCCTGTGGTACACCAACATGCAAGTGGATATCAAAACAAAAGAGATAATACTCTCCGCCTCCTACTATGACAATCCAGAGAATTACCCCAAATATGTGAACTATGATGCCATTGAGGTAGGCACAGTAGCAGATATTCCAGAAGACTACTATGGAGAAATGGGCGTACCTATTACCTTTATGCAGAAATATAATCCCAAGCAGTTTGAGATTATTGGCTCAAGTATGCAACTGGGTAAACCTATTAAAGATTGTGTGGAGCCGGATGCTACTTATGAAAAAGGTGGAACACGTTTCTATTTAGCATTAGGCAATAAGCACTATCGCCGACTATGGGATAGAATAGTCATCAAACGAATCAAGGAGGAAAGCCAATGACAGTAAAAGAATTATACGAATTAGTGGCTGACAATAAAATCATCAGTGACATCGAATTGCAGCGTGCCATCGTCTATGATGCCGAGAAGCAGGCTTTAGTGATAGACAGTCTCTATCACGACATTCCTTTGCCAGCCTTCTATTTGTGGAAGAATGATGATGGAGTCTTAGAGGTTCTTGATGGCAAGCAGCGTATCGAAGCTATTCGGAAGTTCAAAATCAACGAACTGAAGTATAACGGGAAGACCTGGAAAGGCTATTCCGATACCGATTTACACGACAAGGTGAATAATGCGAAGCTTACCACCATCGTTTGTAGCGGAACAGAAGAGAAAAAGCGAGAAATCTTCAAGCGTATCAACACTTTGGGCGTTCCTCTCTCACGTTTTGAGGTGCTGAATGGACTCTATCATGGCGAATACCTTGAAGGACTGGAAGCCTATATTCGGAATGACAAGAATGCTCGTCATGTTTTGCCAACCGCAACGATAGATCGTGGTGACAATAAGTATCACCTATTAGAATACATCTACTATGTTCGGCACGAGAGTCGTTTCCCAAAGAAAGACGAACTGGACGAATATGTGAAGCAACATAAAGACGAGAGTTTCAACGATGAAGTGAAAAAGATCAAACCCTACATCAGCTTCATCCGTGATGTCTTTAACGATAAGTCGAAAATCTCTGCCGTTCTGAAGTTTAAGTTGTCTGCCAAGTATCTGAAAGAACGCGCCATCTGGCTTCAGCACAAGGACGCTATATATAAAGAGGTGAACGATTTTATGAAGAGCGAGGGCTACCGCCTGTCCGAATCCAAGGAGTCTGACATCGAAGCGATGATTCTCGGCATAGTCGGCAACCAACGTGTTGACCCCAAGCGGCTCTTCACTCAAGATGATAAACAGCAACTCTTGTCAGAACAGACTCCCAATGCCGATGGTCTCTATGAATGTAATGTCTGCCACCAGCATTTCCGCGCCGATGAACTGACCGTTGACCACAAAAAGCCTTGGAGCCTTGGAGGTAGGACGGTGCTATCTAATGCACAATTGCTGTGCAGAGTGTGTAATAGTGGGAAAAGTAACAAATAATAAGTAAAAGTATGAAAAAAGTTATTATCTTATGTCTTTTGCTATTCCTCATTGTCCCAATAACTATATTAGCAAAGAAAAAACCATTTGGAAATGGTCTGTATTGGGAACTGAGCGATAATGGTGTTTTGATTATTTCGGGCAATGGAGATATTCCAAATTTCGCAGCATACAAACATTCTTCTGACTACAAAAAATTAGGGCTTGCACCATGGAATAAAAAGAGTTTATGGGATAAAATTTATTATGTCGTAATAGAAGAAGGTGTAACATCCATAGGAAATAATGCATTTAATGGCTACGTATATTCGGGTTCAACAGGATTAACCAAAATAAAGGATTTTAAGCTCCCATCTAAATTAAAGAGTGTTGGTTATAGAGCTTTCGCATATTCTGCAATAACGTCATTTGATTTAGAAAAATTGTCTCATGCAACTCTAGGCGAATGCATTTTTTGGCATTGCAACAATCTAACTGCAATCACTATACCTTCATCATGGATTCGAATAACAAATTCCTTATTCTATCGCTGTGACAATTTGGTCAATGTATCTATCCCCGAAGGAATTAAGGAAATTGGTGCAAATGCGTTTACATGCTGTTTGTCTTTGCGGTCAATAAAGCTACCCCAATCACTTAAAAAGATTGGAAGAAATGCCTTTTCGATGACTCCTCTTCAGTCCATATCTTTTCCTGAGAAACTTGAAGAAATTGGCGATGAAGCTTTTTGGTCTTGTAAAAGTCTTACTGAAGTACGTTTTCCATCTTCGTTGAAAACGATTGGGCAAAAGGCTTTTAGTAGTTGTGAAAATTTAGAAAGCATATCAATGAATGATGGTGTTTTACAAATTGGAGATTTTGCTTTTGTCGGCTGTAAAAAGTTAACCAGGATAAGACTATCAAGCAATGCTCAAGTTGGTAAATCAATTTTTAACTCTTCTGACTGGGAATATCCTAGATTTCGTTGGCGTTTTGATGGCACGATTTATGGTTTGCCTACAAGTTTTAATGAAGATAACTGTTACAATACATTTGGAATTACTAAAGAGGCTTTTCGTAGATTTAAAAATGGTGACAATGGTTTGTTTAATAGGCAGGGAGAATTAATCTTGGAAGCCAAAGTTGGCAGGAAAGTTGTACAAAGAGAGGATGAATATAATAGTTCAATATACTATGAAGTAACTGATGGTGACGGTCATGGTATTTTGGGTGAAAACGGCAAATGGATTGTACCTGTTGTGTCTGGTAGAAAAGTTAGTAGAATTCATGTGGGAAAAAATAACTTTGTTTATTATAAAGTATCAGACAAAACAGGTGAGGGAATTGTCAGCGAAAAAGGAAAGATATTGATTCCCACATCACGAGGTTATACTCATATTGGCAACTATAATACAAACAGCAGAACCTTCGCTTTTGCGAAGAAAGGATATACTGGTGTCTGCAACGAACATGGTGATGAGATTTCCTTAACTAAGCTTCCTCCAACAGGAGATGACATCAAGGCGGCTGGCAACTATGGCAGCACCATGGAGATGAAGAACGGCAGTTCAAAATATTATAAGGTAAGCAAGAACGGCCGCTATGGCTTGACAGATGCTGAAGGCAAAATAATTGTACCCGTTGAAATGGAAGCCTTGGAGTCTGCTGGCACTGGCTACCTGCGCTATAAGCTGAACGGTTTCTGGGGGCTGATGAACTATCAAGGGAAAGTGCTCATTGATACCAACCGAGGTTATACATCTATTGGCGACTACAAATCCTTTAATAAGCGGTTTGCTTACACAATGAACGGCTATAAGGGTGAATGCGATGCAACGGGACGGCAAATATCAAAGATAAAGGTGGAAACTCCCAAGCAAAACACTTCTGTTGCTTCCTCATCTTCAAGTTCCTCTAGTTCTTCCTCAACCAGTAGCAGTTCTGGCAATAATAGCTCAGGGAACAAAACAACGACTGTAGTTGTTGAGCATCATCGTGACCCTGTGCCTGTACAAGTATGGAAGCAATGCACAATCTGTTTTGGATCAGGAAAATGCCAAACCTGTGGAGGCACAGGAATCTTCACAGGATGGAGTGGCAATTCTTCGATATGTGAATATGGTTGCGGAGGTAGCGGAAAATGTTCATTCTGTGCAGGACATGGAGGACATTATGAAGTGGAATATAGATAATTACAATCGAAGTACCTGGGGGACTGCACCCTTGTGCCAAGACAAGTGCTAAAAAAACAGCAAATTATTTTAACAATTTAATTATGAAAAAGTATTCTTTACTATTTGTATTTACGGTAATCATGATGGGGTTAGCTTCATCATGTGGTGGTGATGACGACAATCTGGGAAATGGTCCTAATGCGGGAACAGAATCTAATGAAGTTACGGGTACGGATGCTGTGTATGAAAGTAAACTAATGGGAACGAGTTGGAAACAGACTAAGCCGAGTTGGACTGACACCGGCTATGAAGGTATTCTTACATTTGGATATAATCATGAATGGTATGTAATAAATTTCGTGAATAAATACAATGCATACGGTGTTTGGGAAGTAAAAGATGGCGTTTATGACTATGATATAAAAGCAAGTGATTATACCCAGTCATCGCTACGGGCGCAATTTGCAGCTTCTCTATTTGGACCAGGGAGAATAGAAGAACTAACAGAGACGAAATTGGTACTAAAGAGTCCTTATAATGATACATCTTCTGCCGAATTTGTTAAGGTCTCATATCGAGAAGGGGCAAAATCATTTGATGGTGGAAGCGGCAGTGGCAATAGTGGCGGAAGTACAGGCGATGCGCCTTATGTGACAAGTTTCGATTTTACAGCAACAAAAAGTTCAATCACAGTTAAATTCATGTGTAGTGAAAGGCCAACGAGTGCAACAGTCAAGTATGGAACATCATCGCCAACAAGTACTGCATCTTCTTCTATATCGGGTAAACAGGTCTCTGCCACAGTCAGTGGTTTGAAGTCTGGTACAAAGTATTATTTCAAGTGTACAGTGAAGAACAGCTATGGATCCTCTACTTCGGATACATTCTCTGCTATAACTAACTATTAATAATGATCGAATCGGGCACTCAACTACACTAGGTACAAAATACATAGGAGACAGGTTGCATAGATGCTCTCGTTGCAATGGTCGTGGTATAGTTTGTTATGGTAACAAAGGTAATATATAACAGTGTACAGATAAAACTATTGAGTATCGTTTGTGGTAACTGCTACAGGAAAAGGAGTCTCAGAAGGAATGAGTACACTCTCTTCTGAGACTCCTTTAACTTACATTCTAATGTCTCTCCGTCGCACTTGTCCCAATCCGAACTGCTCCTTGAACCATTGAGCAATTGGTGTCTGGTGATATGTAGGAACAAGTTTCGCTTCTCGTCCCTTATCACCTGTGCCGTTACGTTATTGGCAAGTGCATTGCGCCTGTACTCATTGGAGTGAAGCAAGCCACTATAATTGACAGTCTGCCCATGTAGCAGTTTGTCGGTTTGTTCTGCGTTAAAACCACATTGCAGACACTCACGTTCCATATTGAGAAAACGTTTGAAACTTGGGAACCATCTATAAGCCTTGTCTAAGATGCGCTTCAAGTTGCCCACCTCCTGCTGGTGCTGCTCATTGGTATGGTTTAGTTCCCTTGCGTGGTTGTCCTTCATCTTCTGCATGTCGGTATGAAGTCTTTCAATCTGGTCATTCAAATCTTCAACCTCTCTATGCAGTTGGGCATTCTCTTTCTCTAATCGGCTTACCTTGTTGCCGCCAAGAAGAGAATTCACTCCGTTGAGTACGCTGGTGGCGGTCTTCGTTGCAGAATTCTTCAGTTCCTCGGTCTTTGCCTCTGCCTTGATACGGGCAAGGTCTTTCTTTGCCTGTTCCGCCTCTGCTATCACCAGTCTTGCTTTTTCCTGTTCTTCCAGCATTTGGGTAACGTTAGCCTGTAAGCCCTCACCCTGTGCAATCAGGCTCCGATAATACTCATGCGTGGATATATGTTGCGCCTCTGAGCCTTTGATGCCACGCTGTAGTCCGTATGCTGCCATCTGTTCAGCGTAGGTGTCTTGGTAGCGTATCAGGTTCTTGCTTTGCAAGCGAACAAGTTCGAGCGGCCCTTCGCATCCCACAACGACAATGGGATGCTCCGCTTGCAACTGAACTGGCTTTGTGTTCCGTTGATGGTGATTCTGCCCATGATAACCCTGCATTATAGCCGTCCCTTATCAAGGGACTCTAAATGTTCGCATAGAACAATACCGAAAAAGTGCTTCTACTCATCTTCTAATTCCTTTTTAAATTCGGGCTGCAAAAGTAATACCATTTTGGGAATAAATTGCTACGCAAATCACGGCAGATTTAGGAAAGAAAAACGCGAAATGTGAAAACGGTTCGAACTGCCGAGAAATGCCTTGATTTGCGCAGATCGTTAAGAAAGTTTAACTATCCGACTTGGGGCTATCGGGGGTTCTTCGACGAGCGAAGCGGCAAAGCCGAGTCCGAATTGGAAACCTAATTCGTTCCGCAATCTGCCTCGATTTGCGTTGTGGCATCTTGCGGACTTTCCTCAAATTTCCTCGAATTGCCTTTATTTATGGGGAGAACTGCGTTAATCTGCCAGAAATATTTTGCTACGTCAGTTTTATTTCGTAACTTTGCACGCTAATTTGAGAGACGAACCATGAAGAGGCTTCTATTTGGGGCACTGGTGCTGACAGTACTGATGTTCTCATGCAAGGGAAAACAGACAAACGACACGGCTGAGGACGTGCCCCAAGACTCAACGGACACAACCGTTGTGCAGGATACTGTAGGCGTTGACACGCTGGAGCAGTTGATTGCCGAGACGCCAATGCCGCGTGCTGCTGACGAGTTGTTCGATGACTTCCTTTTTAACTTTGCTTCCAACCGTAAGTTACAGATGGAGCGCGTGCTTTTCCCGTTGCTGACAGTGAAGGGCAACGATACCACACGTGTTGACAAGAACAGATGGAAGATGGAGCGTTTCTTTATGCGTCAAGACTTCTACACCGTCCTCTTCGACAACGAGCGACAGATGGAGCTGGTCAGAGATACGTCGGTCAGTGAGGCGAAGGTAGAAAAGATATATTTCAACACGGGGGCTGTCGTTCAGTATATGTTCCGCAGGATAAAGGGAGCTTGGCTGCTGATAGAACAGAAGACCGAGCCGATAGCATCGAACAGAAACGCCTCGTTCTTGAATTTTTACCACCAATTTGTTACAGACACTGTCTTCCAGACGGAAAGCCTGGACGAGACGGTGCAGTTTGTAGGTCCTGACCCCGACGACGATTTCGCGCAGATGGAAGGCATCCTGACGCCCGACACGTGGCCAGCCTTTGCACCGGAATTGCCCGACCGTATGATATACAACATTACCTATGGCAAGCCTGGAGCCAAATCCGACAAGATAATCTTCGTGATGCGCGGCATAGCCAATGGTATGGAATTAGAAATGACATTCCGTCAGCGCGGTGGCCGTTGGCAGTTGATGAAATTGGTGAACTGACGCTACGGTAGTGAAGCGTGTAGCGTGAAATGAGGATAGTGAAAGGTGAAAGATTTACGTGACTATAGCTTGAAGGGGCACAATACGTTTGGTATCGAAGCCCGCTGCCGTCGTTTCCTGGAATTTGAAAACGAGACAGAAGCGATGGATGTCGCTGCTATTCTGCGGCAGTCGGGTATGCCCTATATAATAATAGGTGGTGGCAGTAATCTGTTGCTGACTTGCGACTATAAGGGTATCGTGGTTCGCTCCGGCATCAAGGGTTATCATTTCGAAGACGGCAATAGGATGGTATGTGGCAGTGGAGAGTCCTTTGACGATATGGTGGCTGCGAGTATCGAAGCAGGGTATTATGGCATGGAGAACCTGTCGCTGATTCCTGGCGACGTGGGAGCGAGTGCCGTCCAGAATATCGGTGCTTACGGTGTGGAGGCCAAGGACTTCATCCTGTGTGTATGGGCTGTCGAGATAGCGACTGGCAAACTCTGTATGTTGTCTGCCGATGAATGTGAATACGGCTATCGGCAGAGCCGGTTTAAGAATGACTGGAAAAACAAGTACCTCATTACACGAGTGTCCTACGGCCTGTCGCAGACGTTCGTGCCCCGTCTTGACTATGGCAATATCCGGACCGAGCTGGAACGAAAAGGAATAGCAGCGCCGACTGCTCAGCAACTGCGCGAGACGATTATTGACATACGCAATGCCAAACTGCCCGATCCGAAGGTGACAGGCAATGCCGGTAGTTTTTTTATGAACCCCATTGTGACACGACGGAAATACGAGGATTTGGCACAGCAGTATCCTGACATGCCTCACTACAAAGTCGATGACGGACACGAGAAGATTCCTGCAGGCTGGATGATAGACCAGTGTGGTTGGAAAGGACGTTCCTTGGGACGCGCCGGCGTACACGATCGTCAGGCTTTGGTGCTCGTCAATCTTGGTGGTGCCACTGGTTCAGAGATCGTGACGCTTTATAAGGCAATTCAACAGGATGTCCGCCAGCGTTTTGGCATTGATATTTACCCTGAAGTCAACATTGTATGAAACTGACATTTCTTGGAACAGGAACATCCTGCGGTGTGCCGACCATCGGTTGTACGTGCCGCACCTGCCGTAGCACAGACCCTAAGGACAAGCGCCTGCGCTGTTCGGCACTGATAGAGACGGACACGACACGTCTGCTTATAGACTGCGGTCCCGACTTCCGTCAGCAAATCATGCCACACCCTTTCCGTCGTATCGACGGCATCCTCATCACTCACGCCCATTACGACCACATGGGCGGTATGGACGACATACGTCCCTACTGCCAGTTTGGCGAGATTAACGTCTACGCCGACCCCATAGCCCGGGAGGGACTGCTCCAGATGTTGCCTTATTGCTTCGCCGAAAACCGCTATCCGGGCGTGCCGGCCATCCAGCTTCATGAAGTCCATAAGCATGAGCCGTTAGTCATCGGCGACCTTGACATCATGCCGATTGAGGTGATGCATCACGACCTGCCCATTCTTGGCTTCCGCATAGGAGAACTGACGTATATCACGGACATGAAAACCATCGCCGATGAAGAGTTGCCATATATAGAGGGGACAAAGGTGTTGGTGGTGAATGCCCTGCGCCGTGAATTCCATCATTCGCATCAAACACTGGATGAAGCCGTACTGTTTGCCCGTAGGATTGGAGCCTGTCAAACATGGCTCATTCACTGCAGTCACGACATCGGGCTGCATGCTGAGGTTAATGCCGAACTGCCATCTGACATTCAGTTAGCTTACGACGGACAGACCATCGTCATTTGATTTTGCGGAGAAATCCTATCTGCGCTTTTTCTGCCTGATGCCGAAAAAGGAACCGTAGTTGCGGATAAGCTTGCGTACCAAAAGAAAGCCATCAATGGCGGTGATGCTATTAGCGATAAGCCCGGCTATCATCTCGCCTTTGGTGTTAGTAGGATGCGGTGTGGTGAGCTCACGCCAAACGGTGGATATCTGACCAGATTGTTGCTGGATGTTGGCTTTCAGCTCGTCTTTGCGCAACTGGATGTCTTCGAGGGTGTTGTAGGGCATAACAGTATTGGGTTGTGGTTCTGTGAAGAGTTAGTTGAGCAAAACGTCAGCGAGAAAGCGGACGAGCGGGCGCTGGATCCACGTCTTGCGGTTAAGAAATACGATAAGGAGTAAGGTGAGGAAGAAAATGGCTATGATGAAGAAGGCGAGGGCTGTGCCGGTGATGGGCTCAAGCCAATAGACACAGGCAAAGGAGAGGTAGAACAGCACGGCAACGCCTAAGAGCAGCAGTACGATAGTAAGCGTCAGTGCTGTTATCAGACGCACAATCTTGTCAATAACGTCAAGCTTCAGATACTCCTTCTGAAGCTCGACGTATTTCTTGAGTAGCTGTGCTAACTGCCCAATGTTCTCAACGTTCTTATCGCTCGATAGCATAGCCTATTCCTCTACTGTAGCGTCTTGGATGTCGTCAACGAGGTCGCCAACTTCCTTGCGACTGAGCTTGATGTTGTGCTTTTTCATAAAGTCATCAATGGCATCAGTGATTTTTACGCGGGTGTCGGCTCCCTTTTCAGGGGCCAGCAGAATACCTAAGGCTGCACCGGCAATAGCTCCGCCGAAGAAAGCTCCAATATAACCTAAACTTTTCATAATACTATTTTTAATTGGTAAAACATAATTCCTACTGCAAAAATACGAAATTTTTCTGAATCTCACGTTAAAAACTGTGACATTTTTTGTTAATTTGTGAGTATTTCTTGTATTTAACAAAGTTTATGCCCGTTTTTGGCCTGTTTTTGCTTTGTTTTTTGTAATTTCGCCACTGATTTTTAAAGACAAACGTTTTAATCAATTTAAATATTAGTAGAGAAGTATGAAAAAGTACATGGTAGTATTCGCAGGCTTGAGCATTGCTTTAGCTTTCTCCAGCTGCGGTAAGAGTAGTGAGAGTGCCTATAAGAAGGCGTATGAGAAAGCAAAGTCGCAGGAGGCTGCACAGCGCGTGAATGAGGTTCCCCAGACTGAGACTCCCACCCAGACGGTTGTCGCACCAGTCACCACCCGTCCTGCCACTCAGACGAGAGTCGTTGACAATGTTGACAATGTGTCAGTTCGTCAGGAGAGAGTGGCTCTTATCAACGGTTCTGGCTTGAAGAATTTCAGCGTTGTGGTTGGCTCTTTCGGTCTGCAGGCGAATGCTGAAGGTTTGCAGCAGCAGCTCCGTGATGGCGGATACGACGCCCAGATTGTCAAGAATGAGTCAAACAATATGTTCCGTGTCGTCGCCACGACATTCGACTCAAAGGTTGACGCTGTGAACAGCCGCGACCAGATTCGTGGTTCGAAATTCAACCCGAAGGGCGACGCCTGGTTGCTCTATAACGTCCAGTAACGGTTGGCGCGAATCCTTTCGATTGATTACGGCCGAAAGCGTACCGGTATAGCAGTCACCGACCCTCTGCAGATTATTGCTGGAGGGCTGGCGACTGTTTCTACGTCTGAGTTGTTCGACTGGCTGCAGCAGTATGTCAGTCGCGAAGAGGTTGAGCGTATCGTCATAGGTGAGCCCCGGCAGCCTAATGGTCAGCCCAGCGAAAACCTGCAGCGCGTTCAGCAGTTTGTCAATCGCTGGCGCAAGGCGCATCCTGAGTTGCCCATCGACTATTATGACGAGCGCTTCACGTCGGTGCTGGCACATCAGGCGATGCTTGATGGTGGTCTTCGCAAGAAGGCGCGTCAAGACAAGGCACTGGTCGACGAGATTTCGGCGACGATCATCTTGGAGGATTACCTCCGAAGCCGTAAATAATATCAATTGTCAATTATCAATTATCAGAAAGTGGTATTACCTATTTATATATATGGCCAGCCAGTCTTGCGTAAGGTGGCTGAAGACATTACCCCCGACTATCCGCAGTTGGAGCAGCTGATTGCCGATATGTGGGAGACACTGGCCGAGAGTGAGGGCATAGGCTTGGCCGCCCCCCAGATTGGCAAGTCCATACGTGTAGTGGTCATCGACCTCGATGTGCTCAGCGACGATATGCCGGAATACAAGGACTTCCGCCGTGTGTTCATCAATGCCCACATCGTTGAGAAAGACGAGACCCAAACAGATACCAGCGAAGAGGGATGCCTGTCGTTGCCGGCCATTCACGAGAAAGTCGTCCGCCCCACACGCATCCGTGTGCAGTGGATGGACGAGGAGTTCCAGGCTCACGACGAGTGGATTGAAGGCTATCTGGCACGTGTCATGCAGCATGAGTTTGACCATCTCGAAGGTCACATGTTCATCGACCACATCTCGCCGTTGCGCAAGCAGCTCATCAAGAGCAAGCTGAAGGCATTGACCCTTGGCCGCTATCGTTGCGGCTATAAGACAAAACCTGTTAGGCGTTGATATTGCGTAAGCTCATAGTCCTGCTTTGTTGTCTGTGCTCCTTACCGATGATGTCGCAGTTCAACACTGACCGTCTGATAACCATCGGACGGTCGGCGCTCTATTATGAGGATTATGTGCTCAGCATCCAGTATTTCAACCAGGCCATCACGGCCAAACCTTATCTCTACGAAGGGTGGTTCTTCCGAGGGGTGGCCAAGTTCTACCTTGACGATTTCGCCGGGGCTGAAAGCGACTGCACAAGCGCCATTGAGCGCAATCCCTACGTCACCAATTGCTACGAACTGCGCGGACTCTGCCGCATCCACCAGAATCGCTTCGAAGAGGCCGCTGCCGACTATACCAGTGCGCTGAAGTACGACCCTGAAAACCAGGGACTCTGGCATAACCGCGTGCTCTGCTATATCCGTAGTAAGGACTATGAGCGCGCATTAGGACAGCTCGACACGATGATTGCCCGCTGGCCACGCAATGCGGCTCCCTATTCTATGCGGGCTGAGGTGTATATGCAGCAGAAAGATACCGTCAAGGCACTGGAGGCTATTGAGAAGAGCATCGAGATTGACCCTTATGACGGAACGCTCTGGGGAGCGCGCGCCATCATCAGTCTGTCGCGTAGTGAGTGGAAACAGGCGGAGGGGTATCTCGACAAAGCCATCCACTATCTGCCAAAGAGCGGCGGCAACTACATCAACCGGGCCCTGGCCCGTTACAACCAGAGCAACCTACGTGGCGCCATGGCCGACTATGACACCGCCCTCGACTTGGAACCGAATAACTTCCTGGGGCACTATAACCGAGGGCTGTTACGCGCTCAGGTGGGTGACGACAACCGCGGTATCGAGGATTTCGACTTTGTCCTTAACCTGGAACCCGATAATATGCTTGCCCGCTTCAACCGCGGACTGCTACGCGAAAAGACGGGCGATTTGCGAGGCGCTATCAGCGACTATACAAAGGTCATCAATGAGTATCCTAACTTCTGGACGGGCTTGCACTACCGTGCCGGCTGCTACCGCCGCTTGGGTATGAGCCGTCAGGCCGAGCTGGACGAGTTCCGCATTTTGAAGGCACAGATAGACAAGCGCTACGGCGGACGTCAGCCACGGCTGAGCAAGAAGCAGCGCAAGCGTAGCGACGAGGATATGGAGAAGTACAACCAGCTGGTCGTCGCCGACGAGCAGGAGGTGGAGAATGACTATAAGAACGACTACCGCGGACGGGTGCAGCATCACAAGGTCGAAGCCACCTATCTGCCGATGTACGAACTGTCGCTGATGCCAGTGCGCAGCGAGGTGAAGAATTATGTGCCTTACGACGAGGCGGTGGAGACTTTCAACCTCCATTCGTCACGTCAGCTTCATATTGTCAGCAATGTGCCGTCGTTGAGCGAAACGCAGTCACAGCACTATTTTGCCTATATCGATTCCTTGAAAGCAGCCATTGCCGATATTCATAACCTGTCGAAAACTCAGAACTTGCTTCTGTTGTGTGGTGTGGCCTATACAGCGTTGCAGAACAACGAGGATGCCATTGATGCCTTAACCACTCTCCTGCTGAATGACAGCCTGTCGGTGCTGGCCTTGTGGCAGCGGTCTGCTTGTCAGACGAAAATCAATGAGTTCCAAGCCTCGCAAGGCACTTATATTGATATGAAGACGGCTAACGTCCTGATGGATCTCTCGACTGCCATCCGCCTGGCGCCTCGTTGCGCGTACCTTTATTATAATAGGGCATGCGTCTATGTGCAGCGCAAAGATTACGCCCGTGCCATTGAGGATTATACACAGGCTATCACCCTCGACCCGCGCCTGGCTGAGGCTTACTACAACCGAGGCCTGGCTCTCATTGACAGCGGCAAGACAGCCGAAGGTGTCAGCGACTTGAGCAAAGCGGGCGAACTGGGGCTTTACACTGCCTACAGTCTCTTGAAAAAATATACGAAAAACAAAAACGAAATCCCATAGGCCTCATTAGTCTCATTAGTCTCATAGGCCTCATAAAAAGAAAAAAATGGAAAAAGAAAACCTTGTCTGGAACAAAATCCTTAATACCGTGCTGAAAATGCCCGGTGTGAAGGTCGATAGAGTCGGATTCCTCCGCCATGAGCTGCGGCCGTATTGTAACCAGTCGCGCCTTCAGATGCTGGGCAGTGTGCGTCCCTACACTGTCGTGTCCGAGCAGGTCATCGATAAACTGGCCCGTCAGTGTGTACGCTACCATGTAACGGTAGTTACCGCTACGTCAACCGTTGTCGGACTGCCTGGCGGACTGGCTATGGCTGCCACGTTGCCAGCCGATCTGACGCAGTATTTCTATCATGTCTTTGTGCTCTCACAGAAGCTGGCCTACCTTTATGGCTATCCTGATTTTTGCGATGACGATGGCGAGCTGAACGATGTCGCTATCGACTTGCTGACTATCTTCATGGGTGTCATGATGGGAGCTCCTGTCGCTGAGAAGGGACTTGGCGAATTGTCGAAGGCAGTGGCTGAGAATGCTGTCACCCGTCTGCCCCGTGTGGCCCTGACAAAGACAGCCCTTGTGCCTATTGTTGCACAGCTGACCAAGATGATTGGCACACGCTTTTCGAAAGACAGCCTGACAAAGAGCGTCGGCCGTTTTATCCCGGTGGCCGGTGGCCTGTTCTCTGGCGGCTTGACACTGTACACCTTCCGTCGCGGTGCCAACCGCCTGCGTCGTCAGCTCAGTGCCCAGCGTCGGCTATTTGACGATGGCGACATCGATGCCATTGAATTGGCAAATATCAAGTCATCGTTTGTCAAGGCCGGACAGGCTGAGCGTGATCCGAAGAAAGTGCAACGGGCTAAGATAGAGGCTCTTATCAATATTGCTAAGATCAACGACGAGGTGTCGCACGAGAAGTTCCAAACCATCGAACTGCATATAGCCAGCTCGAAGATTGACGCTCAGGACAAGCTGGACCTGCTGGCAAATATCGAGTCGGATCACAGCTACGATGTTGATTTCGACTTGTTGGCTACTGACCGCAAAGTTGCTCAGGAGACCTACGATGCTATGAAGGAGTTGGTCGGTATGGGTGAGAAGATGACAATGGCTGAGAAAATATATCTTCAGATGGCAGCCCAGAAACTGGGCATCGAGCAGTCGGAGTCATGAGTCGGCAGGGCGAGCAACAGGATGCGGCAGGAAGGATGACAATCTG
Organism: uncultured Prevotellaceae bacterium; assembly: GCA_900316475.1. GTDB lineage: Bacteria > Bacteroidota > Bacteroidia > Bacteroidales > Bacteroidaceae > Prevotella. The sequence goes on from ONDA01000034.1 coordinate 29,477, forward strand.
GAGCCTGTTACGCAATATCCTGCCCTACGTGCTGCCTTACAGGTGGCTCGTAGCTGTCACGCTGGTGCTGACGCTGATAGGTTCGCTGATGGCGCAGGTCAATGCCGTTGTGCTCGACCGTGCCGTCGACAGCATCAACGCCCTTGAGCAGGGGCGCGTCGTATAGTCGGGCACACCGTCCGACGTCTACCGCCAGGGCGGCCTCTATAAGGAAATCTTCGATGCCAGTGCACGCAGCATGAATGTCAACAAGATTGCCAGCACCATTGATTTTTAAATCGTTTTATTTTGCCGTGTCCGAGATATTTAGTACCTTTGCACGCTGAATTTTAACATCAAACATATATTGTAGATATGGAAATCAAAATTACATTCCCTGACGGCTCTGTTCGTTCGTATGAACAGGGTGTGACGGGACTTCAGATTGCCGAGAGCATCTCGCCGGCTCTGGCACGCAGCGTCGTCAGCTGTGGCGTAAACGGTGAGACCGTAGAGCTGAACCGTCCTATCATGGAGGACGCCACCATCGCGCTCTACAAGTTCGAAGACGAAGAGGGTAAGCACACCTTCTGGCATACCTCTGCCCACCTGCTGGCCGAGGCACTGCAGGAACTCTATCCCGGCATCCAGTTCGGCTTTGGCCCGGCTGTTGAGAACGGATTCTTCTACGATGTCCTGCTGCCCGACGGACAGATGATTAAGGAGAGCGACTTCCCCACGATCGAAGCAAAGATGAAGGAACTGGCTGGTAAGAAGGAACCTGTCGTTCGCCGCGAGGTGGCCAAGGCCGACGCCCTGAAGGAGTTTGCCGCCGCCGGTCAGACCTACAAGTGCGAGCACATCGATCAGGACCTTGAAGACGGTTCTATCACCACATACACACAGGGCAACTTCACCGACCTCTGCCGTGGTCCGCACCTCATGGACACGGGCGAGATCAAGGCTGTGAAGCTGACTACGGTAGCCGGCGCTTTCTGGCGCGGCGATGCCACCCGCGAACAGATGCAGCGTCTCTACGGCATCTCGTTCCCCAAGAAGAAGATGCTCGACGAGTACCTCGTCATGCTCGAAGAGGCTAAGAAGCGCGACCACCGCAAGATCGGCAAGGAGATGGAACTCTTTATGTTCTCTGAGAAGGTGGGCAAGGGTCTGCCTATCTGGTTGCCGAAGGGTACCGACCTCCGTCTGCGCCTGATGGAGCACCTGCGCAAGGTGCAGAAGCGCTACGGCTATCAGGAGGTCATCACCCCGCACATCGGCGGCAAGAGCCTCTACGTCACCTCGGGTCACTATGCCCACTACGGCAAGGACTCCTTCCGTCCCATCACCACACCGGAGGAGGGTGAGGAGTATATGCTGAAGCCCATGAACTGCCCTCACCACTGTGAGATCTTCGCCAACAAGCCCCGTTCGTACAAGGACCTGCCCCTGCGCATCGCTGAGTTCGGTACCGTCTACCGCTACGAGCAGTCGGGCGAGCTTCACGGTCTGACCCGCGTGCGCTCGTTCACGCAGGACGACGCCCACCTCTTCTGCCGTCCCGATCAGGTGAAGCAGGAGTTCCTTAACGTGATGGACATCATCGGTGTCGTGCTGACAGCCTTCGGCTTCAACTTCGAGGCACAGATCTCGCTCCGCGACCCCAACGACCACGACAAGTACGTGGGTACCGACGAGGACTGGGCACTGGCCGAGAAGGCTATCCAGGAGGCTTGTCAGGAGAAGGGACTGCACGCCAAGGTGGAATACGGCGAGGCAGCCTTCTACGGTCCGAAGCTCGACTTCATGATTAAGGACGCCATTGGCCGCCGCTGGCAGTTGGGTACCATCCAGGTAGACTACAACCTGCCGAAGCGCTTCCAGCTCGAATACACCGACGAGGACAACCAGAAGAAGACGCCCGTCATGATTCACCGTGCACCCTTCGGAAGCCTCGAGCGCTTCTGCGCGGTGCTCATCGAACATACCAGCGGTCACTTCCCCCTCTGGCTCACGCCCGAGCAGGTGGCCATCCTGCCGCTGTCAGAGAAGTACAACGACTACGCCGAGGAAGTGTGCAAGCTGTTCTCGCAGGGCGGCGTCCGCGCCACCATCGACCTGCGCAACGAGAAGCTGGGCCGCAAGATTCGCGACAATGAGCTGAAGCGCATCCCCTACATGGTCATCGTCGGCGAGAAGGAAGCTGCCGACAAGACTGTTGCCGTCCGTCCCCAGGGTGGTGGCGAGCAGAGCGTCATGACCATCCAGCAGTTCATCGACGAGGTGAACAACAAGGTGGCCGAGATGACCAAGGACTTCTAATCGCTGAGAGTATAAAACTAGGACAGGTTGCATGACCCTATTCATGGGCTGCAACCTGTCCTTTGTTTTTCATCTATTGTTTCATGGCTTTAGCTCAGGCCAGCCGTCAGCTGTCCATACGATAGGGCGCTGGATGAGCATGGCTGCACCGTTCTGTGTGACGCTGTAGCCGTGGCAAACGAAGATGTCCTCGCCGTCGAAAGTATAGGCGGCGCAGTGGCCGGCAGCCTCCCATTCCTTCTTGTCGCCTTCTATGAAGAGCGTACCGCCACCCTTGGCCATGTCCTTGCCCGAACGGTCCAGGTAGGGACCTTCTACCGTCTTGCTGCGGCCTACGGCAACGCGGTAGTTGCTCTTGGCTCCCCGACAGCAGTAGTCCCACGACACGAAGAGATAATAGTAGCCGCCATGCTTGAAGATAAACGGAGCCTCAATGGCGTTGGTGCCGGCATATTTCGAGGTGGGGATTTCTAAGACAAAATCAAGGATGAGGCACTTAATAAATGTTAAGAAGCCTCATTTTCTTTGTTTTGAGGCCTGAAACAACGGTTTTTGCTGTA
>ONDA01000036.1 GCA_900316475.1 uncultured Prevotellaceae bacterium
TGTGGGAGGTGTGGGTTGTTTTCTCCTTGTCCCTATTATAATACGCGCGCGAGCTGCCGCAGGCGCCACAGCCGCTTGGCTCTCACACCGTAGAGCTGGAACTTACACTGACGGCACACCCGTCGGCGCGTCCCCGTGGGGTAGTAAGCACACGGGGACAACCCCGTGTGAGGTTTGTCTCTTGCGTACGCGCGTAACAAAAGAATCTTGTTTTTTCTTTGTCGGCGGTCGGCTCAAAATCTTTTAAATCTTAAAATCTTTGTTCGTTAAAAATAATGGTAGCGATGTAGAAGCTGATCCCAACTTTTGCATTATCCTCAACGGCATACGTCACCATATTCTACAACCTGGAGTGAACATTGTGGACGGACGGAAGGTCGTAATCCTAAAATATTCCGCGAAACGGCAATAACTTTCGCGGAATTTTTCACTTTTCAGCCTTTAAAGTTGCTTGATTTGAAAACTTTTTGTAATTTTGCAGCCATGAAAGCCGAAAGAACCATATCAGCGTACAAGAACTACTTCAGAGACTTCATCAGTTCACTAACTGAAGCCGAAGCCCGGAAAGTGTTCTACGTTATTGATATGTTGAAAACACAGGAACGAGTCAATGCCAAGTTCGTCAAATACCTGCGCGACGAGATTTTTGAACTCCGTGCCGAACATGGCGGTAACATCTTCCGTGTGTTCTTCATCTTCGACGATGGAAATGTGGTAATGCTCTTCAACGGATTCCAGAAGAAGACGCAGAAGACACCGCAGAGCGAGATTAACAAGGCAATACAAATAAAAAAGGAATACTATGCAGGAAAGAAATGACATAATGAGCGTTGACGCTATGATGGACGAACGCTACGGAAAGGTGGGAACACCAGAGCGCGAGGCATTTCGTAAGGAGGCTTATGCCTATTGCGTGGGGCAGATTATCAGTGATGCTCGTAAGCGCGAGAAGGTCACCCAACAGGAATTGGCTCAGCGTGTGGGAACCAATAAGTCGTATATCTCTCGCATAGAGAATGGCAGCGTGGAGCCTGGTGCAGGTATGTTCCTCCGCATCCTCAGCGCCCTTGGCCTTCGCTTTGAAGTGTCGCAGCCCTTGGCATTTGGATAATTGAAACCAAAATGTCAAACCTCAAAATGCTACAGATATGAGACCCCTCACACTGACCGATACCCTCGAATATTACGACGTGCCGCAGATTATTACGGCAGCAGATGCCACTGGTACTCGCTACCTCTGCACGCTCTACGAGCAGACTGCCGACGGCTATCACTATTTGGGCGTACAGATTTCCGAGCCTCGCCTGATGGCTTTCATCGGCGGCCAGCTCGACCTGCGCGACGCCTACCAGCACCCCGAGGTGGACAATGCCCTCTATCTGGTAGAGGCTAATGGCGAAACGCTGACAGCCGCTACCCTTCTGCAACCCTCCGACATAACCGAGGCCATGTTGCCCGAGGCGGGCTACTATTACGATGCTGCCGACCTGACCGACAAGGCGGAGCCTGCTACCGACACCTATCAGTTAGAAGTGCCTGCTCGCGACCGCATCACCTTCTCAACCCTCATCGCCCGCATGGGCTGGCCAGCCTTCTCGCTGCGCAAGACTATCGGACAAGTAGCAGCATTCTAACTCAGATAAATTCCATGACACAGAGGTGTCCCCGTGTGCTAACTTTTCTGTGAAATCCGACTCGACACACCTTATTATTAATAGATATTAGGGAAAAAGCATTGCCATGCCCCTAATAGAAGGTTACTGAAATAAAAAGAAAAACGAGCTACATCTCTGTAACTCGTAGAACCTTTTGGTAGCGGGAGCCGGGATTGAACCGGCGACCTCATGATTATGAATCATGCGCTCTAACCAGCTGAGCTATCCCGCCATCATTTTGCGTTTTGCGGGTGCAAAGGTAACACTATTTTTTGAATTAACAAAATTTCTAACGAAAATATTTTTGTTTTTGCCGGAAAAGTTGTAATTTTGCACAAATAAAATACTCTTACTAACCTGACGATGAACAAAAATAAGCAGAGACTTAAAATAGAATACCCTCTAGCAACAAAATCACAAAGCCTTGTCTGGGAGCAAATCAGTACTGTCCACGGACTGGAGCGATGGTTGGCTGACCACGTAGAGAAAGTCGATGACGACGTCATCGCACTCACATGGGGAGAGTTGTGGACAGACCACCACACGCTGGAGGCTAAAATCGTCGACCAGAAGAAGAACAGCTACATCCGCCTGCAATGGGTGAACGAAGACGACCCTGAGGCTTACTGGGAAATGCGCATCGGGCGCAGTGAACTGACCGACGAGCTGTGCCTGTACGTCGACGACTACGCGCTTCCCGAGGACATTGACGACCTGCACGACCTGTGGGACGGCAATATGGAACGACTGCACCAAGTCAGCGGGCTGTAGAAACATTAAAAAACCAAAAATTATAATGCACTCTGAGTTTTTTATAGTACTTTTGCAGCTCGAATGGATATAAGGCGCAATGTTTCGCATTAAAAAACTTGATATATTTATAGCCAAGCAATTCCTGCAGCTGTTTGCCGGAGCCTTTTTCATCTGCCAGTTCGTGCTGATGATGCAGTTCCTGTGGCGATACGTCAACGAGCTGATAGGCAAGGGCCTGTCGCTGGAAATCATGGCGCAGTTCTTCTGGTATATGGGCCTGATGCTGATGCCGCAGGCCTTCCCGCTGGCCATCCTGCTGTCGTCGCTGATAGCCTTCGGCAACTTAGGCGAGAGTTCGGAGCTGACGGCCATCAAGGCGGCTGGCATCTCGCTGATGCAGGCCTCGCGCTCGCTCATCACCATCGTCATCATCATTGCCGGCCTCTCCTTCTACTTCCAGGACGTCGTCGGACCCTTTGCCGACAAGTCGTTCTACCAGCTGCTGCTGTCGGTGAAGCAGAAAAGCCCCGAGGTGGAGATTCCTGAAGGCATCTTCTACGACGGCATCCCCAACGCCAACATCTACGTGCAGAAGAAGAACATGAAGACAGGCATGCTCTACGGCATCATGATATACCGCCGCACCAACAGCTACGAGGACCAGGCCATCATCCTGGCCGACTCGGGAACAATGCAGACGACAGCCGAGAAGAAGCACCTGCTGCTGACGCTGCACAACGGCGAATGGTTCGAGAATATGCAGTCGCAGGATATGGCAGGCTCTGCCGCCGTGCCCTACCGCCGCGAGACGTTCTCGCTGAAGCGCATCGTGCTCGACTTCGACAGCGACTTCAGCCTGGCCGACGAGACGGGTATTGCTGCCGACGCCCGCTCGAAAAGTCTCGAACACATTCTGACCGACCTCGACTCCATCATCATCTTCAACGACTCCGTAGGCCGGCAGTTCGAACGTGACGCCCGCTACAGAACGTTCTACATACCGGAGATTGGCAAGAAGGACTCGCTGAAAGCATACACTCAGGCGGCCACGGGAAAGGTCAACTTCGACAGCGTCTTTGCCAAGCTCTCAGACGACCAGCAACGGGCGGTGGTGCAGCAAGCCATGGAACGTGCCCAGACGGAATCGTACGACCTGAACATGAAGAGCGACTACTCATTCAACATCAACCGCCACGAGCGACTGCACCGCATGGAGGCCATCAACCGCTTTACACTGGCCCTGTCGTGCATACTCTTCTTCTTTATCGGCGCTCCGTTAGGCGCCATCATCCGCAAGGGCGGCATGGGCGTACCGGTCATCATCTCAGTGCTGGTGTTCATCATCTATTACATCTTCGAGAATTCCGGCATGCGCATGGCGCGAGCCGACGAGTGGACGGTGTGGTTCGGTAAACTCATATCGACAATGGCACTGGCACCGCTGGCCATATTCTTCTCGTACAAGGCCAACAACGACTCCGTCGTCTTCAACATCGACCTGTACAAAGACCTGCTGCGGCGTATGCTGGGACTGCGTGTCAAGCGTAACATCACCCGCAAGGAGGTGATCATCGAAGACCCGAAATATGCTGACGACGTACAGATGCTGGCAGGCATCAGCCAGCGCATAGACAGCTACTCGGAAGAGCACAAGCTGCTGCACCTGCCCAACCCCGTCAAGGTGTTCTTCTACAGCAGCAACGACCACGAGATAGAGCACATCAGCGAGGAGCTGGAGACGGCTATCGAAGACCTGGGCTACACGAAAGACCGCATCATCCTGGCCGAACTGAACCACTACCCGATACTGATGACGCACGCCCACACACGACCGTTCGCCAAGAAATGGATGAACATCGTCACGGGCCTGATACTGCCGTTAGGCGTGTTCTTCTATCTGCGAATGTGGCGGTTCCGCCTACGTCTGTACAAAGACCTGCACGACATCAGGCAGACCAACGACAAGGTGATTCCACGGATTATCGAGTACGCCCGACTGGAGGACGACACAACGACCAACTATATATATAATAAGGTGTAACCCATTATGGAGCATTTCAAACTGAACACTATAGAAGAAGCGGTTGAGGACTTCCGCGAGGGCAAGTTTGTCATCGTGGTCGACGACGAGGACCGCGAGAACGAAGGCGACCTCATCTGTGCCGCCGAAAAGATTACCCCGGAGATGGTGAACTTCATGCTGAAGTACGCACGGGGCGTGCTCTGCGCGCCCATCACCATCAGCCGGAGCCAGGAGCTGGACCTGCCACACCAGGTGCAGGACAACACGTCGGTATTAGGCACACCGTTCACCGTCACCGTCGACAAGCTGGAAGGCTGCACCACCGGTGTGTCGGCGGCCGACCGGGCAGCCACCATCCAGGCGCTGGCCGACCCCGCCTCCACCCCGCAGACCTTCGGCCGCCCAGGTCATATCAACCCGCTCTACGCCCAGGACAACGGCGTGCTTCGCCGTAGTGGACACACTGAGGCCGCCGTCGACCTGTGTAAGTTAGCCGGCCTCTACCCCGCCGGTGCGCTGATGGAAATCATGAACGACGACGGCACGATGGCCCGCATGCCCGAACTGCAGCTGTTTGCCAGTGAGCACCAGATGAAGATTATCACCATCAAGGACCTGATAGCCTACCGTCTGAAGAAGGAGTCGCTCATAGACGTGGGCAGCCGCGTAGACCTGCCTACCTGCTACGGCCACTTCCAGCTGATACCCTTCCGCCAGAAGTCGAACGGATTGGAGCACATGGCTCTCATCAAGGGGGAGTGGAAGGAGAACGAACCGGTATTGGTGCGCGTCCACTCCAGCTGTGCCACGGGCGACATCCTCGGCAGTATGCGCTGCGACTGCGGCGAACAGCTGCACAAGTCGTTAGAGATGATTGAGCGCGAAGGCAAGGGCGTGGTCATCTATATGCAGCAGGAGGGGCGCGGCATCGGTCTGATGAACAAGATTGCCGCCTACAAACTGCAGGAGGAGGGGTTGGACACCGTCGAGGCCAACGTCCACTTAGGCTTCAAGCCCGACGAGCGCGACTACGGCTGCGGTGCCCAGATGCTGCGTCACCTCGGTATCCACAAGATGCGCCTCATGACCAACAACCCCACCAAGCGCGTCGGCCTGGAAGCCTACGGCCTGGAGATTGTCGAGAACGTACCCATCGAGGTAAGCCCCAACCAGTATGACTACCGCTATCTGAAGACAAAACAGGAGCGGATGGGACACACACTACATCTATAGCACCCTGTTTACATTGCATTACATATCACATGCATTTTAGCTTTTTTGCCATTTTTTTACTCCGCAGAGCGAAAAAATGGCATCTTTCTTTGTTCAAAAGGAATAAAATGCGTAATTTTGCACGGAAATTTAGACAAACACCAAATGGCACAACTATCCAACCGCCTGCAAAGGCTTGCACCATCGGCCACGCTGGCCATGTCGCAGAAGAGTTCTGAAATGAAGGCTCAGGGCATTGACGTTATCAACATGAGTGTCGGCGAACCCGACTTCAACACCCCCGACCACATTAAACAGGCAGCCAAGCTGGCCATTGACGAGAACTACTCGCGCTACTCGCCAGTTCCCGGCTACCCCAACCTGCGCCAGGCTATTGCACGCAAATTGGAGCGCGAGAACCAACTGCACTACCAGCCAAGCGAGATTCTCGTATCAAACGGTGCCAAGCAGAGCGTTACCAACACCATCATGGCACTGGTGAACGACGGCGAGGAGGTGATCATACCTGCACCCTACTGGGTGAGCTACCCGCAAATGGTGAAGCTCGCCGGTGGTAATCCGGTCATCGTAGAGGCCACCTTCGAGCAGAACTTCAAGATGACTGCCGAACAGCTGGAAGCGGCCATCACCCCCAAAACCCGCATGGTCATCCTCTGCTCGCCCAGCAACCCCACAGGCTCTGTCTACAGCAAGGAGGAACTGCGTGCCCTGGCCGACGTCATCCTCAAGCACGAAGACCTCTTCGTACTCGCCGACGAGATTTACGAGCACATCAACTACGTGGGTCACCACGAGTCGATAGCACAGTTCCCCGGCATGAAGGAGCGTGCCATCATTGTCAACGGCGTCAGCAAGGCTTACGCCATGACCGGCTGGCGCATCGGCTTCATTGCTGCCCCAGAGTGGATTGTCAAGGGTTGCAACAAACTGCAGGGACAATACACCAGCGGTCCGTGCTCCGTCAGCCAGATGGCGGCCTTGGCTGCCTACACCGAGAGCCAGCAGTGCGTCGAGGAAATGCGCCAGGCCTTTGAGCGCCGTCGCGACCTCATCGTCCGTCTGGCCAAGGACATCCCCGGCCTGGAGGTCAACGTCCCCGAGGGTGCCTTCTACCTGTTCCCCAAATGCTCGAGTTTCTACGGCAAGACGGCGCCCAATGGTTCAACGATTGGAAACAGCACCGACCTGGCCATGTACCTGCTTGAAGAGGGACACGTGGCCACCGTCGGAGGCGACGCTTTCGGCGACCCCGACTGCTTCCGCATGAGCTATGCCACAAGCGACGAAAACATCATCGAAGCCATGCGCCGTATCAAGGAAGTACTGGCAAAACTGGGCTAATTTCATTTTTTGCGCGTTAAAAGATATTAATTCGGTGTGAAGTACGCCATAAATTAGTATCTTTGCGCGTGAATCACTTAAAAACGCATTTTTTAATCTTAAATTATTTAATAACTAAAAATTAAAATCAAATTATGGCAACAACAACAAAGGCTGCAGCCCCAGCCAAAAAATCTTCGGGCTTCAAAGGCGTAAAGGATGCATGGATTATCTTGGTTATCTGCTGTATTCTGGCTTACTGCTTCTATTTCTTCGTCCTCGGTGATCCCAGCCACTTCGTAGGCGGCGACCGCAGCGGCCACCCCGCTGACCTGATGGGTACTGTGTATAAGGGCGGTTTCGTCGTAGGTCTGATCATCACCCTGCTGCTCACCGTTGTAGTACTCGGTGTAGAGCGTTTCTTCGCTATCAAGTCAGCCTCTGGCAAGATCAACCTGGCTAAGTTCACCGCTCAGGTGAAGGACGCTATCAAGGCTCAGGATTTCGCCAAGGCTAAGGATCTGTGCAACAAGATGCAGGGTTCTGTAGCTAACGTCGTGCTCGCTTCTATCAACATGTACGAGACCGTTGAGAAGGACGACACCCTGAAGAAGTCACAGAAGATCTCTAAGATTCAGCAGGCTCACGAGGAGGCTACTCAGCTGGAGATGCCTACCCTGACCATGAACCTCCCGATGATCGCTACCATCGTTTCTCTGGGTACCCTGACCGCTCTGTTCGGTACTGTGCTCGGTATGATCGGTTCGTTCCAGGCTCTGTCTGCCGGTGGTGGTGCTGACTCTATGGCTCTGTCTGCAGGTATTTCTGAGGCTCTGGTCAACACGGCTTCGGGTATCTTGACATCATGGGTTGCTACCGTTGTTTATAACTTCTTCTCAAACAAGATTGACAAGCTGACGTTTGCTCTTGACGAGGTTGGTTACACTATCGCCGCTACATACGATTCTAACCACCACGAAGCATAATTGGTTTTACCTTTTAATTCCTTAGCAGATTATGGGTAAAATTAAAATTGAGAAAAAAGACATCTGGATCGACATGACTCCTATGTCGGACGTGATGACCCTGCTGCTCTGCTTCTTTATGTTGACATCAACATTCTTGACGCCAGAGCCAGTGAAGGTCAACACCCCGGGATCTGTGTCCGAGGTCAAGGTGCCCGAAAACGATGTGCTCAACATCCTGGTATCGCCAGAGGGCAACATCTACGTGGGTTCCGAGAACAAGAACACGATGTTGGAGATGATGCAGACGGTCACCGACAAGTTCGGCGTCTCACTCACCGGTGAGAAGCTGAAGCATTTCCGCGAGGATGCCATGATTGGCGCCCCGATGGCAATGTTCGAGGCCTACTATGCCCTCGACGCCGAGAAGATGGGCGAGGAGATTCAGAAGCTGTCTATCCCCCTCGATAGTATCGAAGGCGGAAAGAGTGAGTTCCAGGAGTGGGTAACAGCAGCTCGTGAGTCTAACCCCGACATACGTCTGGCCATCAAGGCCGACGCCAAGACTTCTTATGCCGTGATTAAGAAGATGATGTCGGAGCTTCAGGACATGAACGAGAACCGTTACCAGCTCATTACTAATCTTGATACTAAAAAACAGGCGGAGATCTAAGATATGGCAAAGAAGAAAGCAAGTAAGCAGAAAAAAATGGATACCCGCGTGAACTTCACGCCGATGGTAGACATGATGATGCTTCTGATCACGTTCTTCATGCTCTGTACCACGCTGAGCAAGCCCCAGGCTATGCAGCTGACGATGCCGAGTAACGATGAGAACATGAGTAAGGAAGATAAGTCGGTGACGAAAGCTTCGTACACCATCACGCTGTACCTTGGCGCTAACGACAAGCTCTACTATGTCGAAGGCCTGCCTGAGTACGACAACCCCGAGTGTCTGAAAGAGACAACATGGGGCAAGGACGGTGTCCGTAACCTTTTGATTAAGCACGTCACCGAGGACGGCTTCAGCCCCGTGGCTAAGGTCATGATGGCTAAGAAGAAGCTCGACGAGAAGAAGGCGCAGATGGGCGACAAGATGTCGAAGGAGGAGTATGATAAGCTGCTCTCTGACATCCGTAACGGTAAGAATGTTGACGGCGAGGAAATCCAGACGCTGACCGTCATCATCAAGCCCATGGATGTGTCTACTTACGACAACATGGTTCAGGCTCTTGACGAGATGCTCGTCTGTAGCATCGGTAAGTATGTTATTGATAAGGTTAACGAAGACGACCAGAAGCTCCTCGAGCTGAAGGGAATCAAGTACGCTAAATAAAGAAAGGAAATAGACTATGGCAAAAGTAGATCTTATTGACAATAGCTGGGTTGACCTTGTCTTTGAAGGAAAGAACCAAGAATATGGCGCCTACGTGCTCCGTAAGGAGACCGGTAAGCGTAATGTGAAGGCCCTGATATGGGTGCTCATCGGCATTGCTATCATCTTTGCCGTTGCATACGCCAACCTCGCCATCCAGAACGCCATGAAGCAGAACGCGTCGATTGAAACCGACGTCGAGCTGTCAAAGCTGGCACAGAAGAAGGAGGCAAAGGTTGAACGTAAGGAGCCCGTGAAGGTGGAAACGGAACAGAAGGTCGTTGAGAAGGTTAAGTCATCGGTGAAGTTCACCGCTCCTGAAATCAAGAAGGACGATGAAGTGAAGCCCGAGGACGAGATTAAGTCTCAGGACGACCTGTCGAAGACCAACACCGCCATCGGTACCTTCGACGTGAAAGGTAATGATGAAGCTGAAGGTGAAGTGCTGAAGGCTAAGGAAGTTGTGGTCGACGAGAAACCAAAGGAGGAAGAGACCAAGGTGTTCGACGTTGTTGAGCAGATGCCTTCGTTCCCCGGTGGTGACGCCGAACTGATGAAGTACCTTAACACTCACATCAAGTATCCTGTAGTAGCTGAGGAGAACGGCATCCAGGGTCGTGTTATCGCCACCTTCGTGGTTGAGCGCGACGGCTCTATCAGCGACGTGAAGGTTATCAAGTCGGTAGACCCGTCTCTCGACAAGGAGGCCATCCGCGTGCTGAAGTCCATGCCGAAGTGGATTCCCGGTAAGCAGAACGGTTCGGCTGTACGTGTGAAGTACACCGTACCTGTGACCTTCAGACTGCAGTAATACTGTAACGAATAAAGAAGTTAGGGAAGTTAAGAAGTTAAGCGACTTCGAGACTTCCCTAATTTTTTAATAATTAATGATACTGATTATCCATCATGAAACACCTACCGATTATTCTGGCACTCTCGCTGTGCCTCTTCTGTGCCTGTAACAACAAACCGAAAACGGACTACGACTACGAAGCTGCCGCACGCGCCTTCACTGCCGACGAGAGTTTCTACCCCATCCTCGACGAAGAACTCGAGGTGTTCAACGCCCTCCACGCAGAGGGAGAGCTGAAACCCATCTACACCGACCAGGAGAACGCCATCCGACGTCTGATGAAAAACGAGGTGTGGCTGGCCTTCGCTACCCGTCAGCTGTCGCAGAAGGAGATGGACGGACTGAAATCGAAGAACTTCATACCGCGTGTCATCCCCATCGGCTACGACGGACTGGCCATCATCGTCAACAACGCCAACCCAGACACCTGCATTACCGTGCGCGACTTCAAGCGCATACTCAGCGGTGAAGTCACCAACTGGAAAGAGCTTTACCCCAATTCCAAACTCGGTGCCATCGACGTTGTCTTCGACAACCCGAAGTCGAGCACCGTCACCTGGTGTGTCGACTCGCTTCTCGACGGCAAGCCCATCCAGGGCAGCGACAATATCGGTGCCGTGAAGAAGAGCGCCGAGGTCATCGACTGGGTAGAGAAGCACGAGAACGCACTCGGCATCATCGGCTCCAACTGGCTCAACGACCGCCACGACACCACCAACGTCACGTTCAAGAAGAACGTCACCGTGATGAAGGTGTCACGACTCGACAGCGCCACCGTCAGCAACAGCTGGCGACCCTACCAGTATTACATCTACAACGGCAACTACCCCCTGGTACGCACCATCTATGCCCTCCTCAACGAGCCGCGTAGCGGTGTGCCCTCAGGCTTTGCCCATTTCTGCCGTCTGCCAAAGGGGCAACTCATCATTCTCCGTGCCGGTCTCCTGCCCGTTCAGGCCGATATCAACCGCCGCGAGGTGAACGTCAACACGCAGTAAGGCCGACACTTCCTTCAGCCATCCCAAATGCTACCGGCACATCAAGGCAAAGACATGCCACCCGCCCAGAACGACAACGCCAACGACGAGGATAAGGCGCGTGCGTTGTTCCATCCTGTGGACACGACGCGGCATCATCGTGAAAAAGGGTGGGACTATCGGGGGCGTGCCATTTATCATTTCACGCTACCGGTAGAAGGGCGCTATCCGCTGTTTGGCGTCATCGAGGGCGGAAGTGCCGAGACGGCAACGGTAAGGCTCAATGCGTTCGGACAGCGGGTGTGTATGCTCTTGCGTGGCCTGCCGCAGTTCTATGCAGAGAAGGGCTATGCGCTGAAGGTGCTGGCAACACGGGTAATGCCCGACCACATACACCTCGTCATCCAGGTGCTCGAGCCACTGCCGAGGAGCATAGGGACGGTGGTCCGCGGCTTCAAGAGCGCCTGCACCTCCATTTACAAGCGCGAATACTATAGAGGCGGCGAGAACGCCGCCAAAGTGCACGAAGGCGAGAACGCCGCCAAAATGCACGAAGACGAGAACGCCGCCAAAGTGCACGAAGATGAGAACGCCGCCAAAGTGCACGAAGACGAGAACGCCGCCAAAGTGCACGAAGACGAGAACGCCGCCAAAGTGCACGAAGACGAGAACGCCGCCAAAGTGCACGAAGGCGAGAACGCCGCCAAAGTGCACGAAGACGAGAACGCCGCCAAAATGCACGAAGGCGAGAACGCCGCCAAAGTACACGAAGACGAGAACGCCGCCAAAGTGCACGAAGACGAGGACGCCGCCAATGGCACCTTCATGCACTTTGACCGCATTTTTGCGGTCAGCTCCAGCATCTGGCAGCCGGACAAGGCCTATTACCACGAGCGCATCCTCCATGCCCCCGGCCAGCTTCGCCACATGATCGACTACGTCAAGGACAACCCACGGCGACTATGGCTCAAGAAGCACAACCCCACGCTCTTTAAGCTCCACCGCCGGACACAGGCACACGGCCTGCTATTCACCTCTCTCGGCAATCACTTCCTCCTCGACTGGCCCGACCGCCAAATGGTGGAACTATCACGAAACACCCCCGCTGATGAAGTGGAACAGCGCCTCGGCGAGGCGCTGGCAGCCGCAAAAAACGGAGCCATCACCTACACGGCAGCCATCAGCAAAGGTGAACAGCTCATCGCCCGCACGCTACGTCAGCAGGGCTTTCCGCTTGTCATCCTCCTCAACGACGGATTCCCGAAGGAGGGATCGTCACACGAACGCTACTTCAAACCCGGCGGCGTCTATTTCGAAGCATGTGCAGAGGGACGACTCTTGCTGCTCGAACCAACAGCAGAGACATTCATCAACGCTGACATACAGACAGCAGTCCAAGAGACACTACGGCGCAAAGCCGAAGAACGCCACTATAGCTACTCGCCGCTGCCCGTTAGCTCCCAGCGCTACCGTTTTGTGGCCCTCAACGAGATGGCCCGGCTGTTAATCGAATGACAGGAAGACATGTCCTACAAACAGAAAAAATTATGTAAAATATAATATGTATATTTTAAAAAAAAGAAAAAATTGCGGTAAATCTAAATAAAATGTTACCTTTGCAGTGTCAAAAACAGAAAAAGGCATAGAAGAACAGGAAAAGAGACTATTAATAATAGGAAAAACTACAGATTATGAAAATGATAAAGCATGTAATTATGGGCGTCGTGCTGGCAGGCTTCAGCACCACCGCTATGGCACAGGACGGCACAAAGGCCGACATTGATGCCGTCAAGAAAATCATCAGTAGCAAACCCGCAGACCTGGACGACCAGATGAAAGCGTTCTACAAGAAGAACAAGAAGAACGCCGAGAACCTGACGGCTTTCGGTCGCGCGTTCTATGAGGCTAAAGACACAGCGAATGCCAGCATCTATGCTGACCACGCATTGAAAGCCAACAAGAACTTCGCACCGGCCTACATCCTCAAGGGAGACCTCCGCGCTCTTGCCGACGACGGTGGTGGTGCTGCCTCTTTCTACGACCAGGCAATCTACTTCGACCCGAAGAATCCCGAGGGATACCGCAAATACGCTTCTGTGTACCGTAAGATCAGCCCGCAGGGTGCTATCGCCAAGCTGAACGACCTCCGTGCTCAGCTGCCCGACTACCCTGTCGACGCTATCATCGGCCACATCAACTACATCTCCAACAACTTCGACGAGGCGATTGCTGCCTACGAGAAGGTTGACCGTAACAAGATGGAGAAGATGGACATGATTGAGTACACCACTTCATGCTACTTCACCCAAAAGTACGACAAGGGTCTCGACATGGCAACCTTCGGTCTGCAGAAAGAGCCGCGCAACTCTACGCTGAACCGCATGGCAATGTTCTGCAACACTGAGAAGGGCGACTTTGAGAAGGCTCTTGACTATGCCGACCGCCTGTTCAACAAGTCCGACTCAGCCAACATCTCGTATATGGACTACGTCTACTACGGCAACGCCCTCAACGGCGCCAAGCGTCACGACGAGGCCATTTCCATGTTCCAGAAAGCACTCGACCAGGAGTTCGACAACAAGGACAAGCGCGCCGGCGTCATCCAGACCCTCGCCAATGCCTATAAGGGAATGGAGGACTATCCCAACGCCCTGAAGTACTACGAGCAGTACCTCAACGAGGTGTCGAAGGCCAGCGCCTCTGACTACCACAGCTTTGCACAGCTCTACGTGAAGCAGTCGAACACCTTAGCAGGCGATGCCAAGATAGAGGCCCTGAAGAAGGCTGACGGCATCTACGAGAACATGCAGAGCAAATATGCCGACATCGACGACTTCATCGCTTTCCAGCGCGCCCACGTCGGTCTGTTCATGGATCCCGACTTCAAGCAGGGACTGGCCAACCAGCACTACCAGAAGCTTATCGAGGTGCTGAACGCCAAGGCCGAGAAGGAAGCTGCCGACAAGAAGAAGCTGACCGAGGCTTGCGGCTACTTCATCAACTACTACATCCACATTGCTCCCAACACCCCCAAGGCCAAGGAGTATGCAGCCATCTTGCTGACCATCGACCCCGAGAACGAGGCAGCCAACGCTGTGATGCAGCTGAAGTAATCAATAACAAAGATAACTAAATAAAGTTGGAAGGAAACGACATCGTTTTCTTCCAACTTTTCTTTTCTCTAAAACCTTGAGTTAAAGGTCGAGCTCGTTCACACGCTTTCCCGACCTGATAGAGAGGTACGGTTGAAATGTTTTGCAGAAAAAAAGAGGGGCCTCCTTTCGGAAGCCCTCTTAAGTTTTTGGTTTATAAAGCTCAATCAGAGTTGGATTAAGCCGGAAGATAGATTGCCTCTGACGGGCAAACAGAAGCGCAAGTACCGCACTCTGTGCAAGCGTCAGCGTCAATTACATACTTCTCACCCTCAGAGATAGCCTCAACGGGGCACTCACCAGCACATGTTCCACATGCGATGCAGTCGTCACCAATTACGTATGCCATAATGATACAAAAATTTGATTTGTTAATAAATAAATACTTAATAATTATGATGCAAAGGTACGCATTAATATTGGAAAATACCAAACTTTAGGTAGAAATTTTTCGTCAGACGCGCCAATTTATACGCCGTCGAAATTGACGAGAACACAATAATCAGGTGTTTTCTACGTTATTTTCATAATGAAACGACTGCTCATTATTATCTATATCATCACTGTTGCCCTGCCCACCTTTGCCCAGGAACGACGACCGCAGAACAAGCCCTATATTGACCTGCGCCCCATGCACTTCGGCATCAGCGTTGGTTTCCATATTCAGGACATTGAGTTTCAGAACGTCGGACCTCAGGTAGTAACCCTCGATGACGGTACGACAACCACTGAGACCGTCGTTTGCGACCAGGACAACTGGAACCCGGGGTTCAGCGTCGGCGTGCTGGCCGACCAGCGGCTGTCGAAGCACTTCTCGCTGCGCCTGCAGCCCACCATGCACTTCGGTGCCAAGCACTTGGTGTTCCGCCATCTGAACCAGACAGACGCCGACGGCCGCATCCTTGAAAAGAGCCAGGACATGAAGAACACCTACATCGCCTTCCCCCTCGACCTGAAGTTTGCCGCCGAACGCTTCAACAACTACCGCCCCTACATCACCGCCGGCATCAACCCGATGATTAACCTCACCAGCAAGTCGCAGGACTACGTTCAGCTGAAACGCTACGACACGATGCTGGAGATAGGCCTGGGCTGCGACCTCTACCTACCCTTCTTCAAGCTCATCCCCGAGCTGAAGTTCAGCTACAGCCTGATGGACGCCATCGACAAAGGCCACGCCGACGAACTGACCGACGCCACGCAACGCGTCTATACCAACAGCGTCACGTCGGGTCACGCCAAGATGATAACGCTCACGTTCTATTTCGAATAAGCCCCGCCGCAACAAGCTCAACGCCTTGACAGCTGTAGCACGAGTCGACCGACGAAAGCGCCGTGCTTGCCATTCTGGTCTACAGGAATCTGCTTACCCGTCTTGTCGGAAGCATATTGCAAAACGGGCATATACGTGTGGGTATGTCCGCCTAAGACGAGGTCACAGTCCTTAATCTGACGGAGCACCATCTCGTCGGTGTACTCACTCTCAGCCCAGCCCATGTGGCTGAGACAGATGACGATGTCGCACTTCTCCTGACGCCGTAGGATGTCGATGTATTTCTGTGCTGCTACAGCAGGGTCTATAAACTTCAGCGGGCCGTAGTTCTTAGCAGACACCAGTCCCTCCATCCTCGGACAGAGAGCAAAGACGCCAATCTTCACGCCTTGACGTTTCAGCGTGATATAGGGTTTGACAATATCCTCCAGCTCCGTGTCGCCAAAGTCGTAGTTGGAGCAGACGATGGGGAAATTAGCCTTGCGGAAGATGCGCACCATATTGTCGAGTCCGAAGTCGAACTCGTGGTTTCCTATCGTGACAGCATCGTAGCCCATCTGGTTCATCAGTTCCACCTCCACGTCGCCCTTGAACATCGTGTAGTAGCTCGACCCCTGCGAGAAGTCGCCACTGTCGAAGAGCAGCAGGTCGGGATGCTTCTGGCGTTCCTCCTTCAGCATCGCAATACGTCGCAGGTAACCGCCACGTCCGGCCAGGGAAGTGTCTGCCAGCACCTCCTTCAGGGGCAGGATGCACGAATGCGTATCGTTAGTATGCAGAACGAGCAGTGTCTTCTGCTTCCTGGCACCAGCGCTCATAGTCACCAGCGCCATCAATATAATAATAGGTAGTCGTTTCATAATTCTTATTTTTTCCTTATAACCTTTCACCTCTTAATTCTAATCCTTCCTTCCACCTGCGCATCGACCATCTCACCTTTGGCAGCCTTCTGTTTGAAATAATTCATAATGATGAATCGCGTATTGTTGCGTGCCTCCTGTGGCGAGTTCACGTCGCGTCCATCCTTGAAGGCGTCCATACCGTCGTTACCTCCCAGCAAGTAGTCGATTGTCGTGATGCGATAGTCAGCCTTGGAATCTATCTCCTCGCCGTTGAGCCGTGCCGATAAGAGTTCACCATCAGCCGATATTACCAGTTCACAACCACGGCTGACGCCCTCACCGCCACGACGTGCTATCTGCCGGAACAGCTTCAACAAGCTTTCGCCCGTCAGCGTAATAAAGGCAATTTTATTTTCAAACGGCGCAATGTCAAGCAAGTCGCCGTAAGTCACCTCGCCTTTTGTTAGTTCGGCGCGTATGCCGCCCATATTGTAGACACCCAGCACGGGTTTCTCGCCATAGTCAGATGCTGCCCAAACGAGTATGTCACTCAGCAGGTTCGACAAGTTACTCTCAGGACGCTCAACAGCCATGTTGCGGGCAGCAAAGCCCATGACCGGTCCCATGACCGAATCCACCTGATGCTTATAAGGAGCCAGGAATCTGGCAGCCGCCTCATCAGGCTGACGGTCGTAACGGCTATCTACTACGATGCGTGTCCGCTCCACACCGACCAGCTGATAATGGGAGCGACAAGCCGTGAGCAGCATCCCAATAGCCACCAAAAAGAACAGTTTCTTATTCATACGCTTAGGTTTTATGGTGCAAAAATACAAAAAAAATAATAAAAACACGCCGCGGAAGCAAATTTTTCGCTTTTCACTTTCCACTTTCCACTTTTTTTCGTACCTTTGCAGCCGCTTTCCGCGTAATCGCTGGCAGGAAGTCACGAGTTGCCTGTTATGTTGCGTAGGAACGATACAACAACCGTTTAATTATTCAAGTTAAAAATGGATTTAATCAAAGTTGCTGAAGAAGCATTTGCAACCGGCAAGCAGTTCCCGGAGTTCAAGGCCGGTGACACCATCACTGTCGCTTACAAAATTATCGAGGGTTCCAAGGAGCGCATCCAGCTCTACCGTGGCGTAGTCATCAAGATCTGCGGCCAGGGTAACAAAAAGCGCTTCACCGTTCGCAAGATGTCTGGCACCGTGGGTGTGGAGCGTATCTTCCCCATCGAGTCTCCCAACATCGACTCTATTGAGGTGAACAAAGTTGGTAAGGTTCGTCGCGCTAAGCTTTACTATCTGCGCAAGCTCACTGGTAAGGCTGCCCGTATCAAGGAGAAGCGTCGTCCTGTTACTGCTGAATAAGAAAAAGGCTCACGGTTAACGTGAGCCTTTTTCTTTTCCGTTCTATTTAAAGTTCTCGTCGGCGCTGGCATCGCCATGCAGGGCATCCTGAAACGAATCCCAACTTTGGAATCCTGCCAGCATCGATAAATGGTCCAGCGTTCTGCGGTCTGGTTTGTGCAGGAGTTCCTTCTCTACCGCCGCCAGCAGTTTCCGTAAAGCCAGTCGTTTCTTTTCCATACTCATTTGAATATCAGCATCGGGTCCATGATTTCTTCCTCGAAGTCAGGAGCTTCGCGAGCATTCAACTCACCTTTATATACTTCACTGGCCGTCAGCAGCGAATTTTCGTAATCCAGTTCTACGACAGTGAGAGCTGGTGCTATATAATCTTGCTTTTTCATATCCAAAACGCTTGAGTGTTATTTGCCATTGACAATAGTCTTCTTGCCATTATAGATGTACAAGCCAGGTTTCGAGGGGGCACCTGCAAGACGCGCTCCGCCAATCGTGAACCATCCCTCCTGAGCCTTGACAGACGGTAATGTCCGGATGCCTGTCGTCTCATCACTCCAACTGACAGGGATACGAGAAGCGTCATAGGACACTTCGAGATAAGCACGATATGGCTTGATAGTTGCTCCAGCTCCTACGCGGACAAACTCGCCCGCCTGGATATTATCGCCCTGGTCTGCAGCAGCGAATCCATAGATATACTTGTGAATTTTCTCATAGGAGCTCAACAGTTGCGGCGTCCAGGTTTTAGGGCTAAATGTTCCAACGAGTGCGGAAGCGGCGGGGGCAGCATCCGTTGTTACGGAAACATTCTTGACGGCAATCTTTCCCGCGCCCTTCTTCTTGAAGATATAAGGCGTCTTGGCAGCCAGTCCTGTTGTGACGCGCTCCAAGCCAGCATCGCCAGCCGGTGTAATACCCGTAAAGGTGTAGAATTCGCCCAGTGCATCTGCCGTAGCCTTGTCAACGGCAAAAGGCAGATAGACCGTTGAAGTACGGTCTGCAACGAAATAGCGGTCCAGAGTCGCACTGACGACGCCGAAGTTCATCGCGGGACTAAACGCCTGGTCGCCCTCAGCAAGCTGCATATTATCGCAGACGGCACCGATAACGACGTTCGGTTCACCCTCAGCAACGGTGTTACCGTTTCCTGCCGGCAGGTAGATGAACGTATTCGAGCTGACGCCTTTGAATGGGCCGTCATCCAAGCGGCTGACACGGACATTCGAGATTGACGTCTGCGACAGGTCGATATACATGATGGAAGAGGAGACGTCCTTAAAGACATCGTCAGGCAGTGCGGTCAGATCAAGGTCGTCAAAGTGAAGCACACCCGTTGTCGCCGACCCTACCATTGCCTCGTTAAGAGCGTCTGCGGTCAGCAGTTTTGTTGGCTTAGCAGCAGCCTCGGGAGCCTGAGCGTTCTGGACAGAGGTTGTCGTTGTCTTCAAACCGAACATCTTGACAGGGACGGTCTTCACCTTGGCGCGGCGATAGCCACGTGCTTCGGCAGCCTCGGGCGTAGCATTGTAGATATACACATAGGTAGGCTCCTTGCAGACATACGGCACTGTGATTATTCCTGTGACATCGCTAAACGAAAGAGGCTTGTTGCTGCCTATCTGCACATTGAGCACAGCATTGGCTGGCACTTCGACGTCAAGTTCGAGGCTACCAGAACCGGCAGCCAACAGAACGGTGAGACCGTGGAACACTTTAGCGAAATCCTGAGTACCTGGCGTCTCGTTCAGAGCGGCGGTCATGTCAGACTCTCCTATTGCCGTCTGTAGCACGAAGGCATTCCTTTGAGCAGTACCGCCGCCTTCGGCCACAGTATAGGTCTCAGGCGACTGGTCTTTCTTCTGTTCCTGTACGACGAGCGTAACGAGCACGTTGTCTACCACCTTATTAATAATAACAGTGGTGGTCTCGTTGTCTTCTCCTTCGTTCTCCTTGACTTCCACTTTCTCAGAATCGGGAATTGACGCCGGAGGTGTTTGCAGGGCTGCGACGCTCTGGTTGTCTGGTTTAACAGTCTTTTCCGTATTCACGTCGAGGACCACAGGCGTTATGACGTTGCCAATTTCTGCATACATAGCATCGGCGGCGCCCGTTATCCAGCAAAGGTCGTTCAGCAGTTCAACCTGGAAACCACGAATAGGCGCGGCCGTTGCAGCCCCATCTTTTGAGCCCACCGTCAGTGTGCCGGGCGCCTGCTTGTCGGTAGTGATGAGCAGACTGTCGGGGCCATCAGCAGAGGCAGAGATATCGGAAATATGGTTCTCGCCTTTCAGGAAGAGTGTCAGGTCGTCGGTCATCGTGCTCTGGATGCTGCCTTCAAACCCATTCAGGATGAGTGTGCCCTTACCGTCGTAAATCACTCTTATCGACTCTTCGTTGTCGGCAAGGACGTTCAGCATATTGTTTTCGTCCACTTCAATTTCTCCGTTCACGATGATGCCATAGGAAACCGCCTCACGAACCGACACGTTGAAATTGCCAATTTGGTAACAGGGAACTTCCTGGTCAGTCTGTACAAATGAATTAAGGATTATGAATGACGGCGTTTCACGATAGTCAAACAAGCGGACTTCAAAGTTGGCCTTGCCCGCACTGTAGATATATAATTCAGCACCATCGGGATTGGCAACCTCGTATTCGTCATCAATTTCCGTGTAGAAATCGATACGAAGTTTTTCCGACTCTTTCTCGTCGATGGCCGGAATGATTACCGGTTTCACTGGTTCGTCTTGGCCTGCCACAGCTTCAGCCGACGACTGAGCCAGTCCGAAGAATTTTCCCACGACGTGCGTACCCTCTGTATCGCCCGACACCACGTAGGCCGTCACAGTACAGGGGCCTAACAGTTCAGGCGCTTCAGTAAATTGCGTATCACTTACATTCTGATTCTGCAGGTCGCTGCTGGCATAATCAATGCTGTAATACTTCGGCAGGCCTGCACCACACTCCAACTGCAGCCTCGGCTCAAAATTCTGTCCGTAGTAGACATTCATCGTAAGACCGGTATCGGTCAAGGTAGGAGACAGCCCTGTATCATCGGAAGAGCCTGCCTCAAGCCTCTCGGTAGCCATCAGCCTATAGCCAGGTTGCCACTCAGCATTATCGAACCGATAGGTATAAGCACCATTCCAAAACAGGCCGTCAAAGCTGACCGTCTTGAAGTCTCTGATAGCGCGTTTCGTCTCAAAAACGAGTTTACAGTTGTCATCGCCTTTCTTGATGGTCAGCTTAGCGTTGTCGACAACAGCCCTGATGGCTGACGCAGTGTCGGTTGAGCACAGCTTGTTCTCGCCAATGACAACGATGGTAAGCTCATCCAATCCGCTTGCGATGGAGCCATTAGAGAAGGTGCCTCCGGTAATCGTGGCGTTATTGAGCGTCAGCGTATTGGTCTCAGCGTCAAAGGAGACCAGACCTTCAATATTGTCGCTGACAAGGTATTCTCCGCTCGTCACCTCGACGCCACCAACGGTCAGATTTTGTGCCCACGAAGCAAGTGGGGCGAATAGCAGGACGATGAGTGCCTTGAAACACCGTCCTTTAATGGTTTGATAATTTAGTTTTTTCATAAGTGTCTTTCTATTTCGCCAATGGAAGCGTAAACACAAAGCGGGCACCGGGCTCGGAATAGGTCGTGTCGAGCACGACGTCGCCCCCCAGACGACGGGCAATGGAGCGAGCTACAGAGAGACCGACACCATAGCCATCGAAATAGCTGTTCAGCTTGAAATAGGGTTCAAAGACGTGCTCTGCCTCTTCAGCGGGCACACCCATGCCAGAATCCTCGACGGCGAAAGAGATGTTGCCGTCGGCCACACTAATAAACAAGGTTACCTTGCCATCGGTAGTAAACTTGGCAGAGTTCTCCAACAGCAAGGCGATGACACGCGATGCCTTGGCGGGAGTGGTGTAAAACTCAGCATCGGCAGCATCATCGGCCACCATGATACCAAAGCGCACGTACTTGGCACTAAGGATGCCCGACTGAGCGACAGCCTCGTCGGCAATCTGGCGGGGCACACCACGCTTGCCAACATTGATAGGAGCCTGAGAGCCCAGTTCCGACAAGTCCTGCAACTTGCGGATAATGCCTATCAGCTTGGCGTCTGTTTCCGACTTGCCTGCCTCGGCCTCGGCCTGCTTCACGAGCTGGTCAACAATCTCGTAATTCTGCTGAACAGCATGGTAGGCTCCCTTCATCTTCTGGACCTCCTGCTCCAGCTGGCTGCTGGTCTCGAGCATCTTCTGCTTCTCTTCCTCCATCTTGTCGAAAGCCAGCAATGCTTGTTCGTAACCTTCGCCAACATTGTCGAAGTTCTTTTCCAGTGCACGATAGTCGTCAAGCAGCTTCTGCTGTTCGTCAACGCGCTTCTGGTAGTCGCTCAACAGGTTGTTCGTCTCATCGGTCTTCTTGTTCGACGACCTGATTTCGGCCAGGAGTGCAACGAAAAGCACTACGATGGCCAAGATTAATATACCGTACCACATAAGCTGTTACTCCTTCTTCTTCTCTACGGTCATAAACTTTGTGAAGCCTGTCATCTGCAGCACCTTGTAGATCTCTGCATTAACGTTTGTAATCTTAAACTGTCCCTTCTGCTGCATCACCGTGCGCATCGTCTTCTGAATAACACGAAGTCCGGAGCTGGCCATATAGACCAAATCTGAGCAGTCAAGTTCCAGGTCCAGGCCGCCGTCAACCAAGACGGGCTGGATATCCTTTTCAAACTCACCGGCATTCATCGTGTCAATACGTTCACCTGTCTTAATGATGGTCTTACCACCTTCTTTCACAATCTTTGTCATAATGCATTATTTTTATATTAGTACTAAATTTCTTTCTTCATTGTCAGCAGGTTCTTACCGTCCAGCCGCTGATAAGTCACCTGGTTCATAATGTTCTTCACAATCAAGATGCCCATACCGCCTATCTCCCTGTCGATGGGGTTCACGTCAATATCGGCATCCTCCTTAAGGGTAGGATCAAACTCGCGGCCCTGGTCGCTCAGCACGAAGGTCAGTTCCTTGCCGTCGTCCTCAACCATCAGTTCAATCTCAGCATCTGTTCCCTCAGGATAAGCATAGAAGATGACGTTGGACACCATCTCCTCCATCACCAGGTTCAGGTTCATCTGCAACTCCATACTGAGTCCCAGCTCCTCACTGATTTCCTCGATGAACTGAGCGACACGCTCCAGTTCGCCGACCTGATTTTTCAGTTTAATCTCCTTTTTCATCGTTTTTCGCGTCTATTGGTTTTTCTTTCTTTACCTTAAAGCACAGCATCGTCAGGTCATCGTTGGGTTCGGCACCGTCGCGATGCTTTTCTACCTCCTCGCGCAGCATCTCCACCGTCTGTTGTGCATTCTCGAACGGACGTGTCTCGAGCAGCTCAAGCAGGCGTTCGTCTGTAAACTGCTGCTGCTGGCGGTTCTCTGCCTCATTCAGTCCGTCGGTATAGATAAACAGCGGCTGGTCCCTGACACAGTCAATCTCTTCACCCTCATACTCCAGACCGGGCCACAGCCCGATAGGGGCATTGGGAATCATCTCAAGGAACCGGCAGCCGTCGTCGGCCAACAGCACCGGCGGGTTATGTCCGGCGTTACAGAAATAGAGGTGCCCGCTCGTCAGATCAACGTAGCCAAGGAACATCGTCACGAACATACCCTGTTCATTATCGGCTCCTAGCTCATCGTTCAGACGTGTGGCAATCTCGGCCGGCTGCATCTTCAGCTTGGCCAGCGTATGGAACAGGCGGGTGGCCTGAGCCATGAAGAGCGATGCCGGCACGCCCTTGCCGCTGACGTCGCCTAAGCAGAAATACAGATAGTCGTCGAGGATGAGGAAGTCGTAGAGGTCGCCGCCCACGGCTTTTGCCGGCGTCATCGAGGCATAGATGTCGAGGTCGGGGCGGTTGGGGAACATGCTGGGCACCATCGACATCTGAATGTCGCGGGCAATACGCAAGTCGCTCTCTATACGCTCCTTGGCAGCCGTTGTCTCCTCCAGGTTATCGTACGCCACGAGCAGGTCGTTGTGGGTCTTCTCCAGTTTGTCGTGAGCCACTTTCAAGCGCTTGGCTGCTATGATGCGGAACACCAGGAATACGGCCAGGGCCAGCAGGACGACCAGGGTCACGACGATGGTGAACGTAAACTGCGCACGCTCCTTCTCCATCTGTATCTCGTTGACGCGGAACAACGTGTTCATCTCGTTCAGCTGGTTCTTCGTGTCGTGCTGGTTGATGGAGTCGTTGATGGTGTACATGTCGCGATAGAGATGGGCAGCTTCTGCATACCGTCCCAACCGCTCCATGAGCTGAGCACGCTGATGGCGCACCATAATGAGTACCGACTTGTCGTCGGTGGCCTCCATCAGCGCCATGCGCCGGTTGTTCAGTTCCAGTGCTTCCTCGTAGTTGCCCTGAAGGAGACATAGCTGGGCACGATAGAACAGATACTTCTGACCGACATAGTCGTCGTCGGTCAACAAGCGCGCCTTCACCTCGTCAAGGTCGGCCTTAGCCTTCTTGACATCGCCTTTGCCGATATGAGCCTGCGCCTTTGCCAGGAAGTTATAAGCCCACAGCGCCATTAGCTGGTAACCGTCTTCGGGGAAGTCATCCTTATGCTGACTGATAAAGCGCGTCAGCACCCTATCCCACTCCACGGTCAGACTTTCAAGGCGGTCGTAGTCCTTCAGGTCGTTCAGTGCATCGGCATAACTGGGATAGAGTTCCATGACCACGGAGTGTATCACCTCCAGTTCCGACAGCACGTCGAGGGCCTTCCGATAGGCTTTCACGCTCTCGTCAAGGGCGCCGAGCACCATGTAGCCGTTGCCCATGCAATTATAGGCCAGCCCCATGCCATACTTGTTGTCCGTCTTCTCGGCCTCGTCAAACATCGACTTCACCTCGTGTAAGCCGATGCTGGCCTTCTCGCCATAGATATAGGTATTAATCAGGAACGCCCAGATTTCAAAATAGCGGTCCCAGCACCCCGTTTCCTTCAGCACCTTCATGTCCTTTGGCACGTGGTAGCAGATGGAGTCGTTCAAGTCATTGTTATAGAAGAGTGAGGCGCGTGCTATGAGCACGTACGACAGATAGTCGTTATGATGCTGGCGGCGGGCCTCTTCCAGCCACTCATTCAAGATACCCACCTGACGGTCGATATTGTCGTCGACCATCGCCAGGTTATACATCTGCTCGTAGGCCGTCATCCGTGCGGAGTCGCCCATCTCGGGAATCTTTTTCCGCAAATCGGCAATCTCGTCAGCGAAAACGCTGACGAAACCCATCAGAAGGGCTCCCACGACGAGAACTGCTCTTTTTAACAACACCTCTTTCTGGCTGATGATTGATTTTAGGCTACAAAGATACAAAAAGTTTCTGAAAGAAATGCCATGATGTAGAAAAAAAGTTCTTTTTTTCCATTTATTTTTCCAAAGTGCGACCTTTCAGCGTTTTTTTCATCGCAGTCGCCACGTCCCTTTGCTGCAATATCGTTATTTCCACCACCGCTCAACGATGCAAGTATTTTTTCTCAATGCTACGCTTGTGTTTCGAATTATTTTACTACCTTTGCAAACGTATTTCATAAGACATGGCATGCGATGAACCGACATCTGGGTTTGTCAAACCGGATGACATCCTAAGGACAGACCGATTCACGGACTTTTCCCCCGTGCCCAGCAACGGCTTTAGCTTACTGGTACGCGCAAAGCGTCATGGGCGATGGTGGTTGCTGAAAGGGCTCAAGGAACAGTATCGGCAAGATACCGTCTACCAAGTCCTGTTGCAGAAGGAGTATGAGATAGCCAGCCAGTTGCAGCACCCGATGATAGTCTCCGCCTTTTCCCTTGAAGAGGTTGAGGGATTAGGACTTTGCATAGTAATGGAGTGGATAGAGGGTCTGACGCTGAAGGAATGGCTGGCACAGGGGAAACATTCGCGAAAACAGCGCCGCCACGTGGCGGACATGCTTTTAGAAGCCTTGGCCTATGTGCAAAGCCGGCAGACACAGCACCGCGACCTGAAGCCCTCGAACATCATGCTCACCCACGATGGCCAGCACCTGAAACTCATCGACTTCGGACTGTCAGACACCGACAGCCATACCATCTTGAAAGCGCCGGCAGGCACAGAGGGCTATATGGCACCTGACGGGCCGTCTGACATTTATCCGCTGGGGCGCATCCTCCGTGAGCTACGCTTGGGATGGTTGTCGCTTATGGTCATCCGTAAATGTTGTGCGCCAAGTAATCGACGTTATACCGATGTTGAGACCATCAAGAGAGATTTGCACCGTTGTTGGCAGTGGCCACGTCGAATGTTTCTTATTGTCTGTCTTGTGGCTTTGGCAACTGGTCTCTATCAGATGAACCGTATGCATACGCAACAAGGACAGCAAACGGTCAGCGACTCGTTGAAAGTTCTCAAAGAAGAGAGCCATGCAAAAACGTCTGACGAACAGGCAGCAACAGACTCATTACAGCTTCAGACAGACAAAATCCGCGAACAGCAAGAGTCAGAACGGGCAACCATCCAGAAACGCCAAGATGGCATTGCTGCTGCAAAAAGAAAGATTGACCAACAGATGGCTGCGTATGGCATCCAGCAGATGTTCGACACAGTAACTTGCCAGCGTAACATCACCATTCCATTCTTGAGAATCACCGATGAACTTATCATGGCTACCAAAGAGCCGGAATTAAAGGAATACATTCAGGAGCGCTACCGCAAACCCTGGATAAAGCGGATGCAAGAACTGCCCTTCGACTAACTTAATCGCACACCTCAATCACCACGCCGTCTTTCTGTCCTGCCACATAGACCATAGGAGGCTGGCCCTGATGCATCACCTCATCCAAATAGAGCGGCTCGTGCTGTATCATCAAGTGACAGCGGAATGTGTCACCTACACTTAGTTTCGTATTCTCAGCTTCTACTATCTCAAAACGCCCTTCTCCTTGGTGCCTGACCACGATTTTTCGGTCAGGTCGCCAGGTGATGATGAGCCGTTGGCCTCGCCTCAGCCCTTCCGATGTAATCCTTTCCTCTGCCTTGATACCACTTTGCACCTCGTCCAGACAATCAGCCTGCGCACAAAAATCCTCAAAGTCCTTATAACCCACAAACCGCGCCAGCACATCGAGCGTATGGGGCCTGGTCTGCACTTCCTCGTTCTTCAGGTATCCCCAAAAGCGTTTCAGAGTTGTGGGTGACAACCTCTCGCGCGTATGCGATAACAATAGGTGGCTCAATTCTTCGAAGTCACGTGCCTCCTTCAACTGACGTCCAAACGTCCGCTCTACTTCCTGTTTCAGCAAATCCTGTTTCATGCTGCAAAGATACGAATTTTTCTCTGATTCTTCTGCGCGAGACAGAAATTTGTCATTTTTTGATAATTATTTTTTGATAATTATGATATTTTTCATATCTTTGCACCCAGAATGTGCAAAATATCGTATGACAGAAAATCCTTTTGTAACTAACGGATATGCAGGAGCTGAGTATTTCTGCGACCGAGTGGAAGAAACGAAGATGCTGGTTGAGTTCCTGACCAACGGCAATAATATGGCATTGATGTCGCCAAGGCGACTCGGCAAAACAGACTTGATTAAGCATAGTTTCAGCCAGCCAGTCATCAGTGACCATTTCTATACGTTTGTTGTAGATATCTATGCCACAGATTCATTTCGTGATTTCGTCAATGTATTTGGTAAATCCATTCTCGAGGCATTAAAGCCCAAAGGACGCAAGGTCTGGGAGAAATTTTTGGATATGCTGTTTTCCATACGTTCTGAGATTTCCTTTGACATCTCGGGTAATCCTGTATGGGGCTTGGGCGTGGGTGCAATGACACCACCGCAGACAACGCTTGATGAGATTTTCACCTATCTCCGTAGCGCTGATAAACATTGTCTGGTGGCTATTGACGAGTTTCAGCAGATTCTGTATTACAATGACAACAAGAATATTGAAGCCGAGTTGCGCACCCAGATTCAGCGTTGTCCTAATGCCAACTTCATTTTCTCAGGCTCACAGCGTCACCTGATGAGCAAGATGTTTCTCTCACCCTCACGACCGTTCTATCAGTCAGTAGTGCCAATGTCGTTGGAGCCGATACCCTTCGACCGCTATTGGACCTTTGCAGAATCGCAGTTTGCAAAGAATGGAGGCAGACGCATCACAAAGGATGTTGTAGAAGAAGTTCATAGCCAGTTTGTAGGCGTTACGGCAAATGTACAACGCATTATGAACATCCTTTATATGCAGACACCAGCAGGTGAGGTATGCACTAAAGATATGATAGCCCCAGCCATTGATACTTATCTGCAAATGTCGTCAGAGGCGTATGAGACTCTCCTAAGGCAGATGCCGGAGAAACAGCGTAACGTATTCTTGGCAATAGCGGCAGAGGGTCGTGTGAAGTCTATCTCTGGTGGGCAGTTCGTGCGTAAATATCGATTGCCATCTGTCAGTTCCGTCGTTTCGGCAGTAAAGGGACTATTAGAGAAAGACTTTATCACTGAGACCGACGGAGAATACTACGTGTATGATCATTTCTTCAGACTCTGGATGCAAAGAAGACAAATCATTTAGTCACCGTCCGATCATTCTTGTCTGATAATATCCTTATTTTGCCGCAAATATAGTCAATATATAGCAATCGGCAAAATATAATATAATCTATTCTGCCGATTACAAATATCATTAACATAAATGGCCAATCGATGCCCCAATTATACAAATCTGCGTAGCGCTTTTTGTATAATAACTCAATAATTGTATCAAATGACACGAAAAGGACAGAAAAGGACTTGCACATTTCTCCCTTTCGCCTTAATTTGGCCGCCAAATATAAAAAAAAGCTCACAAATGTTGCAACTTTCAGAAAAGAAGTTGGTGACACCTCTTACACCTGGCACTTAAATTATTGGTGTCCGATAAAAAATTGAGCTGAGTCGACAGAAAAGGGGACAAACCTTTCGGCAAGTCCCCAAGGATTTGTAATTTTGCGTTTGCTACAA
>ONDA01000037.1 GCA_900316475.1 uncultured Prevotellaceae bacterium
TGTTAAATCTTCGCCTCGTTCTAATGCTCAAGAAACTACCAAAATCATTTTTCTACCTTTATAGGTGCATCTTATTGGTATACAGTATTTTGCAAAAACTCTGGCTGTAGCGGTCTGACGAGGGTCACCATCCCCAACTCCGTGACCAGCATCGGAGATTATGCGTTCCGTGGCTGTAGCGGCCTGACGAGCATCACCATCCCCAACTCCGTGACCAGCATCGGAAGTTCTGCGTTCTCGGACTGTAGCTATCTGACGAGTGTCACCATAGGTAACTCCGTGACCAGCATCGGAAGTTATGCGTTCGCATACTGCAGCGGCTTGACGAGCATCACCATCCCCAACTCTGTGACCAGCATCGGAGAGGGTATGTTTCTTCAATGTAGCAGTCTGACATCCTTAACTCTTGGTTCTGGTGTTCAAAGTGTTGATATAAGTGCTTTCAGCGGCTGCGATAACTTGACATCCATAGATTTTCATTGTAGGACTATTGAATCTTGGTTTAATAAAAGGTCTTCATTGGAGTCAATAATAATTGGTGATGAAGTAGAAACCATAGGAGATAATGCGTTCTCTGGCTGTAGCGGTCTGACGAGCATCACCATCCCCAACTCCGTGACCAGCATCGGAAGGGAGGCGTTCTATAACTGTAGCGGTCTGACGAATGTCACCATCGGCAATTCCGTGACCAGCATCGGAGAGCTGGCGTTCTGGAATTGTAGCGGCCTGACGAGTGTCACCATCGGCAATAGTGTTACTTCTATTGCTGAATCTGCTTTTTCGTATTGCGAAAAACTGTCCTCAGTTGTCTTGCCAAATGAGCTGAAGCTAATAAAAGCAAATGCTTTTAAGAATTGCACATCGCTGAGTAGCATCACAATACCTGAAAAGGTTGAAGTGATATATCAATCAGCGTTCTCCGGCTGCGGTTTGACGGAAGTAAAAGTGTTAGCAACGAAGCCTCCCTTTGCCTACGATAACACTTTCAGCAACTACAACATCCCGCTCTATGTTCCGGAAGCGTCTGTCAGCGACTATCAGAGTGCCAATCCTTGGAGTAAGTTCTCGTCGTTCAAGACGCTTACTGGCGGCGACGTAGAGGTTAAGAAGTGTGCTACGCCGGTCATCAGCTACGACAATGGGCGTATCGTCTTCAGCTGTGCAACAGAGGGCGTGGAGTATTCGTCCTCTATCACAGATGCAGACGTCAAGAGCTACACCACCTCTTCTATACAGTTAGGGGCAACCTACACCATCAGGGTGATAGCCACAAAGAACGGATATCAGAATTCGGACGAGGCGACGGCCACGTTTAGCTGGAACGGCATCTCGCCCATCATGACTGGCGAGACTGCCAAATACCGCCTGTCGTTCATTGTAGACAACAAGGAACTCAAAGTGCAAAACGTGGCCTACGGCAGTCAGATAACCGCCCCGTCGACCGACGGCGAGGGCAACACCGTAACATGGTACACGTACCCCACGACGATGCCCGCCCACGACCTGGTGGTCTACGGCATGGTGGTGAAGCCAGAGCCTGCGCCGGCACCCGCGAAGTACACATTAACGTATATGCTGGACGGACAGCAGTACAAGCAGGTGACCATAGAGGCGGGAGCTGCCGTAGCCAAGGAGACGGCACCGTCGAAGGAGGGCTATACCTTCTCGGGCTGGCAGAACGAGCCGGCAACGATGCCCGCACAGAACACGACGGTGACAGGACGGTTTACCATCAACAGCTACCGCCTGTCGTTCATCGCCGAGAACAGGGAGCTGTCGTCCAAGAATGTGACCTACGGCAGTAGCATCACCGCCCCGTCGACAGACGGCGAGGGCAACACCATAACGTGGTACACCTACCCCGCGACGATGCCCGCCCACGACCTGGTGGTCTACGGCATGGTGGTGAAGCAACCGGAGCCGGAGGTGCTGGTATGGCTGACGGTGAAGGACGGACAGGGTACGACGAGGATGAAGGTAAGACAGGGCACGGAGCAGGTGCTGACGATAACGCCCGAGGAGGGCTGGAAGGTGGTCAGCGTGACGCTGGACGGCATGGACGTGACGGCACAGGTGAAGGACGGCAACAGTTACACGACGCCCGCCATCACGAGCGACGCCACCTTGATTGTTGTCTACGAACAGGATAGGCCATCGGATGTTGCCTCGGCAAGAGCTGGGCAGGCAACAGTAAAAGTCGTCGACGATGGTGTCGTCATCGCCCATGCCGAACCGCAGAGCCGCTGCGTGGTCTACGCATCGAACGGGCAGCCGGTGGTCAGCACCGTCATCGAGGGCGACAATCAAAAGATCCGTCTGCAGAAGGGACAGGTGTACATCCTGACCATCAACGGACGGACGCTGAAGTTCGCGCTGTAAGGGATTCCCTCTTTACCGTCGATGGCAGACTGCTGGAACGCTTGCTCAAAGGTTTTTCATAATCAGACCGCCATTGGGCAGCATCGTCACCTTGGCCTGGCCGCGCTTGTTGAACTTCAGCTGACGGAGCTGCGGGCCTTTCTTGGCGTCGTCCATATAGTAGCTGACGGTACGTCCGGCAAACTCAGGCATCGTGATGGTGAGCGTCTTCGCCTGTGGCTCGGCGTTGAGGCCAGCCACATACCAGTCGCTGCCGTGGCGGCGGGCCAGTACGACGTAGCGGCCGGGATAGCCGTCGAGGAAGCGGGTCTCGTCCCACGTCGTGGGCACGGCCTTGAGGAAGTCCAGCTCGAACGGGGGCAGTTCGTCAAGGTTGTTGGGCTGCATGGCGATGCACTGCACGGCCGTCTGGTTGACGATGGAGGATGCCATCTCGAAGATGTCGGTGGTGTACCGGCGGTGACGGCTCTTGTTGTCGCGGCTCAGATAGCGGTTCATGATGGTGCCGCCCCAGTCCATGGTGCCGACAGCATTGCGGCAGAAGGGGTGCATCGTCAGTTCGAAAGCCTCGCTGCGGGCGTGACCCTCGCTGAAGTAGACGTTCTCGCTGGCCAGCACGGCCTCGGAAGCCACGTAGTTGGGGTACATCACCTCCCAGCCTCGGGGGATGGTGCAACCGTGGAAGATGCACTGTATGCCGTAGCGGTTGGCGTCGTAGAGTATGTCTTCGTAGAGCTGCATCGTCGGCTGTTTGTCGCCGCCGAAGAAGTCGACCTTGATGCCCTTGACGCCTATCTGCTTCAGCCATGCCATCTCGCGGTCGCGGGCCATGGCGGTCGCCATACAGTCGCGGGGCGTCTGCGGGGCGTCGTTCTCGTAGCCGTTGCTGTTGTACCAGAGCATCAGTGAGACACCTTTCGACTGGGCATATTGCGACAGCTGGGCGATGCGGTCGCGGCCGATGCGCTCGTCCCACCAGTTGTCTACCAGGCAGTACTCGAAGCCCATAGCGGCGGCGAGGTCAACGAACTGCTTCTGGTCGTCGTAGTTGATGCTCTCGTCCTGCCAGATGAGCCACGACCAGGTGTAGCGGCCAGTGCCATACTCTATCGACGGCTTGTACTTCGGCTTGACCACGTCGTAGGCGACGGTAGTCTCGACGATGGGCTTCAGCGTCGTGCCGACGGTGATGGTGCGCCACGGTGAGGCGTAAGGCAGGGGGATGCCGGCCGTGGCCGAGCCGATGCCGTTGTTCTCGCCCTGTTGGGGGAAGGCGATGGTGTAGCCGCTCTGCGGGTCGAAGTCGCTGAGGTGGCTGCCGACATAGCTGCCGTCAACACCGGTCTCGCTGATGAGCACCCAGACAGCCCCCTCAGCCCCCGAGGAGGCTTTAAACAAGCAGGGGAAGGTGTAGCCCTGGCCAAACTTCGACTTCGTGGCCATCTGCGCGTCGGCGACGTAGTCCTCCTCGTAGCTCGGTTTGGTGCGCTCCCAGCCCGTCATGGGCGTTATCTGCGGCGTGAGGAACGTTGTCGTGCCGTCGGGCAGACGGAACGATGTCGTCTCACGGCTGACGACGGCACACTTCGGGTTGTCCTTCTTAGGCCGCGGTATGACGTAGCGGAAAGCCACGTCGTTGTTGCTCACCTGAAACGTGACGCCCATCGTCTGCTGCCTGGCGTTCCGGAAGGTGACGTCGATGCAGTTGGCGTTGTAGTCGGCCGTCGACTGCTTTGTCTGGCGCATCTGGTAGGTGCTGCTTATCTTCTTCGTCTCGGCGCCCGTGATGGTCAGCCCCTCGGTGAAGTTGCTGAAGTCGGCCTCGAAGCCTAACAGCGACGGCAGGAGCACCTGCTGGCCGTCGTAGCCGACGGTATAGGTGGCGCGTCCGCCCTCGTCAGTGATAGTCACTTGGAGTCGTCCGTCGGGCGAACTCACGGTCTTAGTCTCGGCAGCCACGGTGAGTGTGGCCAGTAGCAGGCTTGCTATTGTCAGTTGTTTCTTCATAGTCTAAAACGTGCAGGGAAGGGTCAGTAGTTGGTACATCAGCGTGCGTGCCATGCGCACGTGGCCGGTGTCGTTGGGGTGCAGCAGGTCGGTGCCGGTGCCGTCGGACTGGGCCTTGGCTGGCGGACAGTTGTAGTACTGCTCATGCTCGCCGACCAGCGGGAACAGGCCGCACGACGCGTTCCAGTCGATGACGGGCACCGACCAGATGTTGCCAGCCTCCTTCACGGCGTTGATATAGTCGTCGATGTAGAGACCGCACTGGTTGGTGTACGACTCGTCGCATTGCCAGTTCTTCGCATTGGCATGGAAGTCGGAGCGGTGGATGGGTGTGAGCAGCACAATCTGCTTGGTGGGGAATGTGCGCTTCAGTGAGTCGAGGGCGATGTTGATGCGGCCACGATAGGTCGTAGGGTTCATCGAGGGGGTGCGCTGGCGGCGCGTCACCATCTTCTTCTCCTGGCCGTGGCCATACTCCACCTCGGCCTTGCGCTCGTCCCACCACTGGCCGATGGGCACACCGTTGTTGTAGTCGTTGGTGCCGCAGAAGATGATGATGGCGTCCACGGCCTGCCCATGCTGCTGCTTCAGCTGGTCGGTCTGGCGGGGTATGTCGTTCCACATGCGGCCGCTGACGCCGTAGACGTAGGGCTCTATCTGCAGCCAGTCCTGTAGCAGCGACCAGTACTTCTTCTTCGATGCCTTGTTACGCGGATCGGTGATGGAGTCGCCGAAATAAGCGACACGCTTGCCCTGCCAGGGGTGGGCAATGAGTTGTTGGGGCAGTGCCTCGACGGCTGTGGCCAGAAGTAAGGCCAGTGTCAGTAGTTTTTTGGTCATTTGTCTTTCGATGATTGGTTTTTGGTTGCAAAGATATATAATTTTGGGCAGATAAGTGTTAAAATAATATTAAAAAGCAGGGCGATGTGAACAATTTATCAGAAAAGTCATTATATTTGCTGCCGATAACTAACTTAAACTACGGAGGATAAGCTTATGTCAACTAAAATGAAACTCAACGAAGAAGAGATGAAACTCGACCCGCAGGTGGTCGATAGTTATTCACCCGAAGTAGAAACATCCATTTGGTACAACTGAATCAATAAAAACGCGCTGAACCATGATTCGGCGCGTTTTTATTTGCATTGTTTGGAAAATTATTGCTACCTTTGCGTCCGAATCAAGAAAATCTGAGAGATGGAACTAATGGGTATGCCTCTTTGGGCGTGGATTGTTTTCTATATTTTGGTATTGCTGATGCTCATTGCCGACCTGAAGATGTTCGGCAAGAAAGGGCAGCATGAAGTAGGCGTTGGCGAGGCACTGAAGATGACCGCCGTATGGATCGGCGTGTCGCTGGTGTTCTGTGCCGGCATCTATCTGTTTTACCCTGTCGAGCCTCACGAGAAGGCGATGGAGTTCCTTGCTGGCTACCTGATAGAGAAGTCGCTGTCGATGGACAACCTCTTTGTCTTCCTCATGCTCTTCTCGTTCTTCGGCGTAGAGCGTAAGTATCAGCACGAGGTGCTCTTCTGGGGCATCTTCGGCGCCCTGGTGCTGCGCAGCATCTTCATCTTTGCCGGTGCCGCTATGGTGGAGCGCTTCGAGTGGATTTTAGGTCTCTTCGGCCTCTTCCTGATTTATACAGGTTTCAAGATGTTCGGGCACGACGACGACGAACAGGTTGACCCGTCGGGGAACATCTTCGTCAAGCTCTTTAAACGCTTCTTCCCCGTCAGCGACCAGATGCACGGCGGCGACTTCTTCATCGTGGAGAATGGGCGGCGCTTGGCCACACCGCTACTGATAGCCCTCATCGTCATCGAGACCACCGACGTGGCCTTCGCCGTCGACAGTATCCCGGCTGTCTTCAGCGTCAGCCGCGACCCGTTCATCGTGCTCACCAGTAACATCTTTGCCATCCTTGGCTTGCGTGCCCTCTACTTCGCCTTGGCAGCCATCGCCAAGTATTTCGGCTACCTGAAGTATGGCTTGGGCATTATCCTTAGCTTCGTGGGCGTAAAAATGCTGTTGACGATGGACGACTACGTCAACACAATCGGCTACTTCCTCGGCATAGAGCTGAAGATGCCGCATGTCGAGATCCCTACGCCCCTGTCGCTGGCCATCATCTTCGGTGTGCTGCTACTCTCTATCCTGCTGTCTGTCGTCTTCGGCAAACGGCAGTCAGGGCAGTCAGCGGCCGAATGACACGTTGAGCTGAAGCATCTGGTTCCACCGCACTCCCTTGTCGGTCACATGAAAGGCTAAGCCGCACTTGAGTGAGGCATATTGGTCGAGCAGGAACTGGTAGGAAAGGTCTGTCCGCAGATAATAGGGCGACCGGTAGTAGGCATCGCCCCAATAGTATTTCCCTCTGCCAGCTTCTCCATAATATTGCTGACGTCCGCCAATGTAAACCAGTTGGCTCAGGCCCACTTTCTTCCAGCCGACGCCCAGCTCGCTGAGGAAGCCGATGGGCACGTGCCACCGTCGGTCGGTCTCGCGGTCGCGGTCGAAACCGGCAAGTACGCCTGTTCGCAGGCCTAATGAGTCGAGCAGCCACACCTGCCGCTGGCTGAGGCCGATGTACGGATGCGCCAGGAAGTTGTCGTGGGGAGCCTGGTGTCTGGTGCGCCATGAGCGCTCCTCCTTGGCATAGTGATAATAATAGCCGTCGAGGCCTGCCTGAAACCATCTGGAAGTGTAACGTCCCATCATGCCTGCCATGAACTGCTCGCGGACGTTGGCGTCGCGTTTTGCCGTCCAGTCAAGAAAGGCTTCGATATATGCCGTAGGTGTTGAATAGAGGATGTCGAAGCCTGTCATGCAGGGCCGGAAATATTTGATGGAGTCCACAATCAGGTAGTCGGGCATCGTCTCCTGCTGCAGACGGCGTGGGAACTTGCCTAACAGGAAGCGCACGTCGCGGTGCCGGTACTGGTAATACCCCAGGAAGCCGTCGCTCCCCATCTCCGGCTTCGCTCCCGACTCCAGCAGGGCATCGTAGCCCATGACGAGCCGGTGCTGGTCGCTGGTGGATGCCACCGACAGCTGAGGCTGCAGATGGATACCGCTGAACGTACCCGACCAACGGTATTGGTCGTCTCCTTCGGAGTTGTCGAAGAAACCGAAGGCACTGACGCCCCAGTCCACCGTCTGAGCCATTGTCGCCGGGCCGGCTGACAGGGCGAGTAGGAGACATACGAATCCTCTTCTTATCATCATTGTTTTATGATGGTTTATCCTAATCATTCCCATTAACGGCTACAAAGATACGAAAAAACTGAAATAAATTTGGTTTTTTCTTGACGAATTTGTACCTTTGCACCCGCGAAAGCTCTGCCCTGATAGTTAAATGGATATAACAAGGCTCTCCTAAAGCTTAGTTCCGAGTTCGATTCTCGGTCGGGGTACTCTTTTTCCCGTTCCTTTGCCACCAGCAATTCACCGAACAGCACCCCAGGGATATTTCGCGCAAACTTCATATTGACGCTGCAGTCGTTTTAGGGGTGTAATTGCCATATTGATATGCAATACAATACAACAACCCTGCCTAACGGCCTTAGAATCATACATCGCCCGTCAACGTCGCCCGTCGTCTACTGCGGCTACCAGATAGCGGCAGGCACACGCCATGAACAGCCTGGCGAGGAGGGACTGGCCCATTTCTGCGAGCACGTCACCTTCAAGGGGACGGAGCGGCGTAACGCCATGCAGATTATCAACGCCCTGGAGAAGCTCGGCGGCGAACTGAACGCCTTCACCAACAAGGAGGACACGACGTTCTACGCTGCCATCCATCGCGATTATTTCAGCAAGGCTGTCGACCTGCTGACGGACATCGTCTTCCACAGCCAGTACCCACAGACGGAGATAGACAAGGAGATTGACGTCATCTGCGACGAGATAGAGAGCTACAACGACTCGCCGGCAGAGCTAATCTACGACGAGTTTGAGAACATCATCTTCGAGGGCCACCCTCTGGGGCATAACATCCTGGGGCAGGCCGAACAGCTGCGCACCTATACCACCGCCGACGCCCAGCGCTTTACCCGGCGCCACTACCGTCCTGACAATGCCGTGTTCTTTGTCTACGGCGACGTGCCGTTTAACCTTGTTGTCAAAATCTTGAAGAAGCAGTTATGAAGGGAAACGTTATTATCCGCGAGAAGGGCACGCACCAGGCTCATGTCATTATGGGGTGTAAGGCTTACGACTTCGGCCATCCGCGCCGCATTGCACTCTACCTGCTGAACAACCTGCTGGGCGGACCCGGCATGAACTCACTGCTGAACCTGTCGCTCCGCGAGCGCAACGGACTGGTCTACACCGTCGACAGCTCGATGGTGAGCTACAGCGATACGGGCTTGTGGACGGTCTACTTCGGCTGCGACCCGCACGACGTCAACAGGTGTTGCCGGCTGGTGCGCCACCAGCTGGACAGGCTGATGGAGAAGCCGCTCAGTCAGTCGCAGTTGGCAACGGCCAAGCAGCAGATTAAGGGGCAGATAGCTATTGCCTGCGACAACCGCGAGAACTTTGCCCTCGACTTCGGCAGGAGTTTCCTGCACAACGGCAAGGAGAAAGACCTGGACACCCTCTTCCGGCAGATTGACGCTGTCACGGCCGAAGAGATACAGCAGGTGGCTAACGAACTGTTCGACCCGGAGAAGATGACGACGCTGATTTATCGCTAAACCGCTTGCGAAAACGTTTTTCGTAAGCGCGCAGTAACCATCACTTATACCGCAGCGCTAAGGTAGTGGCGCATCTCGCGACGGGCGAGACCAAGGCGGTTCTCGACGGTTTTGTAGTTCTCGCCTGTCTCGGCAGAGATTTCGCTGACGCGCATACCGCCGAGGATGTGCATACGGTATATCTTACGGCAGTTTTCGGGAATGCGAGCCAGACCGCGCTCCATCTGCTCGACGATGTCGGCAGCAAAAAAGACCGATTCCATCGAGGAGCTTCCGATACCAGCACACTGAATGTAGTGCTCGTACTCGAAGCGGGAGGCACGGCGGCGGAAGTAGTCGTTTACCAGGTTGCGGCAAACGGTATAGACGAGGGCGGGCAATGCCTGCTCCGTCAGCATCTTGTTGGTGGTCAAGATGCGGAGAAAGGTGTTTTGGACGATGTCTTCGGCTTCGTCCCTGTCACCCAGCCGAGTGCTGGCGTATGCCAGCAACTCGTCTCGGTGGGCTGAGTAATAATTAGAGATAAGTGATTGCTTATTCATTGACAACGGGCTTGATTGTGCCGTCCTCGTTGTAGTAGAGGCGCTGCACCTTCAGCGAGCGCAGGTGGGTGATGTCGTTCGAGGGTACACAGTCGTGATAGAACAGATACCACTGGCCTTTGTACTCCACGATGCTGTGGTGGGTGGTCCAGCCTACGACGGGTTCGAGGATGACACCCTGATAGGTGAACGGGCCGTAAGGCGAATCGCCGATGGCGTAGCACAGATAGTGGCTGTCGCCGGTGGAGTAGGAGAAGTAGTACTTACCGTTGTACTTATGCATCCAGCTGGCCTCGAAGAAGCGGTGCGGGTCGCCGGCACGAAGGGGCTGGCCGTCCTTGTCGAGGATGACCACCTGGCGCGGTGCCTCGGCAAACTGCTTGACGTCGTCGCTCATGCGTACCACGGCACTGGGAATAGCCGGAGAGTCGGCCTGAGTGAAGAGTTCGCCCTGATGGTCGGGAGCGGCACCAAGGTCGACGAGACCGTTCTTGTCGCCATATTTTCCGAGGACAGGAGCCAGACCGTTAGGTAGCGGGCGCCACCACTGGAGCTGTCCGCCCCAGAGCCCGCCGAAGTAGCAGTAGACGCTGCCGTCGTCGTCCTTGAAGACGCAGGGGTCGATGGAGAACGAGCCACGGATGGGCTGCTCCTCGGGAACAAACGGCCCTTCTGGACGGTCGGCCACGGCTACGCCAAGACGGAACACGCCGTCGTAGCCCTTGGCAGAGAAGATGAGGTAGTACTTGCCGTCTTTCTCGACGACGTCGTTATCCCACATCTGCTTCTCGGCCCACTTCACCTGGTCGACGTCGAGGATGACGCCGTGGTCGGTAGCCTCGTCGTTCTCAATGTCATCCCATGAGAGGACGTGGTAGTCGCGCATCTGGAAGTGTCCGCCGTCGTCGTCGAAACACTCGCCGGCGTCCCAGTCGTGGCTGGGATAGACGTAAAGACGTCCGTTGAACACGTTGGCCGAGGGGTCGGCCATATAGTCATTGGGGAATAGGTAACGCGGAAGTTTTGCCATATTGCTTTTCGTTCTTTCGTTTATTCGTTTATTTGTATAATCGATTTTTCGATTTATTGATTACGTGATTCTATCTTACGGTTGATGTCGTCGATGACCTCGTCGCTGAGTTCATACTTAGAGATGATGAACATAGCCAGCAGCAACAGCAGGGCGGGGATGACGCAGACGAGCCAGCGGATGCCCTCCTGAGCCTCGGGCGTCTGCAGTTCCAGGTCGTTCATAAAGTAGGCACCGGCAGCGTTACCTACCGACATCATGGCGAAGGCGGTGATGAAGAACAGGGCAATGATGCGCAGGGGACGGTTGCGCATGAACTCCGTCCAGAGGTCGCTGACCTTCACGTTCTTCGTCTCACTCTCGTCCATGACGACGCGCTCCTTGGTCTGCGAGAAGCAGAAGATGAGCAGGCCGAGGCCCACAAGGGCAAAAATGAGCATGGTGTAGAACCACGCATGGGAGTCCTTCGGTAGTGTGTTGGCCTCGGCAGCAGCCTGATAGTTGGTCCAAGCCAGTACCCAGCCGGGAATGACGCCGCCCAGGGCCATGCCGGCCTTGAAGAAGATGCCTGTCAGAGCGTTGACGATGCCCGAGATGCGGCGGCCGGTAGTGTACTCACCGTAGGAGATGACCTCGGGGATGAGTGCCCACATGTAGCCTGTAGCCACGATGACGCCTGTCGACTTGATGAACTGTGCGATATAGACCAGCGTGATATCCTCCTTCACGGTACCCATCTTGCTGATGAAGTAGAGCATAGCCATGCCCACGATAGCTATCGAGAGGAAGATGTAGAACATATTCTTCTTGCCTACGCGGCGCTTGATGGCCGGTACCAACGGCATGAAGATGAACGAAGGCAGAGAACCCAAGCCCATAAAAAGGGCCATTTCTAATGGTAGTTCGGCTCCGGCCAGGATAGCCACCAGGATGGGAACGCCGGCCGAGACGCACAGTCCGCCGACATTGGCCATGAACATACGCACGGAGGTGAGGATGGTTATCTCGTTGGTGTCGCGGGTCAGCGACGAGTTCAGCGCACCGTACGGCACATTAATTAAAGTATAGAGCATCGACATGCCGACGTACGTGATGTAGGCATAGATGAGCGATGGGGCGAAACCATTCCAGAAACAGAGAATGGCCAGTATCGTCAGGGGCACGCCTCCCATCACCAGATAAGAGCGGTACTTGCCCATCGCTGGGTTGTGCTTGTCGACGAAGGTGCCAACTAACGGGTCCCAGAGTACATCGACTAAACGGACTACGAGGAACATCGTTCCGGCGAGTCCGGCTGACTTCGCTGCATCGCCACCGAGTACATAGACGTCGGTGTAGAAGAACAGCAGATACATACAGATGGTTTGGTAAATCAGATTCTGGGCCAGATCGCCTGCACCGAAGCCGATGCGCTGCACCCATGACAGCTTATAGAAGCCTTTTGATTCTTGTAAAGATGTTGCCATTTCCTTCATCCTGTTTTAGAGTGTTTTTAGCTTTACGGCTGCAAAGATAGATATTTATTTTATAAACGGCAGTCGCTAAATGTTACAGATGCCTTTCAAATTGTATCATTTGAATAAAAAACAGTAAAATCCCCCGTTTCCATCGTTTTTTTTTGCTATTTTTGCATCAAAAATCAGGCTATAAATATGTATAAGAAAACTCTTCTTTGCCTAGCAGCAC
This sequence comes from uncultured Prevotellaceae bacterium, assembly GCA_900316475.1. Classification (GTDB taxonomy): domain Bacteria; phylum Bacteroidota; class Bacteroidia; order Bacteroidales; family Bacteroidaceae; genus Prevotella. Next base: position 12,345 of record ONDA01000037.1, read on the forward strand.
TGCTCTGCTATCTACCGTTAAATGCTAAGGTAACACTGCCACAAATCTTCCAGGACGGCATGGTCCTGCAGCGTGGCAAGACGATTCCCGTGTGGGGCAAGGCCGACGCCGGCGAGACCGTCACCGTCAGTTTGAACAAGAAGAAGGTTACTGCCACTGCCGACAGCAAGGGCCGGTGGCGTGTGGACTTGCCAGCCATGAAGGCGGGCGGGCCACTGACGATGACTGTCAACGACATAGAAGTCAAGGATGTCATGCTGGGCGACGTCTGGCTCTTGTCTGGCCAGTCGAATATTGATGTCACCGTGGAGCGCGTCTATCCGTGGTACACGAAAGATATTGACGGCTACGAGAATCCGAAGATACGCCTGTTCCGTGTGCAGAACAATACTGATACGCACGGCGTGCGTGACGACATACGGCCGACGAACATCAACTGGAAACCGGTGACGAAACAGAATGCCTGGGCGTTCTCTGCCGTGGGCTACTTCTTGGGGCGCCGGCAGTTCGAGAAGACCGGCGTGGCACAGGGCATCATCGTCAACAGCTGGGGCGGTACGCCTATCGAAGCGTGGGTCAGTGCCGACTCGCTGGGCAAGGACTTCCCTATGATGGTCGAAAAGACGCGTCTCTTTCAGAACGACGAATATGTGCGTAGCCAGTCGCGGGCTAACATGCTGATGAACCAACAGTGGAACCAGCTGCTTGACGAGAAAGACCCAGGGAAAAAGCAGGACTTTACCGCCTTCGACTACGACGACTCGCAGTGGCGGAAAGTAGAGCAATACTCGATGGAATGGGCAAAAAATGGTGGACGAGGCATCGTCGGCAGCATCTGGCTGCGCCAGCACGTCACCGTCGACAAGGCGCACGCAGGAAAACCTGCCCGTCTGCTGCTCGGCACGCTCTTCGACAGCGACGTCACCTACGTCAACGGTAAGCAGGTTGGCACCACGGGCTACCAGTACCCGCCGCGGCGCTATGACCTGCCGGAAGGATTGCTCCGCGAAGGCGACAACGTCATTACCATCCGCTTTATCAATAAATATGGTACGGCACACTTCATCCCGGAGAAACCATACCTCATTGCGTTCGGCGACGACCGCCAGAGTTTGAACCCACTGCCGAAGGACGTGATACCACTAAGCACGACATGGCTGCATCATGCTGGTGCCGAGATGCCGTCGTGTCCCAGTGCCGACGTCAGCCTGCAGAACCTGCCGACAACGCTTTACAACGCAGTACTCTATCCGTTAGCTCCATACGCCTTGTCGGGGATGGTATGGTATCAGGGTGAGTCGAACACGGGCAATCCGCGCTCCTATGAACGTTGTCTGACGATGCTCGTCACGGGATGGCGTCAACTCTGGCAACAGCCGGAGCTACCGTTTACCATCGTGCAGCTGGCTAACCACGATGGACGCCAGCAGACAGGCAACCCCTCACCCATCACGCCGCAAACCTCACCAGTGCCGAACTCTGGCTGGGCACAAGTGCGAGAGGCTCAGCGCAGCGTTGCCAAAAAACTACACAACGTGGAACTGGCTTCGGCTATTGACCTTGGCGAGACGGTCGACATTCACCCGCTGCGGAAGCGCGAGGTGGCCGAGCGCATTGGTCTCTGCTTCGACCGTACTGTTTATAAAAATAATAAGGTGAAACTGATGCCCGAGATTGTCAGCAGCCGTGTGGAAGGCTCAAACATTATTCTGACCTTCGACCAGCCGTTGCGTCCTTGCGCCGAACTTCATGAGTTTGAGGTGGCAGGCAAGGATGGGCGTTTCCAGAATGCAACAGCCCGCACTGAAGGCAACAGCGTCGTCATCAGCTCGCCCGTCGACGCCCCACAGCGTGTCCGCCATGCATGGAAAGACAACCCCATCCGGCTGAACGCTTATGCCGCGACGGGGTTGCCTGTAGGACCGTTTGAGCAGAAACTCTGACGGTGCTGCTTATTCCGCGAAAGTCTTGAAGTAGCCGATGCAGACGTCGCGCCATTGGCGGGCGTTCTCCAACTGGTGCTGAATACGCTTGTCGGTCTCCTGCCACCGCTGTTCGTCGATGTCGGACTTGCACGCCTGCCAGACGCGGCAGAAGTCCTCTACCTCGCTGACGCCACGGTTGTAGCGATACTGCATCTCCTCCCACAGCGTGCGTCCGCTGTTCATGCGGTAAGTCCAAGGCAGGTGGTGGAACCACAGCAGCAGGTTCTCGGGACAGCTCGACGGATTGTCGTACAGCGAGCAGAAAGGCTCGCGGTACTGGCTTGTAGCGTTGCTGCCGGTGTGCGTGCGGTCGAAACCTACGCCCTTCTTGTCGGCCTGGTGGTAGTAGACGGGACACCACTCCAGCGGATAAGTCTTGATAAAGCCGTCGGGCTCCGGACCGTAGTGGTGGTCGAACTTGAAGATATGGTGCAGTCCCAGCGGCATCATATAGTCAACGCAAGCCTCACGACTGCGTAACATCACGCTGAGAAGGGCTTCGCACGCGGAACCGGTGTTGAGGCTAAAAGTTGCCGCCAGCCATTCACTCGCAATTTTCTCCGATTTCATCGATGGATTCCATGCCAGTCGGCCAAAGGCGTACCAATTGGCCTGCGAGAAATGGTGACCGCACCAGTTGGTGTCGAGACCAATGTTGGCCACACCGGCAATGCCTATCATACGCTCAGGGGCGACAAACGAGAAGAACTCGCGCCACATCGGTGCCAGATAGACCAGATGGCGCGACTGTCCGAGATACTCCTGCGTGATTTGCAACTCCACCATCTGCGGCGTCTTCTTGATGTTGTCGAAGATGGGGGCGTAGGGCTCGCGGGGCTGGAAGTCGAGCGGACCGTTCTTCGACTGCAGGATGACGTTTGAGTCAAACTTGCCATCGCAAGGCAGGAATTCCGAGACGGCCTGCTTCACTCGGTCTTCACCCTTGTGGTTGGCACCATAGACAAACGAGCGCCACATGATGATACCGCCGTGGCGGGCAACACACTTGGCAAGCATATTGGCACCGTCGGCATGTGAGCGGCCGTAGTCGCCCGGACCGGGCTGTCCCTCGCTGTTTGCCTTCACGAGGTAGCCACCGAAATCGGGAATCAGCTTGTAGATTTCGTCGGTCTTCTGCTGCCACCAGCGCTTCACTTGAGCGTTCAGCGGGTCGGCGGTCTTCAGGTGGCCTAAGCCGATGGGCGAGGCGAAGTTTACCGACAGATAGACCTTGATGCCGTAGGGACGCAGGATGTCGGCTATCTTCTTGGCCTGTAGCAGGTTCTTGCGGTTCAACTGTTTCGGCGAGGCGTTCACGTTGTTCAGCACCGTGCCGTTGATGCCTATCGAGGCGTTGGCCCGGGCATAGTCCTTGATGTGCTGTGCATTGTAGGTGGGCCAGAAGATGCTGCGTCCGGCATAGCCGCGCTCAATAGAGCCATTGAGGTTATCCCAGTGGTTCAGGATGCGCAACTTGTAGAAAGGCTGTGAGGCTCCCTGTTCGCCGCGTAGCAGGGCGTAGGCTCCGTACATCAGTCCCCGTTCGGTCTTGGCCTTGATCGTGTTACCGCTGATGACGTAGCCCTCGTCGTTTGTCAGCGCAGGGTCTATCACCAGGTTCACCGTCTCGCCGTCATAGTATTTGCGCAGTTCTTCTGCCGCAATACATTCCGGTCCCGTCACCTTTGCCTTGTTCACTTCAGCATACCGCAGCCACAGACGGCTGCCGTCCTCTGCCCATGTCAGTGTGGCCATAGCCAGCACCAGCATCATCAGCATTTGTCTTCTCATCCTGTCTTAACCTTTTTATAATATTTATAATTTTTGGCAAAGATAGCAAAATTCTTGCGATTCATCGCCTCTTATCCATAATTATTTTCTATCTTTGCAAGCAGAATGAACAATAACTAAAACAAAAGCAATGAAACGAAAACTGATGGCGTTGTGTCTTACGCTATGCTGTGCTGTCTCAGCCGATGCACAAGACGATGGCGCTTGTCGTGTGTTTGTCTATTCACCCGGTCAGGGCGAGGGTCTCCATTTAGCCCGACAGCAAGGCAGCGTATGGCAACACGTGGGGCGGCTTTGCTCGTCGGACTACGGCACGTGGGGTGCCGAGAAGCGGATGTACCATCCTTCGTTATGCCGTGCTAAGGACGGCACGTGGCGACTGGTGTTTCAGGTCAACGACCACTCACCGCAGTTTGCTGCCGCCTACAGCCGTGACTTGGTGAACTGGCGACCGCAGGATTACCCCATCATGTCGACCAAACAGTGTTTGGAGCCTGTGGTGTTCGAGAATCCTGACGGTACGTTCGACATTTACTATAAGTCGCCCAAGGGTAAGCGCTGGACGTCGGCAACACCAAACTTCCGCGACTTCACACCCGACTGCGCCAGCCAGATTAGCGACGATGCCTGGATTCGCGACACCGCCACTGTCGGCGACAAGCTCTACGAAGGTAACAGCTTCGAGATTTCAGCGATGGAATGGGCGAAAATTGAACAGCATTTCCAGCAATCTACTGATGACTGGCGCCGCTCGAACGAGCGTATGCACGACGACGCCCTCCCCAACAGTGTGCTCAGCAGTTTACCCGCTGGGTCACCCCTCCAGGCCACGCTGACCATCGACCTCTCAAAGCAGAAAGCCATCAGCGACAAGCTCATCGGCGTCTTCTTCGAGGATATCAGTTATGCCGCCGACGGTGGTCTCTACGCCGAACTCATCCAGAACCGCGACTTTGAATATACAGCCAAAGACCACGGCGGCTGGAACGCTACCACCGCCTGGCACGCAACGCGACCGATAGAGATTGCTACCGAGCATCCGCTCAGTCCGAACAATCCACACTATGCCCTTCTATGGCCGCAGGACACGCTGTGGAACGAGGGCTGGGACGGTATTGCCGTGGAAAAAGGAAAGAAGTACGACTTCTCCATGTATGTGTTGGCCGGCGGCCAGAAGCAGGACTTTTTAATTCAGCTCGTGGGACAGGACGGCCAGGTACTGGCCAGCAGCAAGTTGAAGACCCAGGCCGGCAACTGGCAGCAATATGCGACCGTGCTCACGGCCAAGGGTAGCGACACGAAAGCCCGTCTGGCCATCGTCCCGAAGAAGGCGGCCCACGTAGGTGTCGACATGATCTCGCTCTTCCCCCAGGAGACCTTCATGAACCGCAAGAATGGCCTGCGTCGCGACTTGGCTCAGGTCATTGACGACCTGAAACCGAAATTCGTCCGCTTCCCCGGCGGCTGCATGAGTCACGGTCAGGGGCTGGAGAATATCTACCACTGGAACGAGACCATCGGCCCCCTGCAGGACCGCAAGCCCGACTTCAACATCTGGCACTACCACCAGACCCGCGGACTGGGATTCTACGAGTACTTCCAGTTCTGCGAGGACATCGGCGCCGAGCCGTTGCCCGTACTGGCTGCCGGCGTGCCCTGTCAGAACTCCGCCAACAATGCTCAGGGTATTGGCGGACAGCAGGGTGGCATACCTATGGACGATATGCCGGCTTACATCCAGGAATTGCTCGACCTGATAGACTGGGCCAACGGCGACCCTGCCACGTCGAAATGGGCTAAGATGCGTGCCGACGCCGGCCATCCCGCCCCGTTCAACCTTAAATATATAGGTATAGGCAATGAGGACATCATCTCCACCGTCTTCGAGGAGCGCTTCACGATGATTGCCCGTGCCATCCGCGCCAAATATCCCGATATCAAGATTTGTGGCACCGTCGGTCCGTTCCACGCGCCGAGTGCCGACTATCAGGAGGGCTGGGAGTTCACCCGCCGCAACCCCGACCTGCAGTATATGGTCGACGAGCACTACTACGAGTCGACGGGCTGGTTCATGCACCACCGCGACTATTATGACAAATATCCAAGAGAAGCCCCCTCTGGGGCAGTAGGTGGGGCTACAAAGGTCTATCTTGGCGAGTGGGCAGCCTCAACGAAGGCTAAGCGTCCTAACATAGAGACGGCACTGGCCGAGGCGCTCTATCTGACCGACATCGAGCGCAACGGCGACATCGTCGAGATGACCTCGTATGCCCCGATGCTCTGCAAGGACGGCCATTCCAACTGGAACCCCGACATGATTTACTTCTCCAACACCGAGGTGCGCCCCACACCGGCCTACCACGTCCAACGCCTTTTCTCCGTCTACGGCGGTGACACTTATATCAGTTCGCAACTCACAATTGACAATTCACAATTAAGCCACCGTCTCGGTGCCAGTGTGGTGAAGGATTCGAAGACAGGCAAGACTTACGTCAAGCTGGTCAACGCACTACCCGTCGCGTTAGAGCTGACCGTCAACGGCCTCAGCATACCCGCCACCGCCCGTACCGAAGGCTTCGAGGGCAAGCCCGAAGACCGCCACCTCGACATCAAGACCGGCGAGTCCGGCACGGCCATCGTCCTCCCGCCCTATTCCTTCCGCGCCATCGAACTCTAAAACTACATACTGACTATGAGAAAAATCAAAATCCTCCTTGCCGCCTGTTTGCTGTGCTGCGGCGGCGCCGCAGCCCAAGTCACCATCGACATCGACGCCAACCAGCGTGGCCCCAGAATCAGCCCTACCCATTACGGCATCTTCTTCGAGGACATCAACCACGCCGCCGACGGCGGCCTCTATGCCGAGCTCATCCGCAACCGCTCTTTCGAGGACGGCCCCCGCTACGGCGCCCCCGCCGACATGCAGGCCTGGTCCACATACGCTGCTACCCCGTCGCAGCTCACCGCCCGCCTCGTCCAGCCGTCGAAAAAGGCACCCCTGCTGAACAGCGTCCAGCAGAACGCCCTCGAGCTGACCATCAATGCCACGGCGGCACAGCCCGTCTGCCTCGTCAACGAGGGCTTCTGGGGCATCAACAGCGTGCAGGGCCGCACTTACCGCCTCAGTTTCTGGGCCAAGGGAAAGTATAGCGGCAATATCAAGGCCGTGCTACAAGCCCCCCCTACGGCCCCCGAGGGGGCTTCTATACTGGCTGAAGCTATTGTGTCCCCCTCGGGGGACGAAAAGGGGGCCTCTTGGCGCAAGTACACCGCCGAGCTGACCGCCACCGGTAATGACCCCAAGGCACAGTTCGCCCTCGTCTTCGACGGCAAGGGCACGCTGACGATAGACGTGGTGAGCCTGTTCCCGCCGACATTCAAGAACCGCGAGAACGGCTTGCGCCCCGACCTGGCACAGATGCTCTATGAGATGCATCCTAAGTTTATGCGCTTCCCCGGCGGCTGCTTCGTTGAGGGACAGATTTCGCCGGAAAATGCCTTCCGCTGGGAGCGCACCATCTGCCCCATCGAGGAGCGCCCCGGCCACTGGAACGTGAACTGGGGCTACCGCACCACCGACGGCATTGGCTTCCATGAGTACTTGCAGATGGCTGAGGACCTCGGTGCCAAGCCGCTCTACGTGGTGAACGTGGGCATCTGGCACGGCGGACAGACAGCCGTCGACTCGCTGCAGCCGTGGATTGACGAGACACTGGCCGCCCTTGAGTATGCCAATGGCGACGTCACTACGAAGTACGGTGCCCTGCGCGCCAAGAACGGCCATCCCGCCCCGTTCAACATTGAATACTTAGAGATTGGCAACGAGAACAACCAGCCCGACCCCCGCCAGCAGAGCGACCACTACTACGACCGCTTCCGCCTCTTCAAGGAGCAGATACTGAAGAAGTACCCGAAGATGCACCTCATCGGCAACGTCGCCGCCTGGGGCACCGACACGCCGACGTGGGACAGCCAGGAGAGTGTCGAGCTGCTCGACGAGCACTACTACCGCAACCCGGCGTGGTTTGCCGACAACTTCCACAAGTACGACACCTATGACCGCCGTGGCCCGAAAATATATGTCGGCGAGTATGCCGTCACCGACGGTTTCGGCGATTTGGGCAACATGAACGCTGCCCTCGGCGAAGCTGTCTACATGATGGGCATGGAGAACAACAGCGACATCGTGCCGCTGAACTCCTACGCCCCCATCTTCGTCAACGAGAACGACGCCCGGTGGCGTCCTGACATGATTCGCTTCAACTCCAGCCGCGTCATGGGCACACCTTCTTACTATGTACAGATGCTCATGCCCCGCAACATCGGTACTCAGGTGGTGAAAGTCAGCCAGACGAACCCCTACGAGGGTGCCGCCTTCAGGAAGCCCGTTACGCCGCAGAAAAGTCGCGTGGGTTATGCTACCTGGGGCACTAAGGCATCGTACACCCACATGGACCCGCTGCCCAAGACCGGCAAGCCCGAATACGTGTTCGGCGATTGGCAGGTCACCGACGGTGTGCTGAGTCAGACGAGTATGCGTGAGCAGTGCGTGGCACTGTGTACCGCCGAGGTGGGCGACCACTATACCGTGAAGTGTCGCGCCCGCAAGGACGACGGCCGCGAGGGTTTTATCATTGTGTTCAACTACGTCGACCCGCAGCACTACTGCTGGGTGAACTTCGGCGGCTGGGGCAACACGCAGCATGGTCTGGAGCAGATCAACGGCAGCGGTAAGTCGCAGACGGCCACCAAGCGGGGCCGTGTGGAGGCTGGCCGATGGTACGACGTCACGCTGACTGTCAGTGGCGACTCGGTGAAGGCGTGGCTCGACAGCGACCTGGTTTTCGACACCGTGCTGAAGCACGACACGTCGGCGGGTGTCTTCTCGAGTGCCACCATCGACGACCAGACGGGTGAGCTCATCGTCAAGGTTGTCAACTCGCAGGCCGAGGGCACCACCGCCCGTCTGAACATCAGCAACTTCGCGGTAAAGCGTGCCAAACTCATCCAGCTGCGCGCCAACACGGGCTACGACGAGAACACCCTGCAGCAGCCCACCAACATCAGTCCCACGGAGCACGAGCTGTCGCCGGAGTGCAATGCCGTCGACGTGGAGCTGCCCGCCTATTCGCTTAACATAATCAGAATCAAGAAATAAGCTATGAGAAAACTACTCTTACCCTTATGCCTGCTCGCCGCAGCCGCTGTGCAGGCGAAGCAGTGGACACCCGACCAAGTGAAGAAGGTGATTCGCCGGGTGAATACCTACTGGCAACAGAACAACAAGGCGGAGGTGCGCGCCTTCTGGGACAATGCCGCCTACCACACCGGCAACATCGAAGTCTACAAGCTGCTTGGCGACCAGCAGATGCTCGACTACAGCATCCGCTGGGCGGAGCACAACGAGTGGAAGGGCGCCAAGGAGGCCGACCCAGCTAAGTGGAAGTACAAGAACTACGGCGAAGGCCAGGACTACGTGCTCTTCGGCGACTGGCAGATCTGCTTCCAGACCTACATCGACCTTTACTTTATAAGGAAGAAGGATGAAGTAAGAGGTAAGAAGGATGATTACAACGGAGGCGATGGCAACATCAAGGTTGCGACCCAAAAAGGTAATCATACTTCTTCCTTCTTCCTTCTTCCTTCTGACTTAATGATCGCCCGTGCCAAGGAGGTGATGGGCTACGAGGCCGACTCGAAGGCCAACGACTACTGGTGGTGGGCCGATGCCCTCTATATGGTGATGCCCGTGATGACGAAGATGTACAAGTTGACGGGCGACAAGAAGTACCTCGACAAGCTCTATGAGAACCTGCTCTACTCCGATGGCATCATGCTCGACCCAGAGACGGGCATCTACTTCCGCGACGGCAAGTACGTCTACCCCAAGCACAAGTCGGCCAACGGCAAGAAGGACTTCTGGGCACGTGGCGATGGCTGGGTGCTCGCCGGACTGGCCAAGGTGCTGCAGGACATGCCCGAGGAGTATGTGCGCCAGCCGTTCTTCGTCGAGAAGTACACCCGTCTGGCCCGCGCCGTGGCCGCCTGCCAGCAGCCGCAGGGCTACTGGACGCGCTCGATGCTCGACCCTGCCCATGCCCCCGGTCCCGAGACCTCGGGTACGGCCTTCTTCACCTACGGCTTGCTATGGGGCGTCAACCACGGCTACCTGTCGAAGCGTGAGTTTGCCCCCGTCATCGCCCGCGCCTGGAAGTACCTGACGGAGACAGCCCTGCAGAAGTCGGGCAAGGTGGGCTACGTGCAGCCCATCGGCGAGCGCGCCATCCCCGGTCAGACCGTCGACCAGAACTCCGAGGCCAACTTCGGTGTCGGCGCCTTCCTGTTGGCCGCCTGCGAATATGTGAGATTCTTAGAACAAACGAAGAAATAATGTTATATCAATCATGAAAAAGCTGATTTTAACCATTGTGGCGCTGATAGCGCTGATGCCCGTTGAGGCCAAGAAAGCAAAAAAGGCGGCACAGACAGACCGCGAGTACTGGACCGAGCAGGCCTGGAAGATGGCACAGCCCGTCTTGGAGAACATGGCGAAGGGCGAGCTGCAGAAGAACATGAAGACGGAGTTCTCGCCGTCGTTCGACAACCGCAACCGCAAGGTAGTCTATATGGAGACTTTCGGTCGCCTGATGGCGGGCATCGCCCCTTGGCTCGCCCTGCCCGACAGTGTGTCCGGCAGTTCTCCCGCCGACATCAAGGAGCGCGACAGGCGCCGCCAACTGCGCGAGTGGGCACTGGCCTCATACAAGAACTCCGTCGACCCTGCCTCGCCCGACTACCTCTGCTGGGGCGTTGCCGGTCAGAACCTCGTCGATGCCGCCTATATCGCCGAGTCGTTTATCCGTGCCTACGACGCTCTGTGGGTTCCTCTCGACCAAGTGACGAAGGAGCGCTACATTAAGGAGTTCAAGAAGCTGCGCTCTATAGAGCCGCCCTACACCAACTGGTTCCTCTTCTCGTCGACCATCGAGAGCTTCCTGGCCAAGGTCACCCAGCGCCGCGACTACGACGACTTCCGCGTGATGATGACCATCCGCAAGGTCGAGGAGTGGTATGTCGGCGACGGCTGGTATGCCGACGGTCCCGTCTTTGCCTTCGACTACTATTCGAGCTACGTCTTCCATGCCATGTATCTTGAGACGCTTCAGAACATGATTGACGCCAAGGCACGCACGCGCCTGGAATATGATAAGTACTACGCCCGTGCACTGAAACGTGCTCAGAAGTTCAGTATCATCCTCGAGCGCTTCATCTCGCCCGAGGGCACTTTCCCCGTTATCGGCCGAAGCACGCCCTACCGTCTGGCCGCCATGCAGCCGCTGGCTTTGATGGCGTGGTACCAGAAGCTGCCTAAGGAACTCTCTAACGGCCAGGTACGCGCCGCCCTCACCGCCGTCATGCACCGGATGTTCGACCAGCAGAACAACTACAACGACGGCGGCTACCTGACCATCGGTTTCTGCGGCCATCAGCCCGAGACCGCCGACTGGTACACCAACAACGGTTCGCTCTACATGACCTCGCTGGCCTTCATGCCCCTCGGTCTGCCCGCCGACCATCCGTTCTGGACAGACAAAGCCGAACCGTGGACGCAGGTGAAAGCCTGGGGCGGACAGCCCTTCCCGAAGGATCACCGCTGGGCTGACGACATCGTGACGAAAGACAAGTACTAAAGATGAGAAAAACAGCGATTCTATCGGTATTCTGCCTGCTAAGCGTCTGTCTCTGGGGGCAGACGTTCAGCCAGTACAAGGCAGCACTCGGCGACGTGCTCGTAGCGCCGGGACAGTTTGCACCGCTGCCCCAGGCGGGTGCGGCTTTCTGGCGCGACAGTCTGCCCGCACCGATGCGGCAGAGCTATATCAGCTATGGCGAGCAATACCTGAAGCGTCCGTGGACGACACTCCCGACGAGCGTCTTCGCCCAGTTCAAGACGAGCGGCAACCGTGTCGTCTACGAGCAGCAGTGTTTCGCCAAGCGGCGTCAGCTGGCGGCTCTTGTCATGGCCGAGGTGGCCGAGGGTAAAGGGCGTTTTCTGCCGGATGTCATCGATGGAATAGGCAGCTTTTGCGAAGAGACGTGGTGGGGCATCCCCGCTCACTATGGCAGCAAGGTGCCTCGCTACGAGGACCAGACCGTCGACCTGTTCAATGCCGAGACGGCCGGACTCGTGGTCTGGGCGTGCTACGTGCTGCGGCCCCAGCTCGACAGCTTCTCGCCGCTGCTCTGCCAGCGCGTCAGCCGCGAGGTGCAGCGCCGCATCCTGCAGCCTGCCCAGAAGACGAACTACTGGTGGAAGAAGGCCGGCATGAACTGGAACCCGTGGATATGCTCCAACTGGCTCAGCTGTGTGCTGCTCTGCGAGAACGACCGTCAGCGGCAGTTGCAGGCAGTAGGCCAGATTCTCGACTGCATGGATGCCTTCCTGAACAGCTACCCGGAGGACGGGGGCTGCGACGAGGGGCCGGGCTACTGGGACCGTGCTGCGGCGTCGCTCTATGAGTGTCTGATGCTGCTCTACCACGCTACGAACGGACACATCGACGCCCGGCGGAACGCTAAGCTGCGGGCGATGGCGGCCTACGCCTACAAGACCTATATCGGCAACGGCTACGTGCTGAGTTTTGCCGACTCGCACGACAACCGCTATATGCAGCAGCTGAACATCGTCTACCCCTTTGCACGCTATGTGGACGACCCGACGATGCGCCGCTTTGCCAAATACATTGGTGAGGACAAGGACTATCTGCACCAGGCGGCCCGGCTCTACGACTGCAGCGGCAACTTCCCCACCCTCGGTCGCGAACTGTTTTTCCTTCATGCCATCGAGGCATTCCAGCGTGAGCAGGCTGCCGAACCGCTGTTGCCCAACGTCTGGCTGAACAACCTGCAAATCTGGACGGCACGCAGCGGTAGTCTGTTTGCCGCCATGAAGGGCGGTCACAACGACGAGAGCCACAACCACAACGACGTAGGCGAGGTGGTGGTCTACACCGACGGCGAACCACTGTTCATCGACCCGGGCGTCGGCGAATATACCTCAAAGACCTTCTCCAACGACCGCTACAGCATCTGGACGATGCAGAGCGGCTACCACAACCTGCCGCAGATTAACGGCTGCGACCAGCGCAACGGTAAGGACTACAAAGCCACCGTCGTCAGCAGCAGCAAGAGCAGCCTGACCCTCGAACTGGCTGCCGCCTACCCCGAGGAGGCCGCCGTCGGCAGTTGGCAGCGCACCGTGAGCCTCCATAAGAAAGAGGTGCGCATCACTGACAGCTACCGTCTGAAAGCCTATAAGAAGCCTACGTGCCTCATGCTGATGACCACCGTCCGTCCCGACGTCAGCCGCCAGGGCGTCGTCATGCTGGGTCGCCACGCCCTCCACTACGACCCTCGCCAACTCACGGCCACGGTCGACGACGTCAGTCCGCAACTCGACCCGCTGCTGCAGGGCATGTGGGGGCGCCAGATGTACCGCCTCGTGCTGACCGTCACGTCCGACCAGCTGCAAGGCACCGTCAAGCTTCTTGTCAGGTAACAACCATCGAAAAAGGCTCGCAATCACTGCGAGCCTTATTTCAAAACCAAAACCAAAAAACTAATAACTAAAACCAACCAAATAATATATGTCTCGTATGAAAAAAATTTTCTGATGCAAAGATACGCCATTTTCTGGTCTCGTTCCAAATTAAAGCCCCTTTTCTTTCACGTCTTGTTGCGACAAGCGCACCATTTTCGGACAAAAAAGCATCAGACGTTCAAAAACTGTCTTTTCTTCAGTCAGGAAGAAGGGTATTTTTTGGCGCAGGGGGAAATCTCCGTGGATAGTTCTTTCGGCTGTCGACGCATGGATGACGGATAGACTGCTGACGCGCCAGGGGATTGCACCCGGAGTTTGCAACCAGATGATGGTCGCCGTGTTTTGGCAGTCAGAACAGCAGCCGTTTCCGACGATAGGTTTGTGGCGCACTTTTAGATGTTAGCGACAGCCACGCTGTTGATGGTCGGAGTGCCGAATTGCGGTGCAAAGGTACGGAGAAAGATCGGACGGCGCAAGAGTTGGGCGGAGGCTGGTGGAATCCTAATTTGTCAAGTGGCTGACAGTCAGTGTCATATAAGCCGTTCTGGTGACTGCCGTCCCTTGACGCTTTCCGTCCTTAGCGTCTCTCATGCTTGGCGTCTCTCGCGTATGTGCGCGCACATTCCAGCCGAAATGGCGAAAGTTGGTGACACCAGGCGCACCTCATACTGATTATCAGGCAGTTGGGGCGGTGGGTGGTCACACCAATGGTCACACCAATGGTAGCACCAACAGTGACACCTGATACCAGAAAATCTCACGGCCTCTCGTGAAAATCTCACGGCCTCTCGTGAAAACGTCACGGCCGCTCGTGAAAACGTCACGGCCGCTCGTAAAAATCTCACGGCCGCTCGTGAAAATTCCCCGCCGGGAAATTTTTGCCAGAGGCCGCGACGTGGTGTAAGCATTGGTGCGACCACTGGTGCGACCATTGGTGCGACCAACCTACGGAAAAACGGTGTTGATAATCAGCGGGTTAAGTGCCAGGTGTAAGAGGTGTCACACATTGTTTTGATTGAAACGGTAATCACGACAGTCTTAGGCCGTTCTGTTATCTCTTTAGCTTTTCCAATCTGAATGATATTGAACAAAAGCAGATAGCAAAGACAACGACTCTCGACCGAAGTGGGCGATGTCGTTGCCTTTTTTGATTGATATTATACGGTCATTCTCCAATCTTGCCCTCCCCCCTCATCAGATGGCGAAGGGCACTAAGGAGTTCTTGAGACTCTTGGACAACACTCAGGAATACGGTCATGGCTTCGATGTTGAGTTGCCTGGTCTGAATGTCATGAATGATGCGCTTGCGATAATCGGAAAGTGATGATTGAAGTACGGCTGCATCATTGCGTATCAGGGATGCCGTCTCACTATCGAGAGACCGAAGGTACAGACGAACAATCTCATTTCGCAAGACAAGAAACTCATTGGCATATTTACCTGGAACGGGACTGAAATTGTTGCCAACATGCTCCCTGCACGACTCACCCATGCGCTTCAGGCAATAGTACATCTGTGAGAGGGAATTGACTATAAGGAAATACCATGTGCTTTTTTCCACACTCACTATCGGGTCCAATCGGCGCAAGGCGATAATCTGCTTTCGGCGCTGGCGTTTCAGTTCCTTGCGCTGGTAGTCCACATCCGCAGTGACATGTTTCAGACGGCGGTAATCCTCGCAGAAGAAAGCCGTGGTCAGTGTCTCGTAATCATCTGTCACCATACGGACATGAGCCTTGATAGTCTGGTTCACATATTCTCGGAGCAATGTCCAACATTCTTCCTTGTCATCGCAATGCACGATTCTTGTGAATAATTTGTCGGCCTCACCCTCCTTCGTATGCTTTCGGTATTTCATGTTACTGCGAACGAGCAGGAAGATGGCAAGCGAGATGGCCACCGCCATTGCCACAAATGACCCGAAGAATAGGGCGACAGTTACAAGGAAACACAAGATGAAGGCCACGCCGGCCGTGATGAACCAGCCACCGATGACAGACAGTACACCCGTAATGCGGAACACAGCACTCTCGCGACCCCATGCACGGTCGGCAAGCGATGTTCCCATAGCCACCATGAAGGTGACGTAGGTGGTGGACAGCGGCAGTTTGAGCGATGTGCCCAATGCCACCAATGCACCGGCAAGTACCAGATTGACGGCTGCGCGGATTTCATCAAAGGCGGCTCCCGGCTTCAACACCGCTGCATCGGCATTGAAACGCGAGTCAACCCAACGCGACACACAAGGAGGCACAGCCATCGCTAGACTGCTTGCCATGCTTCTCGATGTGCGCACCAATGTCCGTGCCACACCGCTCGAACCAAACATCTCGTCGCCCCCGTCCTGACGGGAGAGATCTACCGACGTTTTCACTACGTTCTGCGCCTTCTTCGAGAAAATGAGGGCAAGCACCATCACTACGCCTGCCGCAATGAGATAGGGCGCTGGCGTATGGGCACTCTCCATCAGCGACTGCATCATAAAGCCCTGCGCGTCGCCATTGCCATTAGCTATGTAGTCCTGATAGGCCTCAAGCCCCGTCAGCGGCACACCTACGAAGTTCACAAGGTCGTTACCGGCAAACGCCATCGCCAGGGCAAAGGTACCCAGCAGCACCACAAACTTCAGTACGGGTAGTTTCATGGCACTCAGCAACGTCATCAGCACTGAGAACACGGCCATACCGCCGCCGATAATCAGCCATGTGTTCTGACTAATCATCTCATTCACCTCGGGAGTCATCAGCGTACTGCCCTTCAGTCCTTTGATAAGCAGGAACCAGACGATGGCTGTCACCGACAGTCCGCCGAAGATGCCAATCTTCAACGACGAGGAGAGCCTGCCGCCCATTTTGCCCGACTGGTCAGTAGTCCTTCCGTTTACACGAAAAGTAAAGGTGAAAACGACACGTGCTATCCATTGTACGATGGTTCCGAGCACGAATGCGATAGCTACAGACAGGAATATG
>ONDA01000068.1 GCA_900316475.1 uncultured Prevotellaceae bacterium
TAAGGTGGCTGCTACAACTGCCTGCCTGTTTTTTGGTTTCCTCGATGGTGCTACCACCATCTCAGAATCCTATGGCGGTGGTGGCGGTAATAACGAACTACCCAAGAAGAAGGACAACGAGGATGACCTCTCCTTCGCCCGAAGATGTCATCAGATGGCCAAAATCATGCATGCACCGAGGTATAAATATGGTAGGGGACGATGATTCATACAACGAGAGCCGGGACAACTGCGCCTCGGCTCTCAGAGTTAATAGAGGTTTGGTCATGCAAGCATGGCCAGTCGTGTAACTTGCAAATGACCGAGTGTCAAAAGCGCCTCAGAACGTGTAGCCGTTCACGCTGTCCCAGTCGGGATCGGCGGTCAGGCGGATGGTGCCATCGGACGAGCCACCGCTGCCGCCGCTACCGAAAAAACTGCCGGTGTAGCGGGTCACCTGGTTGCGGGTGACGGGGACGTTCTCGAAGACTTTCTCCTTCACGATGTTGTCGTTCTGGTCGAGGGCGGTGACGGTGAGTTTGGTCAGCACGTCGTCCTCGGTGTGGGGCAGGGTGAAGATTTCGTAGATGTCGTCGTCACTGGCAGGGCGGATTTCCGTCTGCTTCGAGTTCACGCAGCCGTAGCCGTCCTTCGGGCTGAACGTGCTGGAGCCGCCGAGGTAGTAGAACTTCAGTTTCGCCACAGACGCTGGCATTTCATCGTCGGTCAGCACCAGGCGGAACATGGCGACGGCGCGGGTCAGCGTGAGGTCATAGGACTGCATCTCGGAGGTCACCACCAAATCGCCATAATAATAAAAGGTGTCGGTCACTTTGTTGTTGGGGAAGGTCACCTTCTCCGTCGAGGTGATAGTGGCCGAGCCTTCGCCGTTGTGGGCGATGACTACTAGCTGGTACGTCCCGGCAGCGAGTGTCAGGGCGACAGTGCCGTAGCCTGCATCGCTTTCCTTTTGCGCCACGGTCTTGACCTTCGTGCCGTCAGCGTCGAAGATGGCGATGTTCAGGCGCGAGCACAGTTCCGTGATGTCGGTGGCTGAGCGGGTGAACGATTCTTGTTCGTACTGCTTGAAATGCAGGATGACGTTGGCATCCTTCTTCGTGACAGCATCCTCGTTGTCGAGGACGGGCTTCTCGCACGCTGCCAATAGCAGGGCGAGAGCGATAAACATTAATTGCTTCATAATGGTTTTCTTTTCTTTGAACACGAATTGCCACGAATGAACCACGAATGATCATGAATAATATTATATGAACAATTCGTGGGCAATTATATGGAAATTCGTGTTAAAGACAAAATCAGTCTTTGGTGATGGATACTACGGCGACGGGACGGAGGCGATAGCTGTCCGTCGTATTGGCGGTGGGCCAGGCAGTCTCTGCAGCGCCGAGGGCGCGGTAGCCGAGGCCGTCGTTGCTCTTGCGGTAGAGGTACTTCATGCCCGAAAGCGATGCATCGTCGCTCAGGAGCTTTGCCTCCACGAGCTGCATCTGCGCCTTGGTGGGTACGGCCCAGTCGCTGATGCCTACTGCGCCGAGGGCGGCAAGGGCGGCATCGGCATTTCCAGTGGTCGTTGCTGCCTGCTCGTTGGGCGAGAGCAGCGTCAGCTCTGCCGAGGTCTCATCAATCGTTGATACCGCCAGCACATAGCATCCCTGATAGGTGTCGCCCACGGCGGGGAAGTCTGACGACGGCTCAGAGGGTTCGCTCGGGTCGGATGGATTATTGGGCTCACTCGCTGACGAACCGCTTTCGTCGAACTCAAAGCTGATAGTCCTTTCGCCCAGCCATGTAGCGCCGGTGATGGTGCCGGTCAGGTTTACGCCCACAGCCTCGGTGTAGGTGCCGTCGATGTTGATCTTGTAGCCCGCCTCCAGTTGGTCGCTGCACGAATAGGTGTAGGTCTTGGTCGCGCCGCCTATGGTGATGTTTACCGAGACGCTGGCGGGCTGGCTGCTGGGGGACAGCACGTGCTCGCCACTTTCCCCGGCGAGTGTCCACGTGCGCCCGTCGCTCTGCTTTGTCAGGGCGATGGTCTGCGAACCGCTTACACCGCTAAAAGTCCCGCCCACTGTCAGCGCCTGCCACAGCGGGGCAATGGTCACGCTCACCGCCGTTGCCGCCGTGGGCACCTTCTTCACCACCACGCTCTGGATGAGCATCGTCTTGCGCGTCATGCCCAGCGTCACGGTGTTCGTGCCGCCATCAACGAGCGTGGCCGTGGCCTGTGCCGCCATCAGGTCGCCGTGCGTCTTGCCGTCCTTTAGCACGATGGCCGATGTCGCCAAAGCATCATCAGCTGTCGGCAGCACGTAGTCTGAAGAAGAGGCGCCGCCGATGGCATAGACCGTGTACGTCCCTTCCGTCAGCCCGATGTTCAGCGTCTGCCCCTCGTCGCCGATGGTCTGCACGGCCTTACATTCCTCGCCGGCAAAGACATACACCGCAATGGGGTACGCCACCGTTGCCTCCCCGCCGACAGAACCGCCGGAGCGCGTCCGCACCTGCAGCACCGAGTTCGCCGCCTGACCCGCCGGAGCGACATCCGCGACGCCGTCCACGAGTCCTTTCTCACACGCCGTCAGCAGCATCGCCGCCAACGGCCAGAACAAAACTTTTCTGTTCATCGTTTGTAATTGAATTAAGTTGTTCGGGACTATTCCCATACATAATATAACGGCTTCCGTGAAAAAAGGAACAGCTTTTGTGCGCAAACAGTGTTAATATCCTCAAAATAATGCGTGCTATTTGAAAAAAAAGTTGTAACTTTGCACGCATAGCGTGCGAAAGGCAACAACAGAAGATTCACAAAAACAAGTTTCATTATGGAAGCAATAGTAGAGAGAACACCCAGGACGGTCACCGTTCGCATGAGTACCCGTCGCTGGAAAAGAATGCTTCAGCTGGAAGAGACCTATAAGCTGGCTCGCATCATCAAGCGCAGTATGAAACAGGTGGAATCCGAGCCAAGCATGACTCAGGAAGAAGCCATAGCAGCACTCCGGGCCTTATGAAGGTAAGAATGTCTGAGGATTTCCGCGCCGCCTACAAGCGGCTGAAGAAACGCCACAAGTCGCTGGAGCAGGATTTTGAGCAGCTGCTCGCTTCGTTGCTTCAGAATCCCATGCAAGGCGTTGAGTTAGATGGTGGCGCCCGCAAGGTGCGCCTTGCCATCACATCGAAAGGCCGTGGTAAGAGCGGCGGTGCTCGGGTCATCATCCGCGTCCGCATTGTCAGAGACGAACTGCAACTCCTCTATATCTACGACAAGTCTGATTTTGAGAACATCAGCGATGCTTACCTGCGAGATGTCTTGAAACGCATGGAGGAATAATTCCCCCATTAACCCCCACTTTATCTCTCATAACAAATAACAACACAAACCCCATACTCATGCCCCGCTACCTCCACATACCCCACACTCCCGACACCGCCCGGACCCTGACGCTGAGCGGCAGTAACTGCTTGGTAGTGAGCGGCATGGTTACCCCCCCCTAAAATCGGCTACAGGCGCGGAAAAGGGCGCCGAGGCGAAATGTGTCCACAAGGCACGCAGAAGTCCTACAGCGGGGCTGCTGCGTGCCTTGTCGCGTATCTGTGCGTCCATGCGCCCCACATCGCGCTCCCTGCATGTGGGAAAGCCCTCGATGTACCCCACATCGCGCTCCCTGCACATGGGAATGCCCTCGATGTACCCCACATCGCGCTCCCTGCATGTGGGAATGCCCTCGATGTACCCCACATCGCGCTCCCTGCACGTGGGAAAGCCCTCGATGTACCCCACATCGCGCTCCCTGCATGTGGGAAAGCCCCCGATGTGCCCCACATCGCGCTCCCTGCACATGGGAAAGCCCCCGATGTACCCCACATCGCGCTCCCTGCACATGGGAAAGCCCCGCGATGTACCCCACAGAGAACGATATTCTAACCCAATTGTTTAACAAATTAAAAAATTCACGCTTATGGAAATTCCCGTAACATTAGTGCCGAGCATCGACGCACAGGCATGGCCCAACGAAATCTACGTGGGCTACGCCACCGGCTGGATGCGACGCTACGACCAGGAGTTCGACCCCGACAATCCCGCGCCGCAGAAGCTGCAGCCCTATCTCGCCGACGCCAAGACGCAGGTGCAGAAGCTGCTCGCCGACTACAAGGAGGCCACCGCCGCGCCCCAGACCGAACTCATCGACCAGGCCGACCGCCAGCGCGACGCCCTCATCGCCCAGGTCAGCACCATGATTGAGGCCATGCTCAAGATGACCCTCATGCCCCAGAAGCAGCAGGCGGCTCAGACGCTGAAGACCGGATGGGACATCTACAAGCCCACGGCCAAGGCCGCCCTGCGCGACGAATCGACCCAGGTGCAGCAGTGGCTCGAGTACGTCCACGCCCACGCCGCACAGGGGGCAGCCCTCGCCGAACTGGGACTGACGCAGATTGTGGCCGACCTGGAGCAGCAGAACGACGAGGTCATCCGACTCATGGACGAGCGCGCCGCCGAGCGTCAGCAGCAGAAGACCATCGTGCTGGCCGATGACCGCCGCATGGCCGACCGCGCCATGAAGTCGTGCGACCGCGTGCTCAACGCCCTCGCCATCCTCGACGACGACCCACAGCGCTTCGCGGTGCTCATCAACGCACTGACCGCCGACCAGACCGAGTGGCGACAGCGCTACGACGACAACCGCCGCACCAACAAGCGCGTCTCCGTCAAGAGCGACGTCGTGGGCAACCACCTCTACCAGACCGCCCGCGACTGGACCTGGGCGCGACTCATCGAGGACGGCAAAGCCCTCCTGGCCATCGACCCCGACCAGCCCACGCGCATCCTCTCCACCGACAAGAAGGCCCAGAAGGCCGGCGGCCTCTGCCTCGCCCTCAAGGGCGTGCCGGTGAAGCCCACCGACGACGTGGACGTGGACAAGGAGTACCAGCTCATCCCCCTCGACAGTCTATAAACATTATTTTTTTTAATTAACCCTTTTATTAACAAATTAATTTTTTCAATTATGATTAAGAAAAGATTTCTATCAATGCTCGTGCTGCTCGCAGCAGTAGTCACGGGCGCAGTGGCACAGAACTACAAAGTCTCTGTGAAGGAAGGCACCGAGGATGCCACCAGTTGGACTATCGCGCCCGCTGAAGCAACTACCACGGGCGTAGCCGCAGGTACGGAGGTGAAAGCCACCTACGGCGGCATGAAGAAGGTGAAGAGCGTCAAGGCCGTGAAGAAAGCCTCAGCATCCATCCCGCTCGACAACACCACCACCGCATGGACGGCAGGCACCTTCGCCGTGCCCGCAGGCGGCTTGACCTACAGCGATGCCATCACCGTGAGCGGCGACGTGACGCTCACGCTGACCGACGGCGAGACGCTCACCCTGAACAAGGGCATCAGCCTTGCCAGCGGCGCAACGCTCACCATCCAGGGCAACGGCACGATGAACGTCAACGGCTCGGACAACAGCACCGCTTCCACCGTTGCCGGCAGCACCGGCACGCTGTTACTGACCAGCGGCACGCTGAATGCCAAGGGCGGCAATGGTCAAAACCTCATGAATGACGTAAAAGATAATGATACAGGAGCTTCTGGCGGAGTGGCCATCAACGGCAATGTGACCGTCAGCGGTGGCACCGTGAATGCCACGGGCGGCAACGGCGGTAATCTCCACGCCCTTTATAGTATTGATGATGCTCACGCAGGCAACGGCGGTGCAGCCATCAGCGGCTCTTTGACCATCAACGCCGGAGAATGGACAGCCACCAACGGCACCAACGGTAGCTTCACTGGTAAAACCAGTGGTAGTTATGGATGTTCTGCCGGTACTGGCGGTAAGGCTGTAGCTGGAACTATCACCGATAACCGCTCGTAACCCCGAAGAAACATCGTTCTTTTGAATCAAGGGACGGCATTCTGATGCGTCAGAGAGGCCCCGCACACGGCGGAACCCCGCCCGCACAGCTCCCACGGAGAGGGCGGCCTCCCCGCACGAAAGAACAACAGATTCAGAAAAAAGGACGACTCGGAAAACATGGACATCCCCGTCATGCCACACCCAGGCACCGACACCCAGGCATCGCCATATAAGAGCCGTCAGACAAAAGAAATAACATAAAATTAAAACATTAAAGAACAATGAAACATCGATTTCTATACATCATGGCACTGCTGCTGACAGTGGCGAC
>ONDA01000038.1 GCA_900316475.1 uncultured Prevotellaceae bacterium
CAAAGTCTCTACTTGTTGCCATAACGTAAACTTTTGGTTTGCGTCGGCAAAGGTACTTATTATATTCTACACCCCCCAAAAAGCTATTGGGTGCTTACTAAAAAGAACCGATACTTCCATTTTCATTTATATGGATAGTGTAGTAATCACCTAAAAGATAATAGCTTTGTTTTCCATATTTGCTATATCTTTGGTCTGGATGGCCCGATTTAAACACTTGATAGTCTGTATTTATGCCATGAATGACACGAGATATGACTGCTTCAATATCTTTTTCATATAGTTGAAATTTGTCTTTATGAGTGTATTTGTAAATCTTCGACATGACGCAAATAAATGTGCAAGAAACCGTCTAAATTAAGGTACAACGGGAACTTGCCATAAGTGTTATATCTTTTCTCTTGGAATCTACGAACGGCATTAATCAAAAAATTGGCTTTGTCAGGTTCGGTCTTTTTTAGTTTTTCTATACTGCAACCAATATCCTTAAGGCGGTCATTTAAGATGCCCATACGCTTTGTATAACGTTTCTGGCATAGCCTCATTAAGTCCACAATCTCCTCTTTTGAAATGTTTAGGGTTACACATTTAAATCCTAAATACACATAAGCAACATCTTCATTCATTTTCCCCTCTGCATCATAGATATCTGCCTTTTCTTCTTCTGTCAGTTTAGTAGGCTCTAATATTAGCTTATATGCTAAATAGTTCGTCTGTTCTTCTGGGCATAGTCCAATACCTTTTTCTTTATACGTTTTAAGAGCACCATACATCCACAATATATCGTTTTCATATCCGCAAGGCTTTGATTCTAGCGCTATTGTGTTTATATGTCGTTTCTCTTTACTTCCGTATGTATTTCTATGTTCTGTATATGGTAGCCATTCAATATCTATTATGTCAATGGTATTAACGCCAATTTTCTCAAGTGTTTCTATCTTGTTATCGGGCAAATCAAAAAGGAGATACTTCGCTTTCACATATCCATGCGTTCCAGTAACACCAGTTTTTATATTATGCTCAAGATTTACACGTTCTTGTTGGGTATATAGGAACACAATAGTAAGAGTGTTGCCATATTGCTTTGCAGACTGGGAGCTTGGACAATATGTCTTTTCACATTCTATTCCCATCTTACTGTTTCAATAATCCTTTATTGTTGCTTTCTTCCAAGACTCGCATTTGCTGAATAGCAATCTGGTTCAGTTTAACGAGCCTTTCACCTTGTGGTAAACCATCATTGATAAGCACGGCATTTATGTTCTCCATATTCGACAGGCATATCAGTTCGTTGATAGTGGCATAGTCACGGATATTGCCCTTCAAGTCTGGATTTGCCTCTCGCCATTGCTTGGCAGTCATTCCAAACATCGCCACATTCAGTACATCGGCTTCCTCGGCATATATGATACTTGCTTGTGCTGGGGTGACCTCTTCGGGTATCAGATGGCTCTTGATGGCATCCGTATGAATGCGGTAGTTAATCTTAGAGAGTTCTCTTTTGGCAGTCCATCCCAATTGCTTCTGTTCTTCCTCTTTCAGCCTTTGGAACTCGTCAATCAAGTAGAGTTTGAAGGTTACACTAATGGCGGTTCCAAACTCAAAAGCAATATCTTTGAATGCATAGGTGCCGCCATAGCGACCTTTCTTCACAATGATACCGATGGCATTGGTCTTCTCAATCCATTCGCTTACACTCATGACGAAACTTGGCAAACCTGCCTGCATTCTAAAGTGGTCAAATTCGACCACTTTAAAATTGGGGTTATGAATCATCTCCCATGTTCCAAGAAACTCTATGGTGTATCTTGTGCGAATCCAGTTCTTAATGATGTCGGCAGCACGGCTTTCACTTTGTTTGCCGTTAGCCATATCGGTGAGCGATATGTAATCTTTGTCGTTATAAGACAAGACTGTTATTTCCGTGTTCTGAACCGTTATCTTTGCCATAGGGTAGTGCTATTATAAATATATGTGTGCAAAGGTAGCACAAAAACATGAGACGAAAGAACAAAAGGCGAAAAATCCCTCAAAAGTTTTGTAATATCGCATATTCCATGTACCTTTGCCCCCGACAACGAGCCATTCTTGCGTCCCTTCGGTAGCAAGCGAGCGGAGCTCGAGCGGAAACAGGCTGGTGGCTCAGCGTCAGGAGTTCTTCGCGGAGCGACCAAAGGTCGAGCGCATTGATAAGCAAATCACGGCAGAATGAGGAAATGAGTACCGTTGCCAGTTCGTCGCTCGGCTTTGCCGCTTGCCTAAGCAAGAACCCCGATTTTTCTCAATCCTTCGAACTGCCTTTATTTACGAAAGGTTTGCGATTTTATCCAAAATTACAAAATAAATCATAATTCATAACTCGTAATTCATAATTATTTTATAACTTTGTGGGCGAAATGAATGATACGCTGAATGTCAAGGGCCAGCTGATGGACCTTTCGGAGCCGCGGGTGATGGGTATTCTCAATGCGACGCCGGACTCCTTCTATGCTGCAAGTCGGCAGCAGACGGAGGAGCAGATTGCTGAGCGGGCGCGGCAGATTATCGGTCAGGGTGCCAGCTTCATCGATGTGGGTGCCTGTTCTACGCGACCGGGTGCCGACAGGGCTACCGAGGCCGAGGAGATGGAGCGTCTGCGGACGGCTTTGGCTGTGGTGCGTCGCGAGCAGCCAGGCGCCGTGGTCTCTGTCGACACGTTCCGTCCCGACGTGGCGCGTATGGCTGTTGAGGAGTACGGTGCTGACGTCATCAACGACGTTAGCCCAACGGTAGAGATGTTCCGTATGGTCAGTCGTCTGCGCGTACCATATATCCTGATGTCGTCGAAGCCGACGTTGCGTGAGATGCTGCTGGAATTTGCCGGATGGGTGCAACAGCTGCGCGACTTCGGACAGAAGGACATCATCCTCGACCCCGGCTTTGGCTTCGGTAAGACACTGGAAGAGAATTACGCCGTACTCCGAGAAATGGAGCAGCTTCAGGTGATGGACCTACCGGTCTTGGCGGGCGTGTCGCGCAAGTCCATGATATACCGCTTTCTGGGCACGTCGCCCGACGAGGCTCTCAACGGCACAACCGTGCTCAACACCGTTGCGCTGCAGAAAGGAGCCGCCATCCTGCGTGTCCACGATGTCCGCGAAGCTGTGGAATGCGTCAAAATCGTCCAGCAGACAAATTGGACTCGAGCTTGCTCGCTTGTCTAAACAAGAAATTGTAAATCGCTAAATAGTAAACAAAAAGTGTTCTTCGAATTCGGACTGAAAGACATTATCGATATTGTGGCAGTAGCGCTGATGCTCTACTACATCTACCGCCTGATGCGCGACTCACGCTCGCTGAACGTGTTCATCGGCATCCTGGTGTTTGTCGTCATCTGGATTATCGTCTCGCTGATGTTTGAGATGCGCCTTCTTGGCACCATCCTCGACAAGCTGGTTTCGGTAGGCGTCATCGCCCTCATCGTGCTGTTTCAGGAAGACATTCGCAAGGTGCTCTACAACTTAGGTGCCCACCAGCGTATGCGCCGGTTGGCAGAGCTGTTCACGTCGAAGAAGACCCGCGAGAAGAAAAAGACTGTGCTGAAGCAGGACATCATGCCCGTGGTAATGGCCTGTATGAACATGGGCCGTAGCAAGGTGGGCGCTCTCATCGTCTTCGAGCGCTCCATGCCGCTGGACGACGTCGTCAGTACGGGCGACCGTATTGACGCCAATATCAACCAGAGGCTGATAGAGAACATCTTCTTCAAGAACTCGCCGCTGCACGACGGTGCAATGATCATCTCGCAGCACCGCATCAAGGCTGCCGGCTGCATCCTGCCCGTCAGCCACGACTTAGACATTCCCAAGGAACTGGGTCTGCGCCACCGTTCGGCAATGGGTATCTCACAAGAGAGCGACGCCCTGGCTATCGTCGTCAGCGAGGAGACGGGTGCCATCTCGGTGGCCGTCCACGGCGAGTTCCACCTGCGTCTGTCGGCGGAGGAGTTAGAGAGTGTCCTGACAAAAGATTTGAATTAACAGGTCACTCCGTAAAGGTTTTCACTTAATTTTCTGAAAAATACGCCGAAGAGTTGCCGTATTCAGATTAATTTTTGTACTTTTGCAGTCAGCAATTATTTATACCTAATTTAATATAAAGAACAAACTATGGATTTATTAAGTCAAATCGTTGCGCGTGCCAAGAGTAACAAGCAGCGCATCGTGCTCCCTGAAGCTGAGGAGGAGCGTACACTCTGTGCAGCCGACCGTGCGTTGGCCGACGACCTTGCAGACATCATCCTGATTGGAAACCCCGAAAAGGTGGCAGCCCTGGCTAAGGAGAAGGGCTTGCAGAACATTGGCAAGGCAACCCTCATCGACCCCGAGAACTACGAGAAGAGCGAGGAACTGGCTGAGAAACTGGCCGAGATTCGCAAGTCGAAGGGTATGACTATCGAGGAAGCTCGTAAGCTGATTAAGAACCCGCTGTACTTAGGTTGCATGATTATCAAGACCGAAGGTGCCGACGGTCAGATCAGCGGTGCGCTGTCGACCACCGGCGACACGTTGCGTCCCGCCCTGCAGATTATCAAATGCCAGCCAGGCATTACCTGCGTCAGCGGCGGTCTGCTGCTCATCTCCAAGCAGAAGCAGTTCGGTGAGGACGGTGTGCTCGTCGTGGCCGACGTGGCAGTGACGCCGATGCCCGATGCAGCCCAGCTCTCTCAGATTGCTGTGTGTACAGCACAGATGGCAAAGGCCGTGGCAGGTTTCAAGGATCCCCGTGTGGCCATGCTGAGCTTCTCGACGAAGGGCTCTGCCAAGCACGAGGTTTGCGACAAGGTGATTGAGGCTACCCGTCTGGCCAAGGAACTGGCTCCCGACCTGAAGATTGACGGCGAGCTGCAGGCTGACGCCGCCCTTGTGCCCTCCGTCGGTGCCAAGAAGGCTCCCGGCTCCGACATTGCCGGCAAGGCCAACGTCCTGGTGTTCCCGAACCTCGAGGTAGGCAACATCGGCTACAAGCTGGTGCAGCGTCTGGGCGACGCTATCGCCATCGGCCCTGTGCTGCAGGGTATCGCCCGTCCGGTGAACGACCTCTCGCGCGGCTGCTCTGTTGACGACATCTACTATATGATTGCCATCACCGCCTGCCAGGCTATGGATGCCAAAAAGTAAACCCACCCCCGGCCCCTCCCTGGGAGGGAGGGGAGCAGATTGTAATACAATAAATAATTAACAAACAAAAACATACCCCAACAACTTCCTATAGGTAATTACTCCTCCCCATTCAGGGGGAGGTTGGGAGGGGGTCTTTAATATGAAAATATTAGTTTTAAATTGCGGTTCGTCCTCTATCAAGTACGCTTTGTACAACATGGACGACAAGAGTGTGATGACCAGCGGCGGCGCCGAGCGCGTCGGTCTGGACGGTTCCTTTGTCAAGGTGAAGCTGGCTAACGGCGAGAAGAAGCAGATTATGCACGACATTCCCGAGCATACCGAGGGCGTGAAGTTCATCTTCTCACTGCTCACCGACCCCGAGATTGGTGTCATCAAGTCGCTCGACGAGATTGACGCCGTCGGCCACCGCATGGTGCATGGCGGCGAGAAGTTCAACAAGAGTGTTATCCTGACCGACGAGGTGCTGAAGGCATTTGAGGAGTGCTCAGACCTTGCTCCCCTGCACAACCCTGCCAACCTGAAGGGTGTCAATGCCGTGAAGGAGCTGATGCCGGGTCTGCCCCAGGTGGGCGTCTTCGACACCGCCTTCCACCAGACGATGCCCCCGAAGGCTTATATGTATGCCATTCCCTACGAGCTCTACGAGAAGTACGGCGTTCGCCGCTACGGTTTCCACGGCACCAGCCATCGCTATGTCTCGGCCCGTGCCTGCGAGTTCTTGGGCATCCCTGCCGAGGGTACTAAGATGGTGACCTGCCACATAGGTAACGGCGGCTCTATCGCTGCTGTCGTCGACGGCAAGTGCATTGACACCTCTATGGGTCTCACACCGTTGGAGGGTCTCGTCATGGGTACCCGTGCCGGCGACATCGACGGTGGTGCAGTGACGTTCATTGAGAAGAAGCTGGGCCTCGACGCCGACGGCATGTCGAACCTGCTCAACAAGAAGAGCGGCGTGGCCGGCTTGACGGGTGGCTCTTCTGATATGCGCGACGTGGAGAACGCCGCTAAGGCTGGCGACAAGCGCGCCCAGCTGGCTCAGGACATGTACTTCTACCGTATCAAGAAGTACATCGGTGCCTACGCTGCCGCTATGGGCGGTCTCGATGTCGTCGTCTTCACCGCTGGTGTCGGCGAGAACCAGATAGGCATGCGCTCCGCTGTCTGCAAGGACATGGAGTTCCTCGGCATCAAGTTCGACGAGGCGAAGAACAACGTCCGTGGCGAAGAGGCCATCATCTCAGCCGACGACTCCAAGGTAAAGGTTGTCGTCATCCCCACCGACGAGGAGCTGATGATTGCCACCGACACGATGAACCTGCTGTAAGGCAGCACACGTCTAATCCCACATCTCCTGCAACACCCCGAGCGAACGTAGCTCGGGGAAAGCAGGGAGATGGATTCTGTAGTAAGCAAGGGCTATCGCGATGAGGCGGTCACGGTCGTGGCGCGACATCTGAAACAGGTGCATCGTCGCATAGTCCATCCGCATCATCAGCTGTACCTTCTCGGCCTCCTGCGGTTGCAGGACGTCGCGGTGCAGAGGCTGCTGGCGGCAGAAGCTGCTGGCACGCAAGTCGAAGAAGTCGCCCGGCGAATAGTCGTCTAAATTAGGATGAAACCCCAGGAAGCGCGCTAATCGCATGACAAAGACCAGATGGAAATTAGCTATTGTCCCCTCGGCACCGTCGAGCCATAGCAGACTGCTGGCCACGTAGTCGAAGAGCGGGACGTTCTGCTGTTCGCCTTTCAGGGCGTGGTACAGGAACTCGTCTAAGAAGAGTGTCACCGACAGTTTCACCGGGTCTGTCTGCAACGAAGGCAGCGGCGTATGGACGGTAGCGTTGGCCAGCTTTTGCAGTTGCAGGTTCTGTCGCACGTCAACCTCGATGCTGAGCAATGTCAGCGGCTGGAACAATTGCTTCTTCAGCCGGCCCTTCGACGACTTCGGCAGGGGCACGCCAAACGACAGCCGCCCGTGGTCGCGGGTGTACATATCAACAATCATCCGCGTCTCCCCGTATTTGAAGGCGCGCAGCACAATAGCCTCTGTCTTCGTCAACATACGTGCAAAATTACAAAGAAAAGCAGAAAGCAAAGAACAAAATCAGGCCAAATCTTGCAAAAAGATGTTAAAAAGGCGGCGGCAACAGCAAATTCTTCACGCTACACGCTTCACTTTTCACTTTTTTTCGTACCTTTGCACCCGCTTTTTAGCGTTGGTCCCTTCGTCTATCGGTTAGGACGAGAGATTTTCATTCTCTAAAGAGGAGTTCGACTCTCCTAGGGACTACCACTGTTAAATCTGTCATCTGCACAGCCAAGTGCTACCCACGGGTTGGGGATAAGGTGGCGGAGGGCTCAGTAGAGTCAGCCCGGGCAGTCCTCGCGACACAAGACCTTCAGGCTTTAGCACTAAACACTAAACATTAAACATTAAACAAAAAAAATGGCAAACCACAAATCATCTGTGAAGAGAATCCGTCAGGAGAAGAAAAGAGCACTTCACAACAAGTATTATGCAAAGACCATGCGCAACGCCGTCCGCAAGCTGCGCGCTATGACTAACAAGGACGAGGCAGCCGCTCTGTACCCGAAGGTTCAGAAGATGCTCGACAAGCTGGCCAAGACCAACATCATCCACAAGAACAAGGCCGCCAACCTGAAGTCGAGTCTCTGCATTCACATCAACAAGCTGGGCTAAAACAGAAAGTACCCAAGCATACAAAAGCCGTATTTCACATCTGTGGAGTACGGTTTTTTGTGGTTTTTTAGCACATAAACTTCGTTTATATGCACTATTTTTTGTAATTTTGCAGCCAATTAGCAAATAAAGCAAAAATGACAGAAGAACTTATGCAGCAGGAGCAGGAAAACTACTCCGCGAGTAACATTCAAGTGCTTGAGGGCCTGGAAGCTGTCCGCAAGCGCCCCGCCATGTATATTGGCGACATCAGTGAGAAAGGACTCCACCATCTGGTCAACGAGACTGTCGATAACTCCATCGACGAGGCCATGGCCGGCTACTGTACCCATATCGAGGTAACTATCAACGAAGACAACTCCATCACCGTCGAGGATAACGGCCGCGGTATCCCCGTCGACGAGCACGAGAAGATGCACAAGTCGGCCCTCGAGGTCGTCATGACCGTCCTCCACGCCGGAGGTAAGTTCGACAAGGGCTCCTACAAGGTCTCCGGCGGTCTGCACGGCGTCGGTGTCTCCTGTGTGAACGCCCTGTCTACGCACATGATGTCGCAGGTCTACCGTAACGGCCACATCTACCAGCAGGAGTACGAGAAGGGCAAGCCCCTCTACGACGTGAAGATTGTCGGCGATACCGACCGCACCGGTACCCGCCAGCAGTTCTGGCCCGACGCCACCATCTTCACCACCACCGAGTACAAGTACGACATCATCGCCCGCCGTATGCGTGAGCTGGCCTATCTGAACGCCGGCATCACCATCACGCTCACCGACCTGCGCCCCGACGAAGAGGGCAACCTGCGCCAGCCTGAGGTGTTCCACGCCAAGGAGGGTCTGGCCGAGTTCGTCCGCTACGTCGACCGTCACCGCACATCCATCATCGGCGACCCCATCTGCCTGAAGACCGAGAAGGACGGCGTGCCCATCGAGGTGGCCCTGCTCTACAACAGCGACTACAGCGAGAACATCCACTCCTACGTCAACAATATCAACACCATCGAGGGCGGCACCCACCTGACGGGTTTCCGCATCGCCCTGGCCCGCACGCTCAAGAAGTATGCCGACGAGGACGACCAGCTGCGCAAGCAGATTGAGAAGGCCAAGATTGAGGTGGCACAAGACGACTTCCGCGAGGGCCTGACGGCCATCATCAGCGTCAAGGTGGCCGAGCCGCAGTTCGAGGGCCAGACGAAGACGAAGTTAGGCAACTCTGAGGTCAACGGAGCCGTACAGAAGGCCGTCGGCGAGGCTATGACCAACTACCTGGAGGAGCACC
Organism: uncultured Prevotellaceae bacterium; assembly: GCA_900316475.1. Classification (GTDB taxonomy): domain Bacteria; phylum Bacteroidota; class Bacteroidia; order Bacteroidales; family Bacteroidaceae; genus Prevotella. The sequence continues at coordinate 9,148 of ONDA01000038.1, forward strand.
CGAAGGAGGCTCACATGATATGCGAGAAGGTCATCCTTGCCGCCACAGCCCGCATCGCCGCCCGCAAGGCCCGCGAGAGCGTGCAGCGCAAGAGCCCGATGACGGGAGGCGGGCTGCCCGGCAAGCTGGCCGACTGCTCGAAGAAAGACCCGAAGGAGTGCGAGATTTTCCTCGTCGAGGGTGACTCCGCAGGCGGCAGTGCCAAGCAGGGCCGTCACCGTGAGTTCCAGGCCATCCTGCCCCTCCGTGGTAAGATTCTTAACGTCGAGAAGGTGCAGTGGCACCGCGTGTTCGAGTCTGAGTCGGTGATGAACATCATTCAGAGTATCGGCGTCCGCTTCGGCGTTGACGGCGAAGATTCCAAGGAGGCCAATATCGACAAGCTGCGCTACGACAAGATTATCATCATGACCGACGCCGACGTCGATGGCTCGCACATCGACACGCTGATCATGACCCTCTTCTACCGCTTCATGCCGCAGGTCATCCAGGGCGGACACCTCTATATCGCCACACCGCCGCTCTATAAGTGTACGTTCAAGAAGGTCAGCGAGTACTGCTATACCGACCAGCAGCGCCAGGCCTTCATCGACAAGTATGTTGCTGGCGACGAGAACGCCTCCGGCTTCCACACCCAGCGCTACAAAGGTCTGGGCGAGATGAACCCCGAGCAGCTCTGGGAGACCACTATGAATCCCGAGAACCGCCTACTGAAGCAGGTGACCATCGAGAATGCTGCCGAGGCCGACGAGATCTTCTCCATGCTGATGGGCGACGACGTAGAGCCGCGCCGACAGTTCATCGAGAAGAACGCCACCTACGCCAATATCGACGCATAAAAACAGTGAAGGGAAGCCCGCAGGCTTCCCTTCACTATTCTCAGGCTGCAAAGCAGCTCGTTACCCCGATGGCCGTGGCAATGGCCGTCAGCACGTTAATCGCAATCTGGATGATGAGTTTCCACGTCTCTTTCTTCATCGTTCGTTCCTTTCCTTTTTTAATAGGTTAATACTTGTGTTTGTGTGTGTGTGACTTCAGCGCTTTTGTCGGGTGCAAAGGTACGGCGAAAACTGCACTCCCGCAAGCAAGCCACGGGAGCTGGCGGAATCCTAAAGTTACAACATCCTGCCTGTCAGCGCATTACATAGCCTTTGAAGAAATCTGTCGATATGCAGGTGAAGAAATCGCATCCCAACCTTCACCGTTCTCAAGCTTTTATACAAGAACCATCAGCATGGCAGCTTTTTTCGTTTCGCTGAGTTTGCCTTTTGTGTAGTTTTCCATAGGGCATTCTGTCATTACTTTTGTAATAGCTTGATTTTCAGCGGCATTTACCCCCTGTCAGATTGCGTTTTTTCCATAGGCAAATGATACAACATTCAAAAAAATGTCGTAACTTTGCCCCCAGTTAATAACTGTAATTGATGCCCACACGAACATTATACATATTCATCATTGGCGTTCTGCTGGCTGCTTGCAGTCGGCAGCAGGACAAAATGACGATGCAGTCGGCAGCAAGTTGCCTGCAGGAAGCGGAGACGGCTTTGGCCAATGACAGCATCCAATGGGGAGAGACTTTGCTTCGCAAGACCATCCGTTTGGCAGAAGAGTCGGAGGACTGGCACACCTATTATATCGCGTATCAGCGATTGGCGGAAGCCTTGTCGCTGAGCAACCCTGATGAAGCCTTGCGACTGATGAAGAAGGCTCTGACCGTCTATGAGCAGCACCCCGACGATGAGCGAAACCACGTCATCCTGCTCGACTATGCAGGTACTTATGCCGCACAAGTGGCCTATACCGCAGAAGATTCTTTGCAAAACGAAACGGTGGAGCCGAGCGCATACGACGAAGCACTTGACTTCATTCTTCGCGCCTATGGCATGGCGGAGAAGAGCCAGATGACTGACCTGATGTGTCAGACGCTTACCAGCCTTGCAAATATCACTTGGGCAAAGGAGGATTACCGTCAGTCGCTCGACTATGCTCATCGGGCAGAAGCTGTGGCGACTGAGGAATTGCGACCGGGAACCCTGCAGGTGCTGGCGCGCAGTTACCTCAGTCTCAATATGCTCGATTCGGCAGAAACCGTCTATCGGCAGATAGAGCCTGGCAACGATGTCCGTCTGGCTTATATCGTTCAGAGCAACCTTGCCAAGATAGCGCTCCGGCGAATAGGTGCCACACAGGTGGAGGACGATGTTGATGATGCCTTCGAGCAAGTAGAGGACATCTATTACAAGGCACTTGAACAGAAAGCTCAGTACTATCAGGAAACGTTGCGCCAGGAAACAGCGAACCAGCAACTGGAATACCGCTCAAAGATGTATGGTCGTACACTCCTTGTGGTCGTCATTGCTGCTGTCGTCATCCTGCTTGCGGTTGTGCTGACATTCCGCTACCGCATACGTATGCAAAATCAGGAGAAGCGCCGGCTCCATCAGGAGGCGGAGCACCAGAAAACCCTGCTACATCAGGCAAACGAGGTGGTGTCATTCCTACAGAACTTTATTCTCGAACGTACAGAGGTGATAAAGAAGCTCAACCAGGGCGGCGACTCGCTCATCACTCTCACACCGCACGAATGGAGCGAGATAGAACGTACCATCAACGCCGTTGACAGCAACCGTTTTGCCAAAATCCGTGAGCAGTACCCCGATATGACAGAAGACGACATCCGTCTGTGCATCCTCACCCGACTGGGCCTCAGCAACCGCACCATCGGTAACATCTACTGCATCACCATCTCAGCTGTCCAGCATCGTAAGCTCAAGCTGAAGAAGGACGTGTTCGGAGAAACAAATCCCGACATCACGCTGGAACAGATACTCAATAGCAAATAATCATAAAAAGAATAAGTTATGAAACGAGCATTTTTGTTTATGACCTGTTTGATGGCATCATTGGCCATGTCGGCTGAAGGAAGTGACACCTATTTCGACTACATTCCTTTTGTGAAGGAAGGCAAAGCGTGGCATGTGGTCAGTTCTATCCCCATGTCGAAAACCTTCTATAGTAAAGATAAATACGTCATGTCCGGGGAAGTGGAACGTGACGGCAAGACGTATGTTCGGCTACATCTATATGAAGGCGAATTGGGTGATAAACATTATGAGGCAGGGCTATTCCGTGAGGAAGGACAACGCGTGTATACGTATAATGAGATGGAAGGAAGAGAAATCCTGATGTATGACTTCTCGCTCAAAGAGGGTGACACATTCACCTACGAGCTTGTCGGTGGCATTCCTGAGACCTGTAAGGTGCTGAAGCAGGGGTGGTTGGATGACGGTCCCAAAATCGCGTCGAAGAGTTATCCTACATCTGCAGACACATTGGATATCGCGTATCGTCGCTTACGCACATGGACTATTGGCCTTAACAACGGAGCGGGTGGGTACAATGAGGTCGCGACATGGGTAGAGGGTGCCGGAACCCTTGAAAATATGTTCTGTCCTTTTTGTACTGGGAAGAAGTCTTCTCTGGCTTATCTGATATTAGAAGACACTTTTAACAGCAATTCTTATTTGCCATTTCCGCTTTACGACAAGTTTAATCAAGTTCATGGCTGCAACCTGCCGACGGGCGAAGCGGACCATTCGGACTGGCGCCATCAATTGACCTATGAACTGGAAGGCGACCGTCTGCATGTCTACGGAAAAGCATATACCCAGTGTGGACCTAACAATTATGCTTACTTCATAGAGAAGCCAACTGATGACCCGTTGGTTCACAAGATAGAATTCGTGATACAGGATGTAAATCCTGTCGCCAATTGTATGTTCCTCCATAAAACCAACTTCTATGTCTCAGGTTTCGACCCCAACATGAACTACATCGTTGTGGATAATCAAGGCGGAGAACATCCTGTCGTCAACAAGACGCCACAGAATGCTTACCGCCCGTTCGTCGAAGAGGGTAAAGTGTGGAAGGTGGGAACTATTTCGGGTAATCCTGTGCAGGTGGTTGACTGCTACTACTTCGACGGCGACACCATCATTGGTGGAAAGACCTGCAAGCAGATGATGTGCCAACGATATGTTGCCCCAGATTACTCAAATGATAAACCTTCTTTGAGCAAAGTAGGAGCCTGGTACGAAGAGAATCAGAAAGTGTACTATTACGACGAGAGAAAACGGTCTATGGTCATCAAGTATGACTTCTCTCTCAACGCCAATGATACCCTGCTGCTGGATAATTATCCATACGTGATAGGACCGAAGCAGACTGGAGGCTTAAAAGGTTTTAAAGGCGTTTATAGGGATGTCCTAACAGACCATAACACCAGAGGTATCAAATGGTTAGAAGGTGTTGGCGGTATTGACGGTCCGACCAGGAATGCCTACGCTGAGACTGCTGATCCTGTGCCGGAGTTCCTGATGTCTTGTACCGTTGGCGACGAAGTTATCTACCTCAACGACGAAGTGGAGGACGGGACTACTCCTGAAGGTGCCCGCAAAGGCCGCATCGACTTCACCCATACAATAAAGATAAAGCCAAAAGCACGGATAACGAGAGGGGCTGAGACACCGCTTTACGCAGAATACAGCAACCAACAGTTAGGTATCAATCTCAATCCGCTCGATAATGCCTATCTGGTACGCATTGCCGACGAGACCGGCAAAGCCATCTATGAGAAAGCCGTCAACGCGGGCAACATCGTTGGTCTCAACATTGACATCTCTGCCTATGCAAAAGGCCGTTATACCATTACTATAGAGAATAGCAGTGAGACCTTCACTGGCAGATTCGAAACACGACCTACAGGAATCGAAGAGGCAAAAAGTAAGTGCTTAGAGACGAAAGGCGCTATCTACGACCTCCAGGGTCGCCGCCTTGCCGCGCCTCCTGCCAAGGGTGTGTATATACAAGACGGCAGGAAGATGCTGAAATAAGAATCGTCTTTACAAAATCACGTTAGATCGGGGGACTCTGCAGTAGGGTCGGTTCCGTTGTGAATATAAGTAAATAATGAAACCTGATGAGACGAGAAAGCGGATCTGTGAAATAGACTATCTGAAAGGTATACTTATTCTGTTGATGGTAACCTTTCACTTGGTATATATAGAGGAACTTTACCCTTATGCCAAGCAGGTGGTCTATACTTTTCACATGCCCTGCTTTCTCTTCTTCTCTGGCTATTTGATGAACACGCAAAAGGACTGGGAGGGATTCCTGCGCACACTGGGTTTCCTTCTCATCCCTTATACCATCATGGAATCTGGATACATCTTGATGGCAAGTATGCTGTCAATCAGGGAGGCAATAGAAGAACTGACTGTAACAGTATGGATAGAGAAGTTGTTTCTTCATCCGATAGGGCCTTACTGGTATCTGCAAACAATGGTCATCTGTGGACTTCTCTATTATATAGCACTGCGGTACCTACATGTCACCCCCCTGTCTCGCATAATCATATTAGGCATTTCATACTATTATCTGGCAATCTTTACTGGCGCTGTCAGTTTTGTAAACTGCATGTACTTTCTTGCCGGAGCTGTTTTGCGGCGGAGCAATGTCAGGTTCCTAGAACTGTTCCAACAATCAGTTTTCTCTGTCATTGCCTTTTTACTCTTGATAATGACCCCGCATAATCTAACTGCCGATACCGTAGGCAGTGTGCTAATCGTGTTCTTCTTTGTCAGTTCTGGGCGATTCTCATTCCAATACTTACCGACAGCAATTCGCAAAACCATAGAACACATCGGCCAGAACACCCTGCCAGTTTTCCTGTTCTCCCCAATCTTTACCTTCATGTGTAAAGTAATCGTTCCGTTCTTTCGTTTCGATTCATCGGGGATACTTTTCCTTGTGATTTCATTAGTTCTTTGCGTTTCAGGTTCACTAATCATTGGCATGATTATTGACACAACAGGTATGTCCTCCTATCTAATTGGTCGTACTTTTGTCATTCGAAAAACAGCTCCGCTATAATAAAACTACCACCACAACAACACAATGAAGGGAAGCCTGTAGGCTTCCTTTCATTGTGCTCAGGCTGCAAAGCAGCTCGTTACCCCGATGGCCGTGGCAATGGCCGTCAGCACGTTAATCGCAATCTGGATGATAAGTTTCCACGTCTCTTTCTTCATCGTTCAGTCCTCCTTTTTTTTATGGGTTAATACTTGTGTTTGTGTACCGGTCAAGCGCTAAATAATCACTTTTTTGATAAGAAATTTGGTGGCTAACGAAATAATATGTACTTTTGCCAATGAATACGTCAATTTGAGCATGAGAACGGAACATTTGGATTTCATCACATTCTGCGTAGGCAGTCTGTCGGACGCGCTTCGTATGAGTGCATCGCAGGTTTATGGCGCGTTGCGCTCGTCGGGCGTGCTGAACGACTATATCGTGCCATGCTACGACGTGCTCCACACGTTCAGCAAGGACTATCTTGTGGAAGAACTGACTGAGGTGTTGAAGGAAAGGGGGGCACTGGCATGAGACTGTATCACGCTTCGACACTTTGTATTGAGAAGCCGGACGTGCTGCACTCTCGCGATAAGCTGGACTTTGGACGGGGTTTCTATCTGACCGCTATGCGCGACCAAGCAGTTCGCTATGCGGAGCGTTTTACGCGGAGGGGCAAGGAAGCTTACGTCAATGCATCCTGAACGGGCAGATGCTCGACCGTCATCTTCATTTCATCAAGGCAGAGAAAGTATAACTATGGAGGCAAACAAGACGATATTGCAGATGAAGTATGCAAGGATAGTTGCTATCTTTGCTCAGGAATCTGGATTGTCGCTGGAGGATGCGCTGGCGTTCTTCTACGATTCCGACACATATAAGCTCATCAGTGAGGGTGTGGCCGACATGCATTGCCGCAGCGACGAGTATCTGGCCGACGAACTGATGATTGAGTATAAGGAAAAGAATCTAAACTAAGGATGCCTGACTTGTTTTGCTTCATTCTTTTAAACCCAAATCGGTTAGAAAAAAAAGAACTAATTCGTTCTAATGACCAATTTGGGTTTAATATTGTTAAATACGGCAAATTCGTTGCATAAACCTTTGCCCGCTCTCTTTTTTTATGTAATTTTGGAGCGCAATTACGACTGTTCCTCTGATGTTGAGACCAACCGTTTGGATGCTTCTTGCCGTCCTGCTCCTTGTCGCCTGCGACAACGGCGAGCGGCAGCGTCTTCAGCTCGCTGAGCTGGAGCGGCAGAACCGTGCCGACAGCCTGATGCTGAACGACTCCCTGGCCTGCGACCTCGCTGAATGGTTCGACCGCCACGGCACTCGCAACGAGCAGATGCGAGCCCACTATATCCTCGGCCGAACCTACGCCGACCGCGGCGAGAGTCCCGCCGCCCTCGATGCCTATAACGATGCTGCCGACCGTGCCGACACCACGGCACAGGACTGTGACTACCATACATTATGCCTCGTACACTGTCAGATGGCGGAAATTTTTCACCGTCATTACCAGCCGTTAGCAGCTATTGCGGAACTGTCAAAGGCTCAGCGGATGGCATATAAGGACAGAGATACATTGATGGCCATAGAGTGCTATTTTGACCAGTCGAACGAATATGAGCGGCTTGGCAAGCCTGATTCGGCATTTGCTATTGCCACGGAGGTGGCGCAGGCCTTTACCATGATTGGACAATACGACCGTGCTGCTGCCGCCAAGAATGCTACCATATTGTTGCTCTTGGACGAACACCGGACCGACGACGCCAAGACCGCCATAGAAGCATTCTTGGCATCATCCTATACAGACAGTCTTGGCAATGTAAGTCGTGGCCGCGAAATCTTCTACTACAAACGTGGTTTATACTATCTGCAGGTCGGCAACCCCGACTCTGCCGAATACTTTTTCCGTAAAGAGTTGCGCGACGGCCGCGACGTTAACAACCAGATTGCCGGCCGGAAGGGACTTCAGTTACTTTATACGAAGTTGGGCAAGGCCGACTCCGTAGCCAAATATGCCACAGAAGGCTATAGTATGAGCGACTCTGTCTATGTCCTCTCAGAATCACAGAATTTACAGTCGCTGCAAGCCATGTTCGACTATACCCGCAAGCAGTTGTTGGTGGAACAGAAGACCAGCGAGCTTAGACGGGCAAGGCTCTATATGGCCGTAGCTGTCATATCGCTTATGATAGTGTTATACATAGTGGTATATATAGCAAAGAGGCGCAGCCTGCTCTATGCTGTTGCAACAGCCAACTATGAATCTAAGATTAAGGAGCTGTCGCTTGAAGACAGACTGAGTCGTTCACCAATAGCCAAGCGTATGCACAGGCTGGCAAGATGCAATCCGCCGGAACTTGCCGAAGCTGCTGACATCAGTTCTCTGAAGTCACTCATTAACGAGAATATCCCATCGTTTCTTGAAACCGTCAATTCATCGCAACAGACACTCAATGAACAGGAGTACGTGGTGTGTATGCTGACGCGCCTTGCATTTTCCTCGGTGAGCATCGACCGCCTGACGGGCGTCTCTGAAGGATACACGTCGAGGCTGAAGAGCAGGCTCTACAAGAAATTGACGGGAGAAGAGGGAAACGCGAAAGAATTCGAACGCTGGATTATGGCCATCAGATAGCCGATTTTTCCCGATGAAATCGGCGAAATTGAATTTGTCAAGGCGATTGACATTTTTTTGTCAACCACCTTGACAAACTTTTTTTTGGATAATTCATGATTATTTCATATCTTTGCGCTGAAAAAGCCAAAACATGAATCATTATGACTAAGAGAATTCTTTTCCTCCTTGCTGTTATCCTTATAGGAAACATGACAGCCGTCAACGCGAAGATCAACTATGTTCCTCTTTATATCGTTGACACTCAGCCTGACGTAAAAGTGGTAAAACGCACACCAACGGCTCCGTTGTTTATAACACAGGATGACCACAAGCTGATATTGCCAGACATCGACGACAGTCTGACTTTTGTGCTTCTCAGAAACGACCAGTGCGTATATCAAACATCCTTCCAGCGCAGCCCGTCGGAAATCAAATTGTCTGCCACACTCGTCGGCGACTATGAAGTGCGCCTCTGTCTCGATAGCTGCTATTATTTCGGATACCTTACGCTGGAACAGCAAGCAAAGCAAGACACGACAGACATTCCAAACGAGACAGCGCTTTGGGAAAACATCACCCAACTTGGAAGCAATACATCACAGCAGGCTATATTGGATGATATCATGGGATTGCATGTGGTAGAATACAATATGAAGTCAGACAGCGAACAGAGACGTATAGGACTGTTAGCCACCGAACTCAGAGAGGTTTTTCCTCAGGTTGTGCACAATCTTCAAGACGGTACTGTCGGAATCAACTATCTCGATCTAGTCCCCGTCCTTTTCTGTTGCATCCAGGAACTGAAGAACCAGCTTGACATCCGCACCGAGAGAATTGCCGATATTATGTTGTCACGCTACGCTGGCACATCTGCAGCCCGTGAAATCCAGGCCGTCATCGGCAACGCCCTTCTTTCCGTCACTCCCACATCGGCTGAGTCGGCTGAGGTGCGTTTTCTTCTTACCGAGGATGTCGTCAATGCCCATATCAACATTACAGACATGGGTGGGCACGTGATGACGAAGCTCCCTGTTTCTCCATCCGAGACCTGCGCTACTATAAACACTGGCACACTGAACGAAGGCATCTATCTGTGTACGTTGTTTGCCAACGGGCAGAATGTTGGCACCAAGCGCCTGGTTAAGGCTAAATAAAAGCACGAATCTAAAACTCTTTACCTATAAACATGATACAAATATGAAGAAGACGCTCATTTTTCTGCTGTTATCGTTCTGGTGTGTTTTCACATTTGCAAAGACAGCAGACGTGCTCAATCCGATGCTGGCTGATGGTAGAGAGTGGGTTTACAAAAATCACCACTTTGAGGAAGGCTCTGTGATTCCACAAATCATAGAAGGAAATAATACGCTAACCCAGTATGATTATTCAGAAGTCGTCAGCTACACCTACTACACCCTGCGAGGTGATACCCTTATTGACGGTAAGCGCTACTATAAGACTTTCCGCCGCAATGGTGATGGCGACGAAAACTACGACCGTGCCATGCGTGAAGAGGGGCGCATCGTCTATCAGGTGATGAGGGGGGATGATAGTGAAGGAATCATTTTTGACTATAGGCCAGAAGTCATGTGGAGGAACCTGGTCGTCCCTGATGTCATTGAGACTGTAGACACTATCCATGTCAGAGGAAGGTTTTTTGTAAGACATCATTATCTTGACAGCTATTCTTATACTGTCTCTGTGATTGTTGAAGGGATTGGCATGGATGGAAATGGCCTGATGATGGGCTCTCATATACAATATCTCCCTACATGTGTCTGTGACTACACCGAGTTCGTCGCCTGCAATGAGGATGGGGAATGCATCTTTACACAGCACGACTTTTACGTCGAAGCCATTGATACGAAGGTTGAGAGTGCCGCAACGTCATCTTCCGCGCCATCATCTCTTTACGACCTCCAGGGCCGCCGCCTTGCTGCGCCTCCTACCAAGGGTGTTTACATACAAGACGGCAGGAAGGTGCTGAAATAAGAATATCCATTACAAAACCCAACCATTATGAAGAAGATTCTGAGTATTGCAATATTATGCAGCAGTCTAACGGCTCAACTCTATGCCGTTGACGTTGAAAACGGTTACCGAGCGATGCTTACCGAGGGTCGCGAGTGGATTTATAAGGAGATGCAGCCCGATTATGAATGCATGACCGATGAGCAGATAAAGAATGGTGAGGTTCCATATATTACAAATTTCCATTCGCTGCTAGTTGGTAAAACTGTAATGTTTGAAGACAAGGAATGTCATGAGATTCTGCACCGCAAAGATGAGGAAAGTACCCTTTTCGGTTATGCCTATGAAGAAGGCTGCAAGATATTCTTCTATGCTCTCTTTGCCGATGATGTGGAGGGATTCTCACAGCCTATAAACTATATAAAGAATCAGTGGCAAGTGTTGTACGATTTCAGCGCTACGGTGGGAATGGCTTCTGAGATGGTGTGGCTGTGGAGTAGTTTTAGCCTCGCCGATATTGGCATCATCAGCGTGAATGGTTGTCAATACACCCGGCAGGTTTGGAAAAGTGAGGATAACGGTATCTATCTCATCGTTGAAGGAATCGGCAGCGAAACAGGATTCCTGTACATCGAGAATATCACGACCAATGGGGCATCAACGCAATTCGTGGAGTGCAGGGACAAAGGCCAGCGTATCTTCACTTGTGAAGACTTCAATGCGACTTCAGGTATCAATGATTTCCATGCGACGTCAGGCCTAACTAATGCCAAAAGCTCAGAATACTACGACCTTCAGGGCCGTCGCCTCGCCGCGCCTCCTGCCAAGGGCGTGTATATACAAGACGGCAGGAAGGTGCTGAAATAAGAATAGCCATTACAAAACGCAACCATTATGAAAAAGAATTTGTATTTCTTCGTTTCTTTAGTCTTTGCACTATTAGCCGTTCCTGCCACAATGGGGGCTCAAGTCCTCAAACAATTGCTAAAAGAGGGCAAGTCGTGGAACTATGTATACGACTATCACGGCATTGATGATAACGGGAATTTATTCCATGAGACAATACCATATCAGGAATGGATAGAGGGCGACACAATCATTGATGGTAAAACATATTTCAAGATGCATTCCACTGCTATTAAATATCCTATATCATCTTTGAAATTTTGGCGTGAAGACACTGGTAAAGTATATGCTTATGATGAAGACCTTGAGCAGGAAATGCTGATGTATGATTTCTCGCTGAATAAGGATGAGATGGCTGACATATTAGGAAATAATAACATCAAGGTTAACAAGGTGGATACCATCAGTGTCTGCGGAATAGAAAGGCGGCGCATATTCCTTAATTTCGGACTATGGGTAGAAGGTGTAGGTTCTCCAGCTTTACTCTCGGAACCCTTAGGCCATTTGTTTACAGACGGCTGTATATCGCAAATGGTGTCTTGCTACGAGAATGGAGAATGTGTTTTCACGAGTCAGGACTTCAATACGACTTCAGGTATCAATGACTTCCATGCGACGTCAAGCCTAACTAATGCCAAGAGCTCAGAATACTACGACCTTCTAGGCCGCCGCCTCGCCGCGCCTCCTGCCAAGGGCGTGTATATACAGGACGGCAGAAAGGTGCTGAAATAAGAATCGTCATTACAAAACAAGTACACAGCAGGGCTGGTTCTTCGCAGGGCGAAGCGGCAGGGCCGAGCGCCGTTGTGCATTGGTTCCGTCGTACACTTGTTTACAAACAATACTTGAAGATCCATTCCTTGAAGAATGGGTCTTCAATTTCATAATCGTTCACACGTATCACATAGCCAGACTTCATCAGCCGCTTGATACCGCTGAACGATGTGCTGGTGGCAACTTGGCGATTCTGCAAAGGATTAACGCCCTTACTCAGACTTAGCATGATGGAACGATCCATACGATTAAAGTTCAGCCAAAGACGCTCAAAATCCAAGTCGTGAACACGTACGATCTTACTGACAGCTTCCCCAACGACTCCATCTGTGATGTGATCATAATAAACCATCTCCCAGACTTGCGAAGACAACTGCTGAGTATAATATGGGTGGAGATTGGTAAAAGACAATATCTCTTCTACAATACTATTCAACTGTTTCTGATCACTGATGGGTAAACGAGTTGAAACATACTCCTTGAAATCATTGTATGGAATCTTTGCCAGACGCATCAGTCGACCGAAATGATAGAAAGGCGATTTCTTGCGTTCAAATATTTCTGTCATCATCGACTCCTGACTGCCTAACAGGATATAATTCAAATGCTGCTGCGTTTGCATAATAGAACGTAACTGTTTGTCGAGTCCTTTACGAATGTTCAATATTTCCTGAAATTCATCTAACACGACTATCAGCTTACTCTTCTCTGTGCTTACTTTTTCTACCAACTCCATGGCATCTTCCAGAAGCACCATACTATTTATGGTCGGCTGAAAGGAAACGTCTATCACATTGGTAACAGGATTTGTTGAAACAGTAGGTATAATCCTAAAGTGAGACATCAGATGCTTGACCCGTTCCATCGGATATAGGCGGAAGACTTCGCGCAATAGCTTGGAAGCCAGATCCTCAACACTCAGCATATTCTGCATATTGAGAGAAATACAAGGGCGCCCTGAGGCCTTGACGGCTTTGGAGACGAGGCTCGACTTGCCAAAGCGTCGCGGACTGATTAGAATCAGATGATTGGTACTGTTAAGAGACATCTGAACCTCCTTTAACTCATTGGTTCTATCGGTGAAGAACTCGTTGTCGACAAGTACGCCAAACTTAAAAGGATTCGTCATATTTCGTAATTTTTCCGCAAAGATACACTATTTATCTGACACAAGCAAATGAATTCGGAATTTTATGCGAAAATTTTCGCAACGAAAATTTTCGCAACCATCCGGCTATGGTTCTTCGCAGGGCGAAGCGGTAGGGCCGTGCGCCGTTGTGCACTCGTAAATAACAATGAAGGGAAGCCTGCTGGCTTCCCTTCACCGTGTTGATCCGTTGTTGTTGTCACTCTGCCGCCTCTAGGTGCAGGCGGCGTATCTCGTCGGTCAGCCACTGCGGACTGAGCACCTTGAGCCAGCGTCCGCGGCTCAGCAGGTGAGCCTTCAGGTCGTCGGTGGGTCGCAGTGTCAGCTCGAAGTCGGTGTGGTCGTCGGTCTCGGCGAGGAGTCGCTGGGTGTGGTGCAGTGGCAGGTCGCGCATGGCGAACTGCTCGCGTCCGTAGGCCCTGACGACGATGCGCTGCGGCGGTGTGCCGTCGCCCGTCACCACGCCGAAGCATTCGCTGAAGTAGTCGGCGGCATCGAAGTAGGGGTCGATGGTGAAGCGTCGTCCTGTAGGCTTGAGCCGCTTGATGCGGTCCAGGGCCAGCACGCGCATCTGGCCGTCGGTGCGCCGGGCCAGCAGGTACCATCGCTGCCGCGACAGTTTCAGGCAGTACGGCTCCATGGTGTAGCAGTGAACCTCAGCGGCCTGGTAGGGCTGGTACTCTATGTAGACGGCGCGACACTGCCGCATGGCCTCCACCAGCTGCTGCAGCACCTCGCTGTCGCAGTTGACGCTCTCGATGAGTATGCGCTCCTGCATGTTCATGCTCTCGCTGACGACGTTGCTGACGGTGAGCGTCTGCAGCAGCCAGTTCTGCACGCTGTCGCCGTGCAGCACGTGTTCGTTGCCTATATAGTAGCGGTAGTCGTTGTGCAGGTCGCACTCTATGTAGAGTCCGAACATCTGCTCGATGGCGGCCTTGTGGCGCAGGAAGGTGTTGCGCAGCATAGGCTGGCCGCCGCTCATGTCGGTGTCTACCCACCGTTCGTTCAGCTCGGCCAGTGTGATGCCGTTCGGTGCGCGGCGGATGGTGTCGACGAGCCAGATGTAGGCCCTGAAGATATCGTACTTTTTCATATTCCGACTGCAAAGTTACAACTTTTTTCCGAAAAACACGCTGCCTGCACCACAAAATGATGCAGCCGCCCATTAACTTTGCATCCGTTATCAGGATATAAGTTTAACTAAAAAACAGTAAATGACTATGAGACAAGAGAATCACAACACTTCAGAGACCGCGAACAACGACATCACCCTGCCCGGCTGTCTGGCCGACTATCACCCCGAGCTGCACGTCTATGCCCACGGCGACGCCATGGCCGACGTAGGCGTCGACGACGGCGACCTGCTGCGCGTCAGACTGACGCAGTCGGCCCGCGACGGCGACATTGTCGTGGCCATGCTTGGCAACAGCATTCTACTGCGCGCACTGTTCACCGACGAGCAGGGCCGCCGGTGGCTGGTGTCGCGCAACGACTGCCACGACGCCATCCCGCTGACGGCTGAGAGCGGCATGCAGCTCCTGGGTACGGTGGTGGGCATCAAGAAGGTGGTGGTGAGGGCCTCGGCGGCAGAGTGCCAGCGCAGCATACGCCGCACCCAGGCCCGTCAGCAGGCTCCCCAGCCGCCCACGGACGAAGAGGTCGACGACGTGCTGCGGACGGTGGCTCCCGAGGTGCAGAACGGCCGCCAGTGGTATGCCGTCTACCGTGCCCTCGCCGACTTCCAGGTGCAGGCCGAGCAGCACTACGTGACGTTCTGTCAGCGTGTGCGCCGTGCCGTGCCCACCCACCGCTACCTGCCCGTCCCCAAGGAGATAGGGCGCATGGCGGCGCAGAGCTTCCGCAAGCGCGTTGCCCTGTGGCGTGCCGACGACGCGCCCGTCGGCGAGCGCTGCTTCGTCCAATACCAGCGCATAGCCCTGCTGACTACCGAGGAGCTGAAGGCGCGCTCCCACCGCTAAGGCCCGAAATCCCACCTTCGGCCACTGCCACGCCCACCCTCTGCGGCTTCCGGCGACAGACTGCTACACCCTCCGCCCACCCGCGCTACCCCGACGGCTTTTTCCTTCCGTCGGGGCTTTTTTGTGTCTACCTTTGCACCGTCCGGACGAAAGAATTATAGAATTTAGAATTTAAAATTTAAAATTTAGAATGATGAAAAGAAAGAATTTCATGCTGACTGAACACTTCAGTTACAACGAGATGACGCGTTCCACCTGGGCACAGACCCACCGCGTAGACAACACCCCCGACACCCTGCAGCTGGCAGCCCTCGAGAACCTCTGCCGCGTGCTGCTCGAACCGCTGCGCCGGCAGTTCGGTCCCATCTACATCAACAGCGCTTTCCGCTCGGAGGCCGTCAACACGGGCGTCCACGGCGTCGGAGCGTCGAAGCACCTGACGGGCGAGGCCGTCGACATACGCATTGCCGACGTGGAGACGGGCCGTGCCTACTACCGCTTCATCCTGAAGCACGTCGACTTCGACCAGCTGCTCTTCGAGCACCGGCGCGACGGCGCAATGTGGCTGCACTGCTCGGTGCTGCTCGACGCCCGCCAGAACCGTCACCAGGCGTTCCCGAACTACAGGGTTCGGAGTTAATCAAATAAACTACTAATTTCACTAATTACACTAATTTAATAATGAACAAAGATTTGAAGATTTAAAAGATTTTGAGCCGACAGACGACAAAGATTAGTTGCTAATTTGCTACGCGCAGGTTATCGGCACTTGCGGCGACAGTCTGTGAAATTAGTTATTCAAGTTTCGTAAGTATTTTTTTACCACGAATTTCACGAATTTCACGAATTTGGCTGCGCGTTGTTAATTTAAACGAATTTCACGAATGAAATCGAGCACTCGTGAGTCTTCGACAAGTTTCGTGAAATTCTTTTAGTCGGCTATCGCCTTTGTAAAAGCGGCAAAGCCGAGCGCGTTGCATCTAAGATGCATCATAACATCCTGCATAGAAAATTCGTTTAATTCGTTAAATTCGTAGTCGTTATAAAACTTGAGAAAGTTGAATTAGTTATAATTCGTTCAATTCGTTCAATTAGTGTAATTAGCGTAATTAGTAGTTGAAAAAGAAAAATGGGAAAGTTCAATCAGAATAGAGACTTTAGAAGTAGGAAATTGATTATGGAATGCAGAGTATGCGGAAAGGAACTGCCCGATGTGCAGTTCGAACTCTACCCCACGGGGACGCGCCGACGGGTGTGCCGTCAGTGTAAGTACCAGCTCTACGGTGTGAGAGCCAAGCAGCGGTGGCGCCTGCGGCAGCTCGCGCGCGTATTATAATAGGGACAAGGAGAAAACAACCCACACCTCCCACACCTCCCGCACCTAAGGCGGGTGTGAGAGGT
>ONDA01000040.1 GCA_900316475.1 uncultured Prevotellaceae bacterium
CCTAAGGCGGGTGTGAGAGGTGCGAGAGGTGAGGGTTCATTTACGGTTATAACAATTATATATTTACAAGCATGATGAGACAAATCATAAAACGAATTTCGTCACGGCCGCTCGTGAAAATTTCACGGCCTTAGAGAAAAATTTCACGGCCTCTCGTAAAAACGTCACGGCCTCTCGTAAAAACGTCACGACTCTTTACTAGCTCATCTCGTTTCCGTACATACTGAGACACACCGATATTTTCTGACGCAAGATATTATGTCTAAGGATTAAAAGGATATCCGTCCCTTCCCAAAGACGTTCACATAAAGAAAGAAGCCGAAAGTTTTGCACTTTCGGCTTTTTTGTCTAACTTTGTGGCCTGAAAACAACAAAAACTGTTTTAAAGATGAAGATACAGATTATCAACGGTCCCAACCTGAACCTGCTCGGACAGCGCGAGCCGGGCATCTACGGCAGCGAGTCGTTCGACGGCTACCTGGAGCAGCTGCGGGCCGGGTACCCCGATGTGGAGATAGACTACTACCAGAGCAACGTCGAGGGAGAACTTATCAACAAGATGCAGGAGACGGGCTTCTATGGCGGCTACGACGGTATCGTGCTCAACGCCGGTGCCTACACCCATACGAGTGTGGCGCTGCAGGACTGCATCCGCTCGCTGCGCTGTCCCGTCGTCGAGGTACACATCTCCAACGTACACAAGCGCGAGGCGTTCCGCCACCAGTCGCTCATCTCGTGCGCCTGCTTAGGCGTCATCTGTGGCTTCGGCCTGGATTCTTATCGTTTGGCCATAGAAGCACTCCGGAACCATTGACTGTCGACGACTACATATTGCAGCACATAGAGCCAGAGCCAGAGTACCTGTACCGGCTCTGGCGGGCTACAAACATCCACACCATCCACGGGCGGATGGTGAGCGGCCACCTGCAAGGACGGTT
Organism: uncultured Prevotellaceae bacterium; assembly: GCA_900316475.1. Taxonomy (GTDB): domain Bacteria; phylum Bacteroidota; class Bacteroidia; order Bacteroidales; family Bacteroidaceae; genus Prevotella. The sequence continues at coordinate 939 of ONDA01000040.1, forward strand.
GTTGAAGATGCTGGTGGAGATGCTCCGTCCGCGAAACATCTTAGAGGTGGGGACGTTCAGCGGCTATTCAGCCCTGTCGATGGCCGAGGGTCTGGAGGACGGCGGCCGGTTGTACACCTTTGAGATCAACGACGAGATGGAGGACTTCACACGGCCGTGGATAGAGCAGTCGCCCGTGGCCGACAAGATATGCTTTATGATTGGCGACGCGATGGTGGAGGCTCCGCGCTTAGGCGTGACGTTCGACATGGCATTCATCGACGGCGACAAGCGCACCTACTGCGAGTGTTACGACATGGTGCTCGGCGTGCTGCGTCCCGGCGGTTTCATCGTGGCCGACAACACGTTGTGGGACGGTCACGTCGTCGACCCCGCCTACGACCACGACCACCAGACGCAGGGCATCAGGCGTTTCAACGACTACGTCGCCCAGGATCCGCGAACGGAGCAGGTCATCCTGCCCCTGCGCGACGGGCTGACGGTGATTAGAAAATTGAAGAATTGAAAAAATAACTCAAATTTTATAACGACCACGAATTTAACGAATTAAACGAATTTTCTATGCAGAATATTATGATGCATCTTCGATGCAACGAATTGAACGAATTGGCTGGCGCGGTAAGTAAAAGGAAGTTTTATGACGACTACGAATTTAACGAATTATACGAATTGGCTGGGGCGGTAAGAAATCGCTTGCGATTTCATTTCGTGAAATACGTAAAAATAAATATCAATGCGCAGCCAAAATTCGTAAAATTCGTAAAATTCGTAGTTTTAAAAAAACAATGCGCAGCCCAAATTACTGCGAGCACTCATGAGTCTTCGACAAGTTTCGTATAATTCGTGTAATTCGTGGTAAAAAAATAGTAAATAACCTTGATTCGCTATACAAAGAAAGAAGAAATCTGGAACTCAGCGTCGCACGGCGGCGGTATCCTGCTGGGGGTGGTCATCGGCATCATCTTCCTGGTGTGGGCGTTCCGTGGCGACAACGACTGGGCGAGGGTAGGGGTTATCCTCTACCTCGTCGGTATGCTCGGCTCGTATATCGCCTCGACACTCTACCACGCCATGAAGCACCATTCGCCGTGGAAGGAACGGCTGCGCCGCTGGGACCATGCCGCCATCTACTGGCATATCGCCGGCTCGTACTCGCCGCTGACGCTCGTTGCCCTGCGCGAACAGGGCTACTGGGGCTGGGGACTCTTCACCTTCGTCTGGGCGTGTGCCATCGCCGGCACCATTGTCAGCTTCATCCGCCTGAAGGAGCACTCCAACTTGGAGACGCTCTGCTTCATAGGTATGGGACTGTCGGTGCTGGTGGCCTTCAAACCGCTCCTCGACAGCGTCTCGACGGCTGCCGTGGTATGGATAGTCGCCGAGGGCGTGTGCTATATCACCGGTGCGCTGTTCTACTCACTGAACAAGCGGAAATACATGCATAGCGTCTTCCACTTCTTCGTCCTGGCGGGGTCGGTGTGTCACATCGTGGCCGTCTGGGACGTGCTGATGGAGTACGTCCAGGAGAAGCCGGCCTATCACAGCATACTGCCCGAAGGCCTGCAGCTGCGCGAGGGCGACGTGGTGTTCCGTCGGGGTGGGGGAATGGTGAGCCATGTCGTGGTGGCTGCCGACCGTGAGGGAAACTACTCGCATGTGGGTATCGTCGTCGATTCTGCCGGTGTGCCGATGGTGGTTCATGCCGTGCCCGGCGAGCCCGACTTCGAGGGCGACCCCGACCGCGTGAAGATGGACCGTCCGGAACATTTCTTCTCGTCGCAGTACACCTCCATCGGTGAGGTCTGCCGTGCGAAGGACAGCGCTGCGGCGCGTCAGGCGGCACAGGTGGCGATGGCCGTCTATCGCCGTCATACCCTCTTCGACCACGACTATGACGACCATGATACTGTGCGTATGTACTGCACCGAACTGATTGTCCATGCCTATGCACGGGCCGGCTTGCCGTTGGTGGGGAGCGCCCGCCACGAGGTGCGGCTGCCTATGCTGACGGCCGACTGCATCTTTCCTTCTGACATCAATAACTCCAGGCAACTGGAATCCCTAATAACATTTTAATAACCCTAAAACAACAAGAACATGAAAAAGATTTTAGTAGCGTTCGTTATCGGCTGCATGGCTATGGTCATGACCAGCTGTAGTGACAACAGTCCTAAGGGCGTCGCCATTCAGGCCGTCAAGTGTATGCAACAGAAAGACTTCAAGGGCTATGTCGACCTGCTCAACCTGCCGGATGCCACCGACGAACAGAAGACGACTTACGTCGCCATGTTGCAGGAGAAGGCCAGCAAGAAACCCGAGGCTTTCGACATCAAGAGCTTCGAGGTGGTCGACGAACAGGTCGACGAGGAGGCTGGCACCGCACGCATCACCATCAAGATGGTTGACGGCGAAGGTAAGGAACAAAACAATCCCATCGACCTGGTGAAGAACGACAAGGGCGAATGGAAGATTAAGAACAAGAAATAAAGAAAAATCCTCCCCAGTAGGGAGGATTTTTCATTTGCAGAGTCCGCAGCCTTCGCACTTGCTGAGGCGGCCTCGGAAGCGCATGTCGACGAGGTGGTGCAGACGGTCGCGCAGCGGTTGCAGGTCGATGCGGTCGACGACCTCGCCGACGAAAGCCTGCTGCAAGAGCGTCTTCGCCTCAGCCTCGCTGATGCCTCGCTGGCGCATATAGAACAGGGCGGCATCGTTGAGCTGGCCGACGGTAGAGCCGTGGGCGCACTTCACGTCGTCGGCGTAGATCTCAAGCATCGGCTGGGTGTACATCCTTGACTTTGACGAGGCGCAGAGGTTCTGGTTGGTCATCTGCGACGACGTCTTCTGGGCACCCGGTTCCACCAACACCCTACCGGCAAAGGCTCCGGTAGCCTCGTCGTTGAGCACGTATTTGTAAAGCTCGTTGCTGGTGCAGTGTCCGGCCTTGTGGACGATGAGCGTGTTGTTGTCTACGTGCTGTTCCTTGTCGGCAATGACGCAGCCGTAGCACTCGCAGTCGGCACCCTCGCCCGAGAGCGTCAGGTCGAGCTTGTTGCGTGTCGTACCGTTGTGCAGGGTGATGATGTTGTGGCAGACGTGACTGTCGCGCTGCTGGTCGATGTAGACGTTGCTGACGCGGACGTTCTTCGCGTGGGTCTCCTCCAGGCAGTACAATCCCAGATGGGCGCGCTCGCCAACGAAAGCCTCGATGACCTGTGTCGTCAGGAACTGGCGGTCGTCGGCAGCATGGTCGCAGAACAGGAGTTTTACTTCTGCCCCTTCTTCGACGATGATGAGTACGCGGCGGTTGACCATCAGGTCGACGTCAGACTTGAGGATGTTGATGACCTGGATGGCGCGGTCAACCTTCACGTTCTTCGGCACGTAGACGAAGAGACCGTCCTGAGCCAGCATGGTGTTGAGGTGGGTGACGGCGTCGTCATCCTTGCCGGCCAGCTGGTGGTAGCGACCCCTCCCGGCCTCCCCTATAGGGGAGGAGAGATTACCAATAATAACGCCGTCAGGCAGTTTCGCTTTTGAAACGACATTCCCCCTGATGTCATTCTTTTCCTCCCCTGCAGGGGAGGTTAGGAGGGGTCTGTCGTTGACGACGAAGTAGAGATTTGTGGAGAGATTGGGCACGTCGCAGCGGAAGGCTGTATACGGGTCGACGGGTATCTCGAGACGGTTGAGATTCAGGCCGTAGTCTGGTTCGAAGAGCTTGGAGATGTCAGTGTACTTATAGCGTTCCACTTTCCTGCTGGGGAAACCCGCAGAAACGAAGCGCTTAAAAGCCTCGTCACGCTGGGCATTCATCGTCTCCGACGAATGATCAAAGATCATCTGCCGAGCCTGCTCATACAGTTCTATATATTGCTTTTCACTTTTCATTATTCACTTTTCACTAAGCCGGAGGCCGTCTACTCTTCGCCAATCTCTTCTTTTATCCAGTCGTAGCCGTGCTCCTGTATCTCCTTGGCCAACTCCGGGCCGGCGGTCTTCACAATCCTACCTTTATATAATACGTGGACGAACTGCGGACGGATCATCTCCAGCAGACGGTCGTAGTGGGTGATGACGATACACGACGTGTCGGGGCGCTGCAGCTTGTTGACACCCTCGGCCACGATGCGCATGGCGTCGACATCGAGACCGGAGTCCGTCTCGTCGAGGATGCTCAAGCGAGGCTCCAGCATCGCCATCTGGAAAATCTCGTTGCGCTTCTTCTCGCCGCCACTGAAACCCTCGTTGACAGAGCGGTTGGCCAGCTTCGAGTCGAGCTCCACCACCTTGCGCTTCTCGCGCATCAGTTTCAGGAACTCTGCGGCGTTCATCGGCTCCTGTCCCTGAGCCTTGCGCTTCTCGTTGATGGCCGCCTTCATGAAGTTGGTCATCGACACACCGGGAATCTCCACCGGGTACTGGAACGAGAGGAACAGTCCCTCGTGGGCGCGCTCCTCGGGCTTCATCTCTAAGAGGTTCTTGCCGTTGAACCAAGCCTCACCCTCTGTCACCTCGTAGAGCGGGTTGCCAACAAGTACTGCCGACAGCGTCGACTTGCCCGAGCCGTTAGGCCCCATGATGGCATGCGTCTCGCCGTCGTTAATCACGAGGTCGATGCCCTTCAATATCTCTTTCTCACCAATCTTGGCGTGTAAGTTCTTTACCTCTAACATCTATTTCGTTATTACGTTATGTCGTTATTACGTTATTACGAGTTAGCCCACCGTACCTTCGAGTGATACACTGAGTAGCTTTTGCGCCTCGACGGCAAACTCCATGGGGAGCTTCTGCAGCACCTCCTTGGCATAGCCGTTGACGATGAGGCCCACGGCCTGCTCGGTAGGGATGCCGCGCTGGTTGCAGTAGAAGAGCTGGTCCTCGCTGATCTTGCTCGTCGTAGCCTCGTGCTCGAAGACGGCCGTGGGGTTGTGGACGTCCATATACGGGAAGGTGTGGGCTCCACACTGGCTGCCTAACAGCAGCGAGTCGCAGGACGAGTAGTTGCGGGCGTTCTCTGCGGTAGCTGCAGCACGCACCAGTCCGCGGTAGCTGTTCTGCGAATGTCCGGCAGAGATGCCCTTCGAGATGATGGTCGACTTTGTGTTACGTCCGATGTGTATCATCTTCGTACCCGTGTCGGCCTCCTGGTAGTTGTTGGTGACAGCGACGGAATAGAACTCTGCCATGCTGTTGTCGCCGCGCAGGATGCACGACGGGTACTTCCACGTGATGGCAGACCCCGTCTCCACCTGTGTCCAGGATAGTTTCGAGTCGACGCCGCGCAGGTCGCCGCGCTTCGTCACAAGGTTCAGTACGCCCCCCTTGCCGTTCTCGTCGCCGGGATACCAGTTCTGTACCGTGGAGTACTTCACCTCGGCACGGTCCATGACGATAATCTCTACGATGGCGGCGTGCAGCTGGTTCTCGTCGCGCATCGGTGCCGTACAGCCTTCGAGATAGCTGACGTAGCTGTCGTCGTCGGCAATGATCAGCGTGCGCTCGAACTGGCCGGTGTTGCGTGCGTTGATGCGGAAGTAGCTGCTCAGCTCCATCGGACAGCGCACACCCTTGGGGATGTAGACGAACGAGCCGTCAGAGAAGACCGCCGAGTTGAGGGCGGCGTAGAAATTGTCGCGGTAGGGCACCACCGAGCCTAAGTACTGGCGTACCAGGTCGCCGTGCTCCTTGATAGCCTCGCCGATAGAACAGAAGATAACCCCCTTCTCGCGCAGCTTCTCCTTGAACGTCGTCTTGACGCTGACGGAGTCCATGATGGCATCGACGGCGGTGTTGCCGCTCAGTGCCAGCCGTTCTTCGAGGGGGATGCCTAACTTGTCGAAAGTCTTCTCCAGTTCGGGGTCTATTCCGGCGGGGGAGGCGCTGGGGGTGGGCCCAGCGGGTGAACCGCTGGGGGCGGGTTTTTTGGCGGTGGGGTCGGCATAGTAGGAGATGGCTTGGTAGTCGACGGGGGGCACATGGACGTGACCCCATGTCGGCGCCGTCTGCTCCTGCCAGTAGCGGAACGCCTTCAGGCGGAACTCGAGCATCCACTCGGGTTCCCCTTTCTTGGCAGAGATGAGCCTGACGATATCCTCGTTCAGTCCTTTCTCAATGATTTCCGTATGTACGTCCGTCGTGAAGCCGAACTCGTACTTCTGTTCGGCTACCTGACGAACAAACTCATTCTTCTTTTTCATTGACCATTGACCATTGACTATTGACCATTGACTATTGACCATTGACCATTGACCATTGAGTCAAAGAACAAGGCGCAGCCAATGTTCAATGTTCAATGTTCAATGTTCAATGTTTCACAGTTTCTGTTCTACCTCAATCTCCGTGAAGGTCTCGATGATGTCGCCGACCTCGATGTCGCCCCAGTTAACGAGCGAGATACCGCACTCCAGGCCGGTAGCCACCTCCTTGGCGTCGTCCTTGTAACGCTTCAGGGCGTCGATGTTGGCGGTATGGATAACGATACCGTCGCGGATGACACGAGCCTTGTCCTTGTTGTGAACCTTGCCCTCGGTGACCAGACCGCCGGCCACGGTGCCGACCTTCGAGATCTTGAACACCTGCTTGACCTCGATCTCGCTGGTGACGATCTCCTTCTTCACCTTGTCGAGCATACCCTGCATCGTAGACTTCACCTCGTCGATGGCGTCGTAGATGATAGAGTAGGTGTTGATCTCCACACCCTCGCGCTCGGCCAGGCGGCGCGCCTCACTGCTGGGACGAACCTGGAAGCCGACGATGATAGCCTCTGAAGCCGATGCCAGCATGACGTCGTTCTCCGAAATCTGACCCACAGCCTTTGCGATGACGTTGACCTGTACCTTCTCGGTCGACAGTTTGATGAACGAGTCGGAGAGCGCTTCGATAGAACCGTCGGTGTCGCCCTTGACGATGATGTTCAACTCATGGAACTCACCCAGTGCGATGCGGTGCGACAGCTCGTCGAGACCGAGTTTCGTCGTGGTGCGCAGGCTCTGTTCGCGCTGCAGCTGCACACGCTTGTTGGTGATGTCGCGAGCCTCCTGCTCCGTCTCCATGACGTGGAACGAGTCGCCGGCCGTCGGAGCACCGTTCAGTCCGAGGATGATGGCGGGCTCGGCAGGACCGGCCGTCTCTATGCGCTGGTTACGCTCGTTGAACATAGCCTTGATCTTACCGTAGCTGGTGCCGGCAACGACGATGTCGCCCTGCTTCAGCGTACCGTTCGACACGAGCACCGTGGAGACATAGCCACGACCCTTGTCCAGTGACGACTCGATGATGCTACCCGTAGCTTTGCGGTTGGGGTTAGCCTTCAGGTCGAGCATCTCAGCCTCGAGCAGAACCTTCTCTAACAGTTCGTCAACGCCGAGACCCTTCTTGGCCGAAATCTCCTGGCACTGGTACTTACCGCCCCACTCCTCGACGAGCAGGTTCATGTTGGCCAGGTCCTCGCGTATCTTGTCGGGATTGGCTCCCGGCTTGTCAATCTTGTTGATGGCGAACACCATCGGCACGTTGGCAGCCTGAGCGTGGGCGATGGCCTCCTTGGTGGTAGGCATCACCGAGTCGTCGGCAGCAATGATGATGATGGCGATATCCGTCACCTGAGCACCACGGGCACGCATGGCGGTGAAGGCTTCGTGACCCGGGGTATCGAGGAACGTAATCTTTCGGCCGTCCTTCAGCTTCACGTTGTAGGCACCGATGTGCTGTGTGATGCCGCCAGCCTCACCGGCAATGACGTTGGTATTGCGGATGTGGTCGAGCAGTGAGGTCTTACCGTGGTCGACATGTCCCATGACGGTGACAATCGGTGCGCGGCTGATGAGGTCGTTCTCGTCGTCCTCCTCCTCGGTGATGGCATTCTGCACCTCAGCACTGACGTACTCGGTGGTGAAGCCGAACTCCTCGGCAACGATGTTGATGGTCTCAGCATCGAGGCGCTGGTTGATAGACACCATGATACCGATGCTCATGCAGGTGCCGATGACCTGGTTGACGCCGACGTTCATCATCGTGGCCAGTTCTGATACCGTGACGAACTCCGTCAGCTTCAGTATCTTGCTCTCTGCTGCCTCTGCTGCCATCTCCTCCTGCATACGCTCAGCGACGGCATCGCGCTTCTCGCGGCGGTACTTGGCACCTTTCTTGTTCTGGTTCTTCGTCGTCAGACGGGCCAGCGTCTCCTTAACCTGGCGTGCTACGGCCTCGTCGTCAACCTCTAACGGCTTCTGCTGCTGGCGGTTCTTGTTCTTCTTGTTCTTGCCGCCACCCTGCTGTTGCTGCTGGTTGTCGTTGAAGTTCTGGTTGCCGCCCTTCTGCTTGTTCTTATTCTTGTTCTTCTGACTTTCGTTCTTGGCCTCGGCCTCGATGTCGACGCGCTCCTTGCCGATGCGCACGCGCTTCTTCTTCTCGCTGCGCTGCTGAGCCAGTTTCTCCTCACGCTCCTTCTTCTTCTCCTCCTTCGTCTTCTTCTTAGGACGGGTGCTCTGGTTCAGGGCGTCAAGGTCGATCTTGCCGACAACGTTCAGGTTGGGCTTGGCCTTCTGCTCGGTCTTCAGCTTGAACACCTTCGGCTCGGTAGCTGCAGGAGCCGACGACTCCGGCTGCGCCACCTTAGGCTGCTCCGGCTGTTTGGACTGTTCTGGCGCTTTCGCCTCGGGCTGCTCGGGCTGCTTGGGCTGTTCGGGCTCTTTCTGCTCCGGCTGCTTAGGCTGTTCGGGTTGCTTGGGCTGCTTTTGCTGTTTGGGCTGCTTGGGCTGCTCGGGCTTTTTCTGCTCCGGCTGCTTGGGCTGTTCGGGCTGTTTAGGCTGTTCGGGCTGCGGCGCCTCAACCTTTGCCTCTGGCTTAGGAGCCTCCGTCACGGTTGCCACAGCGGGTTTCTCCTCCTTGACGGCTTCCTCCTTTGCCTGACTCATTCCCGACGTACCGTCGCCTACCCGTAGCCTTTCGACGGCAGTCTCTTGCTTAGGCGTTTCTTTCGGAGTGGAGGCGGCAGGACGCTTGTTGAGACTGTCCAGGTCGATCTTGCCTAATGGCTTGAACTGCTGGCGTACCTCAACTTTCGGCATCTCCTCCTCTTTCTTCTTTTCCTTTTCTTTCTCTTTCTCTTTTTTCTTCGGGAAGATCATCTCGGCCTGCTTCTTGATGGCTTTGTCGCCCTTAAACTCGCTGACCAGCGCTTCGTACTGTTCGTCGTTGATCTTCGTGTTCGGGGTAGCGTCGTCCTTCACCTCGCCGAGGTTGCTCTTCTTCTTCAGGAAATCAACTGCCGTTTGAAGTCCTATGTTCAGTTCCGATAAAACTTTATTTAATCTTACTCCCATCTACGTATTTTACTATTTGACGATTTACAATTTACGATTTTCGCATTGAAATTATTCAAACTCCGCACGGAGAATGTTCAGCACCTCGTCGACGGTCTCCTCTTCCAGGTCGGCCTTCTCGATAAGCATTTCGCGTGGTGCGTTCAGAACGGCCTTAGCCGTGTCAAGACCGATAGCCTTGATAGAGTCGATAATCCACTGGTCAATCTCGTCGGAGAACTCGTCGAGGTAGATGTCTTCGTCCTCAACGTTGTCGTTGACCACACGGAAGACGTCGATGGTGTGTTCCGTCAGCATCGAGGCCAGTTTGATGTTCATACCGCCCTTACCGATGGCCAGGCTCACCTCTTCGGGCTGGAGGTAGACCTCTGCCTTGTGGTTCTCCTCGTCGAGGGTGATGCTGCTCACCTTAGCTGGCGAGAGGGCACGCTGTATGAAGAGCTGCGTGTTTGACGAGAAGTTGATGACGTCGATATTCTCGCCGCCAAGCTCGCGGACGATGCCGTGGACGCGGCTACCCTTGACGCCGACGCAGGCTCCTACCGGGTCGATGCGCTCGTCGTAGCTCTCGACGGCCACCTTGGCACGCTCACCCGGCATGCGGGCCACGCGCTTGATGGTGATGAGACCGTCGTTGATTTCGGGAACCTCGGCCTCCAGCAGGCGCTCCAGGAACACGGGACTGGTACGTGAGAGGATGATACGCGGGTTGTTGTTCTCGTTCTGCACTTCCTTGACGATAGCGCGGACGGTCTCGCCCTTGTGGTAGCTGTCGGCGGGAATCTGCTCGCTCTTCGGCAGGTGCAGCTCGTTGCCCTCGTCGTCCATGAGCAGCACTTCGCGCTTCCACATCTGGTAGACCTCGCCGCTGACGACGGTGCCCACCTTGTCCTTGTACTTCTGGTAGAGCGAGTCGTGCTCCAGTTCCAGAATCTTTGAAGCCAGCGTCTGGCGCAGGTTCAGGATGGCACGGCGGCCAAACTTCTGGAAGTCGACCTCCTCGGACACCTCTTCGCCCACCTCGTAGTCGGGCTCTATCTTCTGGGCCTCGCTCAGTGCAATCTCCTTGTTCTCGTCCTTCACCTCACCGTCCTCTACGACGATGCGGTTGCGATGAATCTCGAAGTCGCCCTTGTCGGGGTTCACAATCACGTCGAAGTTCTCGTCTGAGCCGAAAAGCTTCGCAATTACATTGCGGAAACTCTCCTCGAGCACGCTCACCAAGGTGGTACGGTCGATGTTCTTTGTCTCCTTGAATTCCTGAAAGGTCTCAATCATTGAGGGGCCTTTCGCATCTTTCTTTGTTGCCATTGTATCTTTTTTTATTTTTTCAATTCTTCCATTTTACTTGAACGCCAGCAGGTACTTCACCGACTTCACCTCGTCCATCGAGTAAGTCTTGTCCACGTCGACGATGACGGGGCGCTTCTTGCCTTCCACGTGCTGTTTCTCCTGCACGGTCATGGTGAACTGGCGGCCGTCGACAGCTTTCAGGATACCTTTCAGCTTTATGCCGTCCTGCTGCAGCACCTCCACCTCGTCGCCGATATGGTTCTTGTACTGCTGCTCCACCTTGAAGGGCTGGCCCAGTCCGGCGGAGCCTACCTCCAACTCGTAGTCGCCCAGCTCGTCGCCCAGCTTCTCCTGGAGGAAACGGCTCAGCTCAGCGCAATCCTCAATCCACACGCCGTCGGCATGGTCAATTTCAATCACGATGCGGTCGTCGGCACTGAAAATAATGTCTACCAGGAAGTAGTCGCCATTCTGCAACCACTCTTCCACCAATGTTTTTAGAACTTCTTTGTTTATCATCTAATTCTGCGTTATTATAATGCAAATGAGAGACCCGGCCGGGCCTCTCATTCCACTGAACGGTGCAAAGGTACGAAGAATTTTGCGAACCGCCAAAATTTTATGCCGATTTTTTCGGAATGAGCAGTTTTTTGTACGTTTCCGGCTGTTGTAGCAGGCGGATGGCTTCTTTCAGCTGCTTGTCGTGCTGCAGACCAGCCTCGATGCTGCCTGCCTGATAGTAGTAGGCTGCGATGATGTCGAGTTCAATGATCTGGCGCAGGATGTCTTCGTGCTTGTCAATATCGGTAGCCACGTCGTGCTTCAGCTTGCTCTCCAGCAGTTCGAAGGCCTCGCGTGCCTGTTCGTAGTAGCCTTCCGCCTTCGCCGTTTTCTCCAATTGCTTCAGCTGTTTCTGACTCACGGGGTCGTAAGTGAAACCACTTTTGACGACGCACTGCTTGAAGTCGGCAAACTCCTCGTCGGTCAGGTGGAACTCACGCGGCGCTGCTATCGTCGGATGCCGGTTGATGTAGTCTGTCACCCAGTCGAACATCACTTCGGTGGAGTCCTGCCCGGAACCTGACAGGTAGAAAGCGATGTTGGGAATCGTGTCGTTCTTGACTTCCACGTCGGGTGTGATGCCGCCGCCGTCGCGCACCTCTCGTCCTGCTGCCGTATGGAAGACGTGGGTCAGTGAGTCGGGCACGCGCTCGCGGTAGCCGCCCGTGCCGTTACGGCTGTAGTTGATGGCCTGGATGCAACGGCCGCTGGGGATGTAGTATTTCGACGTGGTCAGTTTCAGGTTGGTGTTGTAGGGCATGTCGAGCGGTATCTGTACCAGTCCTTTCCCGTAGGTGCGCGTACCTAAGATGACTGCACGGTCCAGGTCCTGCAGCGCACCGCTGGTAATCTCGCTGGCCGAGGCTGTCTCGCCGTTTACTAACACCACCAGCGGCATCTCGGTGTCTACCGGTTCCAGGCGCGTCTTATACGCATGGTTCGCCTGACTGATCTTTCCACGGTTCTCGACGATGGTTTGGTCTTTGCCTACCCACAGGTTGACAATGTCGACAGCCTCTGCTTCGGAGCCGCCGCCATTGTTGCGCAGGTCGAACACCAGTGCCGTGGCTCCCCGTTTCTTCAGGTCGATAAAGGCGCGGCGCACTTCTCTTGCACAGCCCTCGGTGAACTGATTCAGGTTGATGTAGCCGATATTCCCTTCCAGGATGCCGTAGTAGGGCAGTTCGGGCAGTTTGATGGAGCGTCGTGTAATCTTGAACTCCATTTTCTTGCCCGTCGAGGGGCGCAGCACTTTCACCACAAACTTCGTGCCGGCATCGCCGCGCAGACGACTGCTGACGTAGCTGACGTCGCGGTCTGTCATCACCGAGTCGTCGATGCTCAGAATGATATCGCCCTTCTTGAGTCCCGCTTCAGCGGCAGGCATACCCTCGTAAGGCTCATCGATGACAATGCGCTTCAGTTTGCGGTGGTAGCGTATGATGGCACCGATACCGGCATATTTGCCGGTAATCATCATCTTCAGGTTCTTCGTCTCGCTCTCAGGGTAGTATTCCGTGTACGGGTCCAGCGACTGCAGCATGGCCTTGATGCCTGTGCTGACGACTTGGTCGGGGTTCAGCGTGTCTACGTAGAGCAGGTCGAGGTTCTTGTACACCTGATTGAAGATGTCCAAGTTTTTGGCCACCTCAAGATGATGGTTCTTGGCAGTACCTGCCGTCTGTGCTTGTGTCACAGTTGCCACAAGCAGGATAAGGAGTGTGAGGCAGTGTCTTCTCATCAATACTTCTCCTCCTTGAAAACTTGGTTTCCGACGATTCTACACTGATTTTCAATTACTTGCATCATTCTTAACTATTTTTAGCCAAATAAACCGCGCGGTCTGAGGAGGTCAAAGGCGATTCATTGGCGGGTTCGACAAACTTATTATCTGTGTGCAAAGATACAAATTCCTTTTGAATTAATGCAAGATTTTAATTAAAAACTTTGTTTCGGCTCCAAAAACGAATGAAAACGACCCTCTTATGTATAAAATATATAAAAGGTGGGGGTTGCTTTTGTCATTTCTCAATTATTTGTAGTACCTTTGTCGCTGGATTTCGCATTAGTGCGATACCCAAAGACATTGTGGGCAAGAGAAATGGCGTTCGCTATCTCATTCAATGACCTCGAAATGTAGGAAGTTTCAAGGAATAATTGTCAGAGAATGGATAAGGTGAGCGTTCACGTTATAGCGTGGACGAAACTTATCTGACAATTATGGCACTTCCTACAGCCACGAGGAAAAGATAATGGGTTGTTCACGCTTTCTTTATGCCCAGTGGATTAGGAAAGTTTAACGTCCCGCAGCGTCATATTTCCGCGATTACAGCGTATATATAATAAAGGGTATAAACATAAACGAATATGAACAAGAAAAACATCATTACCATCCTGCTCGCCCTCATCGCAGTGTCGGGGCTGGGGCAAGTGAAATGCCACGTCGAAGGATCTTTGGAGACCGAGGCGTGGGGCGATGAAATCATTATCTGTGAAGTTGGGACTGACCTGCGCGTGGTGGACGAGCCGCGCTTTCACGTGAAAGCCAAGGACGGACGCTTCACCTACGACATCGAGACCGACTTCCCAAGACTCTATGAGGTATTCTTCTTGAAGCAACACGAGACGGGACGCGTATTCACGGGCAAGTTCATCGCCGAGAACTGCAACGTGAACGTCACGATGTATAAAGACAAGAGACCACGTATTGTTACCAGTGGCGAGGAAGGACGTAAGCACGCGGTGAAGGACAGCATCGAGGACGTGCGCTTCTGGAATCCCGTCGAGGTTATCGACAATCAGATAGACGACGAGAGCCGCAGGGCGGAGTTTTACAATGCGGACTTTATATCCACTGTTACCAAGTCACGGTCTTTGAATGTGGATAGTCTGCCGCAGACGTATGTCGATTCTATCCGTCAAGTGTACGATTATTACATGCAGAACAAACGTGCAAGATATACCGACGCTGGCTGGAAGTTGATGCAGCGTCGTGACAGCATCACCGCCGACTTGGTTCCTTTCCGCTTTGCCTACGACGCAGAGCACCCCATGCTTTGGACGCTCTACGACGTGCTCGATGCCATCAGCGTGCTCAAACGTGCCCACATCTATGTGAACTTCAATCCGTCGCAATGGGAGCCATACTTGACGCTCTATCACGACAAACTCATCAATTACTACCCCGGCCACCCCATTCACAACAAGATTGCCATCGCCGAGACAGCCTACCGCCTACAGCCTGGAAAGCCCTACATCGACTACACGGTGCGCAATACCGACGGCCAGCTCGTTCCTATTTCCACCCTCATCCAAGGCAAGGTTGCCCTTATCGACCTCTGGGCATCATGGTGCGGTCCCTGCCGTCGCCACAGCATCGCCATGATTCCCGTCTACGAGAAGTATAAGGACAAAGGATTCACCGTCGTCGCCATTGCCCGCGAGCAGAAAGCCGATGCCATGCAGAAAGCCATGGAGCGTGACGGCTACCCCTGGCCGAGCCTGTTGGAACTGAACGACGAGAACGGTGTGTGGCGCAAGAACGGAGCTGACAATTCAGGCGGTGCCATGTTCCTCATCGATCGCGACGGCACCATCCTCTCCACCTCCACCGATGCCGAGGAACTGGAGCCGATTATCAAGAAAGCACTAAACATTGAATAGTAAACAATAAAAATGACAACAATGAAACTCAAATAACAATTCGTGCCCCATTCATTTTATGTTTAACTTTCAAAAAAGACGTAAGGATTATGGACAAAAGAAAGGTCTTGCGATGTTCTTGCTTTGCAAGCGACACCGTTTACACTCGTGGTGACAACGAGCTAAGTCTCTAACTATAATTATTACAAGCCTACCTGTAGCAATTACTGGCAGGCTTATTTTTTCGGAGTCTTACATGTGAAATCCACGGAAAATGCGTTACGCAAATTTGTATAATTGTATTTTTAATCCCCTACCACTTCCCAATGGCCCCCCTTATCTGGGCCAACACGCTTAATGATGCCTTTCTCTTGTAAGGATTTAATGTGTTTGGCAACCGTTCGACGTATAATGCCAATGGCCTCGGCCATTTCCTGAGTGGTGATTTGAGGGTTATCCTTAATTAATTCAATTATTTTCTGTGTACTTTTCTGTGTACTTTTCTGTGTTGCCTCGACATCACTACCCTGCAAAGTTGGAATGTATGGTATTTCTATGCGGTACACGTCTTGCTCCTCAATGACGGGTTCTTTACCATTAGCATAGATCGGAGTATATTTGAACATCTTTTCATACCACTAGCCAGTTATTCAAAGATATCGTAAAAAAAGGAGGATTTATTTGGTGGGATAAAAATTTATCCCTATATTTGCATCAAAAAGTGAACATATGCCCACAATACTCTTAGCGTTTGGATTGCGATTCTACTTCTATTCTGAGGAGCACATGGATGATAACGATGAATAATTATGGCAAAGATTGAAAAATTATGGTTTGACGCCAATCGCATTTATTTGTTGACAGATGCAGGCGAGACTTTAAGTCGTCCGCTGGAAGCATTCCCTGTATTGAAAGAAGCTTCCGAATCAGAGCGACTTGATTTCAAAATTGGACGATTTGGTGATGACATACGTTGGGAGAAGTTGGATGAAGACGTACATTTATCTAGTTTTTATGATGTCGTTGAACCTAATCCTGACAATGAGGTCGCAAGAATTTTTGGCCGATTCCCTCAGATTAATGTATCAGAAATGGCCAAGTATATCGGTATTAACAAAAGTCTACTGGCCAAATATATTTATGGTATCAAAAAACCCAGTAGTAAACGAATGCAGGAAATCAAGCAAGCATTTCATCTGATGGGGCAGGAATTGATTGCCATTTGATACTCTAAAAACACCAGCGAGACAAACAAACGATTCTTGTCCATCTCGCTGGTGTTAAACGGTTTTAGGCTTAGACTAAGCCTTAATACTCATCCTCGTTGAAAACTTGCGCTTCTATTGATTATCAGTAACTTACGCACAAATTAACTATTTTTAGCCAAGCAAATCGCACGGTCTGAGACGGTCAAAGGCGATTCGCTGACATATTGGGCAAACATATCCTGCGACCTCTTTCACTATAGAAAGAATTCGAATATATCAAAATCACCCTATTACATCTACACTATCTCTTACTAAATGTTAAATATTAGCTTCTAAAACAAAATATTTACGATATAATTTGGTTTATATTGTAAACTTATCTATCTTTGCACCGTGATTCGAACACATGAGGCAGAATCCTGGCTTTCTGCAGGAGCCGGGACGAGGCCGGAGAACAAAGAAAACAAAGTGTGTAACATCCAAAAACAAAAGAACAATGGAAGAAAAAAGCAATCTGACTGCCGAGCGCAGTTTGGAGATCATCAGGGAATCTATTGAGCGCAGCCAACGCACCATCAACAAAAACTCGGCAATTCCACTCATCTGGTGGGGAGCCTGCGTTGTAGCGTTCTCGCTATTTATCGCATATCTGTGGAAGAATCATGGCGGGCCGGCGTGGAATATGCTTTGGGCCATACTATGGCTGGTAGGATATGCAGGCAACTGGCTCATTGACAAGCGAAGAGAGCGCGTACCGACAACCTTTGTAGGGAAGACCATCGGACATGTATGGGCAACATTTGGTGTGTTTTGCTGTGGCGTAGGCATGATATTCGGTTTTATCGGCTGCGGAATGTTGCCAATGGAACTCATCTTGCCCAAAGTGTATGCCTTCGGCTGCATCACCAGCGTTATCTCCCTGTGTTTCGGAATGGGCACAACCATCACAGGCCTCGTCATCCGAAACCGCGTCATTCAGGTGTGCGGTCTTGTAGCGGGCATCGGCGGATTCTTCGGAGCTTTGCACTTCCCAGGTCATGCACAACTCTATGTGATGGCTGTCGTGGCCTTGATTGGTCTAATCGTGCCAGGTGTAACCATTCTCTTGCAAAACCAGAAATAAGGAGGTGCCAATATGTTCAAACCACTAGACCCATTGCTCCATTCCGAGTTGCGACTGGCTGTGATGTCACTGCTTATCAGTGCTGAAGAAGCTGAGTTCCCCTACATCAAGGAGCAGACGGGAGCTACGGCAGGCAATTTGAGTGTACAGATAGACAAGCTCTCGGCAGCGGGCTACATAGAGGTAGAGAAGACTTTCAAAGGCAAGAGGCCATGCACACTCTGCCGCATTACCCCTGCTGGTCTGAAAGCTTTTGAGGAGTATGTTGAATCATTAAAGAGTTATTTGAAATTATGAAAAAACTGTTTTTGTTGTTTATACTTTGTATCACCACTATCGCTACCAAAGCACAAAGTGGCGATGCAAAAGGTGAGTGGTCAGGACAGCTGAATGTATTTGGCCAGAAACTAACACTCGTGTTCCTTCTAAACGATGAAAACTGTACATTAGACTCACCAGACCAGGGCGTCAAGGGTGTTCCTGCTAAATTGGAGCGCACAGAAACAGGTATCAAAGTTTCAGTTTCGTCAATCAATGCCAGCTACGAAGGTGTAAATAAAGGTGACTCCATCACGGGAACATTTAAACAGCGTGGGGTGTCATTTCCACTGACCCTAAAACCGGGCACGATGAAACGCAACCGTCCGCAGACACCCGTCGGTCCCAACCCCTACCAGACACAGGAGGTGAGTTTCAATAATGGCGATGCAGTGCTGAAAGGCACACTTATTCTGCCTCAGAAGTATACAAAGGAAACGCCGGTGGTGCTGATGGTGACAGGTAGTGGACTTCAAAACAGAGACGAAGAAGTCTTTGAGCACAAACCCTTTGCTGTCATTGCCGATGCTTTGGCCAAACAAGGCATCGCCACACTCCGCTATGACGACCGCGGTTTCGGGGAATCTAAGGGCGACCTGGTAAATGTCACCACCGAAGATCTTAAGAACGATGCACTGGCAGGCGTGGAACTATTACGCAAGCAGTTCAAGAAAGTTGGCGTCCTTGGCCATAGCGAGGGCGGCACCATCGGACTCATACTGGCAGCAGAAGGCAAAGTGGACTTCGTTGTAAGTCTGGCTGGAGGAGTGATATCATTCGAGGAAACACTATTGGACCAAAACCGATGGACACTACAACAGGCAGGATATTCGAAGGATGTGACAGACCGTTATTGCACAGTACTTAAAGGTCTGTTCGACGAACTGAAGGTAGGCAGAAATCCAGCACCAGCCAACCACAATCTGCCTGCGGAACTGGAGCAGAACCTCAAGATGGCACAAGCACAGAGTAGCACGCCCTATATGCGTTATTTCCTCGGACTGGATTTAACCGGCAGCTTAGGAAAAATCACCTGCCCCGTACTGGCACTGAACGGAACGAAGGACCGTCAAGTGAACTGCGAAGAGAATTTGAATGCTCTCCGAGGAGGACTTGCAGGTCAGAAAGAAATCAAGGCCATGGATGGACTCAACCACATGTTCCAGCACTGTGGCACGGGCGATCCGAGTGAATATAAGGACATCGAAGAAACATTTGCACCCGAAGCTCTTGACATCATCACGACATGGCTGAAGAAGTTTAAATAATCTCACCAGTGAATTGAATCTCGATACAATCTTGCCTATACCAAACAGATTTTCTGATATATCTATTATGAGCCTGCCGATGACAATTACCGGCAGGCTCGTATTTTATAGAGTATCACATATGAATGTTACGGTTCCTGGTTTGCAGACAAGCTTCCTTCATATCTTGGGATATAGCGGAAAGTTGTCCTTTTTCTCGCTCACACTCATCAGATTTTAAGAAGGGTAGTGAGGCCTTAAGCACAGTCCCTGCAGCTTCCTCCTTGTCGGGCTGGCTATTCATATAGCGTTTAATATCGCACTCCTGACGATAGCTGAAACTACGATAGCCAGACTGAATATAATCTACAACAGCCTTAACAGCACCTCTTAGCAGTTCAGAGAGAGTTGAAAGATAATGACCAAGCCGCTCGCGATAATCATTGATGATGCTGTCTTTTAGACGGATAATCCTGTCTTTCTCTTGATTATCTCCATCTCCAATGTCTCAGCTACCATATCCTGGATTTGCGACATATCTTCGGCATTCAGTTTGAAGGACTTGCCTGTTGTGTGGTCTATCCAGTCCCAGATGATGTGCGCATGGAGGTTAGGTTGCCATGTGGATTTGTCTTCTGGGTTCTCATAATGTCCCTCGTCTCTGTGCATATGTATCTGGATGGCTCTGATACCCCACCTCTCATGCACTTGATTGACATAGCGCAGCAAATCGTCCATCTTAGTGTCAGGTTTGATGTTTATCACACCCTCCCGAATGGGACTGCTGCCCTTACGAACTCTTGTTTTACCATTCTTGTCCTTATATTCCACATCTTTCTCCTGCGTTGCCCTGCCAGTTTTTTCTTTAACCAATGCCTTCAAATGGTCGTAGTGCTGCTGAAGGGTAACACCCTCCATGCCAGGTGCGCCAACATCTTTGTTATCGTTTGGTATTTCTTCCATTTTTGATAATTCTTGTTCTGGAGTAGCTTCTTCGTGCGGCTCTTTGCCCTGTGTCTCTGACAAAGACAAAGAAGCTTTCTTTAGTGATGCCTCATGGATCTCTATTACCTTCTTTTCGAACTGTTCGGAAATTCCGAACGGTTGCTTTCTGTTCAAGTTCCCCTTGGTCATATATATTTCTAATATGCTCACTCACGTTTAGGTCAACCATCTTCGTCAAATCGCCACTCAACTTGTTCAAATCAGATGAAAGGGTTTAGACCATAAAACACCAGCGAGACAAACAAACGATTCTTGTTCATCTCGCTGGTGTTAAACGGTTTTAGGCTTAGACTAAGCCTTAATACTCATCCTCGTTGAACAGAACAATCTCTATGCCTTCAAGCAGATATTCATCGACCAGTTTGAGTTCGCAGTACGAGAGTATTTTTAAACAGGGACAGCCTCTGAAGTGAACCCCTGTGAGGTTTTTGTGAGGTTTTATCAGAATTACTTGGTAGTCTGAATTTTTCTTTTTAATTTTGCACTGTCAAAATAATCGTCAAGCTATGGCAAGACGCGCGCGAGAGGTTAGAAGTGATCGAGGGACAGTCCCCTGATCAGTCCCCTGATCACAAAAGGATTGTGATTATGCAGAATCATTACTTAAAGCATATTTGGATTGATTATAGAGCCGAACTGGGATTCGGAGTGATGGTAACTGCGGTGCTGATGCTCAGTTATTGGGCAACGGGTGTAGTCATACCGGCTGAACTGTCAGAACACTGGTTGTGGCCGTTGCTAAACGCCTGCATTGCAACACTTTGCTTCTTTGGCGCATGGCTGTGTCTCAAGCATAACGACGACAACCGAATACGCGTTGCATGGGCTGTGGCGTTGTTGCTGTGGGGACTGTTAGAGGCGGTATTGGTGACAGGTGTTATCCTATACGATATACCTATCGTCAAACCAGGTACTGAGGCCTTGACAGGCAACGCGATGATTGTGGGCTGTTTGTTCGCGTGGATATTATTTATTTATCCCCTTGAGGCGCTGCAACCGTACCATTTCGTGTGGTGGCGAAGCCTGCTGCAACTGCTACCTTTGCCTGTGATGGCGATATTCAATTATTTATCGCCTGTCGACCTGCGAATACTGATTGTGCTCTATCCGCTGTGGCTGTTGAACATACTGTTCGTGCAGATTCGCAAATACCGTCAATGGTGTGAGGACAACTTCTCCACGATGGATAACATTGACGCACAGTGGCTGATGCGCTATATTGTGATGTTGGTTATTGCCGGTGGCTCTTTCTTTTGGCTATGCATATCGAACGTTCCCTCACGTGTGGTAACGCAAGACCTCTATCTGTTATTTTTTCATTGCTTACACGACCGAGCGCGTGCTCTTTCGACCTGACCCGTGGAAGCAGCTGCGCACTACAGTTTCGGAGGAACCGGAAGAGGTCAATCCGCTGAATGCCACCTATCGTGCTACCTTGGAAGCATGGCTCGATAAGGAGAAACCGTACCTTAATCCTGATTTTCAGTTGACAGACTTGCGTCAGGTATTGCCACTCAACCGCACCTACCTCAGCCATCTTATCAACACCGAGTATGGTTGTACGTTCTATCAGTTTGTCAACCGCCGCCGTATCGACGAAGCCAAACAGATGAAAATAGAGCACCCCGAATGGACCATGCAAGACATATCCCAACGTTGCGGCTTTTCTTCTCCACGTGTTTTCTATCGCACTTTCGCCCGCGAGACTGGTATGACACCAAAGGAGTGG
>ONDA01000039.1 GCA_900316475.1 uncultured Prevotellaceae bacterium
CAAAGTTCTTCACCTTCTGCATTTCCTCGTCAGTCAGTTGCACCTTTCCTTCTTGGTGAAGCCGAAGCAGGAACACATCGGGGTCGGTCAACAACCGATTGCTTTTAATGTCTATCAATGCCGAAGTGTAGTTAATGAAGTTTGTCAAAAAGCCGTCACGACACATCAGCGGCACTTCCGAGCGCATCCATTGCAGAGGATTCAATTCTGCCTCTGTCTTCTTGAGAAGTTCCTCTTGGTTCTCATCATGTGAAGGCCAACAACATTTCACAATCATCGGATAACCGAAATGCCTCTGGATGTTGTCCTGATAGTAGGTGAGGAAACGATGGGAGAGATTTGGACGAGCCATTTTCAGGGAATCCATTCTTGTCTGGCTCACTGCCATCCAATGACATTGCTGGATGATAGTGCTGTCGATGGTCAATTCGTTTGTGTTTACGAACTTGGGATGGAAATCACTGCCCATCAGTTCATTGTTGAAGCGGGCATATTTGCCACCCATCAAGTAAGTGCGCTGGTTCACATCGTCGATATAAAGCAAGAGCGTGTCGTTGTTCTCCACTATTATTCTTCCCCAAAAGGTGTGTTCCAATGGATGTTCATACTCATTGTGGATGCCCATTACCGCAGGGCCATTAACTGGCATTCTTACCTCAAATCGCCCTTGCTCGTCAATTTTCGAGTGCTCTACTATCTGCTTGTCGTCAAACAGACGATGGATGTAAGAAACAAAATCTGCCTCCGTTTTTGTTGTATGGACACAAACACGAAGGGTGAAGTTGCCCTCTTCGGCATTAATGCCACTCGGCCATGATGTTTCATCCTTAGACGGATAATCGGGCAGGAATTGTGTGGTCAGCACCGATGTCTCGTGTTTCTTGCCATCAATGATGACGGCGTTTTTCTTTAGTTGTATATCTTTGCGCAGTCCGTCCTTTGTCAGCACCACACGGTCTTTTCCCACCTCGGCATATTCCCAATAATCGCAGTTTGCATTACCCACCATTGCGGCGAAGACGAGCAGAATGGTGATGATGGCTTGTTTGTTCATGTTCGTTTCTTATTTGTCATTACCTTTTATTATATATACGCCGTAATCGCGGAAATATTGCGTTCGGGGCATTCATTTCATGCTGTAACCTTCTCCGAGAGTCAGTCCGAGCCGCGAAGTTACGAAAAGACATAAAAATAGCCCTTTGGCTATGTCCGAAAAAGGAATGCCAAGGGCAAATGTCTCAACTTAGGTTGAGAGTTTCTATCTGTTATAGACTATTATCTGTCGCCAAACGTAATGTCACGCCGTATTTTGCTGACAGTATTGGGATGGACGTTCAAGAACGAAGCGATGTCTTGTAAGTCAAGAAACTCCATGATACCAGGACAGCGTTGCAGCAACATTTCATAGCATTCACGGGGCGTAGTACAATGGAGGTCAAGATAGCGCGAACGGAATTGGCTGAGAATGTGCTCGTCAATCATGGCTCGTAGTTTCATCGTTTCCATGTTTTGATTGAAGAATTGTTCCAGTTGCTGGCCCGGGGAATCACGGGGTCGGTTCTCCGGTTCATTTTCAAGAGTCTGATATCTCTATGCTTTATTACTTGTCTCATTCGCATTTCACTTAATTTGAAAAATGATCAGAAGAACCGACCCCATGATCTTTTGTTTGGGTTCCATGTCCAGCTTTCAGTCGTGTAAGTACCGTCTGTCCTAACCCAAAAACTTACTCCGTCACGCGTACCATGCATGTGAGCGTGCCTAACGAGAATCTTCATGTACTTCATATCTTCTACCTTATTTTATATATTATACTTTTTTCTAATCATCATTGAGACAAAACGGATTCCGCCGGGGCTGCGCTGCGGCAGTCTCGGCGGATAAAGTCTCTCGGTGGGGGGGTGGGCTGTAGGCGGTCAGTCGAAGAGGAAATTTACTGTTTCGTCGAACTCCTCAAAGACCTGTTGCAATCAGGGTTTGTACCTATGTAGGATGAAAGCCATGATGCAGAGCTAATTCCCAAAATAAGTATTGAGGAACACTTCTGGCGACAACACCGGCAAACCGCCGATGGGGAAGTGGCGTTTCTTGTCTCTTGTAACGATGACATCGCACTTGGCGGTCAGGGCGGCTTCGTACTGCAGCATGTCTTCAAAGTCTGGCATCCCAGAATTGAGCGCTTCCGTCACCTGAGCGTCGTCCATAGCAGCCGTCCTTACATAGCTCTTCAGACTCCTAAGCCCTTTTACCGCCTGTTCGTAGCCTACATTCTTGCGTGCCGTGTACACGCAATTGGCAAAGGTCAGCGGCGTGGCGAACATCTCAATCTGTCCTCTGATGCCTAAGTCAAAGACATTCGACGAAACCAGAAGGAACTGCTGTCTGCCCTCGATAATGTCCAACAGGATGTTTGTATCAAGAAAGACTTTCATCACCGTGCGTATTTAGCAGTCAGATATTCCGTTCTGGCCCTGTCGCCGTTGATGTCGTCATCGCTGGGCACTTCGGGCTTGGCAAAGCCTATCAGCGACTGAAGCTCTGGCGACAGTTCTTCTATCTGCTTCATCTTATATGTCTTTTTCCTTGCAGGTTTAAAACGGGTGATGAGCATAGCCACCCATTCTTCCACGCTCATACCGTTGGCCTTGGCATAGTCCTGAGCCCGGCTGTACAATGTAGGATTCAAACTTATTGTTGCCATATTTTTCCTTGTTTATACATTTCTACGGCTGCAAAGATACGACAAATGTCCGAGACTTCCAAGGAAATCCCCGAGATTATTTATCCGTTTGTCTCAGTAAGTCAAAGAGCGCGCGAGGCGAGTGGAAAGCCAAGCTTGCTTGAGCATACCTCAACGGCCTGCCGCCAGAGGTTCAGAGCGAGTTCTGGCGTACGGTCACACACTCTTAAGCAGTGCCACTGCCGAACTGAGCCGCGACGTGCGCTCATACCTGAAGCACCCCGACAAGCTCTTCCGACGTGTACGCGACGAGAGGGACAACCTGACGCCCGCCATCACGGGCGACGCCACCTTGGCCGTGGTCTACGAGCAGGATGCACCGTCGGAAGTGGCCTCGGCACGAGCCGGACAGGCCACGGTGACGGTGGTAGACGATGGCGTCGTCATCGCCCATGCCGAACCGCAGAGCCTCCTCAGGGGATTTCTCCGCCGCTCTCCCCTCCCCTACAAGGGAGGGGAGAGCGGTAAAACGTCACGGCCTCTCGTGAAAACGTCACGGCCTCTCGCGAAAACGTCGCGGCCTTACACTTCTCACCTCTCACTTCTCACCTCTCACTTCTCCTTGCACTGGTGTGGGATGTTTTCTGCTTTTCTTTCCTATTACGCGCGTATGCCAGAGACAAATACTAATTAATGACTTTAATGGATTTTGCGAAGAAAGGCTCTATACGAAAAAAGAGGGCGCACGGTTGGTACGCCCTCTTTGCTTATATACGTGTAGTTTACTCGGTCTTACCGTTGATTGAGTAGACGTAAGCCTTCTTTGAAGAAGTTTCGTAGGTCGTCTTGTCATTCTTGGTGTACTTCGTCAGCTTACCGCAAAGGACAACCTCGTCGCCGACAGCTACCTGACCCATACCATCGGCCCAGGGCTTATTGCCAAGCCAAAAGACGCCGTAAGCCTCAAAGTCCTTGGTGAGGTCGTTGTTGAACACACCATCTTCTGAAATCCAGAACGTGCCCGTCTTGTGCTCAGCATCGAAGGGATAGACAATCTTTGAGACCTTGCCCTTGACATAGACGTCGTCAGTAGCTGCGCCGCCGTCAAGGTAAGCGAAGGCCTGAGCCACCGTAAAAGGATTCTCCTTAGAGCCAGCAGGAGCCTCACCACCAGCACTTGTCTTACCATTAAGCGAGTAGAGCCAGTTGTTTTTGTCTAACTCAGGAGTGCCATTGTACATTTTCAGGTCGCCAACGACAATCACCTCATCGCCAACCTTCAGCTGATCCTTGTCGGTGAACTTCTCCTTCTGGAGGAACAGACCACTGTAAACCTGCAGCTGCTCGCTAGTTTCCTTACCATCAGCAGAGATAAAATAGGTACAGCTGCCATACTTGGTGTTCACTGACTCAGGAGCCTTCGAGATAATGCCCTTGACATAAGCGCCAGTCATACCTGCTCCAGCAGCTTGGATGGCTGCCGTCACATTGAACGGGTCAGCTTCGGTGCCTGTACCTGTCGGCGGGAAGGCCACACCCTTCTGGTTGACGGTGAAGCTGATGACAGAGCTGTTAGAGCCACTATTCGACGAGAACTTAATAACACCAGAACGCTTGTCAAGTGTGTTAGGAGCAACCGTAAACTTGAACGTAGCCGTGTCGGCAGGATTCTGCTCGAAAATGGTCTTCGTACCGGCCTTGTAGGTGACGTTATCATAAGTAATCCACGACTTAGTCTCGTCGGCAATTTCGAAGAAAGCGCCATTGCCCTTATAGGCAACCTTCACCTCAAACTGGCCACCCTCAAGCTCAAGCGTCGTCTCCGGCGTCAGCACCTGCAACAGCGACTTCACAATCTTCACCACGGTCACGTTAACCAGCTCGTACTGACCGTTGTAGATAGACAGCGGACCCTCAACCGTAACCTGGTCGCCAACCTCGAAGCCCCAGCCATCGGCGCCATTGATAGGATTGACCTTACCCGACTTGCCTTTCTTGTCGAGCGTACCATAGATATAAAGACCGTCCTGGTTCTTGGCCGTAGAGGCGAAGTCGTACGAGCCATCGTCGAGGAACCAGTTACCATACTCCAAACCAGCAATCTTGGTAACGCGGCCCGTGACACGGTAGTTCTTTCCTGCAGTGCCGGTCATAATCTCAGAGCACTTGGCGGCAGAAGCCGTCAGCTCGCCCTGGCGCACCTTGACGAACTGCTTCAGGCCACCCATATTGATGCAGATTTCCGTCTCACGACCGGCCTCGGTCTTGCCAGCCTTCAGTGTGATGACGGTCTCACCGGCAGCACCGCTGGTCTTATCGACGGTGAGCCATGTGGGGACGCCCTCGGTCTTCTCCTTGTTCAGGGTGACGGGCACAGGATAGTAGAGCTTCTTCTTCTGTCCGTCGATGGTAGCATCAACGGAGTAGAGATTCTCGAGCTTCCAGTCGCTGGCAGCCGTCACTGTCACCGTTGCAGTGTTCTCAGTCATAGGCATGGTTACAAAAGTCTTGTCGACCGTAACGCTGCCCAGGTTACCGATGGGATCGTCCTCGGCACAAGCGGTAAAGAGCAGTGCCGACAGGGCTATTCCAAAAATATTCTTTAGTTTCATACGTCAATTCCTCCTTTTATTAGTTGAAAATGTATTTGATACCAACAGAAGCATACCAGCACTGGCCGATAGCGTGGTTGTAAACCCATGTATCGGTGTTGCCATTGACAGCCTTCGGCGTAGAGAATACGGGATAGCCATCGGCATCGGTACGCTCGTACTTCAGGATACGTCCCTCGTTCAGGTCGGGGTTCATGTACTTAGCCACGCCCCAAGTAGAGTTGAACAAGTTGAGGATATTCTTCACGTCGAGGCTGAGCTGCAGGTTGTGCTTGGTCTTGCCAAACTCCACCTTGAAGTCGTGCTTGTAGCCGAAGTCCAGACGGTGAACCCACGGAGAATAGACGCTGTAGCCCTCGGCATAATCACCCTGATGGTCGCTGAGGTAGTCGTCGTTGTGGACGAACTCCATAAAGCGCTGCTTGTCGCTCTCGGAAGCGAAGCGGAACTGGTTGTTAGCCACCTGGTCGTCAGTAGGAATGTAGAGCGCGTCGTATGAATAGCCGTCGCCGTTCATATCGTTGCTGAGCATATACGAATACTTGTAACCGCCACGATAGGTCTCATAGATGAGTGAGTAGTGGTTGCCGCTCTTGTCGTTCAGCGTAGCACTGGCCACGAAGCGGTCAGGCGTCAGGTTCTGCGAGTTGTGCAGCATGATGTTGTTCGGACCCTGATAGGTGGGGATGTAGGTGAAAGCCGACTCTGCAGCAGAACCGGGCAGTGAGGTCACCTCCTTGGCGGCGCTGTGGGTATAGGCAGCCATGAGGTTCAGCCACTCAAACGGCTGTGCGTTCAGCTGGAGGCTGGCCTGCCAGTTGTAGCCGCGGCTGGTGTTCTCGAGGATAAATGCCTTCGTGCCCTGACGGAACGTCGTGGGATAGATGGGGCGGTTGTCGGCACCGTTCCAGCGGGCAAAGCCCTCAGCGGGCATCATGCTCCAGTCGGAGATGCAGACATCGTTGACCATCTTATTATAGATGAACTCTGCCGTTGCCGTGAAGGGGAACGAGACAGGAATCTGGTAGTCGACAGCAATTGACGACTTCCACACCTGCGGGAGTTTGAAGTCGGGATCGACAGCCGAGATAGAAGAGGGAACGGTACCATCCTCAGGCGTTACCGTCGTGGGGAAGATATTCTTACCATTAGCATCCTTCATCGAGGTCAGCTTGTTGTACAGAGCGTCAATCGTAGCGTGACCGCTGCCGTCGGTCACCAGACCGCCCTTGAACTCCTCCATCGAGTAGCCCAGCTTCTCGCCGTTCTTGGCGTTCAACTGTGCCTGATATTGCACCATACCCGAGTTGGTAGGCATGTTGGTGAAGAACACGAGGGGCAGACAGCCCATGAACAGACCGGTACCGCCACGCACCTTCAGCGACTTGTCGCCAAAGACGTCCCAGGTGAAGCCTACGCGGGGCGAAGCCATAAGCGCATTGCTGGGCCATACGCCGGTATCGATATGACGGCCATTGTAGTCGATGTCGTAGATGGCTTTGTTGGTCATCAGGTCGTTGTTGTTGAAGAGCAGGGCATCGAGACGCAGACCATAGGTCAGCTTCAGGTTGTCGAGGATGTTCCAGTCGTCCTGCAGATAGAAGCCCAGCTTGTTGTACTGCACGCGGGCAGCAGGCTCCTTCTCGCCGTCGTAGCCGTAGGTCAGACAGACGACCTCAGGGGTAGCGCCGTTGAGGAAGTCCTGCATAGAGAGGTAGCGGTAGTAACCCGTACCATTACGCATATACTGGTTGTCGGCCATCTGGTGCTCATAGCTCAGACCACCCATAATCTTGTGGGCACCCATATAGTAGGTGATGTCGTCCTTCACGTTCCAGACAGTGTTGTGAACGGCGTTGTTCCAGGTGAAGAGCTCGTAACCCAAGGCCATGTAGTTAGCCGTGTTGCCACTACCATCAAGGATGTCGATGAAGGGGAACTCGTCGGAGTTAGTGCCACGGATATCATCCTTCTTAGAATAGGTAGCCAGGAACTGGTTCGAGAGGCTCTCTGTCAGACGGCTGTTCAGGTCGATAGAGAACGAGTGAACGATGTTCTCCATAGAGTACATGGCGTTAGCGAAAGCCATCGAGTACTGTGACAGACGGTTAAAGGCCGAACGTGTGCCGCCGTCCATTGACGAACCGTTGGTGTTGTTCCAGATGTTGTTCTTCGTATAGTTGTAACGCAGGGCGAGGTGGTGCTTGTCGGTGATGTTCCAGTCCAAGCGTGCCAGCAGCTTGTAGTTATCCTCGTCGGCGGGGAAGTCCGTCCACGAGCCGGTGTCGTAGCCGTACTTGTCCTTGACGTGCTGCGAGACGGCAGCCATATCGGCCAGCGTCGTACGCGACAGATAGTCGTTGGCATTGTAGGTGCCGTCCTCAGAGGCGCGCCAGCGGTTGACAACCGTCGGTGTCTTCACCATTTCGCCGTTGACGAAGAGGAAGAGCTTGTCCTTCAGGATCGGACCACCGAGTGTGAAGCCGTAGGTGGTCTTCGAGTCCTTGGCACGTGCGCCAGTGATGGCCTCACGGTCGACAGCATCGCCACGCAGGTTCTCGTTCTGGTGATAGATGTAGGCACTGCCCTTGAAGGTGTTGGTACCCGACTTCGTGATAGCGTTGACGCCACCACCGATGAAGTCTGTCTGACGAACGTCGAAGGGCGAGATGACCACCTGCACCTCCTCGATGGCTTCAAGCGAGATGGGGTTACCACCGCCGGGGAGCTTCTCGCTCAGACCGAAGTCGTTGTTGAAGTTAGCACCATCGACAGTGAAGTTAGCCGTACGTCCGTCACGACCGGCGAAGGTCATGCCGTTACCGCCATAAGGCGACAGACGGGTAACGTCGGTGATAGCACGACTGACGGTCGGCATGGCAGTAATCTGGGCTGACGTGATGTTAGTAGAGGCACCGGTCTTCTCAGCCGTAAACTTCGAAGCCTTACCGCTAATGACAATCTCGCCCAGTTCGTTAGCGTTCTCAGAAATCCACACCGACAGGTTGTAGGTCTCACCGAGCTGGAGCACAACCCCCTTGATGGTCTTCGGCTGATAGCCGACGTAGGAAGTCGTCACCTCGTAGGGACCACCCGTACGCATACCCTGGATAGAGAATCGACCACTGGCATTGGTGACTGCCGTGTAGCGTGTACCCGAGGGGGTATGAACAGCTACGACCGTTGCACCGATGACCTCCTCGCCCGTCTGCGAGTCGAAAGTCACCTTACCTGCCATGCTTGACGTCGTGATTTGCGCCATGACCGTTAACGAAAGCGTCAACAGCACGGACACCAGAAAGAGCAATCTTTTCTGCATAAATTTTTAATTGTTTGTTGATTAATAATATAAGACGCTGGCTCACGCCATTGTCTGTCATTTTGATTTCGGTTGCAAAATTAACTATTTTTTTTTAGATAGTATTAATTTTCCTCAAATATTTTATAGAAAAACACTATGCGTCCTCGTATTCAAAATCTTCAAGGTCGTCGACGTCCTCAATATCGTCGGCATCAACGAACTCAATGTCCTCATCCTCGCCCTCTTCCGCCATTTCGGCAGCAAACCGGCTCATATCCTTGTCGCGGTGGGCAATGGACTCCGACGTGGTGATGGCAGCCAGTTTGTTGCTGTCGGCATTCATCTCCGCCCACAGCACATCTTTCAGCTCGTCGAGGCCGAAGCCGGTGACGGCAGAGATAAAGACGACAGGAAGAGGAGACCCACCCCCGACCCCTCCCTGTGAGGGAGGAGAGTCATTACCTTGCAAGCCCAACTCTTCCCTTAACATCTCTATCAGTTCCTCGTCTAACAGGTCGCACTTCGTCACGGCCAGCACGCGGGGTTTGTCGAGCAGTTCGGGATTGAAGCGTCGCAGTTCGTCGAGCAGGATTTCGTATTCGCGCTTGATGTCGTCGGTATCGCCAGGCACCATGAACAGCAGCAGCGAGTTGCGCTCAATATGTCGCAGGAAGCGCAGGCCAAGGCCCTTGCCCTCTGCCGCGCCTTCGATGATGCCGGGAATGTCGGCCATGACAAACGACTTACCGTCGCGGTAGCCAACGATGCCCAATGAAGGCTCCATCGTGGTGAAGGGGTAGTTGGCTATCTTCGGCTTGGCGTTGCTCAGTGCCGACACCAGCGTCGACTTGCCGGCGTTGGGGAAACCCACCAGACCGACGTCGGCCAGCAACTTCAGCTCGAGGATGACGGTCATCTCCTGCATCGGCTCGCCGGGCTGGGCATAGCGCGGTGCCTGATTTGTGGCCGTACGGAACTGGAAGTTACCCAGTCCGCCGCGACCGCCCTTCAGCAGCAGCACCTCCTGTCCGTCGTAGGTGACGTCGCAGACGTATTTGCCCGTCTCGGCGTTGTAGACCACCGTTCCGCAAGGCACGTCGATATAGATATCTTTGCCGTCGGTGCCGTGACACTTGTCGCGGCCGCCGTTACCGCCGTGCTCTGCAAAGATGTGGCGCTCATATTTCAGGTGAAGGAGTGTCCAGTAGTTATGATTACCGCGCAGGTAGATACTGCCACCCTTGCCGCCGTCGCCACCGTCGGGTCCGCCGTTGGGGTTGTACTTCACGTGCTTGAGGTGCATAGACCCCTTGCCGCCCTTGCCCGAGCGGCACAGAATCTTGACGTAGTCTACGAAATTACTCTCCATAAAGCCCACTCAAGCCCTCCGAAGGGAGGGATGTTAATATCAGATTTTGTCGATTACTTCACAAATGTCACTGAAGATGCGGTCGAGTTCGCCCAGTCCGTTGATGTGATAGTGGACGCCCTCCTGCTTGTACCACTCGATGAGCGGCTGTGTCTGTGAATGGTAGACGACGAGGCGCTTCTTGATGGTCTCTTCATTGTCGTCGGCACGTCCGCTCTGCTGACCACGCAGCAGGAGGCGCTTCATCAGCTCGTCCTCGGGGACGTCCAGCTCCAGCATGGCAGCCACCTTGTCGCCGCGCTCGCCGAGCATCTGCTTCAAGGCCTCAGCCTGCGGGATGGTGCGTGGGAAACCGTCGAAAATAACACCTTTGTGCTCACGGCCGAAGGCGTCGTACACCGAGGCCAGGATGCTGACCATCAGGTCGTCGGGTATCAGCTGTCCGTTGTCAATAAACTTCTGTGCCGTCTTGCCCAATTCTGTTCCTTTTTTAATCTCGGCGCGCAGAACGTCGCCAGTTGAAATGTGGTTAAGGCCATACTTCTCAATGAGCTTGTCGCTCTGGGTGCCCTTTCCTGAACCAGGAGCACCGAAAATCACAATATTCTTCATTACTTTACTAATGTGTATAAGTCTTTTAGTCCGCGTCCTTGCTGGTCGTAGTCCAGTCCATAACCCAAGATGAAATCATTGGGTATAGAGAAGGCCACATAGTCCAAAGTCAGGTTTTCCTTCAGTCTCTCAGGCTTGAAGAAGAGCGTACACACCTTGACGGAAGCAGGATTTCGCGTACCAATCTGCTCTATCATCCGCTTCATCGTCAGACCGCTCTCCACGATGTCCTCGACGATGACGACGGTGCGGCCGGCCAGGTCTTCGTTGATGCCGATAATCTCTTTAATAGCGCCCGTCGATGTGGTACCCTGATAGGAGGCCAGTTTCACGAACGAGATTTCGCAGGGAATGGTCATCTCGCGCATCAAGTCGGCAGCGAAGATAAACGCGCCGTTCAGCACGGCGAGGAATAGCGGGTTCTTCCCTTCCAAGTCACGGCTCATCTGCTGGGCCAATTCACGCACCCGAGCCTTGATGTCAGCCTCGGTCATTGACGTCTCAAACGTCTTGTCCTTGATAGTCACTCTGCTCATAGATTCCTGAATTTGCGTGCAAAGATACTGCTTTTTTTCGAGCAATGCTAAGAATTCGACAAAAAAACAACAAAAGTTTTTGTCTTCTGCTGAATTTGTAGTAACTTTGCGCGCAGTATGAAGATTTTTACGAGTGCCCAGATACACGAGCTGGACAATTACACCATCGAGCACGAGCCGGTCAAGTCGATAGACCTGATGGAGCGCGCAGCAAAGGTTTTGACGCGGGCTATCACCCACCGATGGCCACAGACGGTGCCTGTCATCACGTTTGCCGGACCAGGGAACAACGGCGGCGACGCGCTGGCTGTCAGCAGGATGCTGACAGAACAGGGCTATCAAGTGCATACCTTCCTGTTCAACATCAACGGGCATCTGTCGGCAGACTGTGCCGAGAACAAGCGGCGGCTTCTTGACAACAAAAAGAGCAAAAACTCGTTCGTAGAAGTGACGCAGGAGTTCGACCCGCCACAGTTGGGAAAGGGAATACTCGTTATCGACGGTCTGTTTGGTTCAGGGCTGAACAAGCCGCTAAACGGAGGCTTTGCCTCTTTGGTGAAATATATCAATGCCTCAGCAGCTGAGGTCGTGAGTATCGATATGCCTTCGGGACTGATGACCGAAGACAATACCTACAATGTCCGCACCAACATCATCCATGCCGACTTGACACTGACGCTCGGCCACAAGAAGCTGTCCATGCTCTTCCCCGAGAACCAGCAGTTCGTCGGCGATTTAGAGGTGCTTGACATCAACCTGAGTCGCGAGGGCATCGACAAGATAGAAGCCCACTACACCTTGATAGAGGAGGACGACGTCAGACGGCTGATGCTGTCCCGTTCGCCGTTTGCCCACAAAGGTAACATGGGACATGCGCTGATTATTGCCGGCAGCTACGGTATGGCCGGTGCCGCCATATTGGCAACGGAAGCCTGCCTGCGGTCGGGTGCCGGCAAAGTTTATTGTCACACTCCCCGCAAGAATGTTCCTATCTTACAGTCTACCGTGCCAGAAGCCGTATTACAGATAGACCACGAGGAGACCACCTTCTCGGAGGCTGTCGATACAGAGGAGTTCCAGGCTGTCGGCATTGGTCCCGGCTTAGGAACCGGCGAGCAGACAGCCGTTGCCATTATCGCTCAGATACGCCGCACGCAATGTCCGTTAGTGTGCGACGCCGATGCCATCAACATCATTGCCAATCACCGGGCGTGGATGCAACAGCTGCCCAAGGACATCATACTGACCCCCCACCCCAAGGAGTTCGACCGCCTTGAAGGCCGCTCGGCAGACAGTTTCGAGCAGTTGTCAAAGGCGCGCGACCTGTCGCAACGTATCAGTGCCTATCTCATTCTGAAAGGACACTACTCTGCACTGTGCTGCCCCGACGGACATATCGTGTTCAACACCACAGGCAACGCCGGTATGGCTACCGCCGGCAGCGGCGATGTGCTGACGGGCATACTGACAGGACTGCTGGCAAGGGGTTACAGTCATCGCGACGCCTGTATTGTGGGTATGTACCTGCACGGACTGGCCGGCGACCTTGCCGTCCAGGAGTTAGGCGAAGAGAGTCTGATAGCACGCGACATCATACGCTATCTCCCAAAGGCTTTCCTGAAGCTGAAAAAAAGAAAATGAAAATTGAAGATTACGAGAAATATGACAAAGTTTTTTAATAGCAAATGGATGCTGAGAGTGAGTGTTGCAGCTGTCTGCCTGCAATTATCAATCTTCAATCATCAGTCTTCGACATGCCAAGCCCAGACCCAGACGGGCATCTACATACCTGGTGCCAGCCAAGAAGGCGCTGTCTACTTCCTGCCGAAGACAGCCGTCCGCGTTACCATACTTACAGAGAAGGCCGTCTACACGCCTGGCGACTTTGCACTTTACGCCGAACGATACCTGCGCCTGAAAGGTGTCAGCTCCGAGCCTTCGACCACCAACCGCATCTTGTCTATCTCACAGACGGCCATTGGCGTGCGCGATACGGCAAAGGCATACAACGTGAAGTTCAACAACAAGACGTCGGCTATCAACGTGGCGTTGGCAGATGACGGTGTCATTCTGGCCCTCAACGCAAAGCCCACACCGCAGGACATCCCCGCCCCCTTCAAACCGGCTCCCAAACCTGCTGTCGTCAATCCGCGACAGTTTATGAACGAGGAAATCTTAGCTGCCGGCAGTACGGCCAAGATGGCGCAGCTCACAGCGCAGGAAATCTACGACATCCGCGACAGTCGCAGCCAGCTTATCAAGGGTCAGGCCGACTTCATGCCGAAGGACGGTGAGCAGATGAAAATGATGCTGAACCAGATGGACCGCCAGGACCAGGCGCTGACAAGCCTCTTCGTCGGCACGACGGTACGCGACACGACGGAACATGTCTTCATCATCGTCCCCGACGGTAACCTGAACAGAACTTTGTTCCGCTTCTCAAAGCGCTTCGGACTGGTCGACGCTGACGACCTGAGTGGTGCACCTTACATCATCAACGTGAAGAACCAGACCCAGCTGCCAGCCACCGACGCCGAACAAGCTGCCAAGAAGAAAAAGGCTGAGAACGGCTTCTACTACAATGTGCCGGGGAAGATGCAGGTAGCCATCTTCAATGGCAACGAACTCGTCAGCGAGGAAGACTTCCCCGCTGCGCAGTTCGGCAACGTCGAACTGCTGAGCGGCGATCTCTTCAACAAGCACTTTGGCACTCGCCTCTGGCTCAACCCCGTCACCGGCGGCATTGACAAGCTGGAGGCCGAACAGCCCAAATAGACCTCTCAGAACGACAGCTCGCGTCCCTGGTAGAACTGGATGAGCGCACGCTGATAGAGCAGCTCATACAGAGCCTGCACGCGGTCGGACTCTGCTTTCAGATAGACATTCTTTGCCTCGTTGAACTCTGTGATGTTAGCCTTGCCGTTTTCGTACTTGGCCAGCATCAGCGTGAAGGCATCGTTGCTGCTACGTACCGTCTCCTCGGAACTGCGCTCCTTCTGTCGGGCGTTCAGGGTGTTGTAGTACACCTGCTGAATCTCCTTGTAAAGCGTCTTCTTCGTATTGTCGAGGGCCAGCAGCTGGTTCTCCTGCTCGATACGTGCATTGCGCACGCTGTTGCGCGTCTGGAAGCGGTTGAAGATAGGGATGTTGAGACTCAAGCCAATATACTGCGAGAAGTTGTTCTTCAGCTGCGTGCCGAAGGGGTCGGAGTCGAACTTGCTGGTCGTATAGTAGTTACTGCCAAGACCGCCGCTGAAACTCAGGGTAGGCATATAGCCGGCCTGCGCAATCTTGATGCTGTGGTCGGTGGCACGAAGACGCAGCTGCTGGGCAATGACCTCGGGCTTCATCCCGAGCGCATCGGCATAGATGACGTCCGGCGAGGGGATGTCCGACAGGTTGGAAATAGCCGACGTTTCCGGCTGCACCACGGCAAAGCCATCGGGCGTAGGCAGCTCCAGGAGCTGGGTCAGCGTCAGCACGGCGAGTCGCTGGTTGTTGTCGGCCTGAACGGCGGTGAAGCGGCTGTTGGCCAACGTGGCCTGCTGTTGCGAGAGTTGGGCCCCGCTCGCCTTACCATTGTCCACGAAAGCCTGCAGGCGGACGACCTGCATCGAGTCGATGACCACCTGACGGTGGGCCACGTTGGCAATCTCCATGTTGTAGAGAATCTGGACGTAGGCCTGAGCCACCTGCATACGGACATCGTTCTTGGCTTTCTCCAAGTCAGCGGTAGCAGCCTCAAGGTTCAGCTGGTTCAGCTTAATCTGGTTGGGAATCTGGAAGCCCGTGAACAGCGGCACGCTGGTTCCTAAGGAGAACGACGTCGATGAGGTATTCGTATTCGTGTAGGTATTGTCAGCGGTAAGACCGCGGCCGAACGAGAAGTTCTGGCTGACGGAGCCGCTAAGGTCGGGCAGACGCCTGTTTCTGGCCGTCGAGAGCTGCAGCTCCTGCTGGCGGCACTGGTTCTGCCGCTGCTTGATGGCAATGTTATGGGTCACAGCATAGTCGCAGCACTCGCGGAGCGTCCACTGCTTAGGCTGAGCCATCGTGGGCTGTGTGAGCTGCGATAATATCGCAGCTAACAGGACAATCATAGAAACTTTCTTCATGGCTTACTCGTCTTTAGAGTCGTCGGTAATGATTTCAGGGCCGCGCACCTTGTCCTTAGCGGTCAGGCCCTTCTTGATTTCAATATTCACGCCGTCGGAGAGACCGGTAGTGACGGCCGTGCGCTCGTAGGTCTTCTCCTTGCCCTCACCCTTGACAATATAGACAAAGGTGGAGTCGCCGCTGAACTCAATGGCACTCTCGGGAATGGTGAGCACGCCGTCGGCCTTTGACAGCACAATCTCGGCATTGGCACTATAGCCAGAACGAATCTTGCCTCCCTCGGAGAGCCGGACGGCAGCCTTAATCTCGAACTGGTTGGCACCGTTGCTCTCGACGGCCTTCGGAGAGATATACTCCAGGGCGGCGTCGAACATCAAGTCCTGCAGCGCACCGATGGTAATCTTCATGGGCATCGAGTTCACCAACTGTCCCACCTCGGTCTCATCGATATTTCCACGGAAGATGAGGTCGTTCATATTGGCAACGGTGGCAATCGTCGTACCATCATTGAAGGTGTTGGCAAGAATAACGGAGTTACCCACCTTCACAGGAATGTCGAGAATGACACCGCTGATGGTCGAGCGAATCAGCGTCGAGCTGGCCTTAGCGTTCGACTTCGACACGCCATCGCGGACAACCTGCAGCGCGTCCTCGGCAGCGAGTTTCTCGTGCTTGGCCTGCTGAAGCGCCATCTTGCTCTTGTCGTACTCGTCGGCAGAGACAAGCTGCTGGTTGAAGAGGTTCTCCACACGCTGGAAATCGGTCTGTGCCTGCTTCAGGTTGATGTCTGCCAGGCGCACACGCATCTCAGCAGAACTCAGCTGCCCCATGTCGGGAATCACTTTGACCTTGGCTATCACGTCGCCAGCGTTAACATAATCGCCAGGTTGCTTGTAGAGTTCGGAGATGATACCAGAGATCTGCGGCTTGACGTTGACCTCGTTGCGAGGCTCAATCTTACCGGTGATGATGGTCGTCTTCTGGATGCTGTCGAGTTTCGGGGTGAACTCGTTGTAGACGACCTCCTTGGGTTGGCTCTTCTGCCACAGGAACACGAAGGTTCCGATGAAAATCAGCGCGATAATAGCGGCGATAATCAGTTTGCTGTACTTTTTCATTGTATGTTGTTTTTTTTCGTTTAATCGTCTATTCGTTTAACCGACAACGTTAAAACGTTTAATCGTTAAAACGTTTTATCGATAAATTATTCATCCCGCATGGCATCGACGGGCTTAATGCTCATGGCACGGGCAGCAGGGGCAAGGCCTGCGAGGACACCCATGGCCGAGACCATCAGGGCGGCGACGATGGCCGTCCAGAAACCTACCTGGAAATGAGCGGTGAGAATGCCGTCCTCGGTATTGGCAAGTTCCAGCATCTGCAGGATGAGCACGCCGAAGAGTATGCCACTCATGCCGGCCACCAGCGTCAGCACGATGCTCTCGCTGATAATCTGCGACAAAATCATGCGTGGCGTGGCACCGATGGCGCGGCGGATACCTATCTCGGTGGTGCGCTCACGTACAGTCACCATCATAATATTCGACACACCGATGGCACCTGCAAACAGTGTCCCCAAGCCTACCAGCCATATAAGGAAGTTGACGCCGCGGAACAAGTTGTCGAGCAACTGGAACAGCACCTCGGTGTTGAACACCATAGCTCCCTGCTCGTCCGTCGGGTCGATAGTGTGGGCACGGGCAATAGTTTCACGGATGCGCGGTGTGACACTCGACATCACCACACCCTTGCGGCCTGTAACGGCAATCACATCTACGGCGTTGCCACGATTATATGCCTGCTGCATGAAGGTGAGGGGCAGCGTGACACCCGTGCCGGTCTCGCCGCTGAAGCTGATGCCCTCGCTCATATTGTAGTCAACGCCCACAATCTGGTAGTAGATGTTGTCAATGCGGATGCGCTTGCCACAAGGGTCGCCGCCACCGGGGAACAGTTCCTTGTAGGTCTTTTTCTGGATGACGCACACCTTGCGATGGTCACGGATGTCGGCATCGTCGATGTAACGTCCGTAGTACATCTTCGGCTCGTTGACGCGCTGGAACTCAGGCATGGCACCGCTAATGCCGATA
Source organism: uncultured Prevotellaceae bacterium (assembly GCA_900316475.1). Lineage (GTDB taxonomy): Bacteria > Bacteroidota > Bacteroidia > Bacteroidales > Bacteroidaceae > Prevotella. Next base: position 17,317 of record ONDA01000039.1, read on the forward strand.
GTAGCCTTACGGTCGCCGTAGTAGGCCGTGCCGCCATTACTGAAGAGCAGGGGCGTGACGACGTCAAGCTCAGGAACGCTGCGGCGCAGCCGATCCACATCCTTGTAGTCCATCGACCACATACGTCCCTTGCGGAAACCCTTATATGCCTTGGTGGTGGGCTGTGCCCACACCATAGCCGAGTTGGTGGCAAAGCCCGCGAAGTTCTGCTGCAGCAGTTCCTTCAGTCCCTGACCGCCACCCATCAGTGCCACGAGCATGAACACACCCCAGAACACGCCGAAGCCCGTCAGGAACGAGCGGCTCTTGTTGCGCGTCAGGGTGTCGAGCACTTCGCGATAACTGTCTATATCTATTCTCATACTTACTCTGCTCTTAATGCTTCAATAGGAAGTATGCGGCTGGCCTTGAAGGCTGGGATGAGCCCTGCTATCGTACCAGCAATAATCATGACCATCGTGGCCTCTATACAAACATCCAGTCCGACGGTGGGGTCGAGGAACATCGTGGCCTTGAACAGGCCCGTGTCTATCGTCTCGTGACCTATCGTGGCATCCATGTACTCGTTGGCAAAGATGCCGAGCAACATGCCTATGTAGCCGAAGATGGTGGTGATGATGACACTCTCGACAATAATCAGCCGCAGGATGCTCCAGGGTTTGGCGCCGATAGCCTTGCGGATGCCAAACTCATGGGTACGCTCCTTGACGGTGATGAGCATGATGTTCGACACGCCCACAATACCAGACAACAGCGTGAAGAGACCCACAATCCAAAGAGCCGTGCGAATGATGCCAATGCCCTGTTCCATCTGCAGGTTCTGTGTGAAGCGGTTCCAGAGCCACACGGCGTCTTCATCTTCGGGATGGGCCTGATGCTCAGCGTTCAGCCTGCGACGGTAGTCTTTCTCAAAGTCCTCGTTGGCTTTCTCCGTATTCAGTCCGTGGAAGGTGAACTCTATGCGCCCGGCATCGTCGGTATTGGCTCCAAAGATGCGCTTTATAGCAGAGTACGATGAGAATATCTCGCCGCGACCGTTCTCCTGCTCCTTGTAGATGCCTACCACCTTGAAGGCGAAGTTCCCAACATTGACGAAGCGGCCCACCAAAGCCCCCGAAGCCCCCCCTACGGCCCCCGAGGGGGCTTCGTTAGTTTTGCGGGCAGATGCTATTGTAGCCCCCTCGGGGGCAGAAGGGGGGGCTAATTCCTTCGCCTGCTTATTACTCAACACGAGCACCTTCCGGCTCTCGCGGATATCAATATCATTGATGAAGCGGCCGTGCAGCAGTTCCACCTTGTTAATCTTCGTGTGGTTGGGATAGACACCGCTGATACTCGAACTGAGATACTGTTGTCCCAGACTGATGACGGCGCTGGTGTTATACTGTGCACCTACTTCGTCCACGTTCTCCGCAAACTCCTTTTCGGTAATCTCCATGTCGGTCTTGTGCAGGCGGATGTCGCGGCCCTCCTTCAGTCCCTGGTAGGGTTTCGACGTCCATCCGCCGAACACCACCATCGACGAAGAGAGGAAGCGGTTGCTCTGCTTGAGGTTGGCATTGATAAGCCCATTGCCCGCCCCGAGCAGCACGATAAGCATGAAGATGCCCCACGCCACGGCAAAGCCCGTCAGCGTGGTGCGCAGTTTGTTGCGGCGCGCCGTCTGCCATATTTCATTCAATAACTCCATCCTTGATACGTATTATGCGGTTAGTCTGTTCGGCCACCGTCGGGTCGTGGGTCACTATAATCTCGGTGATATGCTCATCCTGGTTCAGCTGTTTCAGCAGCTGCATCACCTCTACGCTCGTCTTCGAGTCGAGGGCTCCCGTGGGTTCGTCGGCCAGGATAATCTTCGGGTTCGTAATCAGCGCCCGGGCAATGGCTACACGCTGCCGCTGACCTCCGCTGAGCTCGTTGGGATAGTGGGTGGCCCAGTTCTTCAGTCCTAAGCGCTCAAGGTACTCCATAGCCAGGGCGTGGCGCTTCTTCCGGCTCACGCCCTGGTAAAATAATGGCAACTCAACGTTTTCCACGGCATTCTTAAACGAGATGAGATTAAACGACTGGAAAATAAAACCTATCATGTGGTTGCGATAGGAGGCCGCCTTCGTCTCCGACAGGTTCCAGATGGGCACGCCCGCCAGCTCGTAGGTTCCCGAGTCGTAGTTGTCGAGGATGCCGAGGATGTTCAACAGCGTCGACTTGCCGGAGCCTGAGGCTCCCATGATGCTCACGAACTCGCCCTCGGCAATGTCGAGGTTGATGCCTTTCAGCACGTGCAGCGGCTGTGCGCCGTAGTAGGTCTTGTTTACGTCTTGTAAATGAATCATTTTGGTTGATGGTTTGTATGTTAGACGCAAATACCGCACTTATTGTTGCGCATCATACGCATCTTTAACATCTTCTAACGTAATACCCAACAGTTGCATCTGCCGGAACAGCTCTGGCAGTCGCTGCTTCATGAACGCCCGCTTGCGCTCCTTCAGTATCTGCTTCTTGGCACCGGGCGTCACGAAGTAGCCCAGTCCGCGCTTATTATAGATAATGTTCGCACGCGACAGTTCGTCGTAGGCCTTCACCGCCGTATTCGTATTCACCTCAAGGAGCACGGCGTACTCCCTGACGGACGGTATGCGGTCATCGTCCTTATACGCTCCCGACAGGATCTCGTCGCACAGACGGTCAGCCATCTGGAGGTATATCGCTTTATCATTTGTAAATATCATACGTTCAACCATTTATTGTTAATGACTTGCATGCGGCAGAACAGCTTGTAAGAAGCCCAGTAGTGGAAGGCGATGAGCAGCATCATCGCTGAGTTGATGATATAGAACGCCGGATGGAAAGTCTCTGTATAAGTCTGCGTCTTCTCGTCCCAGGTGCCGGTGATGAAATCGAAGTGGAAACTATTCCAGTCTATCTGGTTCAGAAGCATTATCATCAGGATGCCGACAACGACGATGGTGCCACTGGTGAACAGGAACTGCTGGCGACGGAACAGCGTGCCGCCTACGATATAGAGTGAGTGGACGTAGAATGCCCAGACGAGGAGCATCCATACCATGTGCCAATCTTGGAAAGCACCCCACGGATGCTCACCGTCACGTCCCATGACAGGCATGGTGAAGCCCCAGACGACGATGCGTCCCGTCAGCCAGTCCACCAGTACGCGCAGGACGTCGGCCAGTATGAAGGCACCAATGGTCAGGAACAGCATCATCACCACGGAAATCAGCACGCTGACGACGTATTTCTCCACGTTGCTGACGGGCCAGAGCAGATAGGCCGAGCGCTTCCGGGTGTCCTTCATCTGCGAGAATATGCCGCTGGCCGTAAACAGCATAGCGAAGCAGAAGAATACAATACCGAATACGGAGGTCTGCTCTACGATTCTGCTATAGTGAACTAACAAGTCGCTGGGATAGTTGGCTGCCAAATGCGAGTAGCTGCTGTCAGCCACACGGGTGAAGAACAGGTTGGCCATGAACATCACCAGCGTATAGATGCCAAACAGTCGGATCCACGTCTTGCGCTCTACCAGGAAATGGCACTTCAGTGCCTGCGAAAATCTATTGAAATTAAATGTACTCATAATTGTCTATTCGTTTAATTCGAGGAAATCTGTGATTCAATAATTCGTGAAATTTGTGAAATTCGTGGTCCTTTTACAATACTGATCCTGTCTTTGAGGTTGTCTTGTAGTTGAACAGCAGTTCGAGGTTCACCTGGGTCTCGGCGTCACCCTCCTGTCGACGACGGATGACAGCATTGCCTTGCAGCGTCGGTTCGGCATAGAGCACGCTGTCGTCCATCTGCTGCGGCGAACGGTATTCGAAGGTGTACAGGTCCTGAATCTCCTGTATCGACGCATTCAGCAATACCGAGCGCTGGTCGAGCATCAGGATATGGTCGAGCATCTGCTCCACGTCGTGTACCTGATGGGTAGAGACCACCACGGTGCGCTCTTCCGTCATGTGGCGGGCAATGACCTTGCGGAACTGCGACTTCGAGGGGATGTCCAGTCCGTTGGTCGGTTCGTCCATGAAGAGATACTTCGTGTTGGTAGCCATGGCAAAGGCGATATAGGCCTTCTTGCGCTGACCCATCGACAGCTCGTTCAGATGTACGTCGGAAGGCAGTTCGAAGTCGGCCAGACACTCCTGCAACACCTCGTCAGAGAAGTTTGGGTAGAAAGGCTTGTAGAGCTTCACATATTCCGAGAGACGGATGGCGGGCATCTCGAACTCCTCCGTCACAAAGAAGATGTCGCGCAGGGTTTCGGGCTGCCGCTTGTCTGTTGCTACACCATCGCAACTCACGGAACCGGCCTGCGGACGTAGCAGACCGCTAATCAGGTAGAGCAGCGTAGACTTGCCCGTTCCGTTCTTACCTAACAACCCGTAGATGCGGTTCTCCTCCAGCCGCAGGCTGAAATCGTCGAATACCAGACGCTTCGATCCGGCATACTTGAAACTGATGTGGTTTACTTCAATCATATTGCTATATTCTTAATGGTTTTTATACCGTTTTAGTGTACTACTTAAATAGAACACTGCAAAAGTAATACAAATATGCATACGCTCCAAACTTTTGGGCAAAAAAATGAAGGCGGAAGTGCATTTTTAACATTTCTACCTTATTATAATATAAGCGGTAATAAGAATCAGCTTATTGTTTCTAATTTGTCGATACAGATTATTTCTAATTGTTGAGACAGATTATTCTAATTCAAGTTTCGTAAGTATTTTTTTACCACGAATTTCACGAATTTCACGAATTTGGCTGCGCGTTGTTAATTTAAACGAATTTCACGAATGAAATCGATCTAGATGCATCATAACATCCTGCATAGAAAATTCGTTTAATTCGTTAAATTCGTAGTCGTTATAAAACTTGAGAAAGTTGAATTACACTAATTTAATAATGAACAAAGATTTGAAGATTTAAAAGATTTTGAGCCGACAGGCGACAAAGATTAGTTGCTAATTTGCTACGCGTAGGCTATCGGCACTTGCGGCAAAAAGTCGTGAAGACGGACTTACGGCTTAAGACTAACCGAACGTCTTGTACAAACGATACGTAAATAGGAAAAAGAAAAGTAGGTGACACCTCTTACACCTGGCACTTAACTCGCTGTATTTCAGTACGGTTCCCCAACAGGTTGGTAGCACCTGAAGTCGCACCAATGGTCGCACCAACCGCCGTGAAACATTTCTGTCACGGCCTCTCGTTTTTCTGAGAGGCCGTGAAATTTTTCTGAGAGGCCGTTACGTTCTCGGTCCCTTCCGTGAAACATTCCGCCACTGGTGCGACCACTGGTGCGACCACTGGTGCGACTATGCCACCAGAAAATGGCTACTGAAAATCAGCGAGTTAAGTGCCAGGTGTAAGAGGTGTGGGTATATGTCAAACACCTAAGGGTACGTGATTTCCGGAAGATCTGTCATGAAACAGAAGAGGCGTGCCCGCAATGGGGACACGCCTCTTGATAGTCTGTTGATGTGGGAATGCTTAGCACTGAGCGAGCTTGCCGTCAGAACCGAGGACGTCTACAATCTTATGGATGTACATCTTCTTCATGTTCTCACGTGCGGGCTTCAGATACTGGCGAGGATCGAAGTGGTCGGGATGCTCAGCCAGATACTTGCGAACGGCAGCGGTCATGGCCAGACGCGAGTCTGAGTCGATGTTAATCTTGCAGACGGCGCTCTTAGAAGCCTCACGCAGCTGCTCCTCGGGGATACCGACGGCGTCGGGCAGGTTGCCACCGTACTTGTTGATGGTGTCGACCTCGTCCTGGGGAACAGAAGAAGAGCCGTGGAGCACGATGGGGAATCCGGGCAGTTTCTTCTCAATCTCGTGCAGCACGTCGAATGCCAATGGCGGCGGAACGAGCTTGCCGGTCTTCGGGTCGCGGGTACACTGCTCGGGCTTGAACTTGTAAGCACCGTGGCTCGTACCGATAGAGATAGCCAGCGAGTCGCAGCCTGTACGGGTAGCGAAGTCGATAACCTCCTCGGGCTTGGTGTAGTGGCTCACCTCAGAGGCAACCTCGTCCTCAACACCGGCCAGCACACCGAGTTCGCACTCGACGGTGACATCATACTTGTGAGCATACTCTACCACCTGACGGGAAATCTTGATGTTCTCCTCGTAGGGCAGAGACGAACCGTCGTACATCACGCTGGAGAAGCCCATGTCGATGCAGTCCTTGCAAAGCTCGAAGCTGTCACCATGGTCGAGGTGAAGCACGATTTCAGGATGCTCACAGCCCAGTTCCTTGGCGTATGCCACGGCACCCTCGGCCATATAGCGGAGGATGGTAGCGTTGGCATAGTTACGGGCACCCTTAGACACCTGCATGATGACGGGCGACTTTGTCTCGACGGCAGCCTGTACGATAGCCTGCATCTGCTCCATCGTGTTGAAGTTGAAAGCGGGGATAGCATAGCCACCGGCTACTGCTCTCTTGAACATCTCGCGAGTATTCACGAGACCTAAATCCTTGTAGTTTACCATAATTATTTGTATTTTGAATATTGGGTTTTAATTTTTCGAGCGCAAAGTTACACAATTCTTTTGAAACGGAGAAAAGAAAAGCGTGCGGATTACGCAGATTTCACGGTTTTTAATTCTTTTCGGCAGTCTTAGCGGAGCCCACGACGAGAAACTGCAACGCGCAGTTTGCAATTACAGTTGCTATCGGCGCTTTGCCGTGGTCGAAAAACCTGACGGCTGACGCACAACCAGCACGAAACCGCCGCGAGGCTTACAGGTGACGGTCTGCGGCAGCACCGCCGGACGAGAGAACGCCCAAGGCTCGCCGTCGGCAAAGAGCATGGCCTCGCCCCGGGGTATGAAGTCGAGCGGCGTGTCCAGCGTCTTCGCGGCATCGGTGCCGTTGATGCCTGCCACATACCAGGTGGTGCCATAGCGGCGCGCCAAGACGGCGCTCTCGCCGGGATAGCCCGACACGAGGCGCGTCTCGTCCCATGCTGCAGGCAGGTCGCTCAGGAACTGCTGCACCTCGCGGGGCTGCGCAAGATAGCTTTCGGGACGGTCGGCCAAGTGCTGCAGGGCACTCTCGTATAGCACCGTCAAAGCCAGTTCGTGGGCGTTGGTGGTGATGTGCGGATGCTGCGAGTCGCTGAACGTACAGGGGGTATAGTCCATCGGACCGATGACATTGCGGGTAAAGGGCAAGGTGGCGTTATGGCAGGCAGCCTTGGCGGTAAACGTCGGCACGTTGTTATACCACTCGGCACCATAGACGCCCTCGGTAGACATCAGGTTGGGATAGGTGCGCTGCCAGCCACGGGGTATGGTGGCACCATGAAAGTTGACCAACAGATGGTGACGGGCGGCACTCTCCAACAGGTCGATGCAGTAGTCCATGTTGCGCTGGTTGTCGCCGCTGAAGAAGTCGATCTTTACGCCGGCCACGCCAATCTTCTCACACCAGGCAAACTCGCGTTCGCGGTCTTCGGGTTTGTTCAGGCGGAACTTCGGTGTCGGTGCGCCGTCCACCCATCCCACCGACGAGTTATACCAGATGAGCGGTTTGACACCCTTCGACTGAGCGTAGGCAACGGCATCCTCGATGGTCTTGCCGTCCCCCTCCCGGGCTTCGCCCGCCCGCCCGTTGCCGCCCATGCCGTCCCACTCCGCATCTATCAGCATATAGGGCAGTTTCAGGGTGTCGGCCATATCCACATACTTCTTGATGATGTTGTAGTCGTTGGAACCGTGGTTATAGGCCCAGTATATCCACGACACGACACCGGGCTGTATCCAACTGGTGTCCTCCAGGCGGCAGGGTTCGCTGACGTCGGTGACAAGCGTCGACTGCACCACGTCGGCCAGCGTGCCGACGATGACTACCCGCCACGGCGTGTGACTGAGGTTCGCGCCCTCGTCGGGCACCACGCGATACACCTCGCCATCGTTATACAGCGACGATGCACTCTGGCCGTGCTCGATGTTGGCCTCTGTCAGCAGGGCAAACACACCGTCGCGCGGCTCCAGCAGGGCGGGATAGCCCCAGCGCACGCAGTTGCCTTCGGCGTCCTTATACTGCCGGCCATACGACGGTACGGCCTTCTGCTTACACGTAGTGGACAGGGGGTAGAATCCCTCGTAAGAGTCGCACCACTGCTGCATCCACCGCTTCATGCCCTCGGGGATGATGTAGGCGGCCTGCTCCTTGACGGGTGTCTCGTAGCGGAAGGCCAGACCGTCGTTATAGAGACGCAGTGTCATCGGCCCCACCCTGTACTCGTTGGCCTCGTTCACGCAGTGGCTGCGCTTGCCGGCCAGCATGCGGTAGTCGGTCTTCACCTTCTTAGGCTTCTGCCGCTTCAGCGGAGCCGCCGCCTCAGCAGCCTTCATCTGCAACACCTGCTGCCCCTGATAACTGATGGCAAACTGGCCATTCTTGGCCGTCACCGACAACTTCCCGTTGGGCGACACCAACTTCTGGGCGCTCGCCGTCAGCGTAAGGCTCGCTACAACGAGCCAAAGGAAAAACTTCTTCATTCTAATGTATCTTTGTGGTCAGATATGACAATCCGGCCACAAAGATACAACTTTTTCAAGAAACAGGCATTGCTAATAGTTTCACAAACTTTTCCGCCTGTTTCTATTCGTGGCGGATGGCCTCGATAGGATCCATATTGGCTGCCTTCTGGGCGGGAATATAGCCGAAGAGGACGCCGATGAAAACGCAGACGAGGAACGACACGTAGACCGACCAGGCAGGAACGCTCGACGGCATTCCCATCAGGGGCAGCAGACTGCTGACGCCGCCACCGACGAGTATGCCTATCAGTCCGCCCGTGACCGATATGAGTACCGACTCTATCAGGAACTGCAACGAGATGACGGGGCCGGTGGCGCCGACGGCCATGCGCAGACCAATCTCCTTGGTGCGCTCGGTGACGGAGACGAGCATGATGTTCATAATGCCGATACCGGCGACGAGCAGCGAGAAGGCGGCGGCCACGACGAGAATCAACGTCACGGTGTCCATCGTCGACGACATCGTCTCCATCATCTCTGCCTGCGAGCGGATGGTGAAGTCGTCGACAGCATCTTCCTTCAGCTTATGGTTATTACGAAGTATCTGCGTCAGTTCCTCGATGGCGGCGTCGCTCAGTTCCTCAGTGACGGCGGAGCAGACGATGCTCGAGAACCACGTCTGCGCAGCTATGCGCTTCATGACCGTCGTGTAGGGGGCTATCATGACGTTGTCCTGGTCCATGCCCCACGAGTTGTAGCCCTTAGACTTCAGCACGCCGACGATGCGCATGGGAATAGACTTGAAACGGATGGTCTTGCCGATAGGGTCGACATTGCCAAACAGCTCCTTGACGATGGTGGTGCCGACGACAACGACCTTGGCGGCTTTCTTGATGTCCTCGTCAGTGAAGCACTCGCCCTCCTCGACGTTCCACTGTTTGATGTCGAGATAGTCTGTCGATTCGCCATAGAGCGAGGTCGTGGTGTTATTGTTGCCATAGATGGCCTGCCCCGAGGCTGTCACCTCTGGCGATACCTTCGTCACAAACCGCTTCTCGCGCAGGATACGCTCGTAGTCGGCCATCTTCAGCGTCTGCATGGCCGACGGGTCCTGACGCACACCGCCACGCATGTCGGCACCGGGGCGGATGGTCAGCAGGTTGGTACCCATCGTCGACAGTTCCTGCCGGATGCTCTCTTTAGAGCCTTGTCCGATAGACATCATGATGATGACAGCGGCCACACCGATGATGATGCCCAGCATCGAGAGGAACGACCGCATCTTGTTGTTGGCCACAGCCCGGAGGCTTACTTTAAATAGGTTCAGTATGTTCATAAAGACTCTCCCCCTTCCCCTCCCCAAGGGAGGGGCGCTTGGTTACATTTGTGGGGGATTATTCCATATTTTGTTTATACTCTTTTATTAAATAGCGAGACGATTTCCACACCCCAGTCACTTTAAGCCCCCCTCCCTTGGGGAGGGGTTGGGGGTGGGCTTTAATCGTCTTGTGGTATCGGCAGTGCGGCCAGAGCCTCGGCAGCCGACTTAATGTTCGTATTGATGGTGTCCTCACGAATCTTGCCGTCGCGCAGGTTGATGTTACGCGAGGAATACTCGGCAATCTCCGGGTTGTGGGTCACGAAGATAATCGTGTGACCCTGACGGTGCAACTCCTGGAAGAGCACGAGCATCTCGAACGACGTACGGGTGTCGAGGTTACCGGTAGCCTCGTCGGCCAGCAGTACGGCGGGATTGTTGACCAGCGCACGGGCGATGGCCACACGCTGCATCTGTCCACCCGACATCTGGTTCGACTTATGTTCCAGACGGTCGCCCAGGCCCACGGCCTGCAAAGCCTTGACGGCAGCCTCACGGCGCTGCTGGGCGTTATATTTCGAATTGTACATCAGCGGCAGTTCGACATTCTCCACGGCGGTAGTCTTCGCCAGCAGGTTGTAGTTCTGGAAGACGAAGCCTATCTTCTGATTCCTCAGATGGGCGCGCTGCGACTTCGACATCGTACGGACGGAAATGCCGTCGAGGAAATACTCGCCCGAGGTTGGGGTGTCGAGACAGCCGAGCTGGTTGAGCAGTGTCGACTTGCCGCTACCCGACGTGCCCTGGATGGTGACGAACTCGCCCTCGTAAATCTTGAACGACACACCGCGCAGCGCCTTCACCGTCTCGGAGCCGACCTGGAAGTAGCGCTTCACGTTCTGCAGTTCGATGACTACTTTCTTGTCCATATTCTATTCTATCTTTTCACTACTAATTTCACGAATTATACGAATTATCCTGCCGGACAAGCAATTCGTTTAATTCGTATAATTCGTAGTATTACTTCTTCTGCTGTTGCTGGTTGCCGCTCTGCTGGCGGTTGTTCCTTGGCCGCGGCATGAAGGGATTCTGGGCCTGCTGTCCCTGCGAAGCTTCTTCGCCACCAGAGATATTGAAGTCGACCAGTACCTCAGTACCAGCATTGATGCCACTGACAATCTCGGTCAACATACCATTGGTAGTGCCCGTCTCCACTTTGTGAGCCTTGAACACATTGCCTTCCTTCGTCCACAGTTTGTTAGGAGCCTCAACGTCTTCGATGGTTTCTTCCTTCTTCAGCAGGGCCTCATTGGGCATGAAACGCAGCGCCTTGGCAGGAGCGACGAGCACGCCGTTCTTCTCAAGCGTGAAGATGGTGACGTTGGCCGTCAGACCGGGCTTCAGCTTCAGGTCGTTGTTCGGGGCAGAGATTACCACCTCGTAGGTGACGACGTTGCTCTCCGTCGTTGCCTGCTGGCGCACCTGTGTTACCTGTCCTTCAAACTTGTCGTCGGGGAAGGCATCGACGGTGAACGACACACGCTGCCCTTCCTTCACACCACCGATGTCGGCCTCGTCAATGTCGGCAATGACGCGCATGTCGGTCAGGTCCCGGGCAATGGTGAACAGCTCTGGCGTGTTGAACGAGGCGGCCACGGTCTGCCCCTCCTCCACCGACTTCGACAGCACGACGCCGTCGATAGGACTGGTGATGGTGGCATAGCCTAAGTTCGTCTGTGCCTTCTGCACGCTCTGCGTGGCCGTCACCACCTGCTCCTTGGCCTTGCGGTACGACAGCAGGGCGCTCTCATATTCGTCGGCCGAGACAAGTCCCTTGTCGTAGAGCGTCTTGTACCTATTATAATTAGACTGCTCGTAGGTGGCCGTACTCTGTGCCGACGAGAGGTTGGCCTTGGCCGTGTTCAGCTCGCTGATGAGGTTGGTCTTGTCGAGTTCAGCAATGACCTGCCCCTTCTTAACGACAGAGTTGTAGTCTACATAGAGCTTAGAAACGATGCCCGACACCTGCGTACCCACCGTGACCGACGTCACCGGCTCGATGGTGCCCGTGGCAGTAATCGAGGTTTGGATATTGCCCTGTTCTACCTTGGCGGTCTCAAACTCTACCTTCTCTTCCTTCTTGCCTCCCGACAGCAGGAGATAAGCGACGACTGCCACGGCGACAACGCCCACGGCAATCCACAGTTTCTTGTTCTTCATCATAAATAAGACTCTCCCCCTGACCTCTCCCTGCGAAGAAGGGGAGTGATTAGCTTGGGGGTATTTTAGTTCGACATTATTTTTTATCTGTACACTGGTAACTACTCCCCTCCCTCCAGGGAGGGGCCGGGGGTGGGTCTGCTATAGAACTTCAGCATCTGCAGGTTCAAGATGGTCATATACTTCGACTGCAGCTGGTTCTGCTTGGCCACCAGCAGCTTGTCCTTACCTGCCATCAGCTCGACGATGTTCGTCAGTCCTACATTAAACTTCTCTTGCAACAGGTCATAGCTCTGCTGCTCGCTCTCGACGGTAGCCATGGCAGCACGAAACTTCTGCTGGTTCGTCGTGGCATCGAGCCAGTAGTTCTCTATCGTCTGATAGAGCTGCTTCTGCTGGTCTTGCAGGGCCAGCAGGTTGCTCTCACGCTGGATGCGCGCCTTGTTGACATTCGTCTTCGTCTGTCGCTGGTCGAAGATGGGCACGCTGACAGAGACGCCCGCCCCAGTGTTGAAGTTCGACTTCATCTGGTCGCTCCAGTCGTTGTTGGCCAGCGAGTTGGTACTGGCACTGGCACTGGCCTGCAGGCTCACCGTCGGCATGCGTCCGGCCTTGGCAATGTCAATGCTCACGTCGCTGCTCTTGACGGCCATCTCGGCACTCTGTATCTCCGGGCGGGTTGCCAGTGCCTGCTCATAGACGCTCATCAGCGCAGGCACGTCGGCCAAGGCCATCTCGTTGGTCGTCATGGCGGCATCGGGAGTTGCCACGTCAAACGCCTCGTCGCCGAGAATCTCCAAGAGTTGTTTCAGCTGTAGTTTGTAGTTCTCTACCTGTGCCTGTGCCGACACGATGTTGTACTCGTCGTTGGAGCGCTGGGCCGACAGCTGGGCCAGGTCGGCCTTCGACATCTTGCCTACCTCAACCATCTCACGACCGCGCTCCTCATTCTTACGCGAAGTCTCCAGACTCGCCTCGTTGACCTTCACAGCCTCCTTCAAGTAGAGTATCTGCACGTAGAGCTGCGCTATCTTCTCCTGAATGGAGTTGGCCGTCTCCTGGATTTCAAGCTCTGCCTGCTCCTCCGTCAGACGGTTCAGTTTCACCTGGTTGCGGTTACGGTTGCCGTTCCACACCGTCCACGAGGCGTTCAGACCGTAGGAGCCGTTGTAGGACGCCTTGTCAACCTTGGTGTTCACGGTGCCGTTGGTGACGGTGGTGATGCCCGAGTCCTGCCACGGACGGTAGCCGAAGTTGTGGCTCGTCGACGCATTGAGCGAGGGCAACAGCGCCGCCTTCGACTGGCTGACGTCCTCCTTGGCCGACAGCTGTTGCAGCTTGGCCCGCTGCAGCGTGATGTTATGCTGCATGGCATAGTCAATACACTCCTGTAGCGTCCATAGTTTAGTTTGGGCCGACACAGATGCCGTCAGCATCAGCGTCAACGCCCCCGTCAAAAGTTTCTTCATCTTCTATCTACGATTTTCACCTTGCAAAAATACGAAGAATGGGCGATTTACCGAAATCTGCTAACAAAAATAAACATTTATTTTACGTCATTTTTTGGTTTTTCGGAAAACAAACGTTAAATTTGCGGCCAAATTATTAAGACGGAAAATACAAAAGAGCAGAACAGCCTAAGATATGAATACAGAACGGAATCCAGAACTGCGCACGGCGTGGGAGTTTGTCGAGAACACAGGACGCAGCATCTTCCTGACAGGCAAGGCAGGAACGGGCAAGACCACGTTCCTGAAGACCATCGTCGAACGGTCGCGCAAGCGGCCTATCGTTGTGGCCCCCACCGGTGTGGCCGCCATCAATGCCGGCGGCGTCACCATCCATTCGTTCTTCCAGTTGCCGCTGTCGCCCTACGTGCCGGGAGCGAAGACCGAGCAGCGCTTCGACTTCAGCAAGCAGAAGCGGCAGATTATCGCCTCCATCGACCTGCTGATTATCGACGAAATATCGATGGTACGCGCCGACCTGCTGGACGCTATCGACAACGTGCTGCGCCAGTATCGCGACCACTACAGTCCCTTTGGCGGCGTGCAGCTGCTGATGATTGGCGACCTGGCACAGCTGACGCCCGTCGTCACTCCCGAAGACGAGCGGCTGCTGAAGCCTTATTACGACACGCCCTATTTCTTCGGCTCGAAGGCTCTCAGCCAGACAGACTACGTCACCATCCAGCTCGAAAAGGTCTACCGTCAGCAGGACGATGCGTTCCTGGCCATCCTCAACGACATCCGTCAGGGGCATCCCTCGGCAGAGACACTGGCCAAGCTCAACAGCAGGGTCATCACGCCACTCACCCGCAAGGCGCAGGGGGACGGGTCTTCTTACATCCGCCTGACCACCCACAACCAGATGGCCAACAACTACAACGACTCGGAACTGCAACGGCTTACGGGCAAGGTCTTCTGGTATAAGGCTGTCGTCGACGGGACTTTCCCAGAATACAGCTACCCCACGGCAGAGACGCTGGTGCTGAAGGTCGGTGCCCAGGTGATGTTTATCAAGAACGACCCCACAGGCCGTCACCGCTATTATAATGGACGCATTGGACATGTCACCTACCTCGACGAGAAGAAGGTCCTGGTACTCTGCGAAGGCGACGAACAGGCCATCGAGGTAGAGCCGCTGGAATGGGAGAATGCACGCTATTCGCTGAACCCTGAGACCCGCGAGATTGTTGCCGACGTGCAGGGCACCTTCCATCAGCTGCCCCTGCGCTTAGCCTGGGCTATCACTATCCACAAGAGTCAGGGACTGACCTTCGACCACGCAATGATTGATGCCAACATGTCGTTTGCCCCGGGCCAGGTGTACGTCGCACTGAGCCGCTGCCGTACGCTCGAAGGACTGATGCTGGCCGCCCCCATAGAAGCGCGAGCCGTCATCAACGACGAGCGCGTCGACGGCTACATTGCCCACCAGGAGGAAGCGGCCCGCCAGAGTATTGCCCAACTGCCGACGCTGCGGCAGGAGTACGAACGGCAGCTGCTCCTGCAGCTGTTCAACTTCCGTTCGCTGTTCAATGCCGAAGACGCGATGTTGCGCCTGATGGCCGAGTACTTCCTGCGCAGTCATGCCGACTTGATGCAGCTCCACAACCAGACTTACGCGGGACTGAACCAGCAAGTGCTGAACGTGGCGGCCAAATGGACGGAGCACATCAGCCAGATGCCTGTCGACGCATTGCACGATGCGGCTTTCCTCGACCGTGTGAAGCGCAGTGCCGGCTATTTTGCACAGACCATCGACGCACTGTTGGTCAAGCCCATCCAGCTGTCTGCCGACATCAAGTCGAACAACAAGCGGGCACAGAACAGGTTGAGCGACCTTCTGCCCGAACTGCGCCAGCAGTGGTATCTACACACCACGCTGCTACGGCATATAGCCGACGAGGGCTTTACGGTGGAGGGTTATCTCAAGCACCGCCAGATGGCCATGCTCGAAGCCGCTGACGACCAGAAGCTGCGCCGCGCCCTGAAGCCGCAGAAACCGCCAAAGGAGAAGACCACCGAGGTGACGCTGCGCCTGTTCAACCAGGGCATGACGCCCGTTCAGATAGCTGTCGAGCGCAGTCTCAGCCCTAACACCATCTTCAGCCATCTCGCTGAACTGGCCGGCGAGGGTAAGATCGATATCACCCGCGTCGTATCGCCCGAGCACCGCGAAGCCATTGAGCGCGCCGCCCGCCAAGTAGGCACCGACGGTGGTCTCACCCCCATCAAGGAACTCTGTCCGCCCGACGTGCAGTGGGAAGAACTACGCCTCGTGCTGGCCGACTCCGACTTCCGTGGAAAATAATTCTGTGTTGTTGCCACAACCTTGTCGTTTCGTTATGGCGCTCTGGTGACTAAAGTTCTTCGGGGAAATATTTGGAAAGGAAGTCGTGTGGTTCCAACACCTCAACAGTATCTGCAAACGCGAAGTCCTTGACGTTACGTGTCACGATGACTTGCGCCCCAGCCTGCTCGGCAGCAAAAAATTGTAGAGCATCTTCAAAATCTTTGGCTTCGATGGCTAATGCCCTGTCAACCGCTTGTTCGCCAACGGGAACAATAGAATAAAACTCTCTACTAAGTTTCATTATCTTATAGAAATCCTGTAGAGGTATGGTTTTCCTCGTGCTATATTTTATATTGGCTATAGACAAATCAGAAACTTGCATATCAACACATCGATTTGCAGCCAATCTAAAAATGGCGTGAGCTTCCTTCACCCCTACTGGTCTCCTCTCTATGAAATCAAGGAAAACGTTTGTGTCGATAAATACAGTCAGCTTATTGCCCATACTTCCCTAACAAATATTCTTCCTTGTCCTTCTTGAAGTCAACAGTCTGGCAAGCAGAAAAAGCACCGCATAATTTGTCCACCAACTCCAGGCGTCTCTTTTGGTCAGGGGTCAATACTTCTTCATTTTCCGCTGGCTTTACTATCTGCCTCACATATAGCCACATGTCTTTCACCTTCTCTTCGCTGGAGTCATCCATCTGGTTAATCATGTGAACCATATCATTCTTCATTTCACGTACAGTCATAATCACATATTGTTTAATAATCGTTGCAAAGATAACGACTTTCCACGAAACTTCCAAACTTTCCAATCAAAAACTTGTCAAAGAGCGCCTGTGTTATGGTTCTACGACTTCAGATATTCCTCAGCCGTTATGACGGTACTATAGCCACCCACCATTTGCTCGCCTTCATGGCGGTCTATACCAGCATAGCTAAGGCTGGAATCTTCATAGCGTTTGAACTTATAGACGGCATCGTTCATCAGGGCTTCATTGAAGACGTTCAGACTGACCAACAGCGCAAAGTCCTGCTTTGTCAAACCAGTTACGCGCTCAAACAATTTGGGTTCTAATTGCAGGATGACATCTTTCAGGGAGTACTCCCGATAGTCTGTCAGATACATGAATATAGGAATGCGCGTGGCAAACTTCATCAGTTTCTCCTGTATCTGTCGGCGCTTGCTCTTGATTTCCTTTTCGGCGTCAGAGAGTTCTTTTTTCTCCTTCTTGGTAAGACCCTCTTCGCGTTCCTTCCGCTTTTTCTTGATGGCATCGGTCTTGTTGATGATGGTCTCAATGTCCTGGTTCAGCGAGCGGAAACCCTCAATCTTCATCAGGGCATCCATAGCATCCTGATTGTTCATCAATCGCTGAAGCGTGAAGTTGTCAACATTCACCAGCAGCGCACTCTCCCAGCGGCGCGCCAGAAGCGTGGCCGACGTGTTGTTCATCGCCATGTCCAGCACGTCGCTGGCTGACAGAGCCTTCATCACGCCGTTCTCATAACAGAGCACAGGCAGGAACTTGATGAAGTCGTCCACGCACTTCTCCGGGTTCCCCTCCTCCACGTTCAGCAGGCAGGAGTAGTCGGCCACCTTCCGCAGGGCACGGTTAGGCGAGAAGTCGAACACGTAGCACACCTTCTTCAGTATCTCCACTTGGTTGGGATGCAAGCCGTCGCAGTTAGTAATCGTCCACGGCGACTGCACCCGGAAAGCCGACTGGAAATAGGTTTCTGGCGACGACGTGTCACGTAGCATGAAGATGCCCGTCCAGGGGCGGACGGTGACACCCGTCGTCAGTTTGCCGCAGGTCAGCGTGATGGTCTTGCAATGCAGCGGGTCAGGGTGCGACATAGCTTTCTCTACTGGAGGCAATGCCTGCTGGCCGATGCCGGCCTTTGTTCCGGCACAGACAATGACCCGATAGTCGTGATAGAAGGTGTTCTGCAGTTCCGTCAGCAGGTTGCGCATGGCGAAGCATGAGGCCACGTTTGGCAGAAACCAAAGCGTATGGTTCATGTTCGAATAGAGGTCGCCGTTGAGGAAAGGCAAAGGGGGCTTTCGGTTTCCTGCCTTCAGGTCGTTGATGGATGTGGGCAGATATTGCCCGCGTAGCATGTCGAGCCACTTCTGTACCTCGTCATGATGTTTGAATACGGCTTCTTCGCCTTTGCCCTCAGCCTCGAAGAACGAATTCAGGTCGAACTCATCGAACTCTCCCGCTTCGGCCACTCTTGATATTTCCGCCGGCAGCTGATAGGTCAGCAGCACCATCTTCGGCAGCGAGGCGTAAGGGTTGTCTGGCTTGTCGCCCCAGTCCTCTTTCGAACGCTGCTCGTCAGAGTAAGTCCAGTTGTAAATCTGTTCCTCAATGAACTCTCCTGACGCAATGGCGCGGAAGGGCGTCCCCGACAAATAGAGATAATGATTAGCGGTAATAGGAATCAGGTCTTCATCGAAGTAGTCGGGATTCTCAATCTCGCTGCCCAGGTCCTCGCTCACGCCAATCAACTCCTTTGCGTTTTCACGCCAGGCGCCGTAGTGGTATTCGTCGAGCACGATGCAATCCCAGTTGAACGCCCGCGCCCATTCGTGCTTCAGCCGCATACCGCCATTAGCCGTATTCTTGCCGAGAAAGTCCTGAAACGAGCCAAACACCACCATTGGCTTCTTCAGGTCGGCATGTTCAAACTGATAGTCAATGGTAGCCTCCTGACTGCGGGCGATGAACTGCCAGCCCTCGAAATCCACATGCGTCATCAAGTCCTCTTCCCATGCATGAGCCACGGCGGGCTTGAATGTCAGCACCAGCACCCTCGACCATCCCATACGCCGGGCCAACTGATAAGTAGTAAAGGTCTTGCCGAAACGCATCTTGCAGTTCCACAGGAAATGAGGCACACGACCAGCTTCCGACTTGTAGCTGTCGAAGTAGTCTGCCGTCTTGTCAACAGCCCGTTGTTGTTCCGGGCGCATTCCGAAAGTCTTGTCGCGGTTCCACGCCACGTCTATCCTTTCCCTAACGGCAACGATAGCCGCCCTTACCTGCTGGGGCGTGCAGCGATACCACTCGCCTTCAATGTTCTGGCACCCCATCTTGACCAGCATTCGGTGGACGTCGTGATCCATAAACGCCGTACCGTCCTGCCGCATGGCACTCTCTTCCACCAATATGCGGTAAGGAGGTTCGCCAGGCCGCACGATGTTATACTGCTGGCGCACACGTTCCTGCACGCCAATAGTAGTATAGCCCACCTTCAGGATGCCCTTCAGTTGTGGGTCGTACTTATCCTCGTAAGCATAAATCTTGGGAGCCGACTCCGACTTCCGTGGGAAATAATTCTGTGTTGTTGCCATAACTATTGCTTTACGTTATGGCGCTCATTTAAAGAATTTGATTAGGAATATTGTCTTAGAAGTTCCTCTACAACATCTTTCAGCTTAGGTAAATCCTCTTTGATAGCTGAAATAATGACCGTTTCATCAATATTTGCATATTCGTGGGAAATGATGTTTCTCATCCCATAAATTGCATGCCAAGGTATTTCGGTATATTTGTCTAAAGGTTTGCTGTCTTCTTTCATTAGCCTACCCACGTGCTCTCCAATCACCTGCAACCTCATCACGCAAGCATTAAAAGCCATAACACGACCGGGCGAAATCATGAAGTCATGCAATTCGGTCATTCCCTTGCTCCATTCTTGTATTAGTTCAATAGACTCAAGGATTTCCTCTAAGCGATCTTTTATTCTTAACTCATCATTATACATAAACGACATCATTTAGGATATTCGACTTAAATAGAGGGCGAAGTGTAGGCCGGAACCTAACCAAATCAACTTCACAATTAAAAAGTTCTTTGAGTTTTTCTTTCAGCTCATACATCAACGAAAGTGTGGGTTTTTCAACTTCTACAATGATGTCAATATCACTATCCTCAGTATTCTCCTGTCTTGCTACAGAACCGAAAATACCGAGTTTTGTAATACCAAACTGCTTGCCAGAAGCCTGCTTAAAAGCACCTAACTTACTGATGCAATCTTGAAGTACTAACATCGCCATACCGAATAATTTGCTGCAAATATACAAACATTTTTTTGTACTTCCAAACTTTCCAATCAAAAACTTGTCAAAGAGCGCCTGTGTTATTACTTCTTTTCTTCTTATTCCATCGGGCGAATCATCGACTCAATGAACTGGATTTCTTCGTCCGTCAGGCCGTACTTCGCATAGAGTTCCTCGTCCGTCCAAGGCTTCGAGAAGTCTTGGAGGGGGACGAATTGGAACGCATCTTTATTTATCATGATTGAACTCATTGCTTGAAGCATTAGAAACCTTGCAAATATTGTTGATAGGTATTTCTGTAGATTTTCTGCTTTTACCCTATGCTTAAATGAACCAATACAAATATAAGTTTCCGCACAGATTTCATTTTTCTCCATTACTCTCATAGTTGATGGTACTATCTGGTATTTTCCGTCCGAACCTGGTTTGTTCCCACCAGACATAGCACGAGTCATTATCACATTAAATGTATCGATTGCTTCGAGACTTTTAGTTATATCTGTTCGCCTTACATAGCCAACTCCTTCGCTAGTCAATAATTTAGTTGAACCAGTAAAGGGCTTTTCTTCTCCTCGTATATAAGTTCTAAATCCAAATGGGTTTGAAGGATAGACTAATTCCGAAATAGTTTGAGTATCAACTGTTTGAATTTTCCTAATGATGTTGATTGCAAGATTTGACCGAACAAAAACAGGGAATTCGGATAAGGCTCTTTTAACTGTCACATACTCGCCTTTGCTGACGTTGCATATAGTACAATTACCTGAATAATCTTTATCCCACAGGAAATAACAAACACCTCCTGCTATATTTACACCGGGGAAACATTCACTACTATCAGCGAAATCTGTTAAATGACTTATTCTAGAATCAGACAGCATATTTGTTCTAAAACCATCGAGGCCTCGACCTCCTGCATACCATCTAGCGGGAATTATCATACACAGATATCTTGGCTGAAGTTTCTTGGCTTGCTCGACAAACATATGATATAAGGGAATTGCACTCGCAGCATTTCCTCCATCACTCAACTGGTACGGCGGGTTGCCGATAATTACATCGAAAGTCATATTTTTATATAATGTATTAGGATTGTCTGTGTGAATAAACTCGTAAGCATGGGACTCTAGGTCGTCGCCTCGGTCATAGACCTCTTGGCTGGCTCCGCAATACTTACATTTACCTTGTACCCAAGAGTGCTTGATGTCACGATAGCGGATGTTGCCATCCTCATCGTCGAACTGTGAGATGCTGTATTTGCCGCTGGCACTCTTCGAGCAATAGAGACTACGGCGGCTCATCATAGAGGTCAGCCGGGTGATGGCGATACCATAAAGCTGATGATGCATGATGTGGTCGATGCGCGCTTGCAAGTCGGGAATCTTGTCGGCCAAGCCCTCAATCAGCCGCTTGGCAATCTCTCGCAGAAAAACGCCACTCTTTGTACAAGGGTCCAGGAACTTCGTGTCGGGACTGCTGAAGAGTTCCTGCGGCAGCATATCAAGCATCTGGTTGGCCAATTGTGGCGGAGTGAACACTTCGTCGTTGCTCAGATTGGCTAAGCACGACAGTACGTCGGGGTTGTAATGAAGGTTATTCATAGTCGGGCAGTTTTAGATAGTCAGTCAAAGGGTATTCACGTTTGGGCAGATGGACAAAGGTAGGCTCACCCGTGTCGGCAAAGAGCAGGCCCTCCTCGCCAGGCTTGGGCTTGTCGTACTCCACATTACGCAGCAGTTCTGCCAGTTCGAAGTCGCGCCGCTTCACCTTGCCGTTGGTGCCAATGAACGTCCATTCACAGAAAGTGATAGGCTCTCCGTTGTTCTGAAGCATGGTGAGGGCATCGCCGCAAAGAATGTTTTTCCGCAGCAGAAAACGGATGCAATGCTCCAATTCAGGTGAAGCGTCTGCATGCTGATGCTCCCGGTAGGTTTCAAGATACTGATTCATCAGGCGCTGGCGGCAAGCTTCCACATTGTCGGGCAGCAACTCTACGCCATACATCGAACTGACGGCCACAGCCGAAGCCTGGTCGTACTCAAAGCGGTTTCGGGCAAACTGCCGACGTACCGCCTCCATCTTCCTGCTCAGTATTTCTACGAGGAAGTTTCCATTGCCACAGGCTGGCTCCAGGAATCGTGAGTCAATACGCTCTGTCTCTTCCTTCACCAAGTCGAGCATCGCGCAGACCTCCCTTTTGGCGGTATACACCTCGCCATGGTCGGCCACGCGTTGACGTGACACTACCTGCCTCTCTTGCTTATCGTCTGTTACATTCATAATTGGTCGGATTTTTGCGTGAAACGATATCAAAGTGCAGATACAAAGAAAGTGTACCACGTTCCTAATAACGCCTCCCGCTGGTATCCGACCAAAGACCCGTAACGAAGCGAAAAGGGAACGGGTACACCTATATTACAAGGTGTATCCCCATTCCACAAGGCTCGTTACTATTCTGGTCGGAATTTACGGGAACCTCTATAGAATATAGATACAACTATCTATTCACCCACAAAAGTCGCGCCGACACCTCCTCTGAGGCATACGCCAGCGTTCGGGGGACAAAGTTAGTAAAAAGAATTGAAGCAAACAAGAAAATGGGCAAGAAAATGCAAACAGAGCCTTTAACCGTCGACAATATCCCGTGAACAATCATGAGTTCAATCGAATGGCTGAACGCTCACTTACACTAAGAATTATACGAAATAGGGTGTCAGGGTGACAGAACACCGATGTACAGGGCATATGCACCCTTTTTCAAGGGTGACAAGGGTGACAGGAGGGTGACAGGTGTCCAAACCCGGAC
>ONDA01000041.1 GCA_900316475.1 uncultured Prevotellaceae bacterium
CGGTATCCACCTCGTATCCTTCTGTCTCAAGATTATATTGGAGTATCTCACAGATGTCTAATTCGTCATCGACAACAAGTATTTTCATAAATGCTCAAACAGTTGTGAATGAAACTGATAATTATTTGGGTGCAAAGTTACCGTTTTTTTCTGAGACACCAGAAGAAAGTGTATTAAATTGTTATGACAATATCCAATGCACACCTCATCCCGTGTTCTATACAGCCCCTCCACCCCTAACTTGAAGATTTTGTCCGCTTAAGGACAAAATCGCCCCTACAAGGGAGGGGAGAGCGGCGGCCATGCGCCAGCCAGAAAGTCCGCCTGCAAAAAGGTCAGGTGTACATCCTGACCATCAACGGACGGACGCTGAAGTTCGCACTGTAGGCAGACGCTGAAGTCCGCGATGTAAGGTCTCCTCAGGGGATTTCTCCCGGCTTAGAGGTAGAAGATGCTTTCGGGCCCCATGTTCATCAGCAGGTCGAGGATGCTGAGGTTGGGTAGGAAGCCGTGCTTCTGGCGGTAGACCTGGTAGTAGGGGCGGGGTGTGAAGTGGGCGTCACTACATTCCTCATCCTTGAATAGCTTGGTTTCCGTAAAGACACAAAAAAGTGGGACATACCTGCCCCACATTAAGGTCCTAGGAAAACCCGAGAAATAGACAAGTAAGCCCACTCATTACGAGTGCGCTGGCAACTTGTCTACTATTTCCCGTCTATTATTATCAGAATTTCCTAGGTTCTAATGTGGATAGAACGATAGCAAACGCTTATATCATAAGAAAAGATCTCTCGAACATGTGGTGAACCACATTTCGATTGCAAAAATACAAATAATATTTGAAAATAAGTGCTCCAGAGCAAAAAAAACGCAAAAAGTTTGGAAGATAAGAGAAAAATACCTATCTTTGCACCCAGAAAGTAAGTCGTGAGAGGACGATGTATATGGGAAGTGCGAAGTCCCCGCCAGCATAGCGTCACATGAAAATGTAAACCTCCTCCACGCATTAGGGGCAAAATAAGAGGCATCCGATGAGGATGCCTTTCTTCATGTTATAGGCTTTGGATAGCCGTAATGCAGTACTGTACCTTCTCGTGGGTGCGCCGCCTGATGCCCACCGTCATCTTTACACGCCCAATGTAGGCTAAGTCGTACTCCATTATCATCATCCGTTCAAACGGCTTTTGGTTCTTGTTGTCAGGTTTTGTCTTCTTTATAGAAACTTTCTTGGCACCCATCAAGATTGCATCGAGTTGGAGCACGGCAATGGTCGAGAGATATGTCTTGGCTGCATGCTCGCTGGTCTCTACTATAGACACCATACGGATATTGATATAGTCTTTCAGCGCAACATTGTACTTGCGTTGCGACGGGTTCTGCTCCTTCCACTCTCGGTAGAAGTCGCGGATTATCTTCTCACGTGTCTTTATGCTCTCTATTGAGTTGTCTTGAGGTATCAGCGTCTTGTTCATAACTGCAAAATTACAAAATATTTTGGAATAACGTGCCTGCGGAGCAAAAAAACTGCAAAAAAGAGAGGGAATGTTGGTTCTTCCTGATTTTGTTGCCTATGAGGAGAAGCTATGGAAGTAGAAGACAACGCCTACAGGTAGAACACGGACTCGGGCCCCATGTTCATCAGCAGGTCGAGGATGCTGAGGTTGGGTAGGAAGCCGTGCTTCTGGCGGTAGACCTGGTAGTAGGGGCGGGGTGTGAAGTGGCGTCGCGGAAGTCGTGCAGGGTGGGGTGGGAGGCTACGGCTGCGGGTGGGAGGAACTGCGTGGTGGGGCTGACGCGTGGCTGTATGTCGAGCAGCTCGCACATCTTCTGGCGGATGGCTTCGTTGAAGTCGAAGAGGAACTCCCAATCGGGCAGGAAGAAGGGTCGGAGGTCGTCCTCGTAATACTCAAAGAAGGGTGACTCGCCGTAGGCTGACTTCAGGGCGTTCCAGTGGAGGTGGCGCCAGTTGCCGTGGTCGCTGATGCGGCTATTAGTTATCAGTGACGAGCCTTCAATTCTTACGGGCACGGTGAGTGCCTGTACACCCTGGGTGGTGGCTATGAGGCAGCGGTTGCGGTAGGTCTGCTTCTGGAACGACTCGCAGGCCTCTATCTGTACGTCGTCGGCATGGTAGAGCTTCTGGTACCACTGGACGGGTCCGAAGTAGGTGGTGGAGAGCAGGGCGTTCATAGCGGCAGTAGCACCCGCGTGGGGTCGTTGCCCATCCAGAAGACGTAGCCGGGCGTGTGGTTATAGACGACGAGGAAGACGCGCCCGATGATCTGCGCCTCGCGGACGAGTCCGACGGGCTGGATGAGGTAATAGTCGTGGTGGGCACAGGTGGCGTCGCGGCCTGGCACGACGACCGTGCGCTGCTGCAGGCGTATGGTGTCGCCGGGCAGTGCTGTGCAGCGTCCGATGAGGATGTGTCCTAAGGAGTCGTCAAGGGCTACCCAGTCGCCCTTGCCGACGGCCTGTCGGCAGAGTCGTCCGTAGGTGAAGAGCGCGTCGTCGCCGGTACGCAGGCCGTAGGACCAGCGGTTTACCATCACACGGTCGCCGGCCTTGAAGGTAGGCTCCCCCGAGTTGTTGGGGATGGTGTAGATGGTAAAGGCCAGCGCCCGGAAGGCGAGCATGACGATGAACGCGATGGCGAGCGCGAGTAGGAACTTGAGGCCGTTCTTCACTTGATATTATCGACGAAGCGGAAGAGGCGGTGCCAGCGTATGCCGTTGAGGCCGTGGCGGTCGGGGTCGCTGGACCACCAGATGAAGATGGGCTTGCCGACGATGTGGTCCTCGGGCACGAAGCCCCAGTAGCGTGAGTCGGCGGAGTTGTGGCGGTTGTCGCCCTGCATCCAGTAGTAGTCCATCTTGAAGGTATATTCGTTGGACGGCTTGCCGTTGATGTAGATCTTGCCGTCGCGTACTTCGAGCTGGTTGCCCTCGTAGGTGCGTATGGGTCGCTCGTAGACGGGCAGGTTGTCGAGCGTCAGCTTCAGCGTGGCTCCCTTCTTGGGAATCCAGACGGGGCCGTAGTTGTCGCGCGTCCAGTGCTTGTTGCCGTTGAGCGGGTAGATGTCGGTGTCGCTGGCGTCGGTGACGAGCTTGATGCTCTCCACCAGGTCCTTGCGGGCACGGAGCACGTCGACGGCGTGCTGTGTCAGCGGCATGTAGCCCAGCTGGTTGAGGCTCATGAGGTCTTCCATGGAGATGCCGAGGTCCTGCATCAGTTCGTCGGGCAGTCCCTGGCGCAGTTTCACGTAGTAGGTGTACTGCACGTTGTCGGGCTCCTTGTTAGCCTTGCCGTCGAGGTAGACGATGCGGTTCTTAATCTGTAGCGTCTGTCCCGGCAGTCCCACGCAGCGCTTGACGTAGTTCTCGCGGCGGTCGGCAGGCCGGGTGATGATGTCGCCGTACTCCTGGAAGTTGGCTGCTATCTGTGCGCGTCCGGCCTGGTAGACCGTCTGGTAGAACTTCAGCCGCTGCTCCGCCGTGAGCGAGTCGGGGTTTGGCCGCTGCGGATAGAGCTGGTAGCCTATGCCGTAGCACATCTGGTAGAAGTCGTAGGCCTGATACTGCGGTGCCGAACAGAGGGTGTCGCCGGCAGGGAAGTTGAAGACGACGATGTCGTTCAGCTCGACTTTGCCCAGACCTTTTACGCGGCGGTAGTCCCAGTGCGGCCAGTCGATGTACGACTTACACTCGAAGACGGGCAGCGTGTGCTGTGTGAGCGGCATGGTGAGCGGTGTCTCAGGGATACGCGGGCCGTAGCTCACCTTCGAGACGAAGAGGTAGTCGCCCGTGAGCAGCGACTTCTCTAACGACGAGGAGGGTATGACGTAGTTCTGGAAGAAGAACAGGTTGATGAAGTAGACGGCGACGAGGGCGAAGACCAGTGCATCGACCCACGACATGACCCAGCGTACGGGTCCCTCGGACTCCTTCCACCACTGCCACTTGATTTTCTTGGTGATATAGACGTCGTAGATGAAGGGTACGACGAGCAGTCCCCACCACGACTTGACCCAGTAGAGGAACAGCAGGTAGAGCACCAGTACGACGATGAACTTCGCCCACTGCTTCTGAGGATTGAATTCTTTTTTCTTTTCCATTCTAACTCTTTCTATTGATTGTCACAGGTTTGACGCAATGTCATGGACAGAAGTTGCGCCATCATCCCTTGTTTAACAAATCTTTCAGAATTTAAACATATCGCTGATGGTCAGCAGTCCCTGGTGCTCCTTCGTGTACTCCGCAGCCAGCACGGCACCGAGGGCAAAGCCCTTGCGCGAGTGGGCGTCGTGGGTGATGGTGATGAGGTCGGCGTCAGAGTCGTAGCGGACGGTGTGAATGCCCGGCACCTCGCCCCGGCGTATGTGGTCCACGCGTAACATCTTGGGGTCGGTGGTGTCCTCGGCCCAGGCCTCCTTGCGGTCAATCTCGGCCACAATCTCCTCGGCCAGCGTGATAGCCGTGCCGCTGGGGTGGTCGAGCTTATGCACGTGGTGGGTCTCCTCCATCTCCACGTCGTACTGCGGGAACTGGTTCATAATCTTTGCCAGGTAGCGGTTGACGGCCGAGAAGATGGCCACGCCGATGCTGAAGTTCGAGGCCCAGAACAGCGTCTTACCGTCTTCGGCACACGCCTTGCGCACGTCGTCGCCGTGCTCCTTCATCCAGCCCGTAGAGCCGCTGACCACCTTCACGCCCTTGGCCCAGGCCTTGAGGTAGTTGCCGTAGGCGGCCTGCGGAGCGGTGAACTCTATGGCCACGTCGGCCGATGCGAACTCAGGACTGTCGAAGTCCTGCTGGTTGTCAATATCGATGATGCTTACAATCTCGTGGCCACGCTGCAGGGCAATCTGCTCAATCATCTTGCCCATCTTGCCGTAGCCTATTAATGCTATTTTCATATTCTTGTTTATTTGTTGATGTATTTCTTTCCGTTCTGAATGTAGATGCTGCCCTTCTGAGGCGTCGTGATGCGGCGTCCCTGCAGGTCGAACCATATACCTGCCGCCGGACGGCTGATGACGCCGTTCACCGCCGTCGGGTCGTCGCCCGTACGGTAGGCCCAGGCAGTGACGCCGCTGGTGGCCAGTCCCGTGAAGGCTTTGGTCTTGTTCTTTGCCGTGGCCGTAAAGTTGATGTTCGAGTCGGCGGTTTTAGGCTCAATAACCTGGTCGACCATCACGCCGTTGTAGACGGCTCCGCCGATGTTCATGGAGACATACGACGTGCCCTCTTCCACGCTCCACGTGCCCGTGCGGCTACCGCTGATGGTACCGTCGGCATGGAGGGTGACGTCGACGGGTGTCACGGTCTCCTGTGCGCCCCAAACGTAGTTGAGGCCGTACTTGTGAATCATCAGCTTGTAGGTGCCGGGAATGTCGGCGGTGGCTACCTGCTGGGTGGTGGCGATGTCGGCGGTCTTCACCGTCTCGCCAGTGTACTCAAATGGTGCTGCCACGAGCCAGCCGTCCTTGTTGACGAACAGCTGGTGGACACGCACGGCGTGACCCTGCGGGATGACGGGATTCTGGAAGCGCGTGTGGTAGATAAGGTAAGAGCGGCCATCCTCGCCGTTGACGACGGAGTTGTGGCCTTGTTCGCGCTCGCCCTTGGTCATGCCGCCCCAGTCGCTGTAGGCACCGAAGATGTTGATGCCGCGATGGGTGTTGTCCTTCGGGCCGAAGTTGGTGGCACCGCCGGTGAAGATGGCGTTCTGGTTGCGGTTGTCCTTGTACGGACCGTCGGGGGCGGTTGAGCGGAACACGCGCATCTGGTAGCCACCCTGCTTCTTCTGAGCGTCGGTGCCGTTCTCTGCCGACAGCATGAAGCCGTATGTCACAAAGAGATAGTAGTAGTCGCCGATATGCTTGATGTAGGAACCCTCGCCAGAGACGTAGAAGCCACCGGCAATCTTCTTGCCGAAGTAGGGGTCGCTGGTAACGCCGTCGCCAGAGCCGGCAATGTTGTACTTCACGTCGTAGTCGCGCAGGCCGTTGTCCTCATTCAGCTGCAGCATCCAGATGCCGCCGCTCCACGAGCCGTAGGTCATCCACAGCTTGCCCTCCTCGTCGTAGAACACGCAGGGGTCGATACAGTTAGGCCAGCGGTTGCCCCAATAGGCGGTGTAGCGCGAGGGCAGGCTCGACAGCGTGCCAAGGGCCAGTTCCAGGTCGGTCTTCTTATAGCTGAAGTTGGCGCTTGAGGCCGCCTCAAAGCCTGAGAAGACGACCGGACCCTGATACTCGTAAGGACCGTTAATGTTGCTGGCGGTCAGCAAGACGATGCTCGACTTCCAACTTTCGCCGTTGATGCTGAAGTAGAGGCACCACTTCTGCATCTTCTTGTTATAGACGACGTCGGGCGCCCACATATTACCGCCAATCTCGTAGTTGGCGATACTGGCATTCGACCAGGCGAAGGCATCGAAGTTGCCAAAGGTCTTCTCAGCACCGCCGACGGTGACGGTCGTGGTATAGTTCGTCTCGAACACGGGCTTGTAGGCGTTGGCCCCCGACTGGATATTGTTGATAACCTTGGCAGCTCCCCCTGCGTCCTTATACTTGAAGTTGTAGGTCGTTCCGCTCCAGTTCATCATGTTCTTCGTGCGAGCCAGTCCACGATGGGTTCCGAAGATATAGTAAAATTGGTCGCCGGGATTATATACGACACTCGGATCATGTATGCTGACACGATTGAGGGTGATGGCATTCACAGTAAGAGGTGCCAATGCCAGTAAGGCTAAAATAGTAGTAATGGTTTTCTTCATCGTTCTCGTTTTTATAGATATTCGCTGCAAAATTAATCATAATTTCTGAAAAAACTTTGGAATAAACTTTTTTTTAGTATCTTTGCGAGCAAAAAGCAGAAATTTTGACGATGGAACAGCTGCTACACTACACTTGGAAGCACCGGTTACTGCCACTGACGGAACTGACGACCACCGACGGCCGGCGGGTGGAAATCATCGACCCGGGACTGCATAACCGCAACGCCGGACCGGACTTCTTCAACGCCAAAGTGAAGATTGACGGGACGCTGTGGGTGGGCAACGTCGAGATTCACGACCGTGCCTCGGACTGGTATCAGCACGGCCACGACCACGACCCGCGCTACGACAACGTAGTGCTGCACGTCTGCGAGGTGGTAGACCGCGAGGTGCAGAACTCTGTAGGCCACTACCTGCCGCAGATGTCGCTCAGCGTGCCACAGCACATTCGCGACAACTACGACGAACTGCAGAAGACGGACCAGTACCCGCCGTGCTACAAGATTATTCCCGACCTGACGCGGCTGACCGTCCACTCCTGGATGGCGGCCCTGCAGACGGAACGCCTGGAAAGGAAGACCGAGGACATACGCCGGCGCGCCGAACTGTGCGGCGGCTCGTGGGAGGATGCCTATTTCGTCACCCTGGCCCGCAATTACGGCTTCGGCATCAACAGCGACACGTTTGAGCAATGGGCCATGAACGTACCGCTGAAAGCCGTCGACCACCACCGCGACGACCTGTTCCAGATAGAGGCCATCTTCATGGGGCAGGCCGGACTGTTGGAGTTAGCCACCGTGCCGAAGCACTACCAGCAGGATGCGCTGAACGACGGATACCTGGCCAAGCTGCGCAACGAATACCAGTATCTGGCACATAAGTTCTCGATGAAGCCGATGGACGCCGCCCGCTGGAACTTCCTCCGCCTGCGTCCGCAGAACTTCCCGCATATCCGACTGTCGCAGTTGGCCAACCTCTACTACCAGAGGAAGGCGGGACTGAGCCAGCTGGTGGAGTGCAAGACCGTAGACCAGCTGAAGACGCTCCTCTCGACGCACGTCACGCCTTACTGGGAGACGCACTACACCTTCGGTTCGCTCAGTGCCAAGAACGAGAAGCATCTCAGTAGCGGTTCGCTGAACCTGCTGATGATCAACACGGCCATCCCGATGCTCTTCGCCGTAGGGCGTCACCGCCAGAAAGAGGAACTCTGCGACCGTGCCTTCGACCTGCTCGAACAGCTGAAGCCCGAGAACAACCACATCATCCGCATGTGGCAGCAGTGTGGTCTACCCGTCCAGTCGGCCGGCGACTCTCAGGCGCTGATTCAGCTCAAGAGAGAATACTGCGACAAGCGCGACTGCCTCCGCTGCCGCTTCGGCTATGAATACTTAAAACGATAAAAGTCTCATGTCCTCATGTCCAAAAAGTTCTCATGTACTCCTGTCTAAAAAGTTCTGTCCTCCTGTACTCTTGTCTAAAAAGTTCTCATGTCTAACAATGTACTAATGTCAAAAATATGAAATATTGTTTTGAAACCCGCATGGCGGTCCGCGACTACGAATGCGACATCGAAGGCATCGTCAACAACGCCAACTACCTGCACTACTGCGAGCACACCCGCCACCTCTTCCTGAAGGAGTGTGGCCTGTCGTTCGCTGAGATGCACGAGAAGGGTGTCGACGCCGTCGTCGCCCGCATGAACCTGCAATACAAGACGCCCCTGCGTCCCGACGATGAGTTTATCTCGCGTATGGCACTGACCAAGGAGGGCATCAAGTATGTGTTCCACCACGACATCTACCGTGCTTCCGACGAAGTCCTCTGCTTTCGCGGCGACGTCACGTTAGTGTGCATCGTTGACGGAAGGCTCGGACAGAGCGCCGACTATGATGCTGCCTTTAGCCGTTTCTTGACATGAGTACCGTTTCGGAGACAGGAGTACTATTTGGACAGGAGTACAGGAGTACTGTTTGGACAGGAGTACAGGAGTACTGTTTGGACAGGAGTACAGGAGTACTGTTTGGACAGGAGTACAGGAGTACTTACTGTTTGGACAGGAGTACAGGAGTACTGTTTGGACAGGAGTACAGGAGTACTGTTTGGACAGGAGTACAGGAGTACTGTTTGGACAGGAGTACAAGAGTACTGTTTGGACAGGAGTACATGAGTACAGAAGTATATAGTAAGGTAATAATAATAAAATAAGAGAGAAAAAAGAAATGAAAGACTTGGATGAGTTGATAGAAACTATCAATAACTGTGCATTGAGAATACGGCGTCAACTGCCTCAGGGGTATTTGGAGGCCGTGTACAAAAATGCCATGGTTATTGAATTGCGGAAATTAGGGCTGTCGTTCGAGACCGAAAAGCCTATCAAGGTGTTTTACGACGGTCTTCCCGTGGGCGAATACAAAGCCGACATCATCATAGACAACCGACTCATCCTGGAATTGAAAGCTGTACAGAACCTATGTACGGCCCACGAAGTGCAACTCGTCAATTATCTGACTGCCACTGGCATCGATGACGGACTGCTCATCAACTTCGGTGGCGAAAAAATAGATATCCGCCATAAATATAGATTATACAGAAAGCCGTTCAAATAACCCACCCCCATGTCCTCATGTCTAAAATAAAACTCCTGTCCTCATGTACTCCTGTCTAAATAGTTCTCATGTCCTCATGTCTATAATAAAACTCCTGTCCTCTTGTACTCATGTCTAAAAAAGTTCTTCTGTCCTCTTGTCCTCATGTCTAAAAAGTTCTCCTGTACTCCTGTCTAAAAAGTCCTCTTGTACTCATGTCTAAAAACGTTCTCATGTCAAACAACGAAATATATTATTCGATAGCCCTGACCCGTATGCCGGGCTTCAGTGCACAGCAAGCCTTACTGTTGTATCAAGCGTTGGGCAGCGGTCAGGCCGTCTACGAACAGCGCAACAACATTGGCGACGTCATCCCCGAAGCCACACCGCGCCTCGTCGAAGCCATGAAAAACTGGGACGACGCCCTGAAGCGCGCCGCCGCCGAGATGGAGTTCATCACCAAGCACGGCATCCATGCCCTGACGCTGAACGACGAAGGCTATCCCGCCCGTCTGCGCGAATGTCCTGACACACCCATCGTGCTCTACTATAAGGGCAATGCCGACCTGAACCAACGTCGCGTCATCGACATCGTCGGCACGCGGCGCTGTACCACCTACGGCCAGGACCTCATCCGTAAGTTCGTCAGTCGCCTGAAGGAGCTGTGTCCCGACGTGCTCATCGTCAGCGGACTGGCATACGGCGTCGACATCTGCGCCCACCGTCAGGCCCTCACTGTCGGCTATGACACCGTCGGCGTACTGGCTCACGGTCTGGATCAGATTTACCCCAACCACCACCGTGAGACGGCTGCAACGATGGTCAGTCATGGCGGACTGCTGACGGAATACATGACGCAGACGGAACCCTTTGCCAACAACTTCCGCCAGCGCAACCGTATCGTCGCCGGCATGAGCGACGCCACCATCCTCGTCGAGAGCGCCTACAAGGGAGGCGGCCTTATCACCTGTCGCATCGCCCAGGAGTACGGCCGCGAGGTCTTTGCCTTCCCCGGTGCCGTGGGTATGCCCTATAGCGAAGGCTGCAACAGTCTGATACGCAAAAACGTGGCAGCCCTCATCACCTCAGCCGACGACTTCGTCGAAAGTATGGGTTGGAAGACACATCAGCAACAGAAGCCCGAGGCCATCGAGCGCCAGCTCTTCCCCAACTTGACACCCGAGGAGCAAGCCGTCGTTGGTCAGCTGCAACAGACCAACGACCTGCAGCTGAACATCCTCTCTGTGAAGACAAACATCACCATCGGTCAGCTCACCGCCATCCTCTTCAACCTTGAGATGAAAGGCGTGGTGAAGCCGCTGGCCGGCGGTACATACCACCTCATACGTTAATATGAAAATAGGAAATATAGAATTAGGAGAGCGGCCGCTGTTCTTAGCCCCGATGGAAGACGTGACGGACATCGGGTTCCGGCGGCTGTGTAAGCGGTTTGGCGCCGCAATGGTCTACACGGAATTTGTCAGCGCCGAAGCACTGATACGCGACGTGAAATCGACCATCAGCAAACTGGCTATCAGCGACGACGAACGGCCGGTAGGTATTCAGATTTACGGACGCGACGTCGAGGCGATGGTCGAAGCGGCAAAGATTGTGGAGCAGGCCGGCCCTGACCTTATTGACCTGAACTTCGGCTGTCCGGTGAAGAAGGTGGCTGGCAAGGGTGCCGGTGCCGGAATGTTGCAGAACATTCCGAAGCTGCTGGAGATTACTGGGAAGGTGGTGCAGGCCGTCAAGCTGCCTGTCACCGTGAAGACGCGCCTCGGCTGGAACCACGAGCAGCTTATCATCACCACGTTGGCCGAACAGCTGCAGGACTGCGGCATCCAGGCGCTGACCATCCACGGCCGCACCCGCAGTCAGATGTACACGGGCGAGGCCGACTGGACGCTGATTGGCGAGGTGAAGCGCAATCCCCGCATCCATATCCCCATCATCGGCAATGGCGACATCACCTCGCTCGACGCAGCCGACGCGGCTTTCGAGCGTTATGGCGTAGATGCCGTGATGATTGGTCGTGCCACGTTTGGTGCGCCCTGGATTTTCAGTCGCGAACAGCTGACCGTCGACGAGAAGATAGACATCCTCGAAGAGCAGCTGCGTATCAATATCGAGCGGATAGACGAGAAAAGAGGTGTTCTGCACACCCGTCGCCACTTGGCGGCAACCCCCGTCTTCAAGGGCATCCCCAACTTCCGCCAGACCCGTATCGCTATGCTCCGGGCCGAACGGGCCGACGAGCTTATCGGCATCCTCGAACAGTGTCGCGAGTTACTGCGCGGCCACGATGATGTCGTGACAGGGAACCAAATCCCACGAGAAGTCTGACAGCAGCTGTTGAGGCTTCGTCGGTTGCGGTTCAGACAGCAGACCGGCCGTAAAGGCTAACAGACCAATGATTTCTTCAGGCGTACGGCATGCCCGCAGATGCTCCATGTCGAGGCTGCGGTCGCGTTTCGACAGCCGCTGACCGCTGTCGCCCAACAGCAGCGGCAGATGGACGAAACGGGGAGGCGTGAAGTGCAGCAGCTCTGCCACATACAGCTGCTGGGGCGACGACAGGAGCAGGTCGCGCCCCCGCACCACCTCATTAACCCCCATCAAGGCATCGTCGACGACGACGGCCAGCTGGTAGGCCCAAGCCCCGTCCTTACGGCGGATGATGAAGTCGCCCACGTGGTGTGCTAAGTTCACCGTCTGCCGACCGTAGTGGCCATCGGTAAACGTGATGTCGCGGTCGGGGACGACGAGGCGCGTAGCCGCCGGACGTCCGGGTTGCGGTGGCAGATGCCGGCACGTCCCCGCATACACCACGCGGCCGTCGCTCTCATGCGGCGCCTGAGTCGCCAGCAGGTCGGCCCGTGTGCAGTAGCAGGGGTAGGTCAGTCCTTGCGCCTTCAGCCGCTGGTAATAATGCTCGTAGATGTCGCTGCGCTGACTTTGGTACACCGGTTCGCCATCCCACGTCAGACCCAGCCACGCCAGGTCGTCCATGAGCCACTGGGCATATTCCCGTCGCGAGCGCTGCGGGTCGATATCCTCGATACGCAGCAGCCACTCGCCGCCTTTGCTCTTGGCAGAGAGCCACGACAGCAATGCACTGAAAACATTGCCTAAGTGCATACGCCCCGTTGGTGAGGGTGCAAACCGTCCTTTTGTCATACGCCTGCAAAGGTACGTTTTTTTTGTGATAATGGGGCGCGTTTAGAAAAAAAGTTGTATTTTTGCAAACCAAATCATGACATCCATTCCATGAGACGTTTTTTTATCATTGTCGTGGCTGCGGTCGTCCTGCTGTTAGTGGCAACAGTGGGCGGCAGCTTTTATATGCTCGACTATTCGCTGGCACCCGATACCAACCGGACAGATACGGCCAGCTGCTTCCGGCGCCTTGCAAAGCGCCACCCCGAGATGGGGCCGTGGATAGACAGCCTGCGTGCTATAGGCTGTCTGCGCGACACGTTTGTCACCATGCCTTCCGGAGAGCGCCACCACGCCTACTTCGTCCGCTCCGTAGAGGGTGCCCGCACGGCGGTCGTCCTCCACGGTTGGCGCAACTGCGCCATCGACTTCATGCATATCGGGCGTCTCTACCAGCAGGCGGGTTTCAACCTGCTGATGCCCGACCTGCACGCCCACGGACTGAGCGATGGCGAGGCGATAGGCATGGGGTGGAACGAGCGTCAAGACGTGCTGCACTGGATGGCGCTGGCAGCCCGGCTGTTTTCTTCCGACGATTTCGTCGTCCATGGCGTGTCGATGGGTGCCGCCACGACGATGAACGTTTCGGGCGAGACAATGCCTCGGGAGATAAAGACGGTGCGCTTTGTCGAGGATTGTGGCTACACCAGCGTCTGGGATGAGTTCCGTCATGAACTCTCCGAGGAGTTCGGGCTGCCGCCCTTCCCGCTGCTGTATGCTGCGTCGTGGCTGTGCAAGGTGAAATACGGCTGGAGCTTTTCCGAAGCCTCACCGCAGGAGCAGGTACGCCGCTGCCCCTATCCGATGCTCTTCATCCACGGCGACGCCGACGACTTTGTCCCGTCGCCTATGGTCCATCCGCTTTACGAGGCCAAGCAGGGCGAAAAACAGCTATGGATAACCCGTGGCACGATACACGCCAAGTCCTTCAGCAACTATCCCGAGGAGTATGCCCGTCGTGTGCTCGAGTTTATCCATGTCAAATAAGTCATCATGTCCATGCCGTTCATAAGAAACCATCATCGCATGCTGGCCCTGCTCTGTGGAGTGGTGCTGGCGACGCTCCCCGTTGAGGCTCAGTCTTTCGACGACTGGTTTGCCGACAAGACCCTCCGTCTGGACTACGTCTTTGCCGGCGACAACCGTTCGCAGCACATTTTCTTGAAGCAAGCCCTGGCCACCACCCGCTGGGCAGGCCGCAAGAGCCGTCTGACGGACGTGCCCCTGCGCGGGAACGGCCAAATCAGGCTCAGCGACCACCAGACGGGACAGCTGCTTTACGTCCATACCTTCTCCACCCTTTTCCAAGAGTGGCAAGCCACCGAGGAAGCCCAGCGGGTGCCGCGTGCTTTCGAGACGAGCTATAACGTGCCGATGCCCCGGCAGGCTGTCGACGTGAAGGTGACGCTGACCGACTTCCACGACCGTGTCATCGGCGAGATGACGCACACCCTCGACCCGCAGGACATCCTCATTCGTCAGACTGTCGCCGGCGCTGCCGACTGGCGCTACATCTGGACCCCCGACAGCGTGCCCGACCTGACGCGCTGCATCGACCTGGCTATTG
Organism: uncultured Prevotellaceae bacterium; assembly: GCA_900316475.1. Lineage (GTDB taxonomy): Bacteria > Bacteroidota > Bacteroidia > Bacteroidales > Bacteroidaceae > Prevotella. The sequence continues at coordinate 14,155 of ONDA01000041.1, forward strand.
TGGCCGAAGGCTATACCGAGGCCGAGCGCGGCAAGTTCTATGGCGACTGTCAGCGTGCCGTCGATGCCCTCTTTGCCCACGAGCCGTTCACGACGCTGAAGCAGCGTTTCAACGTCGTTGCCGTGGCGCCGTCGTCCGCCGACAGCGGACCGAGTATTCCGCGTGAGGGCCGTTGGCACCGTACGGCCGTTGGCACCCATTACGATACGTTCTATAGCGAGCGTTACCTGATGACCGAGGCGATGCACCACCTGTACGACCTGCTGGCGGGCGTGCCCTTTGAGCATATCATCGTACTGGTCAATAGCAGCGTCTACGGCGGCGGTGGTATCTACAACCAGCTGCTTGTCACCACCAGCGACCATCCGACGTTCAGTCAGGTGCTTGTCCATGAGTTTGGCCACAGCTATGCCGGTCTGGCCGACGAATATGCCTACGACGACGGCTTCGAGACGATGTATCCCGCCGACACAGAGCCGTGGGAGCCTAACCTGACGACGAAGGTAGACTTCCGGCAGAAGTGGGCCGACATGCTGCCCGACGCTACGGGCCGCGTTGGTCTTTACGAGGGCGGCGGCTACCAGTCGAAGGGCGTCTGGCGGCCGTCGTCCGACTGCCGTATGCGAACCAACGAGTCGCCCGACTTCTGTCCCGTCTGCAGCCGTGCCATCCTGCGCATCACCGATTTCTATACCAGCCGTTCCGCTGAATAACCGCTCCGCCCGTGAATACAGCCAGTGCCTTTGCCCGTCCGCTCTATGTCATGCTGAAGCCCGTAGGCAGTCAGTGCAATCTGGCCTGCGACTACTGCTACTACCTGGAGAAGCAGAAACTCTGTCAGCAGCCTGCCGGCCCGGCGATGAGCGACACGCTGCTGGAAGACTTCGTGCGGCAATACATTGAGGCCCAGACCCTGCCCCAAGTGCTCTTCACCTGGCATGGCGGTGAACCGCTGCTGCGGCCTGTCAGCTTCTATCGTCGGGCTTTGGAACTGCAGCGGCGCTATGCCCGTGGTCGCCATATTGACAACTGCCTGCAGACCAACGGTACGCTGTTGACGGATGAGTGGTGCGAGTTCCTGCGCGAGAACAACTTCCTGATCGGCATATCCATCGACGGGACGCAGACCATGCATGACGCCTACCGCCACACGCGGCGTGGTGGCTCCTCGTGGCACGACGTCATGCGGGGCATCAGTCTGTTACGGCAGCATGGGGTAGAGTGGAACGCGATGGCCGTCGTCCACCATGCGAATGTCAGTCAGCCGCAGGCGTTTTACCAGTTTTTCCGGAGCATTGGCTGTCAGTTCCTGCAGTTCACGCCCGTCGTGGAACGCATCGTGGAGCGTGGCGACGGTCTGACGCTGGCACCGGGCCTGACGGAAGGCGGCCATCTGGCGCCCTGGTCGGTGACGCCCCGCCAATGGGGCGACTTCCTCTGTGGCGTCTACGACGCATGGGTCCGTCACGACGTCGGCGAGGTTTTCGTCCAGACCTTCGATGCCACTTTGGCCAACTGGGCAGGTGTCACACCCGGCGTCTGTTCCCTGTCGTCGCTGTGTGGCCACGCCGCTGTCATGGAGGCCAACGGCGACGTCTACGCCTGCGACCATTTCGTCTTTCCGGAATATCGTCTGGGAAACATCCGGCAGCAGTCGCTGACGGCGATGCTCTACGGCGAGCGTCAGCAGGCTTTCAGCCGTGTGAAGCAGTCGGCATTGCCCCGCCAGTGCCGTGAGTGCCGCTATCTCTTTGCCTGCCACGGCGAGTGTCCCAAGAACCGCTTCGTGCGCGACCGCTATGGCGAGCCCGGCCTGAACTACCTGTGCGCCGGCTACCGGCAGTTTTTCGACCACGTAGCAGCCGATATGGACTATATGAAATCTGAAATCGATGGCGGGCGACCGCCCTCAAACATTTGTAATATCAAGCAGCGGAAATGAACCAGGCAACAGCAGCATTTATACGCAGTAACGCCGACGGCGACGTGCTGCAATTGGCACTTCGGGGGACGAAAGACCCGGAAGTGGACTTGACGTTTGCCCTCGACCAGATTGCCGGGCGGCAGACGGCGCGGAAGAAGCTGCCCTCGTGGGCGGCCGTCGAGGGCATCGTCTACCCGCCACACCTCTCGATGGAACAGTGCTCCAGCGAACAGACGGCACGGTACAAGGCAGGGGTGGCCGGCCGCGGCCGGCGGCTGGTGGACCTGACAGGTGGTTTCGGCGTGGACTTCTCTTTCATGGCGCAAGGTTTTGCGGAGGCCGTCTATGTGGAGCGTCAGCCCGCGCTTTGCGACATCGCCCGCCAGAATTTCGACGTCTTAGGATTGCGGCAGGCCGAGGTTGTCTGTGCCGACAGCGAGGACTACCTGCGGCAGATGGCGCCCGTTGACCTTATTTATATCGACCCGGCCCGCCGCGACAGCCACGGTGGCCGCACTTACGGCATCAGCGACTGCACCCCCGACGTGGTAGCGCTCATGCCGCTGCTGACAGCGAAAGCCGACCGCGTCATCATCAAGCTGTCGCCGATGCTCGACTGGCGCAAGGCCGTCAGCGACCTGGGTGAGCAGTATGTTGGCGAGGTGCATATCGTCTCGGTGGGTAACGAGTGTAAGGAGATGCTGTTAGAGACAAAGACCCTCAAGACCCTCAAGACCCTCCAGACCCTCCAGACCCACCCCCGGCCCCTCCCTGTAGGGAGGGGAGTAATTACTCCAATAGCGTGTGTGAACATTCTTTCTGACGACCATATACAGACGTTTCATTCGGCTCTTCCTTCCAGTAGTAACAACGGCGTTGAGGCGTCTCTTCCTTCCAGTAGTAACAACGGCGTTGAGGCGCTTCTGTCTTGCAGTGGTAATTACTCCCCTCCCTACAGGGAGGGGCCGGGGGAGGGTCTGGAGGGTCTGTTTGGTCTGTTTGGTCATTTCCTCTACGAACCCAACGCCTCCATCATGAAGGCGGGCTGTTTTGCCGAACTGTCGCAGCACTACGGCATAGCACCTGTAGCCCGCGACAGCCATCTGTTCGTGTCGGCCGATGAGGTAGACGGGTTTCCGGGCCGCACCTTCGTGATTGATGCCGTGACGACGCTGAACAAGCGCGACCTGAAAGTACACCTCGCCGGTGTCAGGCAGGCCAACATCACCGTGCGCAACTTCCCGCTGACGGTGGCAGAACTGCGCAAGCGCCTGAAACTGAGCGAGGGTGGCAGCACGTATATCTTTGCTACCACCCTCGCCAATGGGGAAAAAGTATTGCTTATCTGCAGCAAGAAGGCCACTCCTCTTCAACAACGTCGCGCATGACGGTCTTCTTCACCTTCTTGGTGGTAATCTTCTTCGCGTCATACTCCTCGTACTTGGTTACCTTGAACGTGCCCTCGCCGGTGATGATGACGCAACGGTTCTTGTCGTTCTCGGCAAACGGCTGTACGGTGTCGCCCTTGGAGTCGCTCGTCAGACGGCTGGCGTCCAGACCGTGCTCGTTGATGAGCTTCTTGGTCACGTCGTCAGCGCGCTTCTTGGCGTACATCTTGTTGAGCTTGGCGTTACCCGTTCCCTTGTCGGCATAGCCTGTCAGGGTGAACTTGGCATCCTCCGAAGTCTTCATCAGCTCGGCCACCTTCTTGATAGCCTCACTGGTACCTGCTGCTGCACTGGCGTCGCTCTTGCAGATCTCGAAGAAGATGGCCTCTTCAATCTTCTTATGCTCCTCGGTCACGATGGGGCGCTTCTCCTTGACGATGATGGTGTCGGGCACTTCCTCCCACACTTCCTCGGGCACCTGACGGACTACCTTGACGGGCTTGGTGTACTTGTGGCCGAAGCGGTAGCTCAGACCAATCATACCGCTAATCATCCAGTCGTCGGCATCGTTGGTCTTCGAGTTGAAACGGTCGTCAAGGCTGTTGGCAGCCACCTCTAACGACAGGCCGAGAGGCTTCGTGACATTCGTCTCCAGGCGCAGGCCTGCACGCAGGTTGTGGCTCAGACGGTTGTCCTTGCCCCATGCCAAGGGAGCCATGTTGGGATTCTCCTGAATGATGGCCTTCATGTCGTCGTTCTTCCAGGCGTTGGTCAGACCGATACCACCCACGAAGATGACATTCAGGGGACGTGCATAGTTGCAGCTGAAGAGGCTCGACAGGTTGACGAGCAGGTCGGCGTCGGTGGTAATGAAGTTCCACTTGTAGTCCTTGTTCAGCTCCTCGAAGCGGCCTTTGGCCTCCAGACCCGAGACGTGCAGACGGGCACCGATAGCCGGTGTGAAATAATGGCCGATTGACAGGGCGCCGATGGGCGACAGCAGTTTGTCAATCTTGGCATCGGTTGCAGTCCACTCCATACCGCCCTGAACTTCGACAAAGCTGTACGACTTCAGTTTAGGACCTTTCTCGCAGCAGTGTTGTGCCGTCGCAGCACTCGACATAAGCAGCGCAGCGGCTGCAATTGACAGAATCTTTTTCATACTTAATTGCAATTAGTAAATGATTTTTTTCTTTTGTTATTATACTTTCACGTGCAAAAGTAGCTTAACTTATTGAAAAATCCAAATTTTTCTTTCTTTTTTTGAGAAAAATGGCGTATCTTTGCCACATAATTAATAAAAACAGCTAATTTAAAGAGAAAAGATGGCATCGGTAGAGATAAAAAAAATAAACAGCAAGCACGACTTGAAGACGTTCATAGAATTTCATTATGAACTATACAAAGGCAACCAGTATGACGCCCCCAACCTCTATAGTGACGAATTGCATACGCTGAGCAAGGAGACGAACGCCGCCTTCGAGTTCTGCGAGGCCGAATATTACCTGGCTTATAAGGACGGCCGTCTGGTGGGCCGCGTGGCCGCCATCATCAACCACCGCTATAACGAGCAGTGGCAGCGCAAGGCTGTGCGCTTCGGCTGGATAGACCTTGTCAACGATGTCGACGTGATGCGCGCCCTGCTTGGTGCCGTCGAGAACTACGGACGCGAGAAGGGCATGACGGAGATCATCGGTCCGCTGGGCTTCACCGACATGGACCCGGAGGGTATGCTTATCAAGGGCTTCGACCAGCTGGGCACGATGGCCACCATCTATAACTACGAGTACTACCCGCAGCTGATGGAACAGATGGAAGGCTACGAGAAGGACAACGACTACGTGGAGTACAAGGCCTTCGTCCCCAAGGGCGACATGCCCGAGAAGTTCTCGAAGGTGGCCCAGATGGTGGAGAAGCGCTACAACCTGCACTGCCCCCGACTGAAGCGCAGCCAGGTGTTCGGCCCCGACGGCTATGGCCGCAAGGTGCTCGAAGTGGTGAACAAGACCTTCGGCAACCTCTACGGCTACTCGCAGATGACCGACCGCCAGATAGACACCTACGTCAGGGAGTACTTCAAGTTCTTCTCGATGGACATGCTCTGCGTCATCGAAGACTGGAACACCCCCGACCACAAGGTGGTGGGCGTCGGTATCTCAATACCGTCGCTGACCCGTGCCCTGCAGAAGTGCCGCAAGGGCCGTCTGTGGCCTTTCGGCTGGTGGCATCTGTTCCGCGCACTCTACCTGAAGAAGACCGACATCGTAGACTGCCTGCTGGTGGGCGTCCTCGAGGAGTACCGCCCCAAAGGTGCCAACGCCCTGCTCTTCTACCACCTCATACCCGTCTACCAGAAATACGGTTTCAAGTGGGGCGAGACCCACGTCCACATGGAGAGCAACACCGCCGTACAGGCTCAGTGGCAGTATCTGGAGAACGAACAGCACAAGCGGAGGAGATGCTATAAGAAGGCGCTCTAAGAGGAAGACCCTCCCCCCTGCCCCTCCCTGTGAGGGAGGGGAGTAGTTACATTTAGTGATAATTAAAGGTAATACGATAAATTAATGGAAAATACAATAGAAACGCAAGGAGTAGCTACTCCCCTCCCTAACAGGGAGGGGCAGGGGGAGAGCCCTGTTGAGTACAACGACGACAACATACGACACTTGTCGGACATGGAACATGTGCGTACCCGCCCCGGCATGTACATCGGACGCCTGGGCGACGGTTCGCTGCCCGAAGACGGCATCTACGTGCTGCTGAAGGAGGTTATTGACAACAGTATCGACGAGTTCAAGATGCACGCCGGCGACCGCATAGAGATAACCGTCGAGGACAACCTCTGCGTCGCCGTGCGCGACTACGGCCGCGGCATCCCGCAGGGCAAGCTCATCGAGGCTGTCTCCGTGCTGAACACCGGCGGCAAGTACGACTCGAAGGCCTTCAAGAAGTCGGTCGGACTGAACGGTGTGGGTGTCAAGGCGGTGAACGCCCTGAGCGCGAAGTTCGAGGTGCGCTCCTTCCGCGAAGGCAAGGTGCGCATGGTAACCTTTGAGCGCGGCGAGATGAAGAGCGACCGCACAGAGGACACGCAGGATGAAAGCGGCACATACATCTTCTTCGAACCCGACCCGACGCTGTTTCAGAACTACCAATTCCACGACGAGATTGTGGAGAACATGCTGCGTAACTATACCTACCTGAACACGGGCCTTACCATCATGTACAACGGCCGCCGCATCCTCTCGCGTCACGGTCTGGAGGACCTGCTGAAGGACCGCATGACCACCGAGGCGCTCTACCCCATCATCCACCTGCAGGGCGAGGACATCGAGATAGCCTTCACACACGCCAACCAGTACGGCGAGGAGTACTACTCCTTTGTCAACGGTCAGCACACCACGCAGGGCGGCACCCACCAAAGCGCCTTCAAGGAGCACATTGCCCGCACCATCAAGGAGTTCTTCGGTAAGTACGAGTATGGCGACATCCGCACCGGCATCGTCGCCGCCATCGCCATCAACGTCGAGGAACCGATGTTTGAGAGTCAGACGAAGATCAAGCTCGGCTCGCTCACCATGGCTCCCGACGGCGTGAGCATCAACAAGTACGTGGGCGACTTCATCAAGCAGGAGGTAGACAACTACCTGCACATCCACGGCGACGTGGCCGAGGCCATAGAGACGAAAATCAAGGAGAGCGAGCGCGACCGCAAGGCCATGGCCGGTGTGACGAAGCTGGCCCGCGAGCGCGCCAAGAAGGCCAACCTGCACAACCGCAAGCTGCGCGACTGCCGCGTACACTTCAGCGATGTCAAGGACGAGCGCAAGGAGGAGTCGTCAATATTCATCACCGAGGGCGACTCCGCCAGCGGAAGCATCACCAAGAGCCGCGACGTGAACACACAGGCGGTGTTCTCGCTGAGGGGAAAACCCCTCAACACCTTCGGACTGACCAAGAAGGTGGTCTACGAGAACGAGGAGTTCAACCTGCTGCAGGCGGCCCTCGACATTGAGGAGAGCCTGGACACGCTGAGATATAATAAGGTGATAGTAGCCACCGATGCCGATGTCGACGGTATGCACATCCGTCTGCTCATCATCACCTTCTTCCTGCAGTTCTTTCCGGAACTTATCAAGAAGGGACACGTCTACGTGCTGCAGACACCGCTGTTCCGCGTAAGGAACAAGCGGACCAAAATCAAGAAAAAAAGCCCCACCTCCAACCCCTCAGCGGGAGGGGCTGGGGGTGGGGATAAGTCCGACTACGTCGTGCGCTACTGCTACAGCGAGGAGGAGCGACTGCAGGCCATCGCCGACCTCGGCCCCGACCCGGAGATTACCCGATTCAAAGGTCTCGGCGAAATCTCGCCCGAAGAGTTTGCCGGCTTCATAGGTCCCGACATCCGGCTGGAGCAGGTGACGCTCCACAAGACCGACCAGGTGCAGAAGCTCCTTGAATACTATATGGGTAAGAACACCATGGAGCGCCAGAACTTCATCATCGACAACCTCGTCATCGAGGAAGACCGACCCGAAGAAGACGTGTACGAATAAATCGCATGTTTTTTAAACGACAACTTGGACAACTCTAAGGTTGTCCAAGTTGTCGTTAAATAAATACCAAATTGTTTTTACTGTGTGTCACGCCATGTTCCCTCGTGCAGAATGGGAGCTTTGGTCGTCGGTCCTAACCGCAGGGGAGACATCCGCTTGTTTCCACGTGCTCCACTCTTCTTCGCATTGACAAACTCTTCGCGTCCGGCAGCATCGAACTGCACAAAAGTCTCGTAGTCGTAAACCCACTGTGAACCTTCAGACTCGCGCATGACAAACTTGTAAATGGCCTCACGGCTTGGGGCATTGAATGGTGTGTCGTTATAGCGCATCATACTGTTCTCTGTAGGACGGTAGGCACCACTGCCATAGAGGAAGCTGCCTTCATACGCACCAAGCCCCTCTTCGGCATATCGCGGGTCGGCCACAAACTTGCTCCATTTCACTTCCGTAGGCGTACTACGCCAGTCGACATTGGCACCATAGCCGTAGTCAGCCCAATAAGAAATCATTCTCTGCTTCTCGCTTTCAGGCAGCGAAAGACCTTCATAGCCGGGTTCCACATATTCGTCAGACAGACGACCAATACCGTGGCCACCCGATTCATGGTTGAGCAGCATGCTGGCACCACCGTCCATCGCATAGCAGACGTAGGAGCCATCGCCGAAATAGGAAGAACAATAGCTGCGGTCGATGCCATAGCCATCGGTGTTGTAGATAACGTTCACGTGCAACCCCTCGTCGGTTCTGAGACCTGAAATCTTGCTGGCATAACGGAAGGCCTTGCTGTCGTCACGGTCAATGGCACGTACTGCGTATTGAGAGAACTCAGCATTGGGCGACACCGCCTTCACACCATAGACATTGAAACGGCTGCGCAACGACTTGAGAGGCTCCACGGCGAAGAACTGCTCCATGGCCTTCTGCATCGTCTTCTCATACTTGCCGCCATCGCCCATATCGGTGTCCACGAAGCCGTCGCCCATAAACACCAGGTTGATGCCGCGCCCCTCGGTAGCCGTCTGCATGGTATACACCTCACCGTCGCGGGAGTAGTCTGTAGAAGTATAGTATTCGCCACCCTCCAAGGCACCGAAGTATTCTTCCAGCTTTGGCACAAGTGCATAAGTGTCAGGATCCTCCTTCAGGATGTTTGAAAAAATGATTTTCCCGTTCTGGTCAACCAGCAACAGTAAAGGAACTTCGCTTAAATAATGTATAACATTCAAGAGATTGTCAAAGTCTTCTACGACATTGGGCCACTCCACATGATTCGTCTGCAGGTAGTCCATCCATTCTTCCTCTGTGCTACAGGGCGTGGCCATACCACATAATTGGGTCAGGCCAAGCACCTCGAAGCCTTTGTCTTTATACTGGCTGTAGGCTGGTATCAGCTTGATATTCAGCTCCTTCGAATATGGACACCAGGATGCCCACTCATAAAGAAGGGTCAGCTTGTTCCTGGCATATATCTCGCTGCTTTTGTGTACTACGCCGTTCATGTCGGTGAGTTCAAAGTCAGGGCCGGGAATCTCAATGTCCTTAATGTCGAAGTCACCTATTTCACCGTCCTGTATCAGAATGGCAGGCCAGAGGTTGCGGAAATTCTTGTGGTGCAGGATGGCATCGGGTACTTTCCCCGTGAACCGGTTATGACAGATCCACATGTCATTTGGTTCTTTCGCTTTATCCATCATGAAGGTGAGCGTCTCTGGTATCGTCCCGCTGAGTTGGTTTCCGAGGAGATCGATTTGCTTCAGGCGTGGAAGCATGAAGAGGTTTCCTGGTACCGGGCCTGTCAGATTGTTACGGTCCAGGCCAATAAACCACAGATTCATCAGCTTCCCTAAAGCCTGGGGAATATTGCCTGTGAGGTTAGGATTGTTGCTTATTGAGAGGTACTCCAACCAAGACAGATTCTCAAGGCTTTCTGGCAGCGTTCCCTTCAGTTTGTTAGTGCTGAGCATGATACTGGTCACCCTGCCCGTAGCGTAGTCACAGCCAACGCCATACCACTCACTCAGGGGCTTGTCGCTACACCAGTTAGTGTTGTCTGCCCAGTGGTCGCCGTCCGTTGCTTTGTATAGCTCTATGAGAGCCTCGCGCTCCTTGGTGTCGTCGTAGGCTTTGTTACGGAAGAGTACGCTCTCAACGTCCTTAAAAGGTTGCCCATTGTATACCCAAGTCAACTCGCCACGCTCATCAATATCAAAAGACAGTATGGAGTCCCACCAGCTGGCAATGCTAACATGCTGATGTTCACCACTGTTCTTTACAAACTCTAAATGCTGGGCATAAATAGTGGCCGTTGCCGCCAGCAAGAACTGCAGAATAATGAGTGTCCGTTTCATTGCTTCGTGAATTTAAGGGTTTCACCAAAGGATGTCTTTACGATGTAAGTCCCTGCAGGCAGCGACGTTGTTGAAATCGTGGTCGTGCGGCTGGTGACTTTCTCTCTGAGTAGCACTTTTCCGGAGAGGTCTGCAAATATCACTTCCGTATTGTCCTTCAAGCCTGACAGGACGACGGTCTGGTCGTGGCCCAACTCTATGGAAACGGTGTTGTCCGTCGGTCTGCTGATGCCGGTCGTCGTCTTTTCGGCATACATCTTGGCGATGTCATCCATAGTCAGGAACAGAGTTTCGCTACCCAGTCTCACAATGACATCTTCATAACCGACAGAGATTTGTCCGTCAGAGGATATCGGCAAGCGAAGTGTTTGACCGTTGGTTTTCTCTATGACCAGTTCGTAACTCTTGGCGCCTTGCGCCTTAACGCCCAAAGGCAGCAGCATGAGCCAGGCCATCAGCCATAGCCATTTGGATAATCTGTTGTTCTGTTTCATTATGCTATTTGTTTTGCATTTGTTTACGATACTCGCTGGGGGTGACGCCCTTTTGCTTGACAAAAGCCCGGCGGAAGGTGGAGACCGACTGGAATCCGCTCTCCGCGGCTATGCGCTCCAGGGTGTAGTTGGGAAACTCGTTGAGCAGGGGGATGCTCTTCTTCTCAATACGCAGACTGTTGATATAGTCGTAGAAGGTGGTGTTCAGGTTATGCACGAAATAGTCGCTCAGGTAGGTGCGGTTAGTGCCGAGATGAGCGGCCAGCTCCTTGACCGAGAGTGTAGGGTTCAGATAAAGTTCCTCCGTTTCAATCTGTGTGGGTAAGGACTTGGCAAAGCTGTATTCCCGTGCTGTCGGCGGTTTCTCCTGCTCCTTCGGCTCCATCACGACGGGTTGCTGATGCAGCACGTGGTCGAGTGTTGCCTGCCAGAGCACTATCGACAAAACATAGTAGAGGCAGTCGGTCAACGGATGTCGCACGACGGAGATGACGACCCATAGCAACTGACAGCCGACAAAGAACCATGCCACCACGCGAAGCCAAGAGATGTCGATGCCTTCCAGACTGGAATAGTTGTCGCGGATGTAGCGGGCATAGCGACGAGCATCGCGCAGCCACACCAGGAAGATGGCGCTGCCTGCTATCAGCAGACAAGCTATGTAGCAACGGATGAACAACGAGCCAGGCCATAGTGTGAATGTCAGGAAGAAGGGGGCGTAAGCTGCCAGCATTTGGCTGGCTTTGCGCCATGTGGCCCACCCCGGCCTAATCAGCTCGTATATAAATAAGGTATAGCCTATGAGCGACGTGCCGTCTATCAGCACGATGACATTCTGAGTGGTTGGATCATGATAATCAGGGAGCGTCAGCAGGAAGTCCTTCAGGTTGAACACCGCCCACTGCACGAAGATACAGGCCAAAACGCGCTGCAGCCTAACTGCTCCTTTAAGCCGGAACAGCTGGTAAGCATATAGTGTGAAATAGGCGGTGGCAAATCCGCTCAGAAAGCCTGAAAGAGCTACTTCATTCATGTCTTGAGAAATCTTCGATATGCAAAGATAAGGATATTTGGCCAATCTCAATCCCTGCACGTCGCTCTTTTGTCTGATTGATGCGTAATTTTGTCTGATTGACGCGGTCAAAGAGTCCTATGAGTGCCGCTTTGCTGTTTAAATAGTGTTTTTTTTGGACTTTTCTGCCGATTTCTTGTTATTTTGCCGTACCTTTGCAGGCAAACAATCGTTAACGACAGCAAGATGAAAACCAGTACGAATAGACCTTTCTTGTTTGCAGCGATTCTGTCGCTGCTCTCCCTCAGTGCAAGTGCCCAGATGCGTGTCAACATGAGCGAGGACTCCCCGCTGCGTAAGTTGCAGATAGCCGAGATAGCAACTACCAACCTATACGTGGACTCCGTCGACGAACAGAAACTCGTCGAGGACGCCATCCGCGGAATGTTAGAGAAACTCGACCCGCACTCCACCTATTCCGATGCCAAGGAGGTGAAGCAGATGAACGAACCGCTGAACGGCAACTTCGAGGGCATCGGCGTGCAGTTCAACATGATTGACGACACGCTGATGGTCATACAGCCCGTCACCAACGGCCCGTCGGAGCGCGTCGGCATACTGGCCGGCGACCGCATCGTCTCGGTCAACGACACGGCCATTGCCGGTGTGAAGATGTCGAAGGAGGAGATTATGCGACGACTGCGCGGCCCCAAGGACACAAAGGTGGTCTTGGGCGTCGTCCGCGCGGGCATCAAGGACCGCTTGACGTTCACCGTCATCCGCGACAAGATTCCCGTCCACAGCGTCGACGCCGCCTATATCATACGTCCTGGCATCGGCTATATCCGCATCGGCAACTTCGGTGCCACCACGCACCACGAGTTCTGCGACGCCCTGCAGAACCTCTACCTCCAGGGAGCAGAGAGCCTTATCCTCGACCTGCAGGAGAATGGCGGCGGCTACTTGCAGGCTGCCGTCAACATTGCCAACGAGATGCTGGCCAAGGACGAACTGATTGTCTATACCGAGGGACGCCGCGTGCCACGCCAGGAATACCGCGCACAGGGCGACGGCAGCTTCATGCAGGGAAAGGTCGTCGTGCTTGTCGACGAGTACACCGCCTCGGCGGCTGAGATTGTCACAGGTGCCATTCAGGACCAGGACCGCGGCTACGTCGTCGGCCGCCGCTCCTTCGGCAAGGGTCTCGTCCAGCGACCCATCGACCTGCCCGACGGCTCGATGATACGCCTCACCATAGCCCACTACTATACGCCCTCGGGCCGCTGCATACAGAAACCTTACGAGAAGGGTAAGCAGAAGGACTACGCCATGGACGTCTACAACCGACTGAAGAACGGGGAACTGACGAATCAGGACAGCATACACTTCGCCGACTCGCTGAAGTTCCAGACGCTGCACCGCGGACGAACGGTCTACGGCGGTGGCGGCATCATGCCCGACTACTTCGTACCCTTAGACACCACCCGCTACACACCGCTACACCGACAGTTGGCTGCCAAGGGCATCATCATACAGCAGAACCTGCGCTACGTGGACAACCACCGCAAGCAGCTGAAGAAGCAGTATCCGGCATTCGACAAGTTCAAGAAGCACTTCGAGGTGCCGCAGCAGCTGGTGGACGACATCATGGCTGAGGCAAAGAAGCAGAAAATTGAACCGAAGGACGCTGACGAGCTGCAGCGAACGATGCCCTACCTGAAGTTGCAGCTGAAGGCCCTCATCGCACGCGACCTCTGGGACATGAGCGAATACTTCAGCGTCTTCAACGAGGAGAGCGACATCGTGAAGAAAGCCCTGGAGGTGATTCGGAAGTAAGTAAACACATTTTTAACCATTGTAAAACAAATGAATAGTTTTTTTGCCAAGAGCTGCTGCACAGCCATCATGCTGATATGCAGCGTGTCAAGTCATGCACAGGAATTCAAGTATGACAACATCACCTACTTCGTCAACTCAGAAGAAGCTCAAACCTGTGTCCTGTCCAAAGTAACGACCAAGTACAGTGAGTACACGATTCCTGAAAAGGTGACGTATAATAATAAGCAGTATACCGTGGTCGCTATTGGTACCAATGCGTTCTACATCCTGAAGAATCTTCAGAAGGTGACACTGCCGAACACCATTAAGGAAATCGGGTCGGCAGCCTTTTCGGGCGATGACAAGCTGGAGGAAATCAATCTGCCGGAAGGTCTGGAGACTATAGGGCATGGCGCCTTTGACATGTGCAGTAACTTGAAAAGCATACGCATCCCCAAGACCGTGACACTGATAGAGGACAGGGCCTTCTTCCTGAATAAGGGACTGACCGACATCGTGGTCGACGAAGGGAACACCGTCTACGACTCGCGCAACAACTGCAACGCCATCATCGAGACAGCCACCAACAAACTGCTGTTTGCCAGCCAGAAGACGGTGATTCCTGCCGACATCACGGCTATTGGCGATGGCGCCTTCAGCGGACGCTTCAACATCAAGTCCGTCGAGTTTCCCGCACATGTGACAGCCATTGGTGAGCAAACATTCTATAACTGTACAGACCTGGAAAAGGTCGTGCTGCCCGAAGGCATCCTCAGTATCGGTAAGGAGTGTTTCGCCTACTGCAACAATCTGCTGTCCATCAATCTGCCGCCATCGCTGACGACTATCGGCGATCGGGCATTGACATATTGCAAAAAACTGCCAAGCATCACCCTGCCCGAGACGATGAAGAAATATGAATGGGGCTTGCTTAGTGGCTGCGAATCACTGACCTCAATAGTCATTCCCGACAGTGTCACATGGATTGACGGTTATGCTTTTTCTGCGTGCAAGGGACTTACGCAGCTGACCATTCCTGTGTATGTCAACGAGGTGGGCGACGCGGTGTTCACGCAATGCGACAACCTGACAGGCATTTACAATCTTAGTCCCGTTCCACAGAAGTCAGACAAGAATAAGTCTGTGTATGGCACCCTGGACGGCAAGGAGAACCTGAAACTCCACGTGTACCAGGGCTTCAAGGCAGACTATGAGGCCAGCGACCGCTGGAACAAGGTGACCATTGTCGACGACATACCCCTTGTTCCCATCACCTCCATTGAATTGCCAACCGACATCTACGTGCCGTACGTCTACAACGGAACTGGCTTTATCCATCCTGTCATCAAGCCCGAGAATGCATCCATCAAACGTCTACAGTGGACATACCCTAACGGGAACTACTGCGCTGTGCCCTTTACCTTCTATGCTGATGGCAAGTACACGATTTACCGCAAGGGCGACACCGAGCTGACAGCCACCGCACTCGACAAAAGCGGGGCAACGGCAACTGTCAAGGTGCACGTTGGCGAAGAAGCTCCTTCAGGTATCAACGAGACGCATCAGGAGATTGCCGGGCAACCCGTAGCCATCTACAGTCTGAATGGTACGCGCCTGCGTTTTAACGCGCGCGGTATCATGCTGAAGCGCATGCCTGACGGCACCGTGCGAAAGACAATCAGATAGTACACAGGAATCAAGGGGTCGGTTCTGTGAGCCGCGCGTAGAGTATTGTCATAAGCCAAAATGAACCCTCACCTCCCACACCTCCCACACCTGAGCTTAAGTGCGGGAGGTGTGGGAGGTGTGGGTTTCTTTTCTGTTTCGCTACTATATACGTAATACGTGTGCGCGCGTGAGAGAATGAAACAAATTGAAAAGTGGT
>ONDA01000012.1 GCA_900316475.1 uncultured Prevotellaceae bacterium
TAAGTGAAAATTCTGACATGGCAAAATCCTGGGCAACTTTTTGTTGCTCAGGCACTTATAAATAATGTTAAACTATAGTGTTGCGGAATTAAGGTTATTATCAATTCGATAGATTTGAAGCATATGCGGGATATCTGGATGAAGACATGGCTGTAACTAGTCATAGAACATTCAAGATTGCAAATATTATTTCTGCTAAAATAGGTTAGGAAATGAAGGTAATGTGGAAAGAAGTAATTCCAGACCCTAATGCAAAGTACCTTCATTACTCACACGGGACAGCCCACGGTGAGTGAAATTGAGAACGGACTGAGAATGATTACAAAGAAGAAATGAAAAGAGAATCATGTGCCTTTCCCCATGATTCTTTCGGTGATATATTAGCAAAGATCAAGTAACTAAATCCAATATACAATATGGACAAGATAGATTTCATTGAGTTAGCAACTTATTCTACAGAGAAGTATAAGGAAACTCATAACCGCAATGATGTCCGCTATATTCACACTCTTTATGTGGCTATAGATGAAGACAATAATGTCAAGTGTTCAAAAACACCACATATTTTGAAGGGGGCCGTTCAATGTTTATTGATTCATCATAATCAAATATGGTCAGAAAAGGCGGATTGGTATTCATTGGATGATGTGGAATACATCGACAAAGAAGGATGTGTGTTGGAAAGAAACTTGGGAGGCAAGTTTGATATACAAACCTCCGCTTCAGCCTCAGTGATGACTCTTTCTTATAATGGACAAGAATTATATTCATGTTACGCCCCATGGGAAGACAACATTGGTAAAATATGGAACTTATATTGTGAGGTTAAAGATTTGAAATCGACTAATGAGATTAAACTTGTTGCAAATCTTTTCAAAAAGAATGAAACTATTCTTGAATTAAAAAAAGAAATAGAGAACTTTAAGTTCACAGAATACCTCTTAGAGCAAGAGCGAAACCAATATAAAAGAATGCTTGACGAAATAAAAGAAATGGTTGAGAAATAAATCACTATCCTATGATAAGGAGAAGCGACATATCAGAATTCTTTGACCTCGAAGCAGAGGCCTCCAAGAAGAGTTGGGAAGCGTTGATGAACCTTCCTATCAAGGATCGTATTCGAAAGCGTAAAGCAATCGATTCTGTCTTTTTGAAACGCTTTGAATCTTTAGAAAGGAATGAAGATAATAAAATTAAGTTGAGCATTTCTTTTGAAAAGAATCTTGCCGATTTCAAAGAGGGGGATGCTGTCGTGCTTCATGACGGTTCTCCAGCTTATGGTATAAACGCCACCATTTATTCAATTGTCGATGACAATAACATCATGCTGGAAGTATATCCACCTAATCTTCCAATACCATATGATGGTTATTTTGACAAGCCTTTACAACTTGACAAAGATTGCGTGGACTTACGCGAAAGTGTCTATTACAAATTTCTTGCTGATCTTTCGTATGAAACTAAGTTCTGGGAGAATCTGATTCTTAATAATCCTCATACTCCCAAATTTGAGGATTTAGAAAAGTGTAGCGAAGAATTAGATGATACATGTAAAAATTTCAAGTTAAAGCTACTTCCTAATCAACGAGAAGCAATTCTTAGGAGTATGGCCTCAAAAGATTATTATCTCATGCAAGGCCCTCCGGGAACAGGAAAATCTTTTGTGTTGTCTGTTATCATTATAGAAGAGATAGCCTATTTTAATCATAAAGTGGTTGTTGTTGGCCCTAACCACATGGCAATTAACAATACATTAGAGCAGGCTTTGAAGCTCGCTCCTCCATACAGCCAGGTTTTTTTCAAGGTTGGCCAGTCCTACAATGCTCCCAAATTTATAGCTTCGTATGAAGGCAAAGAATATAAAATTGAGAATAATATCAGAATTGACTCAACAAAAGCCAATACTGCGGATTTTCCGTGGCTAATTGGACTTACTCCTCATTGTCTATATACAAGTAGAGCTAATTATTTGGAATGTGACACGCTCATCATTGACGAAGCTGGACAGATGACCATCCCATTGGCTTTAATGGGTATGATAAAGGCAAAGAAAGTAATCCTTGCCGGAGATCACAAGCAGCTTCCTCCTATTGTTTCATCCGAGGAGGTTAGGAAAGAAATGAGACAGTCTGCTTTTCAAAAGCTGATGACTAATGATAATTGCGCAATGCTGGACGTTAGTTTCAGAATGTGTGAGCCAATCTGCAATTATGTCTCTGAGCTTTTCTATGATGGTAAGGTAAAACCCATGAAAAAGGGATGTGGTAGCATGATTGTTTGCAATGATTCTCTTTACGATTTCCATTCTCCAATCATTATTCACAATGTGGATGACGATGGCGAGCAGACATCAGATAAAGAAGCGGAGTTTATAGCAGCAACAATAGCTGGGTTCATTAACAAAGGATTGCCAGCAAATGAAGTTGCTGTACTCTCACCATTCAGAGCACAGGCTGCAAACGTGAGAAGATACATCCGTAAGCAAAGCGAAATTACCGAGGAACAGCGAAAACTGATTGCTGCTGATACTATAGATAAGATGCAAGGTCAAGAAAGAGAAGTTATTATCTATTCGCTTGTATCTGGGGACATGGACTATATAACCGAAATGGCTGAGTTCTTATACAACCCCAATAAAATGAACGTTGCTTTTTCCAGAGCAAAATCAAAGCTGATTATTGTTGGAAACATAGAGCAAATAAAGAAAATCAGCGCTGTGGAATATCCACACATTAAGAAAATGATTGAGTCAAACCGTGTAAAATTTGTATAAGATATGGACAAGAACGACATAAAGAAACTTCTGCAAAATGGTGAGCGGCTGACGTTGGAGGCAAAGCTGGCCAAAACGGATGTGCCCAAGTCTGTTTGGATGAGCTATTCTGCTTTTGCAAATACGATGGGCGGAACCATCTTACTAGGTGTTTCTGAGGACTTGAAGGAGAAAGACCTTGCAAAGAGGTTTCGAATAGAAGGGGTTGATGATGCAGAAAGAATCAGGAAAGATTTCTGGAATACTATCAACAGTAATAAGGTGAGTGCCAACATCCTGACAGATAGTGATGTGGAAGTGGTGGATGTGGATGGCGATGACGTGGTTTGCATCCATGTGCCGATGGCAGATTGGCATGTAAAACCTGTCTATCTGAATGAGAATGTATATAAGAATACGTACAAACGTAACCACGAGGGAGACTACCACTGCACGGAACAACAGGTGAGGGCAATGATTCGTGACTCCTACGAGGGAGGAAACGACGGAGCTCTGATGGAGCATTACGACATGGATGATGTTGATCCCGACACGCTACGTAGATACCGTACATTGTTTCAATTCAGGAATGAGGGACATATATGGAATGAAGTAGATGACAAGACCTTCCTGAGGAACCTTGGCGGCTATATCGTTGACCGTGAGACAGGCAAAGAGGGATTGACAATGGCAGGCCTGATGATGTTTGGCAAGGGACTTTCGATACAAGAACGATTTGCCAACTTCAGGATGGACTACATTGATTTCTGCAATCTGATAGGTGAAGAGCGTTATAGTGACCGCTTGACCTACGACGGACGCTGGGAGAACAATTTGTATCAGTTCTTTAGCCGAGTGATTCCTAAAGTGACCTTCGACCTTCCGCGCCCATTCCGGATGGAAGGTATTCAGCGAATAGATGACACACCCCTGCATAAAGCAGTGCGTGAGGCATTTACTAACGCCATTATCCATGCTGATATTATGCTGGAGGCGGGGGTGCTGCGGATTGAGAAGCATGAAGACCGACTGGTTTTCCGCAATCCTGGGTTATTGATGCTGCCCCTGAAGGACATCTATGAGGGCGGCGTATCAAAAGCCCGTAACCCCAAGATGCAGAATATGCTAAGGATGATTGGCTA
The DNA here is from genome assembly GCA_900316475.1 of uncultured Prevotellaceae bacterium. Classification (GTDB taxonomy): domain Bacteria; phylum Bacteroidota; class Bacteroidia; order Bacteroidales; family Bacteroidaceae; genus Prevotella. The sequence continues at coordinate 3,895 of ONDA01000012.1, forward strand.
TGGTGAGAACCTCGGATCTGGCTTTCCAATGATACTTAGTGCTTGGAAAGAGGCTGGTTGGGGTGAGCCTATTTTGGACAACCGCTTGGATGTGGATGAGGTCGCCTTGGTGCTCCCTATTAAAAGAATTGAAGGCAGCAACTCCAAAAGTGGCCCCAAAAGTGGCCCCAAAAGTGGCCCCAAAAGTGGCCCCAAAAACAGAAAAAGTGACCCCAAAAAGTTGTCTCCGCAGGAACGACTTGATATGATTATAGCTATTATCAAAAATAACCCGCGAATTACTCGTAAGGATATTGAAGATATGCTTGGTGTAGGTCATACTACCATACAAAATGACCTCCGTATTTTGAAAGAACAATATGGTGTACGCTACGAAGGGCCTAGCAAAACCGGCAAATGGGTAATAGATAAGTGAATTATGACCCAACTCGAATTACAACAATACCTGCTCCGCGAGTACCCACAAGAGAATGCTCGGTGTGAGTGGAAGGAATTTAAGAATCTGAAGAACTCGTTCTGTGGGGACGAAAAGGATGATGTGATTTCCTATGTGTCGGCTATTGCCAACATGGAGGGTGGTTTTCTCGTTGTTGGTGTGCATGACAAGACACTGGAGATTGTCGGCACAGACACCTATAACTATGACAGACAGAAGGCAATACTCCGATTGACGGAACGTTGCACGAACCTGTCGAGCGAGGGACTGGACATCGAAGAGTATATCACAGACGACACCCAAAAGGTGGTATGGGTAATTCATATCCCTAAACATCTACCCAAACGTCCAGTCTATGCGCACGATAAGGCATGGCAACGGATAGAGGACTCTTTGGTGGAGCTGACACAAGAGCATTTGAATGCAATCCTTGAATACATAAAAGACGTTCTTCCTTCAACGAAGTCTATGGAACAAAAGCGCAGGCTGCTTCGACACATATTGGAAGAAATGAAAAATGAGAATATGATTCTGGTCAATGGCCGTACTTGGTTTGAAAATGGCTATAAAAGCTAAACTTATGGCCAAATTATAGCCAAGTACTTAAAATATGGCCAAATGGTAAAGGCTATTGAAGTAACAAACCATTGTTCCTGTTGAGATATGGAGACGACAAGAAACTGGAAGTATAGTTTCTTTCGGTTTCTTATCTTACTTATGACTCGAAAGCGATTGTTGCCGCCGAAGAAAGCAGCGGGCACACAGGAGGTCGATTTGCGGTAGCGGCGGGAACAGACTTCGGCAAGGCAACTTGGGGCAAATGCCTGCCACACCCATGCTTGTCACTGTTGCATACCCACACCTCTTACACCTGGCACTTAACTATTTGATTTTCAGTATTCGTTCTCTGGCGGCTAAGTCGCACCAAGTGTCGCACCAGGTGTTGCACCGTGCTGGTACCGAATGTTTCACGGAAGGGGTCGGTAACGTCACGGCCTCTCATGAAAATTTCACGGCCTCTCAGAAAAACGAGAGGCCGTGACAGAAATGTTTCACGGCCGCTGGTGCTACCAACTGGTGTTACCGCTGGTGCTACTATCAGGTGTGACCACTGGTGCTACCAGCCGAGCATCGTAACTGCGTTGATTTCCAAAGCGTTATGATTCGGGTGTGCTGGGTGCGACACTGTAAGTCGTTACCTTCCAGAGGCTTGTGATTTTAGGATTCCGCTACCCCCTGCCGTTTGCTTGCCGCTTTCCATATAATGTGCTACCTTTGCAGCCGAAATCATCAAAACGGTATGGATATGGAAATGAAAGTTACGAGAATCAAGACGAAGCACGGCAAGTGGGGAAAGCCACTCGCGATGACCGTGGAGGAACTGGCTGCTGCCATCAGCAGCGACAAGTGGCAGACAGAGGTGGAACGTATAGCGCTGACGCGACACCGCGACCGCCTGCCCTACGTGATATTCTCGGGACTTTTCGACCGACAGGGACTGCACTGCCTGCGTCAGCCTACGGGCCTGATGCTGCTCAGTATTGCCCTGCCTGCCGATTCCGCCCAGGCGGCTCTGCTGCGCCACAGCGTGGAGCAGCTGCCGCAGACCGTGATGGCCTTTACAGGCGTCAGCCGTCGCACCCTGAAAGTGGTAGTGCGCTGTCTGCCTGCAAACGGACTGTTGCCTGCTGACTCGACTGCCTATCTCAGTTTCCTGAGTCTGGCGCAGCAGCAGGCGGCCCGTTATATCGAGGCTATGTGCGGCTGCGAGGTGCCGCTGGTCGAGGAGTCGCTGCAGCGGGGCTGTCGGCTGAGCTACGACGCGCGTGTCTATATGAATGCTGGTGCCGCGCCCCTGACGGTGCTCAGTACGGTGGAGATGTTAGCCCGCTATCCCTTGGCCCGTACCGACCGCTACGGCAACACCGTCAGCGAGCCGTTGTGGGCCGACATCGAGCGCGAGCGTGCCGACTTCTACGCCTGTCTGACGCGTGCTCAGGAGACTGTCACCCTGGACACCGCTGACCCTGCCAGCGCCGAGGCACTGGTGGTGGAGCTGGCACGCCTCTGCCGCAAGTCTGCGCTCCCCGAGGAGTCATGCGTCCAGCGTACGGGTTTCTACCGCCACTGGCACCTGTCGGTAGACGAGGTACGCCGCATCTTCCGCACCGTCTACCAGAACAACGCCGAGGGGCGTCCCTGGTCTCAGATGACGGAGAAGGAGCGTATTGCCCGTAAGGTCAAGGACTTCTTCGAGCGCCGCTACGAGCTGCGCTATAACGTCATGAAGCGTGGCGAGGAGTTCCGCCCGCGGGGCATCGATTACCATCCGTGGATGCCCCTTACCGACCGCGACATCAACCGTATCGGTCAGGAGCAGATGCTCGACTGCGGTGCCGCGTGGCCCATCGACATCAAGCAGTATGCCAAGTCGAGTCTCGTGCCCAAGTACAACCCCGTGCACGAGTTCCTTGCCGGCTGTGGCTCGTGGGACCAGCGTCATGACTACATCGGCGACCTGGCCCGCCGCGTGCCCTGCCACTATGCGGAGTGGCCTCAGCTGTTCCACCGCTGGTTTCTCGGTATGGTTGCCACCTGGCTGGGCCGCAGCCGCGACCATGCCAACAGCGTGGTGCCGATGCTCGTCGGAGAGCAGGGCTGCCGGAAGTCTACGTTCTGCAAACTGCTGCTGCCCCACTCGCTGCGTGAGTACTATATCGACGACATCAAGCTCGACAACGCCGAGCAGGTGGAGCGCATGCTGGGGCGTATGGCCCTGGTGAACATCGACGAGTATAACGCCAAGACCGAGCGCGAGCAGGCCAAGATCAAGCGCATCCTGACCGAGCGCGACGTGCAGGTGCGACTCATGCGTTCGGAGCAGTACCTGATGGTACAGCGCATGGCCTCGTTCATCGCCACCACCAACGAGCGTCAGCCCCTGAACGACCCCACGGGAAGCCGCCGCTACCTCTGTGTCGAGGTGACGGGGCAGATTGACACCATCACCCCCATCAACTACCAGCAGCTCTACGCCCAGGCCCTCTATGAGCTGGAGCACGGCGAGCCCTACTATATGACGTCCGAGGAGGAACAGCTGATGCAGCGTCACAACGAACAGTTCCAAAACCTGTCGACGGCCGACATCCTGCTCAGCACCTACTATGTCCCCGCGCCGCGCTCGCAGCAGAACTTCATGCGTGCCGTCGACATCCTCGCCGACCTGCAGCAGTGTGTCAAGGGCAGCGACCGTCCCAACATGTCGCGGCTGGTGAAGGCCCTGAAGGCCGCCCACTTCGAGTACGGAGCCCGCCAGGGTGTCCGTGGCTGGTACGCCCGGCGGCTGTGAGTTTTGTTCTATTTTTCAGGGAGTCACCGCTTGTAGGGCGACTCGTCCATCCAGAGGTAGGAAGGCTTGTAGCCACCGAAGTCGACGACAATCTTCTCGAAGACGATGCCGGGATGACGGGGGCGGATGGTCAGCTCGTGGTCGCCGTCCTTGTCGACGCTGACGTCGACGGTCTTCTCTATGACGCGGCGGGCGACAGTGGGATAGAAGTCGGAGTACATATAGGGCTGACGGTCGACCAGCGTCTTGTTCATGTTGACGGTCTGCGGTTCGCTGCCGTCGAGGCTGACGGTGTACTCATGTCCGCCGACATTGAGGAAGTCGAGCGTTGACTTCGTGACGACGTGTACGGTAGCCTTCTTGACACCGGCGGGCATCGTGAAGCGGTAGGTCAGCGCAGCATCGCCGACGGGCTGGGTGTAGGGTGTCAGTGCCACGGCACTGCGTGTGCGGCCGTAGTAGGGATAGACGCTCCACTGGGTGCCTGCCGAAGCCTGCGCACTGTAATAGTGCTCGGCCTCGATGGAGACGTAGCCGGCAGAGGCTGCGAAGGTGTAGCCCGCAGGAGCGTCGTCTGCGACGGTGGTGGTACGGGGAAGCATATCGTGGCGGAAGTTGTCGTTCCACGAGCGATAGCCGATGTGCTTCTGCGTCATGAAGCCATCCCACTTGCCGCCACTCATCACCTTGTTATAATGCAGGCAGAGCAGCGAGTCGCGCTTGAAGCAGCGGCTGACCTCGGCGGCCCACTCGTTGGCATCGGGACTGCCAGCCTTGGCCAGATACTGGTTCATGGCCTGGGCATAGTACATATCGTAGAGGTTGGCCATAGCCTGCACGGGGAAGAGGACGAGCTGCCGGTAGAAGTCGCGTCCTTCGGCAGGGATGCTGTCGTAGAGACGCAGAGCGCGGCGCTCCAGACGGGCATAGTCGTCGGCCACCTGTCGCCACTCTCCCGTCTCGACGTTATAGGTCGAGGCGTCGAGCATCTCGGGCGTGACACGCCCCATATACTGGCAGTTGCGGTTGTAGATGTCGGCCACCTCCTTAGCCTGCTTGCAGCCCAGGGTGCGGCGGAAGAAGAGGGTGGTATGGCGTGTGACGTCCTGCATTGTGAACGTCTTCGGATTCCATGCCATGTCCATAAACAGCTGTATGGGGTACTCCATCGGCTTGAGGTCGCCGACATTCAGGATCCACATGCGCTGTATGCCGTGGTCGTAGGCCAGCGACAGCTGCTCGAACATCTGCTGCGTCTGCGTGACGTTAATCCACTTCGTGTTGCGGGGAGCGCCCACGTAGTCGACGTGGTAGTAGATGCCCCAGCCGCCGGGATGCTTCTTCTCCTGCGGTGTGACAGGCACGCGGCGGATGTTGCCCCAGTTGTCGTCGCAGACGAGCATGATGACATCGTCGGGCACGCGGAAGCCGGCGTCGTAGTAGTCCTGCACCTCCTTATAGAGCGCCCACACCTGTGTCGTCTTGTTAGCCGGGCGCCCCGTCACCTCCTTGATGATGCGGCGCTGGTTGTCGACGATGCTCCTCATCAGGTCGACGTCGGTCTTGTCGCTCATCGCCTCATCGCCGTCGCCACGCATACCGATGGTCACCATGTCCTCAGTATCCTTCATGCGCTCGATACCCTCGCGGAAGAACCGGTCGAGGTTCTCCTTGTTCGTCCTGTAGTTCCAGGCGCCCCACTCCTTGCGGCGGCGGGCATACTCCTGGTGGTTGCGCGCCATCGGCTCGTGGTGGCTGGTGCCCATGATGACGCCCATGCGGTCGGCGGTCTTGCCGTTCTCGGGGTCGTCGGCATAGAACGCCCAGCCCCACATGGCCGGCCAGAGCATATTTCCCTTCAGACGCAGGATGAGCTCGAAGACCTTCTCGTAGAAGCGGTGGTCGCCATAGCCTGTACCAAAGGTGTTCTTCACCCACGACGTCAGACAGGGTGCCTCGTCGTTGAGGAAGAGGCCACGGAAGTCGACAGCCGGTTCGCCATCGGTGTAGGTGCCCTTCATGAACCAAGCATTCTCGCGCTTGGTGACGGGGGCATCAGCCCACCAGTACCAGGGCGAAACGCCCAACTGGCTGCTCAGTTCGTAGATGCCGTAGACGGTGCCTCGGCGGTCGCTGCCGGCAATGACAATCTGGTTGCCGACATTGGTGATGATAAACTTCTCGCGCTTGCCCTTCAGGTCCTTCAGTTTCAGGCGGTCTATGGCGGGGTTCTTGCCGAGGGTGCCTACAAGGATGCTGGTGCCTTCGGCTGACGTGCCTGCCGTGAGACTGAGTCCCACACGCTGGAAGTCGGCCTTCAGGTTGGCGACGGCAATCTTGACCGCCTCATAGTCCTGGTCGCTAAAGCTGACGGTGGCAGTGGCCAGCGGCAGCGCGTCGGCAACAGGCTTGAACGTGACGAAGCGGTCGGCAGCTTGGACGGCCGAGAACTGTATCAGTACAGCGATGAATAACAGTATTTTCTTCATTGGGTTGCGGGTTAGTTGATTATTGAATAGTCACGGTCGTTTTCTGCAGGTCGGCGTCGCGCGAGCTGTTGCCATAGAGCAGCTCATACTGTCCGGCCTTCGTGCGCATGGTGTTCGTCTCAACATCCCAGAACTCGAAGCTCTTCTTGTCGAGCTTCAGGGCCACGGTAGCGGTCTGTCCGGCCTTCACGTCAACCCGTTTGAAGGCGCGCAGCGACTTCATGGGGCCGTCGGGGTCCTGCAGGTTGCGGATGTAGAGTTGCACCACCTCCGAACCGTCGCGACGCCCCGTATTGCTGACGTTCACCGTCAGGGTGCCGCCATCAGCAGCAGCCTGCCATGAGCCGCCGTTGACGCGGAAGGTCGTGTAGCTCAGGCCATAGCCGAAGGGGAAGAGAGCGTCGTTGAAGTAGCGATAGGTGCGACCCTTCATCGAGTAGTCCTCATAGCCGGGCAACTGGGCATCGTTCTTATAGAACGTCACCGCCAGTTTGCCGCCGGGGTTGTAGTCGCCGAAGAGCACGTCGGCAATGGCCGTTCCGCCCTCCTGTCCGGCATACCATGCCTGGACGATGGCGTCGCAGGTCTCCGTCTCGGGCTGCAGGGCGATGCACGAGCCGGAGCAGTTGACGAAGATGACGGTCTTGCCAGCCTCCTTCAGGGCACGGAGGAAGTCGCGCTGCACACGCGGCAGTTCGATGCTCGTGCGGTCGCCACCCCGGAAGCCCTCGATGTCGACGGGCATCTCCTCGCCCTCAAGGGCTGGCGATATGCCACCGACGAAGACCACCTTGTCGATACCCTTCAGCTGACGGATGACGGTCTGGTAGTCGATGGGCTGTTCCTTGGCCACGTTAATCTTCAGGTTGGCGTTGTAGGTATGGATATGCGAGAAGCGCACCTCGATGTTGTAGCTCTTGCCCTTCTCGGCCTGGATGGCCACGCGGTTGGGCGTCGTGCGCCAGGTGTGGTGGCGGAACTTCCGCTCGCCGTCGATGTAGAGTTCGAAATGGCCGCAGCCCTCCACGTTGACCACGTATTCGCCGGCCTCCTTCGGTGTGAAGACGGTCTCGTACTTGGCCGAGAAGGCTTCGAGGTTGACGCCGGGGGCGAAGTTGTGCATACCGGCAGTCGTCACGGCCAGAGGCGTGGTGTAGTACTGCGTGGTGACGGGCTTGCCCTCCATCTCGCGGTTGTTCCAGAAGGTGCCCTTCAGGCCCTTCTTGCCGCCGAAGCTGCACTGCGACGCCATGAGGCAGTCCATGACGCGGTCGTAGGTGAGGTCGCAGCCGGGGGCATAGAACAGTTTCTTCTGCTTGGCACGGATGCCGTCGAGAATGGTGACGGTATGGTTAGGCATACCGTTGTAGTTGCCCCACATCATCGGGGCGTTGTCGGCATTGGGTCCGATGACGGCAATCTTCTCAGCACCCTTCTTCAGGGGCAGCACGTCGTTCTTGTTCTGCAGCAGGACGATGGTCTGACGCGCCATATTGAGCGACAGCTGGGCAGAGGCTTTGGTAGACATGGCCGAATAGGGGATGCGTGACCACTCCACCAGCGACGGGTCGTCCATCTCGCCCAGGTCGAAGCGGCCTTCGAGCAGACGGATGACGTGCTTGTCGACTTCGGCCTCGGTGATGAAGCCCCGACGCACAGCCTCCGGGATGCTACGGTAGGCATAGCCATAGCCGCACTCCACATCGGTGCCGGCAATAGTGGCCTTGGCCGAGGCGTGGACGGGCGACGATGACGACTTGTGAGACTCATAGAAGTCGGAGACGGCACCGCAGTCGCTGACCACCAGGTACTGGAATCCCCACTCGTCGCGCAGAATCTGCTGCAACAGGCGCTGTGAACCACAGCAGGGGTCGTCGTCCAACCGCTGGTAGGCACACATCACCTCGCGCACCTTGGCATCCTGCACCAGCGTCTTGAAGGCCGGCATATAGGTCTCCCACATATCGCGGGGCGACACGTCGGTGAGGTTGGCCGTGTGGCGGGTGTACTCCGGACCGCTGTGTACGGCATAGTGCTTGGCACAGGCCCACAACTTGCGGTACTTCGACGTCTCGGGACCCTGCAGACCGCGAACCACCTGTACACCCATGACGGAGGTCAGGTAGGGGTCTTCACCGTAGGTCTCCTGCCCCCTACCCCATCGCGGGTCGCGGAAGATATTGACATTCGGCGTCCAGACGGAGAGGCTGTGGAACTTCTGGTCCTCGCCGCCATTGAGCATACGCTGGTTGTATTGGGCACGGAACTCCGTGCTGGCCACGTCGAACACCTTATATAACAAGTCGGGGTTCCACGATGCAGCCATGGCCACGGGTTCGGGGAAGACGGTGACGTTGTCCATATTGGCCGCCCCATGCAGAGCCTCGCTCCACCAGAAGAACTTCTTGATACCTAAGCGCGGTATGGCGGGACTCTCGTCGAGCATCAGCTGCGCCTTCTCGTCGAGCGTCAGGCGCGAGCAGAGGTCAATGGCACGCTCACGGGCCGACAGGGCGGGATTCTGATAGGGTGCCTTCTCGGCAGCAAAACCGCCGAAGACGGGGCTGAGCGCCAGCAATAGCAGTAATCGTTTCATAAGCACTGGTTAGTTGATACGGAAGGTCTTGGTCTTGCCCTTATAGGTTGCCGTCACCGTGGCGCGACCCTCGACGACGGGACTGACAGAGAAGCGGACGTCGCTGACGTCGGACGTAGCCTTCAGCTTCGTGCCGGCACTGAGCGGACCGTAGACCTGATAGGTCGTGGCATCCATCAGACCATTCTGGTTAGATGAGCGGATGGGCGTATCGGGAATGTTGAGCTTCTTGCCGTCGGCGGTGATGGTGACCTGCGGCACAACGGGAGCCTTGCTGTCGGCACCCTTCGTGAAACTGATGCCGTGGAGGTCGAACAAGCCCTGCGGACGCTGGGGCTGCTGCGGACGACGGCCTGCCTGACCGCGCTGCGGCTGTTCGGGCTGACGCACCTCAGGACCTTCGGCCACGAGATAGATAGCGTGCTTGCCCGTGAGGCCCTCGACGGCGGGAACGGGAGCATAGAACATCCTTGCCTGTCTGACGGCGTCAGCGGCAACATCGATGACACCGATTTCCTGACCCTTCCAGGGGTCGTCGAGCTTGATATGAATCTTGAAGGCACCCTTGCCGCCGGGTGTCAGATAGAGACCGAGCGTGGTGTTGTCGCCCTTCTTAGCACCCACGAAAGCCTTGCAGCCCTTGGTGTCCTTAGCCAGACCGCCGAAGCCGAAGTACTTGAAGCCGACGATGCCGCCGTTCTGAATGCCTGCCAGGTCCATGGAGTTGTTCCACACGTCGTGGTTGTCCTGCATCCACTGGTTGCTGCCTGGGCCATACATGAAGCAGGCCAGTCCGGCAGAATAATAGGCGTAGGGCGGCAGACCGAAAATCTGGAAACCCTCGCTGGTGACCTCGGCGCCAGTATAGGTGTTGCCGTCGGAAGCCTTAGCCATCCACACGTTGTCCTTGGCAAAGGGGTCGTAGCCGGTGATGGTCACCTTACCACCTTTGGCCACAGGCTTCTTGTCCCACGTAATCTTCACGGGAGCCACCATAGCCTGACGGGCATTGCCGAAACCACGGGGCGGACGGTGGTAGAACACGTACCACTGGCCGTTAATCTCCTGCAGCGAACCGTGCGTGTTATGGCCGCCATTGGTTGTGATGAGCTTGCCGCCGTCCTCGCCGGTCACCACGCCACGCGAGTCGACCAGCACGCCACCTGAACGCCAAGGGCCGAGGGGCGTGTCGCCGAAGGCATAGCGCAGGGCGGAGTTGGTGTTGCCCAGACCATACTCCTTGCCGGAGTAGCCAGAGAACACCATGACGTACTTGTTGCCCACCTGACGGATGCTGGAAGCCTCGAAGAAGTTGAAGTCGAGCGGGTTCTGGCCCTTGTAGAGTGCCTTGTACTCAGAGCCGGCCTTGTCGAGCAGACGTCCGTCGTGACTGCTGGCAGGGATGAACGGATCGATAAGCTCCGTACCGGGACGCTGCGAGTACATCGTCTTCTGGTCGAGCTCACAGGCTGTAGAGTGCTGGAAACCGTAGAACACGTAGGCACGGTAGCCGATGTTGTAGTCTTTGTCCTTCTTGTCGGTAATCTTCTCGATGAACACCGAGGGGTCAAAGTCGATGAGCGAACCGGGCAGGCATTGCGTGCCGTCCTCGGTGAGGTTCACCGGTGTGAAGGGACCATTGGGGCGGTCGCCCTTACAGACCATGGCGATGCGTCGCCAGCCGCGGCTGTGGGGATAGAGCCAGTAGGTCTTCTTGCCGGTGGCACGGTCGACGGTCTCGACGAGGTCGGGGGCAAACATCGTGTCCCACTGTCCATTGACATACCACGAGAAGATGGGACCTTCGTCGCGCCACTGGCTGAGGTCCTCGACGGGAGCTGACCACATACGGATGTCGGGACCGCAATAGGCCGAATACGTCACGTCGTGCGAACCGATGATGTAGGCACGCAACTTACCCGGCTGGTCGGGGTCTTCAAACACACGGGGTTCGCCATCGGGCAGATGCTCCCACAACGGCAGGTAGGGGTTTTGTGCTGATGCTGTAGAAACAGCGAAGAACGCACAGGCTGCGAAAAGAAATTTCTTCATAATCTTAAGGTTTATTTGTTATTGTTTCTTAATTTACTGGTAGGTTATCTTCTGTATCATCTGTCCTGGGTCGACGATGGTGAGCGTCATGAAATGCTCACGCCGTGACGCGTCGAGCGGTAAAGTCAGGACAAACTCCTTGCGGTTTTCAAGGACCTGCAGTTTCCACTTCGGTCCCCACTCCTGAAACTGATTCTCACAGACGACAGCCGGGCCGCGGTCGACACTGACGGCAAACCGGTTGCTACGGTCGCGGGCCACCGGCCATAGGGGCACCACGGAGATGCAAAGCGACACGGAGTCGGCACAGGCCGACGGGAGGGCAATGTCGATACTGCCCTTGGTGGAGAAGTCGAGAGGCTGGCCGAGCTGCAGGACTTGCCAGTCGGTGCCAATGCCTTCGAGCAGACGGAAAGGTGACTTCAATGCCACCTTGGCAAGGTCTACCTTACAGCGTAACTGCGGATGGAGCTGACTGTCGGGCAGGCGGTAGGCATCGGTGGGCTTATCGACAAGGGCAGGCATCAGGTGGTATTTGGCAGTATAGCCGGGAGGTATGGTTGAAATCATCTGGTTCCACTTGCCGTCGAACAGCGAGTTATACTGCTGGCGCAGCTGTTCAATCTGCTCGTTGGCATCCTGAGACATGGCGGCATAGATACTGCTGCCGGTCTCGTGGTTGGCCTGGGCATAGAGGAACTTGCGGTTCATCTGGCAGGCGGAGCGCACGGCATAGCCCAACAGCTCGAAAAGTGCCGGGCGCTGCTCGGGACGCAGGGAGCGCTCGACGCCATCGTAGACATGGCAGATATGCTCGTAGTCCAACAGGCGCTTCTGGGCCGTTCCCGTCTCAAAGGAGAAATCGGTGTCGTGCAGCCGGTTATACTCCTCACTGTCCCACTCATACTCGTAGCCCATGAACTCGGGCTTACGGTCCCAGGCCAAGCGGTAATAGTGGTCGAGGATGAACTGGAACTGTGTGGTGAGAGACGGCACGCCGAAGAGACTTGCCAACCAGCGGGCCTGATAGCCGTTCACATTGTCGTAGGAGAACGACGGGAAGTCGTAGGCCATATCGAAGAAGTGCTGCATCTCCATCTCCATAGGTTTGATATCGCCAACGTTCAGCAGCCAATAGCGGTCGGCACCGGCGGTGTATGCCTTTAGCAATTCCTCGTACATCAGCATGGGAGGCGTCGTGGCTAACCACAGATTGTCGTGAGGCGTACCTAAATAAGAGAGGTGATAGTAGACGCCACTGCCGCCGCTACGCCGCTGCTCGCTGCTGTTGCTCACCCGCTTCATATAGCCATAATTGTCGTCGGGCCATACGAGCGTGATGTCATCGGGGACGCGCAAGCCGGCATCGTAGATGTCGAGGGTTTCCTTGTAAGGAACGAAAATCTGTGGAAGTTGGCCGCCCTCCTTGCCGGTATGTTTCCGGAGGATGGCGCGCTGCTGGTCAAACACCTTCTCCAGCGTCCGTGCACGATGCTTAGGATTGGTGCTGCCCTTCATGGCCTCATCATGGAGACCGCGAAGTCCCATGGTGTAGATGTTTTCATAGCCGGCAGCCTCCTTCACGCGGTTGTCGAGCTTCTGGAGAATCGTCTTGCTGTTGGTCTCGTAGTTCCACTCACCGTCGCGCTGCTTGTCCCACTCACTGAGGGCGGCATTGTTGAACAGCAGAGGCTCGCAGTGGGAGGTGGTGATGATGATGCCAAAGGAGTCGCACACCACCTTGCTCTCAGGATGGCTGTAGAAGGCACCGGTACACGAGTGCATGGCGGGAGCCAGCATATTGGCCTTCAGGCGCAGCAGCAGTTCGCAGACACGGCTGTAGGTTCGCGGACCGATGTCGCCGAGCTCGCGCTCAAAATTTGTGGCTGCCCAGGGCTTCAATCCCCAGTCTTCGTCGTTGATGAAGATGCCACGGTACTTCACCGTCGGTACCTTCGACACGTAGTCGGCATCGACGAAGAGCGACGACTGGCGGCGCACCGGAACGTCGGCCCACCAGTACCAGGGCGACACGCCCATCTCCTCGCTCAACGTGAAGACACCGTAGGCCGCTCCTCGCCGGTCGCTGCCCACAATCAGCAGCTGGCCGTCGACGACCTTGATGACGAAACGCTCCCATGCACCACGGATGGCCGACACGTCGAGCATGCCTTTCTTGACAAGTTGGTCGACGTAAGCATTATGGCCGAGGGTGGCAATGATGACGGCACCCTTCTGCCGTGAACCTTCAGCATGGCGCAGCACAGGCTTGAGGCCCGTGACGCGCTGAACGTCGTCAGCCAGCAGTGCTGCCGACTTCTGCACCACCAGCGGTTCTTTGTCGGCCACGACGATGGCAGCCACTTGCTGACCAGAGGCAAGGACAAAAGAGCCACTCTCGCTGCTGACCGCCAGATGGCTGGCAGCAGGGACGACGATACATGTCAATAAGAGGACTGTCAGGTGCAGGAGTCTGTTCATGGCTTTCAGGCGTTAAGACATCTTTTTAACGGATACGCTCGAAGACGGGTATGTGCGCCTTGTCGACAGCGGTGGTGACGGTCTGACCACCGTCGTAGTGACGGCCCGTCAGGCGGTCGCGCCAGCCCTTGGCATTACGTGGCAGATAGGTCTTCCACTCGCTGACGCCGGGCTCGGTGACGGGACTGACAAGGAGGTCGGGACCAAACATATACTCGTACTTCTGGTCGAGGGCTACGGGGTCGTCGGCAAAGTCGAACACCAAGGGGCGCATCAGCGTATAGCCCTCCTTGGCGACACGCTCGGCACACTTCTCGATATAGGGGCGCAGGGCTTCGCGCTCTTTCAGGCACTGGGCAATAATCTGCTTCGCCTCGTCGCCATAGTTCCACGGCTCGGTGTTGCTCATATAGCCATGGACGCGCATCAGGGGCAGATAGACGCTGGTCTCTATCCAGCGGAGCATACGCTCGATATAGTCTTGGTTACGGTACTGGTCGCCAGGGCGGAAGAAGCCGCCGGCGTCGTAGGTCCACCAGGGCACACCGGCAGCCTGTACGCCGAGGCCTGCCGTCAGCTGACGGCGGAAGGTCTCCCAGTCGTTACCCACATCGCCACTCCACAGGGCAGAGCCGTAGCGCTGGATACCGGGGAAGCCGCAGCGCGTGAGAATCATCGGTTCACGACCGGCCTCGACGAGTCCTTCGTAGACGGTCTTGTTGACGAGCAGGGGGTAGACGTTGCGCACCTCTTCCCCACTCCACTTGCCATTGTTGACGCGGCGTCCGAGGAGGTCGTCGTTCTCAGGTTCGGTAGCATCCTGCCACCACGCATCGATACCGAGAGGCAGCAGACGCTCGCGGAAGTTCTTCCAGTAAGAGGCGGCAGCGTCGGGATTGAAGAAGTCTATCCAGTCGGTGCCGGGGATGTAGTAATTGTCGGCAACCATCTGTCGACCTACCTCCGAGCGCTTGTCAATCTTCGACCAGACGCTGAGCATCAGTCGGATGTCCATCTGGTGGAGCGTATCGGTGAGCGCCTTCGGGTCGGGATAGTGGGTCTCGTCGAACTGCATGGAATTCCAGCCGTACTTTCCCCAGTACTGCCAGTCCTGGACAATCATGCTGACGGGCATGTTCTCCTGCTTGAAGCGGCGTGCCGTCTCCAGGATTTCCTGCGAGCTGTGGAAACGCTCACGGCAGTGGATGTAGCCCAATGCCCATTTCGGCATCATGGGGCACTCACCCGTGAGACGGCGGTAAGTGGCGATGATTTCGTCGGGAGAGCCGACGAACACTGTGTAGTCGACGGCCTTTGACACTGGTGAACGGAACATCGTCCGGTCCTGCACCTTGTCATAATAGAGCACAGGTTTGTCATCCCTTGTCAGCTCGGCCGTCAGCGTGTGACGTCCCTTCTCCAAATGCACAATCTTGGAGGTTGTCGGCGGCAGCCAGACGTTCTGCATCTCTATCACCGGCTGGCCGTCGATGCAGAGGTTATGGCGGCGGGCCATCTTCTGACCGACATCAAGCAGGAGACTGTAGTCGCCGGCCTCGGCAACGTCTATGGTAGCCTCGAAGATATGGCGCTCGCGTACCTCACGCTTATTGCCCTCGGTAGAGGTGACGTCCACCTCCTCGCGGGCACCTGCCCCCTGACGCTTCGTCAGGGTGACGCTCTTGCTGCAGGGGTTGAACTCCGTCAGGCCGTAGTTGTTCCACAAGATACCATAGCCCTTGCTGGAGATGAGCATGGGCAGACTAATCTGCGTGTTCACCTGCGTCAGCCGGCGCGACAGTCCGCGCACGTTGCTATAGCCATCTTGGAACTGGCCGAGGCCATAGAGATGCTCATCCTTAGGCGAAGCGAAGGAGAGCGTCGACACACCGTTCTGCAGCTCATGGGCTGTGGCACTGAACACGGTCTTGCCGGCCTTGTTCTTCACGGTGACGCGCGTGCCCTTGACGGTGACGCGCAGGTCGGACTTGGCGACGACGTCGTGCCGGACATAAAGCCAGTCGGGCAGGTCGGTGGTCGTTCCCGGTTCACTATACTGTATGCGCACGGCACTGGGTGCGACGTTAGTAACTTTCAGAACGGGGCGTCCCGTAGCAGTGGCAGCGACCACGAGGGAGGCCATGAGGATAAAGCCAAAATGTTTCATGTTACTCTGCTTATTTCATTTTCTTATTTTTCTCCAATGTCCATCCCTCACGCTTCGACAGGAGGTTGTTCTTGCCGACGAACATCTTGGCGGCCTGCTGGTCGCCCTTGAGCTGCCACTGCAGCCAGGCCAGAGCCACCACACTGAACTCGCCACCATGAGGCTGACGGTAGGTGCCGCCGTGACCAACGGGGAAGTTGGCGGCAGCTGCCGGCACGTGCTTGATGCGGTAGAAATCGTCCATACCGTTCTCGTAGGCGATATCCTCCTTGCCGCCGAGGATATAGAGGACGGGCGTATGAATCTCGTTGAGCTTGGTCTTGTTAGGCATAGGCATATTAGGCATGGCCTGGGCGGCGTTGGTTATCTTGAAGAGACCGCTATTGCAAATCATCAGTGCCGAGACACGCGGGTCGGCGCAGTTGAAGAGCGTCTGCAGACCGCCACACGACATGCCCGACAGGCAGATGTGCTTGGTGTCAATCTTATTATAATAAGGTGAAGCCGGGTCGGCGTTCTGTGCAAGAATCCAGTCGATGCTTTCAATCTGCTGCGTAGTCTTCGACATCGGTCCCTGATAAGGTTTCTCCTCCATGGGGATATAGCCCGTTGCAAGGACGACGAAGCCATGCGAGGCTATCTCGTTGAGGAACTTGAAATGCTCCCAAGGCGAATCGGTGCAGGCGCCATTGCCCCAGACGAGAACGGGCAACGGATTCTGGGCGTTGAACTTCGTGAGGTCCTGCGGTACGAAGACGGTATGGGCAGGCAGTGTCGGCTCCTCCTTCATGACAGCCTTGAAAGCGCCTGTGCCGCCATCCTCGACGACCTTTGACAGGGCAGACTCTTTCAGGAAGAAATCGGTCATCTGCTTGAAGGTCTCGTCGTTGAAGGTCTTCGGACCATGCTGTCCCTCGGGAACGGTGACGAAGTTCTCAAGACAGCCAGCCTTCTTCAAGGCAGCGGAGAAGAACTCGCTCTGGCAGTGAGGCACCACGTTGTCGGCATCGCCGTGGAAGACGAGGAAGCGGGGGTTATGGTCGCAGACGTAAGTGATAGGGCTGATGAGCGCCACGAGGTCGGGGTTCTGGGCAGGGGCGCCACCGATGAGTGCCGCCTCGGGCGACTTCTCGTCCTTCACCGTCTTACAGTTCTCCATGTGAGCCATATCGACGGGGCCGAACCAGTCGACGACGGCATCCACACGGCTGGAGAAATCGAGGTTGCCACCCACGGTACCCTCAATATCGACAGTGGTATTGCCCACGGTACGCTTCTTCAGGCCGTTGGTGACACCAGCTAATGACGACAGGTGACCACCGGAGGAGAAGCCGGTAATACCGATGAACGACGTGTCGAGCTTGTACTTCGCAGCATTGGCACGAATGAAGCGCAGGGCACCCTTCACGTCATTGATTTGTGCCGGGAACTTGGCATCGCCGCTGGAGCGATGGTTGATGCTGACAACAGCAAAACCGGCGTCTAACAGTGGCTTTCCGACAGACATAAAGGCCATCTGCTTGGCATTGTTGGAGAACCAGGCACTGCCGTAGATAATCACCACAACCTTATAGCGGGGCTTGCCGGTATCGGGCAGATAGATGTCGAGATTGTGAGCCTCCAGTTTGTCACCAGCATAGTTCACGTTCTTGAACGTCGGTGCGGTTTCAGGCATATTGAACCCACGTGCATGCGTCTGTGCCATCGTCAGCGAACTGAGGCACAGCATTATTGAAAAAATCAATGTTTTCTTCATCTCTATTATTTCTTTAAGATTTTATATACTTTACCATCGGAGGTACGGACAATGACGAGACCGTTATGGCCATTGTCCACCTGACGTCCCATCAGGTCGTAGACTGCCGGGGAACAGCTGCCTACGTGCGGAGCCGAAATAGCTTCGATACCTGTAGGCTTTGAATAGTCACTGTTATTGGTGAGATAGATATCGTCGACCTTGATGGACTTGGAACCTGTACCCCAGAAGCTGACGATACGAATGTTCTTCGTGTCGAGTGGCTGACCTTTCTTGTTGTCGCTGGTATATTTCGCCGTACGAAGGTCGAGTACTATCTGCTTCTTCGAACCAAATTCGGGTGTACTGCAACAAGCCGACCAGATGCTATTCTCAGTAAATATATTAAGGTGGGAGTCGCTGCTCGCAGCCCCTAACTTAATGACCAGATACCTATAGGCCGACATATCAGCACCATTGGGATACTCCCAGCCCATCTGTCCCCACTGTCCAGGGAGGAAAGTATGGGTACTTTCGGTATAGGTGCCATTCGAGAAGAAGTTGGTCTTGATATACTGCTTGCCAAAGGGGAAGAAGGTCGAGCGGACTGTGAACTCCGCAGTCTTCTCATGCCCCAAGGGGTCGGTATAGTAGACGCGGACGTTGGCAGAGCCTTCGGCAACGCTGAAGATACGGCCATTACGTATCTCGATAACGCCATTGCCGTCAGTCTCATAACGGCACTGCGCTGCCACGTTCTCCGAATGGCCGTCACGGTATGTGGCGTTGACATCGAGACTGCCACTATTGCCAACCATCACTTCGGAAGCCACGTCGGAAAGTGTCAACGACTCAACGGTGAGCATATCCTCGCTGAAGCCTACGAATTCGGCAGGATAGTAATTAGCCTCATCGTAACTATCCTCGGTAGAGAACCAGTCGAAATCGGCATAGCCGTTGCTGCCATCCTGAGTTGCCATGCAGAACAGGCCGTAGCGCGCACCGACGAAAACGCTGAGGTTGAAGCCTAACGTGGTCTCAGCGCCAATGCGCGTGAACGTCTTATTATCGAGCGAATATTCAAAACGGGCTTTACCAGAACCCTTGAAAATGGAAGCACGGAGGTAAACCGTATCCTGAATAGCTACCGTCTCGACAACCTGCTCGTCGGGTGTAAAGCCTTCATTCGTGCGAAGCTGATCCTGACGCCAGACAAACCGCAAACTGCCATTCTTCTTCTCCACAGCTACGTATGCGTAAGGGTCCTGGAAGATGCAGAGACCGGCCCGGTCGCCCTCTGCCAACTGGCTGACATCCATACAGACGGTGCCCTTCGTCAGCGATGCCTCCTTGCCATGGACGACAAAGATGCGCTGAGTGAGCATATTGCGGTTCTGCGTCAGGCAGTCGGCCTTACCCGTTGTCTTCAGGCGCAGCCATCCCGGACGCTCGAACAGCGTCCATGCGCCATTGTCGGGATTGTGGTTCCACTCCCACTGCATACCCAACGGATAGCTGCGGAAGTTGTCGCTTGTAGGCAGAGCCATGCGAGGCTGGGCGGGCAGTGCCGGTTTAGTATATGTGGTAGAAGAACCGGTGGCAGCGACAGGTACGCCGTTGTTGCCGATGACAGGCCAGTTGTCGACCCATGCCACTGGCTGCAGGTTGGGCACACGGCCCAGTGCGCCGATATCCTCCTGAAGGATGGTCCACCACTGGCCGTCGGGGGTATCGACGAGCGCTCCCTGATGGATGGTGTTCACCTTATTATTAATAGTCTTCTCAAGAAGCACCTTCCCTTCATAGGGACCGAAGATATTCTTCGAACGATAGGCAGACTGTCCCGAAGGCCAACCGCCATTGGTGGCGTAGATATAATAATAGTCGCCAATCTTATAGAGATGGCTGCCCTCCAGACCGTCGACATTGCTGATAACGTTCTGCTCACGGATGAAGTTGAAGTCCTCGTCGAGCTCACACATCTGGATATTGGTAATGCCACAGGCGACGTAGACCTTGCCATTATCGAAAAGCATACCGGGGTCGTAGTAGATGCGCGACAACTTCTTCTTCTCCCATTTGCCCTCTGGGTCGGTAGCCGTAAGCAGCCAGCCGCCGGCGTCGTTGCCATTGACGAGCAAGTAGAACTTGCCGTTGTGGTACTTCATCGAGCAGGCCCACATACCCTTGCCGTAAGCATCCTGGCCGTTCTCTAAGTTATAGTTCGACGTCGCAGCCAGTTCTGTCAGCGGCTGTGCGCAGTACTCCCAGTTGACCAGGTCTTTCGACTTGAGAATGGTGGCACCGGGGAAGTGGTGCATCGTGGTAGACACCATATAGTAAGTGTCGCCGACACGGATAACGTCCGGGTCGGGGAAGTCGGCATAGACGACGGGGTTCTTATACGTTCCATTTCCCTGGTCGCTGACATAGACATTCTTGAAGTCGGCGTGAGGCCAGTCTCTTGTATAGTAGTCGGCATACCAGTCCATACAAGCCTTGGCACATGCCTCCGGATTACCGTTAAAGGCGGGAATGACCTTATTCTTTTCCAACAAGGTATCAATCTCGAGGAAGTCATGAGGATGTGTCAACGTCATGGAAATGTTGCCAAACTTGTCGAGCACAGCCTTGAAGGCCTTACCCCATTTCGACGTGGAAGCCGTAGCCCACGTGCCAAGATTCTGATACACGACCTGTCCCATCTCGTTATACTGGATGGAGCCATCCGGGTTTGTCTTAGGCGTCTTGGGGTCCTTCAGCGGACTCCAGTCTACTTCGGTGATGAAGACAGGATTAGTGTCAACGACGGGGACAGCCTCATGGAAGGCATTGATCTTGTGGGTTGGATTAGGGTTATCGTCGCTGGAATTATCATACCAGCCGGGGTAGTCATGCACAGCATAGCCAATGTTATAGCCCTGGATGGGCCAAGAGGCATAGCTGCGATAGTTAGACTGGTAGCCCGTACCGGGAATCCAGATGATACCCGTGAAGCCATTGGCACGAATCTTATCGACGATGGGTTGGAAGTAGTCGTGCAAAGCCTTGGCATCGTCCTGGTTGTTGGCATTCCTCAAGTTGACAGGCTCATTGGCCAACTCCAAGCTTATCTGGCCGGCATACTTCTTGATATTAGCATTCTGACTGACGATGTCCCAGACGTCTAAAAGATACTTCTGGTAGTAGTCGCCCACCTTCAGATTATGAGGACATACACCCGGCGGGCGCACCACGACATACTGACGGTGGTTCATTGCCTTCTGCATCAGCGGGAAGTAGAGCGAGCCAAGGTAGGTCTTCAGACGGTTAGGATTGAAATGCCTGATATCGGCCTCGCCCTGGGCTTCGCTTGCCGGCTGGTCCTTACCATGGACATAAGTATAGCTGTTGTCATTCGTCCAAGCTGGTTCCAGGTGCAGACGGAACACCGTACAGTTAGCCTTTTCAAAACCTGTAAAGAGTTTCTCGAAATAGTTCAGGCATCGCTGGCGACCGGCATCGTCGTAGCTCCAGCCCCACCGACCGCCATTGAACCACGCACTCGGTGTGTCCATCACGCCGTGGAGTACGACGTGGTTACCATGGGTATCAACCAGCCACCGCCCTTCGACATGAAGGCTCGGCAGCGGTTTCACGCCTTGGGCCATAACAGTAGTCAAACTGACAGTCATGGCAATCAAGAAATAGTATCTTAGAACCAATCTATGCATCATATCGATTATCGTTTTTGAATCTTCTTTCCGTTGATGATATACAAGCCACGAGGCAACAGCTGCCACTGTGACAGTGTGCCGACCTTCATACCGTGCAGGTTGTAGACAGCCGAGCTGTTGCCATTGACGATGGCTGGCAGTGGCGTCTCGACAATGCCTGTCGGCTGATAGCCCAGCGTGGCGAAGGTGAAGTATGTGGGGTCATCGTACTTGGCGGTATCGTTGGTCTTGAGATACTTGCCCGTGCCGACATTCTTCAGCGAGAAGCCCTTGCCAGAGACGTACTTGATTTCCCAGACAGCGCCATTGTCAATATCCTGACCATTGCTGTGCTGGGTATTGCCCAGGATAAAGCAACAATCGCCAGAGACGAGCTGCGAGTTCAGATAGCCAGGATTTCCCCAGATGTTGTACTCTCCATTCTGAGGTGTCATCAGTCGGAGCAGGTACTTGCCAGAGACCGAGCTGTTGACCGCCTTGAAGAGATAGCCGCTGTTCGACTCAGCAAAAGCCTTGTCGTAGGTATCGTAGCCTAAGTGCTGGTCGTTGATACCATACAAAGCCTTGCCCTCGGCTTCGTTGACAATGGCAAAGGTCTTGCCAGCAGAGATGCTGGTCAAGCGGCCTGTCACCGTCAGCACGTCGCCCTCCTGCGGAATGTAATTGTTGGTAGCGGTGAAGGCAGACAGACGCTCGTACTTCGTGTTGTCGGTAGTGGTGACCACAGCCTTCAAGTTGAACTTTGCCGCTTTCGTTGGTGTATAAGTAAAGGTATAGGGAGCTTCAGTCAGCGTCTGATAGAGCACGTTGTTGACGTAGAGAGCCACGCTCTGCACGCTCTTGGTACGCATCTTGGCGGTCACGTCGACGGTCATCTCCTTATTCGTATTAACCAACAGGGCCTGCGGCTTCACGTAGACGGAGGCTTCCTTCTTCATACCTGGGAAAGGACTCTTGGCCTGCTTGGCCTTGTCAGACTGCATATACGTGCGGAGCCACTTCAAGGCCGAGCGTTCCTGCTTGTTCTTTATCAAGCCCGATATGCCTTTCTCATTGGGATTATTACCGTTAATCCATGTCTTGCCATAGAACCATCCCCACAGCGTAACGCCGGCACAATAGTCAGCCTCCCACATAACGGGGAAATGCTGCTGATAGTTCCAGTTCTGGTTGCCGTCGTTGGTATCGCCGATATCATACTCCGTAATATACATCGGCATCTTTAGCGCATTCTGTATCTTCGTCATCACCGTTCTGAAATCTGCCTGATTCATGCCTCCGAGGTCATGGCTCTGACAGCCGTATGCATCGATAGGCGCACCGGCATCGCGCAACGTGCGTACCAATTCGATAAACTGGTCAGTATTATGACGGAATGTATTGAAGTCGTTATAGATGAGGATAGCATTAGGCCAGCGTTCGTGCGCCATCTCGAACGCCTTGATAATCCAGTCGTAGCCCGTCTTGCCGTTGCCTCCCAAGGCTTCGCGCATGACGTAGGTATCGGGCTGATGTCCCTCCACGGCCTCGTTGACCACATCTATCAGCTCAAGATTGGGGTACTTCTTCTTGACGGTATCCATCCACTTCACCACCGCCTTATACTTATCGGCAGCCGAGAGGTTCTTCAGCCATGCAGGATACTGCGAACCCCATATCAGACAGTGGAACTTAAACGGGAAACCTTTTTGCTTAGCGTAGTTAAAAGCCGGATCGGCGCCTCCCCAATAGTAGGAGTTCCGGTTGCCCTCGACGGTGCTCCACTTAGTACCATTTTCGGGTGTCACCTGATTCCAATAGTCGGAATAAATGAAACCATCATAGTTCATACTACCGGGCCAGTCGGTGGTGATGTTACCAAGGAACTTGTCAGGGTTGGTAGACAGTTGCGCCTGCATACCCTTAGGGGCAAGCAGGCAACAAGTGACAATCGCAATGAGTGCTTTCTTATTCATTTCACGATTTTTTTACCATTCTGTATATAGATGCCCTTTCGCGGGGCTTGTGCCAGACGGTGTCCTTGCAAGTCGTAAAGGACAGTTGGTGTTTCTGCGCGACTTGTCGTCTTGACGTCCGTTGTTTCGTAGCCGTTGGCAGTGAGGATAAGTTCACCCACCATACCATCGCTCCAGCCCGAGGCGGCAGAATAGACTGCCAGGACGTAGTTGCCCTGCTCAGTGACGTCGAACTCGAACGTCTGCTGGGTGACGCCGCTGAAGCCGTTGCCGGCATTATTACCGATATTGACGGTCGGCTTATAGGTGGTGCTGGCAACAGCCTGACCGCCAGCAGCCTTCTCAACAGCGAATTCCAGTTCTCCGAAACTTGCCATATTCCAGTTGCAGGCCTTGAACTTCAGTACATAATGACCGGGAGCGAGACTGAGTGTGGCACTGGACTCCGGCAAACCGTATTTAATCCAGCCATCATGCCTGTTACCGTTGATATTGCGGAAATAGTACCCGTAGTTGAAGGCACGTGGGCTGCCCGTCAGCTGCATCACACGGCTGCCATTGCCGTGACCACCGACGTAACCGATACGCTTCTCAGAACCGTCGTAGCTGATCCAACCAGCAGGAGTACAGGCATTCTCTGTGAACCTCTGCGACAGGCTCAGCGTCTGTGATGCCGTCAGCGTCACGCTGGTAGTGACCGATGCCGTCTCGCCGTCGTTGTCGGTAGCCACCACCTTCAGTGTATGGGTACCCGACTTGGCACCCGTCAATGTGGCCTTATAGGGCTTTGACGTACAGGTAGCCAGCAGGGTACTGCCATCGTAAAACTGCACCTTACTGACCGTGCCGTTCGGATCGTCGGCATTAGCCGTAATCGTGATATCGGGAAAGGTAGCTGTGCCTTGCGGCGCAAAGCTGTTATAGATAAGCCCCGCCTTCGGCGAAGTGATAGTCACGCTGGGCTTCGTCTTATTCAGCGAGTAGCGGCTACAGAAGTTCCATATTTCCTTGCCTGTATACACTTGGGGTTCTTTGGTTATCCAGTGACCTTTGTCCTTGAGTTCTATGAGCCGCACTTCGACGCCATCTTTTCCAGGTCCCCAGATGTGCAACTTAGCGCCACTGAAACCATTATAGTTACTGATTACCTTTGCGGTCGTAGAGCATCCGTTATGCTGTATCCACGGGTTCAGCGCCGGCTGCACGCTTCCGAAGTTGTCTGCCGTTCCCTGAATATGAAGGATAGGCACCGGGCGCGTCTTGGAATTGGGCGTCACGACCGACGGACCGCTACAAGAGACAAAGGCGGCAATGATGTCGGCCATCTTGTTGATGGCGTTATACGTCAGCATGCCACCCATGGAGAAGCCACCCATATAGATTCGGTTACGGTCAATCTTGTGTTGCGTAGCCATTTTCTCTATGATGGCCTTGATGAAGTTGATGTCGCGGTCGCCACCGATTTCCCAGGCCCGGTCGATACCATTAGGAAAGACGACAACGAACTTAGCCGTGTCGCAGACGGCCTCCATACTGACGTTTTCATTCTTAAACTCAGAGTTCTGAATCCAGTTGGCATCCTGATTATAGCCATGACAGAAGATGAGCAGAGGCCGGTTTTCGCCCAAGTTCTTTGGCGCGTAGACATTGTAGGAACGTTGCTGCCCGTTCACCGTGATATTGTCAGCCTTCGCAGGCATCAGCCCTGCCAGCAGCAGGAACAAGGTAAGGAAATAGTGTTTCATTGTTGATATTTATTTTTTGATAATCTTCTTGCCGTTTAAGATATAGATTCCACCACGGACAGGACGTGCCACCTTCTGTCCGTTCAGGTTATAGTACTGGCCATCGGCAGGCAATACGCTGACGGCGCTGACTGAGGACGGAGTAGCGGGGATGAGCCAGAGTCCGGAGACTGTGGCATTGGAGCCACCCTGCACCTTGATAGCATTCAGGTGGGCAAACTCATCGTGGCGGACAGAGCCGTCACGCTGGGTGTTACACAACCGCAATTCCGACAGCGGCACGATGACGACGCCGTAGTCAGCATCCCAATGAGGGTCGCTGCTATTGAGTGCAACGACCAGTTCTTTGAAATCTCCATGATCTGTCAGACGGTTACCCAAGATGCGCAGGTTACCACCCGTTCCGCGGATGACGAGGCAGTCGTAGCCGGTAAGGTCGGCGAAGAGGTCATAGCTGACGGAACTAAATCCGGCTACGAGTTCGGCACCGTTATTCAAGTTCAGTTCAGCCCCGGGATTCTGTTCCGTCACCTGTGCATCAGCCCCTGTACCATTCCAACGGTGGAACATAGAGGTTGCCATCGGAACCCATTCCTCGGGTGCTTCGAAGTCGTCAACCTGCACGAAAGCCAGTATATTGTCCAAGACGATGCCCGAGCGATAGGGGAAATAGCTGGTGAGCAGACGGTTGCGCTCCTGCATATAGGCATCGTCGACGGTAAACACGCGGTTTGAGCCGTAATACGACGGCTGCGGCTGTACGTCGCGACGGAAGTCACCCCAACGTGCGGCCTCGCAGTAGATGGCTTTGTCGATGGTATGATAGAGGCTGTCCCACAAATTGACCACCGACTGCTGGCCGAGGAAACCGTCGTCGGCCAGAAGCTCCTTGGCACGACGTTGGTATTTCTTGGCGAAAGTCGGATTCTGCAGCAGACTGTGGAACATTCCTGTGGGGCAACTTCCTCCGTTATTCTTAGTCAGGTTGTTCTCACGGACATTCTCAAAGACAATCTCCGAGTCCCAGCAGAGGAACTGGAAGCCCGTGCTGGTCTTCTCGTCAGAATTATGACGGCGTATGGCGTACCAGTTATGGTGATCCCAGTCGGTGTTGCCGGCATACTGGTTAATCAGCATGTAGTCGATGAAGTTGTCGATGTCTAACAGAGAGTCGAGCTTGGCATACCCCTCAGCGCTGCCAGCCTTGGCAACGGCACTGGTCATCTGCTCCCAGACATCGAGCGTTCCCTCTGCGGCCTCGATATGGTTGCCGCCGTCCTCCTCGATCTTCACCACGTCAATGTCCTCCTTCTTACCGCCAAGATGATCCTTGCCAAACTGATCGTCGACACGCTCTGCGATATTATAGATGCCCCAATACATGCCGTTAAGAAAGAGGTGGGCATAGATCGCATTGACACTCGTCCGGCCAATGCGGCGCTGCATCCGTCGTACCCAGACGTCACGGGTGTACTGCGCCTTCTCGCGGTTGCCCTCGCCCCAATGCTGCCAGGCATTGCCGAAGTGGCAGCGCAGCACCAGCTGGTCGAACTTCGACGGCTGGTCTTCGCCATAGAGCGGATATCTCAGCGTCTTCGGACCATACTGCTCCTTAAATACCAGACGGAAGGAGTGCTTGGGATTCTTCTCTGCCAGACGGCCGTGTCCTCCGTGGAGACGGATGCCGCAGGAGGTGCTCAGGTCGTGCTGTTGCGGACCGCCAAAGAGTTCCACACTGGTAGGGCGCGTCCAACCGTGCCCCGTGGCGTCGCCCACCGGAGGTCCCGTAAAGATATAGATGCCGCCACGGTCGGGGTCGTTCTCATGGCTGAAGAAGTTATCCTTGTCAGAGACGATGCTCAGGATGGGCAGCTGCTTCAGACCCTCGATAATCTTCGGCCGCAACGTCGGGTTACTCGTCATCTCCTGGTCCATCTCGTAGTCGGCAATGGCTCTTTCCCATCTGTTCACATCGGTATAATACCCCCACTCTGCCGGATAGCCTGCAGGATTATTGGACTGGTTCAGCACCGAGTTGACGAAGATGTAGGAAGCCGTACCCACGGGCGACAGCGAATCACCAATCTGCTCAATGGCACGTAAGATAGTCGTTTTCTGTATTGTCAACGGTGCTGTGTACTTGGCACTTGCCGTTGTTGGTGTACTGCCGTCGGTAGTATAAAAAATCTTGGCAGCGGCATCACCGCTAATGACCACCGTCAGGCTCCCCCCATCATAAAGTCCATGGGGCTTGCTGAACTGTGGCTGCGCCATAGCAACGGCTGACAACATCCAAAGCGAGGAAAGGAGTAGTTTTCTTATCATTAAATACTATTATAGGTTTTCGGGTGCAAAGATACAAAAAAGATGCGGCATGAGCCGCATCTCTTGTTTCTTATACTTTTCTATATGTCGCAAAGGCTTAACGGAAAAGCAATGGAGCCATTTCCTTCAGGCTTCTACGCCATGTCAGGAACTCATGTGCCGTACCTTCGGAGACAAAGCCCTTAGCATTGTAGCCGGCAGCCTTCAGTGCCTCGACGCTCTTGTTGATGCCGTCGGGATTCTCCTTCGAACCGCAGCTCTCGAAGATAAACTTCACCTGCTTCGGGTCCTTGATGTCCTCGGGCTGGTAGGTTCCGCCACTCAGCAGTCCGTAGTAGCCGAAGACCTCGGGACGGCGCAGGGTGATGAGCTTGGTCTCGATGCCGCCCATTGACAGGCCTGCCATGGCACGGCCCTCTTTCTTGGCTATCGTCTGGAAGTGGCTGTCGATATAGGGGACGAGTTCGTCGACAAGGACGGTCTCGAACTCCTTGGCCGTGAACTGGCCGATGCCGCCGAAGCGCACGTCATTGGTCATGCCGTAGGTCATTACGATGATGAAAGGCTTGCACTTGCCCTCAGCGAGCAGGTTGTCCATAATAAGGTTAGCATGACCCTGGTTGCTCCAGGCGTATTCATTCTCGCCCCAGCCGTGCTGCAGGTAGAGCACGGGGAACTTCTCCTTCTTGTTCTTACCGTATGTCGGCGGCAGGTAGACGAAGGCGCGCTTCAGGCTCTTCGTGCTCTCGCTCCAGAAGCGGACCTCGCTGACCTGACCGTGAGCCACGTTCTTCTCTGCATAGAAGTCCTGGTCGTGGGCAGGGATTTCGATACCGCTCTCCCAACGGCAGGAGCCATAGTAATTCTGTGCGCCCGGGTCGTTCAGTGTACCACCGTCGACCGTCAGGTGATAGTAGTGGAAACCTTCGTCCATCGGGCCTGCCGTCTGGCCTACCCATGAGTTGTCGTAGGCACGGTGCAGCGGGGTGCCACCCTGACCGCCCAGTCCAAGGCTGACGCTGACGGCCTGTGCATCGGGAATCTCCACGCGGAAGCGGACGATGCCCTGCGAGTTGACCATCGGGAACTGCTGACCCGGCTGGTTCTTGGTAGATGGCTTGAAGTCCTCCTTCACGTTCGGGTCTTCGGGGAAGGCCATATCGGGGTTGAAGGCAGGGCGCTGGGCCTGCTGACCGCCACGGCGACGGCCCTGCTGTCCCTGGGGACGGGGCTTGCGGGCAGGACGGGGAGGCAGGTTCCATGCGGGATCCTTCATCTCCTTAATATACTGATAAGCCAGCTTGGGCTTGTACTCCGAGTCAAACGGCAGCGGATAGTTAGCTGCGCCGAGCCAGGAGTCGCGGTCGCCGAGATTCCAGAAGGTCACACAGTCGATGACGTCCTTGTGCTTGCGGAACACGCGGAAGCAGCGGGCATACTGGTCGGCAAGGTGCTGCTTCACGGAGTCGGTCACAGCAGCGCCGTCGCGGCTGAACTGCAGGCCACCACCCATCTCCTCGTTCACACGGATGTCGAACTCGGTGATGTGGATATGCTTCACTATGGTCTTGAACTTCGAGATAGCCTGGTCGAGCAGATCTTCTGAGGGGAAGTAGATATTGTAGTGAGCCTGCATACCGATACCGTCGATGGGCACGCCCTTGTCCTTCATCTTCTTCACCATATTATAGATACGGTCGCGCTTGTGGGGGTCTACCGTGCTGTAGTCGTTATAGAACAGCAGGGCATTGGGGTCGGCCTCGCGGGCAAACTGGAAAGCCTTCTCAATGAACTCGTCGCCGCAGAGCTTATACATAGCACTCTGGCGATAAGGGTCGGTAGCGTTGGCATTGTCCTCGATAGCCTCGTTCACCACGTCCCAACAGTAGATGACGTCCTTATAGCGGGTAACGATGGCCTGGATGTGCTTCTTCATACGCTCGTAGAACACCTCCTTCGTGGGGTTGTCGCCAAGCATCCAGCGGCCTATCTGCGAATGCCACATCAGGCAGTGGCCACGCAGTTTGATACCATTCTGGCGGGCGAAGTTGGCAATGCGGTCAGCATTCTCCCAGTTAAACTGTCCTTCCCTTGGTTCGGTAGGTTCTGGTTTCATGTCGTTCTCAGCCGTGATAGAGTTGAACTCCTTTCGGATGAGATCCTGCTGCTGTGCGTTCGACACATTACGTTGGTTGACGGCGACGCCAATCATGAAGTAGTCCTTGTAGGCGTCTTTTAGTCCTTGTGCCCACGTAGCGCATGTGCTCAAAGCGAGCACGGCAGCCAGGGCTAGTCTTTTAGTTTGTTTCATTGGTTATAACGGTTTTGTTAGATGGCAATATTCGGCTGCAAAGGTACAAAAAGAACGCGACACATATCGTTTCGTATGTGTCGCGTTCTTTTCTGTATGTTTCATTTACTCGCTGACAAAGCGGTATTTCTGCCCTGCAACCGTCTCAACGTCGTATTCATAGACCTTGGGGAGTGTCTGCGGCTTGAAGTCTTTCAGCTCCTTTGAGTGCAGCGGCTCACGGATGGCGGCAGGGGCAAACAGCGGGTTAGGACAGTCGCCCTCGGCCTTCTTCAGCCGTGCGCCCTTCGGTCCTTTAGCCAGTCGTAGGGGCACGTAGGAGCGCAGGCGCAGCGTACCGCCGACGGACGACCGCACCACTGCCGAACGAAGTTTCCCTTCGTTCCACTCCTCGTCGACGACGAATCCTCCCCGTGCCCGCAGGCCTTTCACCGCTCCCTGCTTCCATTCGTCGGGCAGGGCAGGCAGCAGCTGCACGGCACCGTCATGACTCTGGACGAGCATCTCGCAGATGCCGGCCGAGACGCCGAAGTTACCGTCAATCTGGAATGGCGGATGGGCGTCAAACAGGTTCGGATAGGTACGACCGGCAGGATACTGGCGCGACTTGGAGTCGTCGGGCAGCAGGTGGAGCATGTTCTTGATGATAGTGAAGGCGTGGTTGCCGTCGAGCATACGCGCCCAGAAGTTGGTCTTCCAGCCGAGGCTCCAGCCTGTAGCCATGTCACCGCGCTGCTTCAGCGTGTTGGCGGCAGCGGTGAAGAGGTCGGGATGGGCGTAAGGCGAAATCTGGTTCGAGGGGTACAGACCGTAGAGATGCGAGATATGGCGGTGCTCGTCCTTCGGGTCGTCAGCGTCGATAAGCCACTCCTGCAACTGTCCGTAGCGGCCTATCTGCATCGGCGGCAGGTTCTGCAGGGCAAAACGCAACTGCTCTGCCAGCACGCTGTCGCACCCCAGCACCTTGGCGGCCTGCAGGGCTTGCGAGAGCACGTCGAAGGCTATCTGGTTGTCCATCGTAGAACCGGCGCAGACGTTGGTACCCTTGCCACGGGGACCGTGCTCCGGCGACACCGTGGGGACGGTCATCAGCCAGCCGGCAGCCTGTTTCAACTCACCGGCTGCAGGGTACACCTGCATATAATCGAGCAGGAACTGGGCTGCGCCCTTCATCACGGGATAGTATTCCGACAGGAACTGCTTGTCGCCGGTATAGAGGTAGTGTTGCCACAGGTGTGTGGTGAGCCAGGCGCCTCCTGTGGGGAACATGCCCCACGGCGTGCCGTCCACCGGACCTGCAATGCGCCAGAGGTCGGTATTGTGATGGGCCACCCAGCCGCCGCAGCCATACATCGTCTTGGCGGTCTCGGCTCCGGTCACGCTCAGGTCGCGCACCATCGAGAAGAAGGGCTGCTGCGTCTCGGCGAGATTGCCGATGAGGGCGGGCCAGTAGTTCATCTCAGCGTTGATATTGATGGTGTACTTCGAGTCCCACGGAGCGTTCATCTTGTCGTTCCACACGCCCTGCAGGTTGGCGGGCTGACCGCCGGGCTGGCTCGACGAGATGAGCAGGTAGCGGCCATACTGCATCATCAGGGCCACCATGTCGAGGTCGCTGGCATCCTTCTCGAAGGCGGCCACGCGCTTGTCGGTCTCCAAACCGGAGTTTGCCGACTTCGGCAAATTCAACGACACGCGGTTGTACTGCTCCTGATATTTCGCCGTATGGCGAGCCAGCAACTGCGGGAAGCGGATGGCTTCAGCCAGGTTCAGGCGGTTTTTGTTCTTCTTGGTGGCATTGCCGCTGATGTCGTGATAGTTGACGTAGTTGGTGGCGGCAGCGATATAGATAGTAGCCTCGGTAGCGTTCTTGACAACAACCGTGCCGTCGTCGAACGTGACGTCGGCACCTTTTCCCTCTATCCGCACGCTGGTTTGGCACTCGGCTGTCAAGCCTGCCTTCACACCCTCCTGATCAACGCCCCGCACGGTGGCAATGAGGCGTCCGCCCAGATTGCCAGAACCTTCTGAAAGCGGACTTTGGCAGGAATGCTCTGACTTCGCTTGGAAGGGCAGCTGACTCTGGTAGGACATCGTGAAGCTCAGTGCGCCCTTCTTGCCGGCCTTCAGATGAACGATGATGACGCTGTCGGCCTGTGACGCGAAGACGGTGCGCTCATACTTTACACCTTTATATATATAGGTGGTGGTAGCCGTAGCGTCGCCGAGGTTCAGTGCCCGCTCGTACTGCTGCACGTCCTTGTGACCGAAGGCGAGCTTCAGACTGCCCATCGGCAGGTAGCGCATGCCATGAGGCCCGGGGACGAAATACTTGTCCAGCAACTTCGAGGCTTGATACTCCTTGCCTTCGAACACCAGTCGGCGCACTTCGGGCAGGTGCCGCAGTGCCTCCTTCGGATTATTCTCGTAGGGACTGCCGCTCCAGAACGTCTCTTCGTTCAACTGAATCTCCTCCGTGTCGGTGCCGCCATAGACCATGGCACCGAGAAGAGAGTTACCTACTGGCAATGCCTCCAACCAATGTGTCGCGGGCTGGGCATACCATAGCCGATGGTTCTGTGCGTTCACGGCTATACAGACGACAGCCGACAGGACAGTAGTAAAAAATAGCTTTTTCATCTTTTTCAGTTTTTAGAATGTTGCAAAGTTAAACATAAAAGGTTGAACTACCAAACTTCTGCCGGCAAATGTTTGCTTTTTTAGCAAAAAAGGCGGATAATTGCAACGAGAACAAAATAACATAAAACTTTTTGAAAACGAAAAGCATTCTCTTGGGTCTTACACTCACTGTCCTAACGGCAACGGCACAACTGCCAAGTCAGCCGCACGGACGAAGTTCTGCTGCGAGCGCGGCGCGGGGGCATAGTAGGTGCTGAGCAGGATGTCGGCCGTCGACAGGTTCTGGAACTGCTCGTTGTGACGCTGCATCAGCTGTTCCTCCTCGGACGTCATGAAGCAAGGCCTCTGGAAGGTAACGACTTTCAGTGTCGCACCCAGCACACCTGAAGCATAACCCACTGAAAGCCAGCATCGTTTCGAAGGGTGGCAGGTGCGCCAGGTGCGACTACTTCTCTTTGATGTTCGTATATCGCAGCAGGTAGGTGTCATACTGTGTCAGGAAAGGCTTGAAGGGAGCCGGCACCTCATTGGCCGGCAAGAACAGACTGTAATTCGCTTCATTCTTTTATTGTTGGTATGACGTAAAACTTGCGGTTGTTCTTAAAGTCGAGCATCCACTGGTCGCAGATGACATGGTCGTCGAGAGCTTTTATGCGCAGCGTATGGCGACCTTTCGTAACGCTCACGGCGGTCTGCTTCAGGGCCTGACCTCGGAGCACGTTCAGCTTCCAGGATTCGGAGCGGTACTTCTCTTTCAGCGAAATGGTCTGGGCTGGCTCGTTGTCTATCTGCACCGTATAGCGCAGGTCGCCCTTGTCGTTGGGCTGCGTGGGTATCATGGCGGTGTAGAGCGTGGCGGCGCCGTCCTGTAGCGTCTCAAACTCGTAGACCGTCTCCCCTCCCTTGGGGATGGCGACGGCCCGACCAGAATGACCAAGCATCTCGATAGGCTGACAGCCGGCGGTGGCCGACGTCCATTGGCAGGCGTTCCTACTGACGTAGGTTTCAGCAGTAGCACTGTCAGTTGCCAATGTCGTCCGCACCTGTCCAAAGACAGGCAACTGACGAGGAGCCGATGACATAAGATGCTGCCATTTGCCGCCGTTCAGCTGATTGTAGCGTGCGGTCAGCTGCTGTATCTCATCGTAGGCACGGCTACTGGCGACAGAGTCGCTGAGCATTTTCCGGCTCATGGCTGCTGAAGCATGGACGGGATAGAGCACAGCCGCAAAATAGGCGTCTTGCAGTGACGGCGGTACCAGACGGGCGTAGGCATCGACGGTTGCTTCTATAGCGCCGAAGTCGGCCAGTCGCTGGCAAGCCTCAGCAGGCGTGAACGCCGTTGTCGTTGGCACCGACTTGCCGCCAGGATATTTCTTCTTGTCGAGTTCCACCTGCGTCCAGCCCATAAACTCCGGACGGCGAATGGCATTGAGGCGATAGAACTCACGCATCGACGGGGCAATGGCACGTCCCACCGTAGCGCCAAACTGCATACATAGCCAGTTTTGCAAATGCTGCTCCAGAGTAACCACTCCCCTCTCCTTGCGAGAGGGGCTGGGGGTGAGGCTTTCAATATCCCACGCCATATCGAGAAAAAGCTCCAGGTCGTAGGCAGCCACCTTCGGGTCGTGGACGTTGGCAATCCACAGACGGCGACAGTTGTGGTCGTAGGCGGCACGCATCTCGGAGTATACCAGTCCTGGCTGCGTCGTCGTCAGCCACAGGTAGTCATGGGGACGCCCCCAGTAGCTGAGGTGGTAGTAGACGCCTCCCCCACCCTGCCGTTGCTGTTGTTCGGCATCTGAGAGGCGGGTCATGTAGCCGTAGTTGTCATCGCACCACATCAGCGTCACGTCGTCAGGCACGCGGAGACCACTCTCGTAGATTTCCAGAACCTCCTTATACGGGATAAAGACCTGCGGCACACGCTCCACATCCTTACGATAGTACTTGCGGATAAGTTCGCGCTGGTCGTCAATGACCCGCTGCAGACCGTCGAGCTTCTCCTGCTTGGTCTTCACGCCCTCCATAGAGCCGTCATGGATGCCGCGCATGCCTATGGTAAAGAACTCCTCGGAACCTTTCACCTGCTGCAGGCGTTCCTTCCAGTACTGCTGTACCTGCGAGCGGTTGGTCATATAATTATACGAGCCACGGGAGCCATGGTCCCACTCGGCGACATTGTTGCGCAGCAGAGGCTCGCAGTGGCTGGTGCCGATAAGGATGCCAAACGAGTCGGCCATCTCCTTGTTTCCCTTGACGGTGAAGAAGCCCGGCGTCCCCTCGTGCATAGCCGGCCAGAGGATGTTGGCTCTCAGGCGTAACAAGAGCTGGAACAGCCGCTTGTAAGTCTGAGGTCCCATATTGTCAGCCGACCAACGGCGCAGACTCCAGTCCTCATCGTTAATAAAAATGCCACGATAAGCCACCGACGGGGTATGCTCCAGGACGAAGTCGGACGGCAACGTCAGGCGCGTCTTCCGTTCAGGCACGACATCGCCCCACCAGACCCAGGGCGACACGCCCGCCAAACGTGAGAGTTCGAGCAGTCCGTAGGCTGCGCCACGGCCGTTATGTCCTTCGACAAGTATCTGTCCCTCAGGAGAAACGCTGAGACGGAAACCGTCAGCCGTTCCCTTTCCCTGAACGATACGGATCGTGGCCTTTTTTGAGGCGACCGCCTTCATACCCGTCACCTGCTCCATATCACCACTGAACATCTGGAGGGCGATTTTCACTACAGGGTCAACTTTCCCTACTACCTGATAGCTGATGGGATGCTGACCATCGAACCAAACGAACTGCGCCCTCGCCGCAGACACAGTCAAAGCGGTAAGGGCGCAGATTACGATGAACTTCTTCATTCAATGTTTACTTATAGGGCAAGTAGCAATTCTGTGTGGTTATGCCAGCCGCATTATTCTGAAGCATACGACTGAGCCACCGGTCGCCGAAGTTGCCTCCGTAGGTACCAGCCTGGTTCTTGTGGAGGGCGAGACGGCGGAGATCGGAGAAACGGGTTCCTTCGAAGGCGAACTCCATAGCGTACTCATCGCAGAGAAGGTCTTCCATCGCGTTGATATAGTCGTCCTTGGTATAGGTGTTGAGTGCAAGGCCGAACTTCTTGCTGATGTCGGCAATCTTGGCATTGAGGACGGTGCTATAACGGTAGGTAGAATAGAGATCCTCGACGGCACCGGCACCGTGGAAGTGGATGCCGACAAAAGACTTGTTTGCTCCGTTCTTGAAGATCTCGGAGTTGGCCTGTGCCAAGAAAGGAAGCTTCTCTGTCAGCAGGGTGTAGGACTCTGGTGTCAGGTAGTACTTATCATCGATGTGCGACTGCGTCATATCGAGCACCTTGTTACCGTTCTCATCGATAGAGTCATTGCCAGCCTGATCTTTCAAGTACACCTCAAGATAACGATAGTTGGGGAGCTCAGAGTGGAGGCCATTCTTCAGCACGGCAAAGGCTGCATCGGGGTAGCCCATGCGGTTGATAGCCTCAGCAAGATGGAGCCATACAGTGGCATTACGATAGAGGAGTACATAGCCGGTAGAAGGCTTGTAGGTGTAGACATAGGAAGAGTCGGCACCTGCTCCCTGGCTGACAATCATTGCACGTGCATCGCCGAGAGGCTCGTTACGCACAATCCAGTTGAAGGGAGACACCTTGACCTGCTCGGTGTAATAATAATACTGGGCACGGCGAGCGGAATCGCAATAGGCCGGGGATGGTACGACCTGTATGTCTTCGGTCTTTGGGCAGTTAAAGCTAAAGTTCACGTTGGAAGATATGGCGCTACGACTCTCGGTACCGTAGTAGTTATAACCGAAGGTTGCAGGAATGTCAGTTGTCTTGCCCATGGTGTAGTTGACGGCCATGGGGATGTAAGAGATGACATCGCCGGGCGAAGAAGCGTGCAAGAAGGAGCTGAGCCAAGAGGGCT
This sequence comes from uncultured Prevotellaceae bacterium, assembly GCA_900316475.1. Lineage (GTDB taxonomy): Bacteria > Bacteroidota > Bacteroidia > Bacteroidales > Bacteroidaceae > Prevotella. Next base: position 39,845 of record ONDA01000012.1, read on the forward strand.
GTCCGTTGTAGAGCGTGGAGTTCTTGCTGGCATTATAGTCAGCGGGCCACTCCTGGAAATTCTTGAAGATGGGACTGTAATAGCTATAGCTGATACCCATCTGTTCATTATAATTGACGGAGATGTCGCCACGAGTAAGTCCCTCGTATCGCAGGTACTGATAATAACAGGTAGCGGCCTGCTCGTACTGTCCAAGTTCGAGGTAGATGTCACCCAGGACGACGTTGAGCGGGATAAAGCACTTGCGTGGATTGATAAACTTCTCCTGATCGCCCCAGTTGAGATAGCCCACAGAGCGCGATGTTTGCCCGAAGGTAGGCACGGCGAGTTGGTCCTCAGTGTAGCGTGCCTTGAGTTTTTCGAGCATCTGAGCCTCGCCGGCAAGAATGGTCTGATAGTTGGTCATCGTGGTATTGGCATTGATTTGGCCAATGGTGGTGACGGGTTCAGTGATGTAAGGCACAGCGCCATACTGACGTGCAAGCTGCAGGTAGGCCCAGGCTCGGAACGAGGCAACAGCGGCGTACTCATTACAGACGACGTTGCGGGCGCCAGTAGCGAGCGTGGTGTCACGGTGAGCGAGATAGTAGTTGCAGTTGTTGATGACCTTATAATACAGATAGACGCTATCGTACTTATTGGTAGCATCAGCTGAGAACGAAGCCAGGTTACGCAGGTGCGTAGATGCCTTGTCGGTAGGTTTCACCAAGTCGCCTCGCATTTCGTTTTGGAAGTAATACTGGTCGGCCAACTGCTGCATAGCCTCCATAATGCCGTATGCATAGAAGACGGAGTCGGTCTTCTGGTCGAGAGCCGGGTCGAACAACTGACGCGAGCTGTCTGCCTCAAGCATGTCGGAGCAGCTGGTGACTGCGGCACCGCCGCAGCACAGCGAACATGCGATGAGATATTTCGTGATATTCTTGGTAATCATCATATTATTATTCGATTTACGATTTACTATTATCAATTACGCTTAGAGGTTAATCTTGACACCCATAGAGAAGATGCGTCCCTGAACGATGTTACCGCAGTCGATGCCCTGGTAGAGCTGGTTGTTGCTGGCAGAGAATTCAGGATCGCTACCCGTGTAGCGTGTAAGGGTGAAGAGGTTGCTGCCCTCAGCCCATACAGAGATGCCCTGCAGCCACGACTGCCACGCCTCGGGGAACGGCACCTGATAGGTAAGCTTGACATTCTTCATACGGAGATACGAGCCATCCTCTATCCAACGGTCGCTGAAGCGGTTATTGCCCATCGGGTCGCCATAGCTCAGGCGGGGCAGTTCAGCCTGCTGTCCCTCATAGCGCCAGTGGCCTACCTCAGCCACCTGCTGGTTGTAGAGCGTAGCACCGCTGTTGAGGACGGAGCGCTGGTAGTTGTAGATATCATTACCCAGACTGTAGTTGAAATTCACGCCCAGCGTAAAGCGCTTCCAGTTGAGATTCAGGAAGATGTTACCATAGATGTCGGGATTAGGATCGCCGATAATGGTCTTGTCGCTATCGTCAATCTTGCCGTCATTGTTCAGGTCTTCGAAGTGGACGTCGCCCGCTGCGAAGTAGTGCTTGGCACCCGTCTCGTCAAGAATATAGAGGTTGGCAGCCTGGGCATCAGCCGTCGTCGAGAAGACACCCTTTGTCTTATAGCCGTAGAACACACCCACAGGATTGCCCACAGCCGTCAAGATATTGTTAGTGCCATAGATAGAAGAGGTATAGTCACCATTGGCCAGTGACTTCACTTCGTTCTTGTAGTGACCTACCGTAGCGCCAAGCTCTAAGTGCCAGTCTTTCATGACGACAGGCTTGCCGTTGATACCAACCTCGAAGCCGGTGTTGCGCAACTCGCCGTCGTTAGTCCAATAGTTGTTGATACCACCAATGGGGTTCTCGAAACTCTTGAGAGCCAGCAAGTCCTTTGTGTTATGGATGAAGTAGTTGAAGGTAGCACCCAGACGGTTCTGAAGGAAGTAAGCCTGCAGGCCGACATTGAACTTCGACGTCGACTCCCACTTGATTTCCTCGTTACCGACATTCGTGAGCTGCATGCCAATCTCGGTATAGTTGAAACGAACGGTGTTGAACGAAGTGCGTGCAGCATAGTTGCTAATGCCATCATTACCGCTGACATCGAAGCCTGCGTTCAGACGCAGGTAGTTGATACCGCTATGCTTGGGGAACCACGCTTCGTTGGTCAGCACCCAACCCAGCTGCACACTGGGGAAGATAGCCCACTTCGTGCCAAACATCTTCACACCTCCATTAGCATTTGAGCCAAAACGGCTGTTAGCCTCAGCCAGCACGGAGACAGTAGCGAAGTACTTGTTCATGTAGTTGTAGTCGCCTGAAACATACCACTGCATATTCTTCCACACATCGTCGGCACCTGCTACAGTAGAATAGACGTTATTGCCGGTGGCCAGCTTCGGGTTCTTGTCATCCTCGAGCTTCGTCGAATACTGCGTCGTCAGGTCACTGTTGTCGTATGAGTAATAGTTGTAGCGGAAGCCGCCCATAGCCGCGATGGTGTGAGCACCAATCTTCTTGTTCCAGTCCAAATGAGTATTGCTTAAGACGTTAATCTCCTTCGAGAAAATAGAGGCAGTCTTAGAATAGACTGTACCGAGGTTCTCAATAGCGAACGAAGGCAGACCGATATTTGGACGGTAGTAGGCCTGTGAGTTGCGGTTGAGGTAGTAGCTGAAGTGAGATGTGAGTTTCCAGTCTCTGCTGATCTCATAGGTCGGCGTGATCGTCACATTGAAGAAGGTGTTTTCATTACGGTTCTTACGCTCGCCGCTAGCGTTAGAAATCAGTGCCAGCGGATTGGCCAGCGAGTAGTTGCCGTCATCCAAGGTGCTGTAGAGATTGTCAGCGTCAGAAAGCAACGACGTGAAAGCCTCGATATTCTTGTTATACTGGTACGGATTGAGCAAAGGACTCTTGACCAGGGTCAGGAAAGCCGGTGAGGTAATCACACCCGAATTGAGGTCGGCAGCGATGCCCTCGTCGAAGAGGTTCGTATTGGTACGCGAGAACGACATGTCAAACTTCGTCTTCAGGTTCCAAAGCAAGCTGATGTCGGTATTGAAACGCACATTGATGCGGTCGAAACTGGTGTTCTCGATATTCTTCATCGTCTGTATATAAGCCACAGAGAGATTATACATACCGATGTCGTCACCACCCTGCACGTTGATGCTGTAGTTATGCGTCAGCGCAGTACGGGTGACATAATCATTCCAGTCAGTATCGTTATGATAGGTGTTGTAGTAATAGCCGTCCTTGGCATCGTTCAGGAAGTTGAACTGCAAAGGATTGGTAGAAGAACCGATACGCTTTTGCACCTCGGGAATGGTTCCCAACTGCTCCACTGCATAGTTACGGTACTGGGAAGCATCCATCATGGTAGGACTGCTGGGAACAAACGTCCAGCCGACCCCAAGCTTGGCATCGATGCGCGTAGCCATAGAATGGCCACGCTTGGTCTCAATAAGGATTACGCCATTGGCGCCACGTGCACCATAGAGTGCCGTTGCATTCTTCAGCACTGTCACCTTATCGATATCCTCGGGCGAAATCGTTGACAGCATATTGAAGATATCGCCCAAATGCAGCGACTGTCTGTCACGCTGCATGTCCAGTTCGACGCCATCAAGGATGACCATCGGCTGGGCGTTGGCGTTAATAGAGCTAATACCACGTATGAACATCGCAGCGCCCTGATCAAGATTACCCGAATGCATGTTCATACGGATGTCACCACCGAGTTTCGATGTCATCTCCTCGTCAATCGTCAAGCCATTGCCGTCAGAGACGAAGCTGTTGGTAGCCGTTATCGTAGTACCGTTTTGATACATCGTGGCAAAAGCATCACTCAGCAGTCGAATGTTCACCTTCTGTTTCTCGTCGCCAGGAACAATAGCGACCTGCTGTGACAAGAAATCCGGAGCCTGAACGAAGAGTGATGTAGTGAAAGTAGGCACCTTGATGGTGAACTTTCCCTCTTCGTCTGTCATGGCCACATACCGGTTGTCACTGAGGGTCTGTATACGCACACCTGCCACAGGTTTCTTCGTGGCTTCATCGACAACGACACCCTGCAATGTGAAGGTCGGGTTGGTATCGACAACCTTGGCGCGCTTAGGCGCTTTGATGGCCGTAGAATTCTCGTCATCCTCGAATTCATCCTGAGCAAAAGCCACAGAGCTTGCTGTCAAAGCGATGGCACAGAGTGAGAGTCTGAGACTCTGACACTGTATGAAGTTAAATATCGTATGTTTCATCGTTGTCATTATTCATTATCAGAGTTTGCCCATAAGTCGTTATATTCCTTCGGAACGAGGTAAACGCCTGCCACACGCATCTGCTGGTCGTACTTACTACGATTGGCAGAGGATGTGTATGACTTGGTATGCATCATCATCAGGTTAGGATAAGCATCCAGTCCATAATAGCAGGCGGGGAAAGTGAACTCACCGAGGTCAATGACGTTGACACGTCCAGGATCGCCCAGGCATATCAGCTTCGTGCCGTCCTTACCTTCATCGGTAGTAATCTCAATACCAGCATTAGCCCCCTGGGGCAGCACTGTGAGTTGCTGCTTGTTGGCAGCATCCGTCCAGCTGAGATAGAAGCGCAGGTAGTAAGGCTTCACGGCAGCCAGAGGCTGCTCGACTTGTGCAGGAACGGTGACGACATAGATATGATAGGTTGTCGAGAGCACGTTTTTCAGCGGGAAGCAGAACTCTGGCTTACCCGTTGTACCGTCAATGTTGGCACTGTCAACAGCCACGTATGAGAAGAATCGCGCCCTCGGTGGGAAGAGCCACTGACGAATCAGCCTTGGCACCTTGCTGAAGAGCGAGTCACGTCCGGCGAGATTGGTCAAGGGCACGTTATGATCTGTCAGCTTATTCACCTTAAGCGTAGTAAGGACTTCGGTGTTACCCACTCTTATTGCAGGCTTACTGACTCTGATGGTAGGATTGTAAGTCTGCCAGGGGCGGAAAGCGAGCAAATCGACAGTACGTGTCAAGCCATTACTCATCTCATTGGCTTCTACCACATGGTCCATCATCTCGTTTATATGAGTGAAATAGCGGTATGAAGTAGAAAAGACCGTGTCTGTTGGAGCGTAGGAACCGTTGGCGAAGAGTTGCTTATTGTAAGGATAGCTTTCTGAGAAGACGAGGTTGGAAACGATATTACGGCAGGTCAGTGAGTCCTGCAGGTCGTCGGTCGTCGTAGCAGCCTTATCAGCCTTTGCATCAGTAGCCTTGATAGAAGAAGCCACCGTCGTCTTCTTCGTCAAATCCATATAATCCATCTTCGGGATATAATTGAAACACGGATTGATTTTCGCATAAGCATCATTCCAGGCATCGTCGTTGGGAATGAACATACAGTATGTACTGTCCTCATTATCCAAGTCGGCATGCATGATTTCGCGGATTACGTTGTTACGCTTCTTCATCACAGAGTCCAAATAGGTCTGCTTACCGTCGCGAAGCGGGCCGATGACGGAGGCGTTGACGTCAAGATAGTACTCGTCGTACTTCTGTATGTACTTCTTGATGGAGTCGCATCCCGTGAGGTTGTCAATGTTCTCATAGAGGTTGTAGTAGAACTCCGACATACCGTTAATCTTATGCAGCACGCCATTGGTTGACGGGTTGTTGACAGACAAGTAGTTGTAACCGTCGAATGCCGTCTGTGTGAAGGGATGATGCTTGGCATTGAGCGATACGATGGTGACACTGTCTTGAGCAGCCGACACCTGATAGTTATACTCCGTGATGTGCTGCTGCATGAACTGCTTTACAATCGTAGCACTGTCGCTGGCCATCAGGCGATTGTACTCATCATCGCTGATGGCGTTGTCAACAGGTGCCCAGACGGTATAGAAGCGTGGGCTGTTGAGGGCTTCCGAGAAGTTGCACTTACGGGCAAGGGCAGCAAACTTGGTCAGCTGCTGGTCGCTGCTGATATTCTCCCACAACGTGTTGTTGGCACCGGGGCGCGCATCGACCGGCACCGAGTTGTAGTCGTCATAGTCAGTGCAGCTGGTGACTGCGGCACCGCAGCAGCACAGCAAACAAGCGACGAGATAATTCTTCATATTCTTGGTAATCATAATTTTCAATTCTCAATTATCAATTCTCAATTGTTTAATACCAGTCCTCGGTCATCGTCTGACTGTTGACAATGTCAAGGGGTACAAGTTCTACGAAGTCGAACGACCAGCCGAGGTTGGTATCGTTCACCAGGTTCTTAATACGCAGCCAATAGTCCTTACCCTGCTCGAAGCGCTGTGTGGTGATGATACGGCGGAGCATCATCGTACCGTAGCCGGTCTCAGAGCGGCAGCTGGTAGAGCCGATAATCTGGCTGGCAGCCGAATAGATATCGTCTTCGTTATACGACAGCGGGTCGGTAACCGAATTGTAGGTTCCACGCGAGAAGGAAGCCGGAGCACGCATATAGCCGCGGACGTGCATACGCTGGTCGCTCTCGACGCCGCAGTCCGACGTCTCGTCGTCGGCACGGTTTACGATGTCCTCGTAACCGATGGTGGCGTCCTCGTAGGGATTGGCGCAGGCATCGAAGGGAATGCCGATAGCCACCATGTCTGACTGCTTCGACGAGTTGCCCAGATAGAACTGCATCAGTCCGCCACGAGCCATCGGGGGATAGATGATACGCAACTCATACTCGCCTGTCGGTACGTGAGGCAGTTTGATGGCGAAGTCGTAGACATCCCATCCCTGGAACTGGTCAGAGTTGTGTGCACGCCAGGCACCCATCACGTTGAAGCGGAGCAGCGTACCGGGGTTGTAGCAAACGATATTGTCGAAGAACGTATTCTCGAAAGCCACACGGTTGCCGTCGCCGCCACCGTTGAGAGTACTTACCTCTGCAGGTGTAGCACCACGCAAGCCATTGTTAATCAGCTCATAGAGGAAGGTCGACGAGTCGAAGCGCAGACGTTCGTGGAGGGCATCCTTGGCATTCTGGTCATACTTCAGTATGCCCTTGATGCGGTGTATATAGCCATTCAGTGTCTCCACGCTGTTTTCGCGGTCAACGGGTACACCGGCGAAAACCAGTGTGTGGTCGCCATCGTTAGGCATACCGAAGAGTCCGAGCTTTGAGGTCAGCGTGTTGTTCGTCAGGTAGCGGTTCAGCCACAGGTTCTTCGTGGTCTTGGGGTTCGTCTCCCACACCTTTAATATGGTATTGGGAAGCATGGTCTCGAAATACTCTTGCGGCTCGTAGCCGAAACAGAAGTTCCAAGACGCATCGGTGCTCTTGTTCTTCTCATAGACGATGCGGTCGATAGGCATGCCAGCGCGCAGGATGTGGTAAGCCACGAACATGTTCAGCACGTTAAACGGGTTGGTATAGTCGTCGCCCGTACTGATGCGGATACCCTTCTCGTTGACATAGTCATACCAGGCGCCACAGTTGCCATACCATTCAGCACACTTAGCTTTCAGATCATCAAGATTATTGATGCCGGCGGCGCGGAACACGTCGTCGGTCTCGGCAAAGACCGTCCACTTGATCATACACTCCTTAGGATAATAGAGTGAGTTACCGTCACGGTCCTCGTGCTTCTGCAGTTCGTAGGTTTTTGTCGTACCGTCAGCATTCAGTTTCTTCTCAGCCGTCAGCTTGTCTGTGAAACCTGTAGCCTCCAATGCTGCATAGAAGATGCTGAGGTCTTTCTCGCCCTCTACACGCAGCTGGTCGTCGGTCGTACGATCAGAACGCGGAATGACACGCGAGCAGATGTGCAGAATACCGTTGATAGCCTCGATGTCGCCGTCGGTGATGGCCGAGATATCGTTGAGGCTAGTAAAGCCGATGTAATCAGGATTGTAGGCATCCTCGCCGAAGGTACCGACGCGAATGCTACGCCCCATCTTCATCGTCGTCCAGGTAGTACCCGTACCGTCGAGGTCTACCTGCATGTGCTTTTCTCCTGAGAGGTGGAAGCGTGCAATGTCATCACAGAGGGAGTCGGTCATGAGGTTCACCTTGGCCATCACGTCGAGAGTGTTCCAGTTGGCGACCTCCGTAATGCCATTATGCTTCAACTTGTTTCTTGAGATGAGATAAGACTCATCATTGTAGAGGCTGTCGAGATAGCTGTTCACACCGCTATTCACCGGTGCGAAGCAGGTATATTCGCCATACGTTCCCATATACTTGTCGAAGCCGCCTTTCTCCAAGATGCGGTAGAAGGCACTCAGGTCAGACCTATCGCGCAGCAGCTCAGCAATGGTCTTCTGGTCGGCAGAGAAGAGATCGGAGCCGTCGGGTTCCTCATTGCATGATGCGAGGCACATCACCACAACACACCCGAAAGCCAACATCTTTCCTATGTTAAATATTATCTTATTCATATCTTTTGGTTGTGAACTTGTTCAACAATGGGTTATTTTCTTGAAGCCGATTTATAGACAGGGTTCTGCACGAGACTGGTATTAATCTCCACTTCATCCTGGTTGATAGGCATATAGAGATAACGCTCGTCGCGCATCTTGGCTCTCATGGAAGCAGGTACAGCATACTTACGCAGTGCCAGCTCGAAGAACACGTCGCTGTTGGCCACATAACCTTCCGTCAGTTTCTTCGTCAGGTCGGCCTGATTCGCCGTGTGGCGGTAGTTGTAGCGCATGAGGTCGAACCAGCGCTTACCCTCAAAGCACAGCTCACGGGCACGCTCTGCCAGGACGAGCTGTTCCATCTTGTCCTTATAGGTAGAATACTTCAGCGCAAAAGAAGACTTATTGGCATCGGAGAGTGCGCGTTCGTTGACGAACTTACAGATTTCGAAAGCCTCCTCGTTACGGGTGTCGTCTTCGGCCTTGCCTCCTAAGTTGTAGAGCTGTACCAAAGCCTCTGCCTTCATCAGCATCACGTCGGTCAAGCGATAGAAAATCCAGTTCTGCTGGACATTCGAACGGGTGTCGCGCTTGGAGTCGGCCTTGTTGTTAGTGCCTGCCGATGTTGAGGCCACGAACTTACGTATGCCGAACTGCTCCATACTGGAACTGTTGGCATCGTAGAGGAACTCATAGAGTCGCTGGTCAACAGAATTATTCCACACGCCATTACCGGTGTTGTCAACCTTTCCGAACACTGATGATGCCTTCAGATAGCCAAAGCCGTTAGAACTGGAACTATTGTAGCGGAAATACATCTGATCGAGCCCAACATTGTTGGCACTTGAGCTGCGATACTGCAGTTCAAAGATGCTCTCATCAGCATTTTGACCTGTCTGACCGAAGAGGTCATCATACATATTATCGTAGTCAGCAAGGTAGTAGGGCTTCTCCTCGTCGTCGGCCCTGTGGCGGCGGAGGCCGCCCTGCTCATAGGCTTCCTTCTTGGCCTTGATAATCTTATCGCAACATTCCACGCAAGCCTGATAGTCGCTGGCACTGCGATTGACGGAGGCACGCCAGAGGTAGATATCGGCCAGGACAGCGTTGATACCGTCCTGATTCAGATAGCCCTTGTCGCGCCAGTCACCATAGGTAGAGCCAGAGATAGCATATCTCGATGCTTCCTTCAGGTCGTTGATACACATTGTGAGCACCTCGTCGGGAGTTGCCTGCGGGGCATTGAGGTTATCACTGCTATTCAGGTATGCCCCAGGCGTCACAGGAATATCGTGGAACACCTTCGTCAGATAGAAATAGCAGAAGGCGCGCAGAGCCAGTACCTGTGCTTTGTTGGCATCATAGTCGCCTCGCGTATAGTCGGGATCAACTGCAATCACACTCTCAGCTTTCTGCAGTACGAGATTACAGTAATTAATGGCTGAGTAGAACGGATACCACGTTGTAAACGCATTCTCCGTCTCAATGTTGAGCGAGTAGATCTGCGCCAGAGCCGTCTTGTAAGCCGCCGATGCAGGCAGTGTAGCAGTAACGACGAGTTCGTCGGAACGGAAATCGCCCCAGATAATCATGTTGCGTATGGCTGTAGCGTCACGCAACTGTGCGTATGCTGCCGAGACGACCGTTTCCACCTCGCTTTTCTTCTGCCAGTAGTCTTCATCAACCGTTTTGTTGTCAGGCAGGATGACTGTGTCGACACATGCAGAAAAACCACAGATGACGCAGATTCCAGAGATGATATTTTTTATTTTGGTAATCATAATTTCTTATTTCTAATTACTAATTACTAATGTCGTTAGAATCCAAAGTTCAAGCTGGCAGTGATCATCCGCGATCTTGGCGTTGTGGCACCGTCAGAAGCCGGCGTGTATGTACCTGCGGAAATCTCAGGATCAATACCCGTGTACCTCGTCCAGCAGAAGAGATTGTTCATAGTCACGTAAGCCGTCAGTGTGTTCAGGCCGTATTTCTTGAGAGTAGTCTTAGGCACACTGTAGGAAATCTGCAGGTTGTTCAGACGCAGGAAGGAGCCGTCCTCTACGAATCGAGAACTGACCTGGTAGTTGTAGCCTGTGCCATAGAGAGCACGGGGAATAGCCGTCACGTCGCCGTCCTTACGCCAGCGGTATGTCACCGAGGCGCACTGGTTCTGCGTGCCGTACATGCTTTCCAAGCCCATGCGTGCCGTATTGATAATCTTGTTGCCCCAACGGAAGACGAAGCGACTGACGAGTTTCCACTGTCCATACTGGAGTGTCAGGCCGAAACCGCCCTGCATCTTCGGCAGCGAGTTGCCTAAGTACTTGATGTCGAGTTCGTTGATGGTACCGTCATGGTTCACGTCCTCATAGAAGGCGTCACCACCCTTGAACTCATACTCTGTCTTGCCATAATAATAAGTAAGGTGCTTGGGTACGCCGGTATTGGTCATGATGACCTTGCCGTTCTCGTCGGTAGCCACCGGGAAGGTCTTACCCTCAGCAAGCTGCTGGTTAATCCAAGCCTCATAGTTCCAATCGTAGGCTTCGCCACGGGCAGCAGCCTGAGCCTGCAGCTGGAGCTGCTTGGTGTTGTAGTTCTCGAGGTATTCATAAGAATACTGGAACACGCCATTGCTGTTGTAACCGTAGATAGAGCAAAGGGGGTCGCCCACCACCACGCGGCTGAGGATAGAGCTGGAGCCACGTCTGTCGTAGCTGGGCTCGGTATTCATATTGTCAAGCACGCGCTGGTCCATCTCCAACAGTTTGTTGACGTTCTGAGCCAGGTTGAAATTAGCCGAAACCGAGAACTTCTTAATCTTGATGAACTTGTTGGCATTGAACTGCAATTCCCAGCCCTTGTTCTCCATCTCGCCCACGTTACCCCAGGCAAGCGTTGTCGAGGTGTTCCAGGTGGCCGATGTCGGAATGGGGATAGCCCTCATCAGCATGTCCTTCTTTGTCTCCTTATAGAGGTTAATGTCTACCTCGAACATGTCTTCAAGGAAGTTAATATTGAAGCCGAGGTTGTAGCCAATCTTCTTCTCAGGACGCAGGTCGTCGAGCTTCATGCCGCTCATCGCCGTATAATAGCCTGTGCCGTAACGTCCTGCACGCGAGGTGTACTGGTTGAAGTAGTTGTCGACAGATACGTTGGAACTACCGGTGATACCCCATGAGCCACGGATGCCGAGCACCGACACATACTTGAGCAGCGGCTTGAAGAACGGCTCCTCACTGATGTTGTAACGCAACGACACCGAGGGTGAGTAGAACCAGGGGTTCTCGGGACCGAACTTAGAGTTGCCGTCGCCACGGAGACCGAATCCGATGTTGTAACGCGACTTATAAGAGAAGTGGGCGTTGTAGACGAAGTCCTGCCAAGCCGACTTGGTTGTTACCGGCTGGTTGTCCATACCTAAGAGGCGGGCAGTGATGGTAGCATCCTCAATACCATTAGGTATGGAGTTCTGTCCGAGATACTGGTAAGTATTCTTCTGCGTGCCGGCTTCGTAGTATGCCATCATCGTCAGGTAGAAGTCCTCGTTCTTGAAGGCCGGCGTGAAGGTGAGCTTCAGGCGCGAGCCCATCTTAAACTGGTTCTGCTCCGTATTGGTAATGAAGTTATAGTCGCCGTCAGTATAGCTACCGTTCGACAGGCTACCCGGCATGAAAGTCGGCTTTGAGTAGGCATAGATGTCGAAATAGACGCGGCCGTCGAAGGTCAGGCGGTGCTTGCCGTTTTCGGTACCGAGCAGTTCATACTTGATATTGAAGTCGGGCACGATGCTGTAGGTTTTCTCCTTCTGCCACGACTTGTTGGCGTATGCCACCGGGTTGCCGATGTTGACGACGTCAACCAGCTGTTGGGAAGTATAGTTGCCATCGTCAGGCGTGAAACCAGTTCTCACGGGGTTCATCAGGAAGAACTCGCCCGTATTGTTGTTATACTGGTCGTAACGGTAGATGCTGGCATTGGGCGCCATGGCCAATGCCATAGCGAGCAGTGCGTTGTTCGAACCGTTGTTCTTGCTGCTGCCGTAGGTATAGTTCTTCAGGTTGTCGGTATAAGTCAGCGCGAAGTTGGTCGAGAAGCGGATGCGGTCAGACACGTTGTAGTCCAGCACGAGACGTGTGGTGAGACGGTCCAGACGCTGCTTGATGACAGTACCCAACTGGTGGTTATAGCTGGCTGAGATACGGAAGGTAGCCTTCTGACCGCCACCGGAGATGTTGAAGTTTGCCTCGTGCTGCTCACCGAACTGCGAAACGGCGTCCACCCAGTCGGTGTTCTTGTTCCAGTTGTTGGCCTCGGCCCACGATTCGGCAGGCACGTAGTTGATCTCGTTGATAGTGGAGGTTGCCGAGGAACTCTGCGTGGGGTTGTAGAACTCCTCCTTGAGCATCATGGTGTAGTTGTCACCGTTCAGCAGTTCATAGCCGGCAGGCATCCACGTTCCCGTGAACTTATAGCCCAACGTCACCTTGGGTTTACCGCGTGTACCGCGCTTGGTCGTAATCTGGATAACGCCGTTGGCACCCTGAGAGCCCCAGATGGCCGTAGCGGCGGCATCCTTCAGAACGTTGATGCTGGCGATATCGTCGACGCTGACAGCCAACATCGACGAGAACTTCTCCTCGTCCATGTTCTCGGGGTCGAAGTCGGCAGTATCGTATTCAAAAATCTTGTCGTCGACAACGATAAGAGGCTCGGCACTGCCGCTGAGGGTAGACACACCACGCAGGCGCATCGTCGTTCCGGCACCGAGGTTACCCGAATTGTTGACGATGTCGAGACCGGCAATCTCACCCTGCAGCGCTTCGTCGGCGGAGGTGAAGGCCATACCCTCGATATTCTCCATGTTCATCGTCTGCTGCGAGACGGTAATCTCGCGCTTGTCGATGTTCAGACCGCCGGAATTGGTTCGGCGTCCCTTGACAGTGACCTCCTTCAGCGTGGTCTTGTCGTCTTCCATCTTGATTTTGAAGGTCTTCTGTGTTCCGATAGTCAGCGTCTTGGTCTTGCTGCCTACATAGGAGACGACGAGTTTGTTCTTCGGATTGGCAATCTTCATCGAGAAGTTACCCATCATATCAGTCTGTGTTGCATTGACGATACGGTTATTGCCGTCTCGCTCCGTTACATTGGCCATCATGACCGGACCCATAGCGTCCTCCACCGTACCTGATATGACCGTTCCCTGTGCCATCATCGTCTGGGCAATGACAGCAAACAGGAGTGTCAATAGGATTTTATATTTTGACATATATTCTCAATTCTTAATTATTCACTTTTCACTTTTCATTAGGGCAAAGCCCGCTTGTCAATACTTTCTGTTGCTGTTATAGCACAACGGCGTGTCGATACCATGGACGGTCACGAAGGCCGAGGTCTCGATAATTTTGTATTCACCGTATGAAGAGTTGTTCTTGCTCGATGTCGTAATATCGCGGGCAATGAGGTTGGCATTGGCCGAAGAGGCATTGATGGTCACCTGAGTATTCGAGGCGTCCTTCACCGTGAGTTTGTTGTTACCACCAGAGACAGTCAGCGTCTGGGCAATACCAATAGAGTTCGAACAGAATGTTGAATAAGAAGGCTCCGGGGTCGTCAGCCCGGTTGCAGGATCATAGTTCTTGAAGTAGCGGTCGGCAAAGAGTGAGCTGTTCTGCGTGTGATAGCGTACGAAACGCGTCATCTTGTCTAACATCTCCTTGACGTAGGCAGCAGCGTCTCTCTTACTGCTGAAGCCATACTGGTCGGCAACGCTCTCCCAGTTCTCGACGATGGCGAGCACCGTCTTCCAGTTGGGCAGGCCCATCGTCTGCTGGGCTTTTACCATAGCCTCGTATGTGGGTGCATATATCGTATAGTTATAAGAACTGAGCATACCCCAGTTATTGTTATCGTCGATAATACGGTAGGCTTTCATCTTGGTCTTCTTCTGAGCCTCAGTCTCGCCACCGGTAAGGATGCCTGCGAAGGTGTATATATCCTCATTATTGAACTGGTAGCAGAAGTTCAGGAAGTGGTCGTATTCAGGTGCATTGACGTCGTAGTCGGCACTCTCGTCATAAAACTCCGGGCGCGACAAGACTTGCTCCACGCTCTTGATGGTGGGCTGCAACGGATAGTCGAGGCGGTAGACGGTACCGTTCTCAATCTTAGCGTCGGGGCTGTTGGCGTCGAAAGTCTGGGTGATGGTCGACCACTGCGAGGGGTCGTCCACCTGCAGGCCGCCAGCCACCTTGTCGCCGTCGACGACAATGACGCCGCCGTGCTTCGTCTTGTAATAGCGGTTGCCGTAGAGGCCGTACTGAGGGCTGCCCTTACCCGTCTCCGTAGAGTCGGCCAGCACAACGGTGCAGTAGTCGAGGAAGTCCTTGATCTGGCTGTTGAACATGCCAGTCTCGATATTGATGTCCTTAGCACCGGCAGCCTCGACATAGGAGCTGAGCTGGTTGTAAGGACCTGACTGATAGATGTATTTCTTCACCAGCACGTGGAACGAACCGTCGGCCGTCGGGTCGAAACGGAAGCGCAGGCCCTTCAGACCGTCGTCGTCCTTCACTGATGTGGGGTCGATGATAATGAACTGTGTCTCGTTGTCCGTCGGAACGAAGAGTCCGTAGCGGGCCTTCATCGAGAGCAGGTAGTAGTACATGTCGGCTTCGAGCTTCGAGGGTGTACCGGCAGTGGTCTGGTGGTCGTTGAGCATCTCGCCCATCGTGCGCATGTCCTTATATACAGAGGCCGGACCGAGGACAGAGTTATACAGCTTCGGACCAAAGAGCTTGTTCATCTTATAGATAACGCCATTGTTGGCAATGGTGACGTCGTAATTGCCGTCGCTCTTGCGCTTGATGTCGTCACGAGTGACATCGAGGAACTCAAAGGCATCGTTCTGCACTGTAGAGAACGTGCTGGGCACCGTCTTGGTCAGATAGGGCTTCATCACGTTGTTCAGGATGCTGGCGAAGATGGACGGGTCGTTATTGTAGACGGCATCAAGATGGGCATTGAGGTTGGCTGCGGTGATGTCGAGCGTCGGGTCGCCAAGGTTCTTCAGAATATAGGACGACTCGTTGAGGAAGTAATTCTCCACAGCCTCGTCGTCGGGAGCTAAAAACGCAGCAATCTCAGCCTCGTCATCGCTGGAGCCGCCCTTCAGCGTCGGGTTATAGTAGTTCCAGCCCGGATCGAAGTCGAGCAACTGGTTGTCGGCCACCGTGACGCCACGCAAAGGCTGCGACAGCTTGACGCGCTGCGAGTTCTTACTCAGATAGCGGATGGCGAACACGGTGTCCTGACCGATGGTGCTCGAGGTCTCACGATACTGCTCCGTCAGCGTCAGGTCGGCTTCGGGGAAGCTGTAGTAGTCCAGGATACGCGAGAGATAGTGGGTGTCGCTGCCCGAACGCAGAATCTCGGCCATATTGCCAGGATTGACGAGCACCTCGTCGAGCTGGTGTATATAGCCGTTCTGGCACACGACGTCGCTCTTCACCACCTTGCGGTCGAAGACGTATGCATCGCCATCGACGTAGTCATGGCCGGTAAGTATCTTGAAGTCGCTGTCGGCACCAGTCACGGTCATATTGTTTTTCAGCATATACTCACCGGTGAAGTGTACCATCGGGGCTACAGTATTGTCGAACACAGCGAACATGGAACGGCCTGCATTCTGGAAACGCGAGTAATACTTGTTGTTGGCTGGCATAGCCTCGGGGGCGAACGGGGTCACAGCGTATGTGAGACGCATGTTCGTGGCGTGCTTCACCAACTGGCCCTGAAGCATAGAGCCCTGGGCATTCTGCTTGTTCGACAGTGTTCCGATGAGGATGGCATTGTCGAGCATCGTAGAGAACAGCAGTTCAGCCTTTTGTGAACGGGTCAGCTGCTCGTAGCTGCTGGCACCAAACTTGTTGTTTCCGCCTGCAAAGAATCTTGCAAAGGCTTCATCATTGGCTGGGAAGATCGTCTTACTACCAGTTTTGCTCAACACCTCCGAGTACCCCAAGTCGTCGATGAGCTTGCAGTAAGTCGTAAACGACCCCTGAAGCTGTGAAGGTTGCTGAAGCTCTTTGTAGATACTCTCGCCAAGCCAAGATGGCAATTCTCCTTCCGGCACCACGTAGTCCTTCGTACAGGACCCCAGGCCTAAGCACAGAAGGGAAGCATACAAAAAGAGTTTTTTCATAAAAGTTGTTTTAAATGTATATTAGTTCTTAATCTTAGCAGTTAGCATAGGGGTATAAAGCCCCAACTATTAGGTTTTTGGGCACAAAGATAATATAATTTTTATGAATAACAAATAATTTTTAGGCATAAAATAATAAAAAAAGCAAAATCGGGTGTCGAATATCAAAAAACACTGGCAGAAGTGTATAACCGCCGTACACGAAGAGCCTCTCTGACACCCTCTTTTCCTGACGCTACCAGTCGTAAAAAACGCAATTATCCGCTTATCCGCAAACTACACTGAGTATCAATAGGTTAGAGCAAAATTATCCGCCATTTATCCGCCAATTATCCGTCATTATCCGTCATCAACCCGGATTTATCGACGTTGGAAGCACTTGCCGGGTATGAGCACTATGACTGGCAGCAGTATCTGGCCAACAAAATTGGAATGAAAGGTGGACTTTACCGTAAGCAAAACAACAGTCCGACGGGCGCGGACAAAAGTCCGCAAGCGCCGGACTATGATTAAATGGCCGTTACGCTTCGGCGGCGAAGAAGACAACAATGGCGGATAATTGGCGGATAAATGGCGGATAATTTCGCTCTAAAGCTCTGATACTCAACGGAGTTTGCGGATAAGCGGATAATTATGTTTTTTAAGACGGGGTGGAACGCGAAAAGTGAAGCATCTTTTAAGCAAAAATCCCCTGCAGGACGCTTCCTGCAGGGGATTATATAGAAGAAAATAATTTACATTACTTAATGATAACCTTCTTGCCATCGATGATGTAGAGACCGGGCTTCGAAGCCTTGCTCACCTGCACACCGTTGAGGTTGTAGATAGCACCAGTCTTAGCGTTGACAGTGTTCACCTCACGGATACCGTCCACGAACGGATCGGTCTCACCTGCGACGATACGCTCAATCTTCAGGTTGTCGAACCAGCAACGGCGGGATGCAAACTTGTTGTCATAGTTACAATCCAGCACGAATTTAGCAGGAATTCCAGCCAATGCGACCTCGTTAGAAGTAGACGAACCATTAGGACTGGTGACGACACAGTACATTGAGCCACGTCCATAGTCCAAGATAACCTCGAAGCTGGTCTTCTCAAGAGGATTGGCTGTCTTGTCTTCGACATCAGCAGGAGAAGCATCGTTGTAAGAACCTCCGGACTTAGCCCAAATCTTGCTCACGTCAAGTCCAACGAAAGGATTATAGGTATCACTTGCGGCATAGTAGTTACGGACAAAACCACTGACGTTATTGTCCTCAGCATCCTTCAGATAGAAACCAACTGAACGGCCACTCAGACCCTGGATGTAGAAGTCGCATGAAACCTTCAAGATGTTAGTTCCCATAGAACCATTCTCTGTCGGATCAAAGAGGACGGTACCCTGGCCGTTACCGACATGGAGATAACCAGCCCACTTCTGCTCACCATTAGACCAGAAGCCCTTCTCGTACGGAGAATTCTCGCCCTCCGGTGCAGTCATGCTGAAGTGAGAGAACTCCATTGAACCGGCAGCACCCGCAATGCTATAGTTACCTGTCTCATCATTGAGTACTGCAGCATTCTCGAAGTCAATATCTACAATCGTTGTGAGAGCAGAAGCAGGTACCGTGGTCTTGAAGGTTTCAACAGCTTCTGCCAGTTCGGCGTTAGCGGCCTTAATGGCGGCAGCGTTCTCCTCGCTGTAGTCAGTAGCCTTCATCTGAGTCTGAACACCCTTTGCCTTGTCAATGGCTGCCTGAAGAGCGTCCTTGCCTGTTGCCTGGTTGTAAATACGGAGAGAGAGAGTACTCTCAGCAACATCAATAGCTTTCTGGACAGAATTCAGCGTGTCGTTAACAGCCAAGAACTTCTTATTAGCTGCAAGGATATCGCGCACAGCCTCGTTATAAACTTCAAACACCATCAGGCCTTCCTCAGCGGTCTTGGTGCTGTTTGCCTTGTTGTAAGCATCCGCATCGAAGGTGGCAATGATATCGGCCTGAGTCTTTTGCTCATAAGCGGCAATCTTGGTCTCGACACTGTCTACACAAGCCTGCAACTCAGCCTTACCCCAAAGATACTCTGCATTAGCAATATTATCCTTAGCTGTTGTCAGGTTATTACGGCCGGTAGTAATCTGTTCGCGAACGTCGGCCTCATAGCCCAACTGCTTCTGATTGTAGATATTCTCGTTCTTACCCCAGATAGAGGCATCTTTGAGGTATGTAACAGAACCAAACTTAATTGCCTTGTAAGCTTCTTTGCAATAAGCCTTGAAACCAAGTTCGTAAGTACCTGACTCTGTAATCTGTGCGATACAATAGAACGGAGTAAACTTCACAGGATCCAAATCCTGTTTAACAACAACAACCGTATCTGCTGCTACGCCATCAACCATCTTGACGACAAAAGCCTCACCATAAGCAGGCTTCATACCATCATCATTCGTCCATGTCTTTGAGACGTCAGCCTCACGAAGAGCCGCATTAGCTTCGATAGCAAAGACATAGGAACCTGCTTCAAGTTCTTTCTGAATAGTAGCACCCATTGCATTGTTAGGATTACCATTAGCCCATGTATTACCAGACTGGTAATGGCCTAAGTCAGGATATGCACCGCTGCTCCAAAAACCACGATCCACGCACGTCCAATCTCCCAGTTTGGATTGCTTCTGCAAATTTTTTTCGGCAGTTCTGATACCGAGATAGTTGTCGCTATTACCTGCCAGATAATCATCCATATTAGCCTTCAAGAACTCATCAAGGACCTCCTTGGCTGTCGTCAGCTGTTCATCAAGGTCAGCCTGACCGCTTTCGTCTCCGATAGCCTGGAGATTCTCTATCGTCTCAGTCATGGCAAATTCAGCAAGTATGGCATCAGACCATGCATAGCAGTTCTTGTAGGCATTCAGTTTCTCCAACATAGCATCACGCTGGCGAAGGTCAGCAAACTGCAGAGCAGGGGCAATCTGAAGGTCGGCAATTTCAGTAGTAGTGGGCATACCTGTAAATGAAATGAAATAAGTACGGGCTGTGCCATCACCTACAATAGCATAATTGTAAGTTGTCCACTCCTCAGTCATTTCTTCAGCTGTGTTGACAACGATTTCACCCTCAGTTGCGCCATAGGTGTTAGCACTATTGCCTTGAACTCTAACAACTTTAGCAACCGACACCTCTTTAGAAGGATTGTTTCCATCCCAGACTGTCAGTCTGGTACGAACAGAAGTCTGCGGGGCTCCCTTCATCTTAAAGCTCACCACATAAGCGGCACCAGCATCAGATGGTTCAAACTTGAAATACATACCTTCACCGACGGTTGCATCAAGACTCTGAACAGAGTTCAGGCCTTCAGCATAACCATTACCGTTGATGTTGAAAAGGTCGGCAAGCGTCTTTTCAGCAGCAGAGACAGCCGTCCAACCAGTGAAATCACTGAAATTGCTGCTTGCCACATTAGCTCCCGTAATCTGGAAGCGTCCCTGCGGCGTGTACACAAACTCGCCCTGCTCAAGTGCGTAGCCGGAAAAGGCTGAACACAGAGCGGCGAAGCCAAGTAGTAAACGTTTTTTCATACTTTTGTAATTTTAGTTATTAATAGTTATAATAATTATGGTTTTTACGCATAATACGGGTTATCGGCTGCAAAGATAAGCATTTTATTGATTTAACGCAAGAAAAAGAGGGCAAGAAATTTGAAAATCATCTGTAATTTTTGATTTTTCAATCTGCAGAAGAAGAGTCAGGGCGTCAACCGCCGCAATCCGAGCAATTTGAGGGATTTATAATATGGCACTGATGCTGCTTGGTTTCACGGTCATAGTTGATGCCTACCAACAGCAAACTGTCAGCATACTGAGCCACCTTGGCCGGGTACTCCTTGCGCAGAATCTGGGAGATAGCCGTGTCGGCATCCTTATTATACTTCAGCTCGATGACGATGGCGGGCGAGTCGACATTCTTACGGGGAATCAGCACCAGATCGGCAAAGCCCTTGCCCGTGGCCAGCTCACGGTGAATGACATAATCGTTGTTGGCATAATAATAGGCTATGCTCAGCACGCAGGCCAACGAGTTTTCGTCGTTATAACTCAGAATACTGGTGTGCTCGTCGTGGGCCACGTCAATGCCGCGGGCTACGGCAGCCTCGTCACCGGCCAACGTGGCTTTCATGAGCTGCTTGGACTTCTCAATAGCCTCTGACACGTGCTTCCAGCTGCTGCTTTTGATAGCATTGACCATCTCGCCGGCGACCTCCTTATTAGGAATATAACACTCGCTCTCACGCCAGTCGTATGACAAATAGCCAAGATGAATGAGCACCGTCAGCACGTCGTCCTTGGAACGGATGACAGACATGTCGTTCTGGAAGCCCGTCGGGTCAACAGGACAACGCTCACCGGCCAGCATACTGATAACATCGTCCTTCAAGCCCTCATAATTCATCTGGATATAACGGGCAACGGCATCGTAGGCACCGGTGCCGGCCCAGAAACTGCGGCAGCGACCAGAGTCAATAGCTTGCATAACAGAATTAGGGTTGAAGATAGACATTTCGTCACCGATTTGATAGCCGTCGTACCATTTCTTCAAATCACAAAAATCAACCTGGTGTTTCTCGGACAACGTCTTGACCTCATCCATAGTAAAGCCAAAATAAGGAGCCATATCTACAGGTTCTACCATTGAATACTCCTGGAAGTTATTTAGAGCCGACTCCGTCTTGTACTTCTTAATGGGCAGGATGCCCGTCATATAAACACCGGCAAACACGCGGAAGGCATCGACGCTCTTGAACATACGGCGAAGCCACCCCATGTAACGGTCCATAGCCTCGGTGCCAGAGGGAAACTCACGGCAGATGGCATCCCACTCGTCGATGATAAAGACAAACTGCGAATGGGTAGCCTCATTCACGCGCAGAAGATAGCGCATCAGCGTATCGCCCGGCTCCATAGGGACATCGGCAAACGCCTTGCTCACGTCGGCCAGCAACTCGGCATCAATCCTGTCGACGATAGCGGCATCTTTGTCCTGCATGAAATTGGTCAGGTCGAGATAAATGACAGAATATTTGTTCAAGTACTTCTCGAACGAAGGGTCTTTGGCAATCTCCAAGTCGGCAAACAACGACCGGGAATCACACGACTGGTCGTAATAGGCATTCAGCATCTTGGCTGCCATAGACTTTCCGAAACGGCGACAGCGCGTCACGCAACTGAAACGGCGCTCCGTAAAGAGTGTGCCGTTGACGATGGAGATAAGTCCAGACTTATCGACATACTCTCCATTTCTTGCACTCTGGAAACCAGTATTGCCTATGTTGATATAATTGCCCATACGTAGTGTCGAGTAAGTTGCTGCAAAGATAGACATTTAAATTGTAACAACCAAATTTTTTGCAAAAAAAGAAAGAGGCTTGTCGGCCTCTTTCTTTGATAACCTCAAATCCGCAACCTATAGGGTTTAGTGGGATTTTGCTTGCAAAGCGACAAAATTCATTTTATTGTACATATTTCTTGCACAACAGAAATG
>ONDA01000042.1 GCA_900316475.1 uncultured Prevotellaceae bacterium
CGGCGCCTCGGCCCTGACCGACGTCAAGCATGACATGACGACAGACCAGCCGAAGTACAACCTGAAGGGGCAGCGCGTCGCCGACAGCAGCAAAGGACTAATCATCATGCAGGGCAGGAAATACGTTACCAAGTAACGTTGACAACCTATGAGATTGAAAGAATGAATAATTAAGGGGAGATTGTTTCTCCCCTTAATTATTTACTCTCCGAAAATTTCCTGCAGACGACTTTGCAACTCCTTGCCGCGAAGGGCGCGATCGGTAATCTTTCCCTGCGGGTCGATTAGGATGTTGTCGGGAATGCCGTCAATCTTATAGATGGATGCAGCGGCACACTGCCAGCCCTTTAGGTCGGAAATTTGTAGCCAGGGCAACTTCAACTGTTCGACACCTTTCACCCAAGCCTCTTTCTTATTGTCGAACGAGACGCCGACCACCTCGAAACCTTTGGCGTGGTATTTGTTGTAGGCGTCCAACACGTTAGGCATCTCCGCACGGCAGGGGCCACACCACGAAGCCCAGAAATCTACGAGCACCCACTTGCCCGTGCCTGTCAGTTCGCTGACCTTGTGCATCTTACCGTCGGGGGCAGCCATTTCCAAATCCGTAAACTGCTGGCCGATGAAGACCATCTTTTCGGCAGGAGCCATCGTGAAGGCCACAATCTCTCGCGCTTGTTTCAGCGCAGGATGGTTGGCAAAAGCCACCTTCTCCGCTACCAGCTTGTCGTAAGCCCTCAGTCCGTTCTCGTAGAAGTACTCTTCGGCAAAGGCCACGGGAATCAGGGTGTTACGCTCATCGACGAAAATCTTGTTGACAAAGGCTGTCTCGTCGTCGAATATTTTCTTCACCTCATTATTCAGCTCCTCTTCATGGGCCTCTTTCTCGGCATCCGTCATTCCAGCGAGCTTTGCCCTGAAGCGTGCCAACGGCTCGTTCATCTGACGGTCATAGGCATTCAGCTTCTCGTTCAGCGCCGAACCCTTCAGCGTGCTGTCGTTCAGATTGATGGTGATGGGCGTGCCGTCGTTGAAGAAAGGTGTCTGCCAATCAGCATTCTTCTTCAGTCTCACTGTCAGCAGGGCGTCCTTATCTACAGCCCCTGCGAACGCAAACTTACCCTCGGCCACAGTCGTACTGTCGATGAGGACCATGTTGTTCTGGTTTGTCAGATACACCACACTACCATTGTCACTACTGATTCCGCTGACGGAATACTTCGTCTGTTGTGCCATTCCTGGCACCACCGCAGCCACCATCGCTGCTATTGATAAAAATTTCTTCATAATCATATTCTATTTTTGGTTGCAAAGATAGCGATTATTTTTCACTGACACTTCATTTGCAACAAAAAACTTTCTCATCAAGTTTAATTGCCGACAAGATATACATTTTTCACTGATTTCTTTGCAACTTTGAAAAATAATGCCTATCTTTGCGGCAGAATCATTGAAACGAAAGCTATGCCTAAGCATTCATAACGAAGTATCATAAGAACATTATTCAGAAATGGGTAAAATTCTTCGTTTTGAAACAGAGCGTTCGTAGCACAAGGATAAACAAGAAACTATAAGGAGGACGGACTATGGAGAGAGTATATATCACGAAGGCAGAGAATGCAGGCAATCTTACCATTAGCCTGACATTCAGCGACAATACCACCAGGGTGGTTGATATTGGTGACTTCATCCGCCGTCACCCACATCCTCAATACAACAAGTATCTTGATCCCCGTAAGTTCAGCCGTTTCACCATTGATAGCGGCAACGTCGTTTGGGGAAAGAACTGGGATTTGATATTCCCTATCGAGCAATTGTATGCAGGTACAATTGTTTAAGGAAAAGAATCATTGTCTAACCAAACCGTACTGCGTATGATATAAACGACAAGACATAAAGACATCCTCCTTTTTCAAGCCAGACGCCGCCATCGGAACCTCGGAAAATAATACGACATCATAATATACCCACACCTCTTACACCTGGCACTTAACTGCTTGATTCTCAGCGCCCATTTCCTAGTGGCATAGTCGCACCAGTGGTCGCACCAGTGGTCGCACCAAGCTGACATCGGAATGTTTCACGGAAGGGTGCGGAAACGTCACGGCCTCTCAGAAAAAAATCACGGCCTCTCAGAAAAACGAGAGGCCGTGACAGAAATGTTTCACGGTTGTTGGTGCGACCTTAGGTGCGACTTCAGGTGCGACCACTGGTGCTACTAACTCATTAGAAAACCATACTGAAATACAGTGAGTTAAGTGCCAGGTGTAAGAGGTGTCACCTACTGTTTCCATACCAGTGCATGACGACTCACTTTTCACTTTTTTCCGTTTGACAGCGAAAAAAGCGAAAAAAGCGGGAACGGATGTGCGTTATCTCCCCGAAAAATTGTAACTTTGCAGCCAAATTTCTCTTTTTATGAGCGTAACAGATATTATCAGCCAACATACACGCGACAGGCAGTTCTCCTTCGAGGTGCTGCCGCCGCTGAAGGGAACGGGTACCGACCGCCTCTTTGCCGACATCGACAAACTGGCAGCATTGGAGCCTGCCTTCATCAATATCACCACCCACCACTCGGAGTATGTCTACCGCGAACTGGCCGACGGACGGTTTGAGCGGAGCCGTGTGCGCCGACGCCCCGGCAC
Source organism: uncultured Prevotellaceae bacterium (assembly GCA_900316475.1). Lineage (GTDB taxonomy): Bacteria > Bacteroidota > Bacteroidia > Bacteroidales > Bacteroidaceae > Prevotella. The sequence continues at coordinate 2,649 of ONDA01000042.1, forward strand.
CATCGCCATTGCCGCCGCCATACAACAGCGCTACCACATACCCGTGCAGCCGCACGTCATCTGCAGCGGTGCCACGGTGGAAGATATAGAATACGAACTGATAGACCTGCAGTTTCTCGGCATCCACGACCTGCTGCTGCTGCGCGGCGACAAGGCCAAGGAGGACAGCCGTTTCACGCCGACACCCGGCGGTCATGCCCACACGACGGACCTCATCCGCCAGGTGCAGCGCTTCAACGACGGCTTCTTTGCCGACGGCACACCCATCAAGAATCCGGGACGACGCTTCGACATCGGCGTGGCCTGCTACCCCGAGAAACACGAGGAAGCGCCCAACCTGGAGCGCGACATGCAGTACCTCAAGGAGAAGCAGGACCTCGGTGCGCAGTACGCCGTGACGCAGCTGTTCTTCGACAACGCGAAATACTTCGAGTTTGTTGCTAAGGCAAGGGCGATGGGCATCACCATACCCATCATCCCCGGCATCAAGCCCATGGCCAAGCTCTCGCAGCTGACCGTCGTCCCCAAGACGTTCCACTGCGACATTCCCGAGCCGCTGGCCCGCGAGATTGTGAAGTGCCACACCGACGAGGATGCCCGCCAACTGGGCATCGAGTGGACAACGGAGCAGTGCCGCGAGCTGTATCAGCACGGGGTTAAGGACATTCATTTCTACACGGTCTCGGCTGTCGACTCCGTAGTGGAAATCGTAAAAAACTTAAAAGATGAATAAGAGAAGCACCGGACGAACACGGACGAGCACGGACTGGAAATGGAAAGTCCGTAAAAGTCTGTAAAGTCCGATGCAAAAAGATAAAAGGCGAAAAAGTGAAGTTTGACGAAGTCATAGGACAAGAGGAGGTTAAGGAGCGCCTGCTGCAGATGACCCGCGAGGGGCGCCTGCCTCACGCCATCATGCTCTGCGGACCGCAGGGTGTGGGCAAGAAGGCGCTGGCCGTGGCCTTTGCCTGCTATCTCTTAGGGGAATCGAGGTACGAGACTGGGGAATCTCGAAACACAGACCTCGCATCTCGAAACACAGAAGCCATGCTACGGAAGCTGGAGCATCCCGACCTGCACTTCACCTACCCCACCATCAAACTGCCGTCGATGAGCAGCGACCACAAGCCGGTGAGCGACGACTTCGCCAAGGAGTGGCACGAACTGCTCACGGGAGGCGGCCCCTACTTCACGATGGACGAATGGATGACCGCCATGGGGGGCGAGAACCAGCAGGCCGTCATCACCGCCGGCGAGAGCGAGGACCTGGTGCGCAAGCTCAGCCTGAAGTCGAGCCAGGGCGGCTATAAGGTGAGCATCATCTGGCTCCCTGAACGCATGAACATAGAGTGCGCCAACAAGCTGCTCAAACTGATTGAGGAGCCACCGCAGCAGACCGTCTTCCTGATGGTCAGCGAGGAACCCGACCAGCTGCTGGAGACCATCCGCAGCCGCGTACAGCGCATCGACGTCAAGAAACTGCCGGCAGAGACCATCCGTCAGGCGCTCGTCGAGCGGCGAGGCATCAGCGAGGAGCAGGCCCAGCGCATCAGCCGTCTGGCCAACGGCTCGTGGCTGCAAGCCCTGCAGGAGTTGCAGGTGGGCACGGAGAACGAGCAGTTCCTCGACCTCTACATCTCGTTGATGCGACTGGCCTACCAGCGCAAGATTCGCGACCTGAGGAAATGGAGCGAGGTGCTGGCGGGCTTCGGTCGCGAGAAGCAGAAGCGCTTCCTGAACTACTTCCTGCGCATGACGCGCGAGTGTTTCGTGTACAACTTCCAGGATTCCCAGCTGGTGTACATGACCGAGGCCGAGGAGAGTTTTGCCAAGAACTTTGCCCGCTTCGTCAACGAGGCGAACATCCTGCCCATCTACGACCTGACGAACCGTGCCATCCGCGACATCGGCCAGAACGCCAACGCGAAGATAGTATTCTTCGACTTCACATTGCAGATTATTGTGCTGCTGTTGCAGAAATGATGACATAACGTGAGAACGGAAAACGAAATAACGAAATAACGACAAAACAAAATAAACGACACAGAACATGGAAAAAGAATATGAGATAAAGACCGGCTGCGACCGCGGCCTATGCCATCAGGCCGTGGGACGCCAGGACCGCCAGCTGAACACCTACGACTGGCTGGCCGACGTGCCGGGCAATCAGGAATCGACAGACCTCGTGGAGGTGCAGTTCAAACATACCCGCAAGGGCTACTACCACAACGTGAACAACCTGCCGCTGAAGAAGGGCGACATTGTGGCAGTAGAGGCATCGCCGGGTCATGACATCGGCGTCGTCACACTCACGGGTCGCCTGGTAAAGCTGCAAATCAAGAAGGCCAACCTGAAGTCGGCCGACGACATCAAGCGCGTCTACCGTCTGGCCCGCGAAATCGATATGCAGAAGTTTCGCGAGGCTAAGGCCCGCGAACACGAGACGATGATTGAGAGCCGCCAGATAGCCAAAGGCCTGGGACTCGACATGAAGATTGGCGACGTGGAGTATCAGGGCGACGGCCAGAAGGCTATCTTCTACTACATCGCCGACGAGCGTGTCGACTTCCGCCAGCTCATCAAGGACCTTGCCGCAGCCTTCCACGTACGAATAGAGATGAAGCAGATAGGCGCCCGTCAGGAAGCAGGACGCATCGGCGGCACCGGCCCCTGTGGACGCGAGCTCTGCTGCGCCACGTGGATGAAGAACTTCGTCTCCGTAGCTACCAACGCCGCCCGCTTCCAGGACATCTCGCTCAACCCGCAGAAGCTGGCCGGCATGTGTGCCAAGCTGAAGTGCTGCCTCAACTACGAGGTGGACGAGTATATCGAGGCCGGACGCCGGCTGCCCAGCCGCGAAACCATCCTGCAGACGCTGGACGCCGACTACTACCACTTCAAGAGCGACATCCTGGCAGGACTTGTCACCTACTCCACCGACAAGAACATTGCCGCCAACCTGGAGACCATCCCTGCCAGTCGCGCACGTCAGATTATAGAGATGAACAAGCGGGGCGAGAAGCCGGAGTCGCTCACTGAGGGCGGCAAGTCACAGCCGCAGAAGACGACGGTAGACCTGGCCGGCGGCGACGTCAGCCGCTTCGACAAGGCGAAGAAGAAGCGGAAGAAGAAGCCACAAGGCAAGCGCGATGAACAGAAAAGCAAGCAATAGGCGACTGCTCGTCGCCATGGCGGTAGCGGTGGCGCTGACTACTCTCACGGGCTGCTACCGCCGCACGCTCTACCACCACTTCGAGCATACCCCCCTGTCGGGCTGGGAGCGTAACGACACGCTGCTCTTCGCTGTCGCACCCGCCACGGAGAGTGCCGTCGTACAGCGCGAGGTGGAGTTGCGCATCTCAGGGGGGTTCCCCTTCCAGCGCCTCACCCTCGTCGTCGAGCAGACCACCCTGCCCGCCAATGTCTTCCGTCGCGACACCGTCAGCTGCGACCTCATCGACCAGCACGGCAATGTCTTGGGCGATGGTATCACCCTCTTCCAGTACCGCTTCGCACTACCCGACGCCTCCGTAGACGAGGGCGACTCACTCGCCATCGCCATACGTCACAACATGAAGCGCGAGACGTTGCCCGGCATTGCCGATGTCGGCCTGCGGCTGACCATTCGCTAATTGCGCACAAGGTTGCGGCCGGCATCGATGCGCAGGAAGATGAACAGCAGGAAGGTGAAGCCCCAGAGCGAGGAACCGCCGTAGCTGAAGAAGGGCAGCGGGATGCCGATGACAGGCGTCAAGCCGAGCACCATGCCGACATTGATAAAGACGTGGAAGAGGAAGATGCTCAGAACACAGTAGCCGTAGACACGCCCGAAGGCGTAAGGCTGGCGTTCCGCCAAGTGAATGAGGCGCAGGATGAGCGCCAGGAAGAGCAGCAGCACACCGGCAGAGCCTACGAAGCCCTCCTCCTCGCCGACGGTACAGAAGATGAAGTCGGTGTCCTGTTCGGGCACGTACTTCAGCTTGGTCTGCGTGCCATTGAGGAAGCCCTTACCTTCAAGTCCGCCTGACCCGATGGCTATCTCACTCTGGTGAACGTTATAGCCGGCGCCGCGCAAGTCCTGTTCCAGTCCGAGGAGCACGTTGATACGCGTGCGCTGGTGGGGCTGCAAGACGTGGTTCAGACCGTAGTCGGCCATACTGAAGAAGAGCAGGGAGCCAACGGCGAAGAGTGCTATCCAGAAATAGTTGCGCAGACGCGCCCCCAGCCCCGTCCACACCAGATACCCCACTAACACGGCCAACACCGCATACTGCACCCAGACGACATCGAACGGTATGATATAGAGGGCGAAGAGCACGGCAAGAACAGTGGAACCTACGCTTAACAGCAGCATCTTCCAGGCATCGCGCTTGTCAGGACAGTAGACGTAGGTGAGTCCCGACGTAAACAGCTGTATCAACAGCAGCACGCTGAACTTCCCCACGGAGGTGGTGTTGGCAGTGAGCATGACATCCTGATAGCGTATGCCGACGACGAAGTAGATGACCATGGCCACGGCGGTGAAGAGGATGCTGCCCGGCATTCCCTCGCGATAGAACATGAGGAAGAAGGACAGGTAGACCAGTGCGGACCCCGTCTCACGCTGCAGGACGATGAAGAGCATGGGTAGCAAGATGACGGCCAGCGCAGCGCCGAAATCCTTCCACTTATGGATGTCGTACTCGTAGATGCTCATCAGCCTGGCCAGCGCCAGCGCCGTCGCGAACTTGGCAAACTCTGCCGGCTGCAGTCGCAGAGGGCCGATGACGAGCCAAGAGTGGGAACCCTTGATGCTATGGGAGTTGAAGATGGTGGCAAAGAGCAGGACGAGGAGCAGTCCATAAATAATGTACGCGAACATATAATAAAAGCGGTCGTCGAGCATCAGCAGGACGAAGCCGATGACGATGCTGGTGGCTATCCACACAATCTGCATGCCAGAGCGCGTGGAGAGCGACAGCAGGTCGGGGTCGCCATAGTCGAAGCTGGCACCGCAGACGCTCATCCAGCCACCGGCCAGGAGGAGCATGTAGATGACGATGGTCCAGTAGTCGAGCGAGCGCAGTACGCCGGGTTGTTTATCGTTCGGTGTTGCCATAGTTGATGACTTTATGTTGGATGGTCTCTGCCTTCTTCAGTGAGGCTTCCGACAGTTTTCCGTGAATATACTGTTCCATAATCAGGCCGCCGATGGGCACGCCGAAGGTGGCGCCCCAGCCACCGTTCTCGACGTAGACGGCGACGGCAATCTTAGGATTGTCCATCGGGGCGAAGCCCATGAAGACGGAGTGGTCGTGACCGCGGTTCTGGGCTGTTCCCGTCTTGCCGCAGGCCTCGAAGTCGTAATGCGCCAGCTCGTGGCAGGTGCCGCCGAGTGCCGACGCCCTCATGCCCTTCACGACATAGTCGTAGGCATTGCGCCCGGCTTTTGAATGATGCTTGCGTGTAAAGGTGGTGTCGAGGGGTTCGCCCTGCACCTTCTTGACGACGTGGGGCACGTAGTACCAGCCACGGTTGGCGATGGTGGCGCCGAGGTTGGCTATCTGCAAGGGCGTAGCGTTGACCTCGCCCTGTCCGATGGCGATGGAGATGACGGTCAGTCCGTTCCACGAGCCTTTGTAGGCATTGTCGTAGAACTGGGCATTGGGAATCAGTCCGCGCTTCTCGCCAGGCAGGTCGACGCCGAGGCGGTAGCCGAAGCCCATGCTGACCATATAGTCGCGCCAGGTGTTCATGGCTTTCTGCACGCTGCCGTACTTCGACTTGGCGCCTATCATGTAGAAGAGTCCCCAGCAGAAGTAGCCATTGCACGACGTGGAGAGGGCGGGAACGAGGGACAGCGGCGAGGCATGGCCGTGACAGCCCACATGCAGTCCCTTGTAGTTGAAGCCGTGGCCGCAGGGATAGGCGGTCTGGGTGGGGTGGATGATGCCCTCGTTCATAAACGTCAGTCCCTGGGTGGTCTTAAACGTCGAACCTGGGGGGTACTGTCCCATGATGCTGCGGTTGAGCAGGGGTTTCCATGCGTTACGGCTCAGTTCGAGGTGGTTCTTCGAGCGCTGGCGCCCCACCATCAGGCGGGGATCGTAGGTGGGCGAGCTGACCATACACAGTATCTCGCCCGTTGACGGCTCAATGGCCACGATGGAGCCTATCTTGTTCTGCATGAGCCGCTCGCCGAGAGCCTGCAGGTCGAAGTCGATGGCCAGCGTGAGGTTCTTGCCGGGCTTGGGGCGGCGGTCGAGGGCACCGTTCTGGTAGCTGCCCTGAATGCGGCCGTGGGCATCGCGGAGCAGAATTTTCACGCCCTTCTCGCCACGCAGCTGCCGCTCGTAGCTGCGCTCCACACCGAGCTTGCCGATATAGTCGCCGGGCTGGTAGTAGTCGTCGGCCTCAACCTCGGCGGGCGACACTTCAGCCACGTCGCCCAAGACGTGGGCGGCATAGGGATACTGATACTGGCGGATGCTGCGCCGCTGGACGTAGAAGCCGGGGAAGCGGTACATCTTCTCCTGGAAGATGGAGAAGTCCTTGTCGGAGAGCTGGGTGAGGAAGAGCTGCTGGGTGAAGCGCGAGTAGCCGGGGTTGCGGTTACGGTCCTTGATGGTGGCCATGCGGCTGTCGAACTCCTGACGGCTGATGTTCAGGGTCTGGCAGAATTCGAGGGTGTCGAGATGGTCGCCCATCTCGTTCATCACCACCATGATATCGTACGACGGCTGGTTGAACACCAGCAGCTTGCCGTGGCGGTCGGTGATGACGCCGCGCGAGGGGAAGTCGATGCGCTTGAGGAAGGCATTGGAGTCGGCACTCTTCTTGTAGTCGTCGCTCGATAACTGTAGCATGAACAGACGGATGATGTAAACGACGACAATCAGCGTTGCCACCCCGCCAATGACATAGCGCCGCTTAGCAAGCTCGTAGTTCTTCATTTACGAATGGTCTCCAACGTCAAAACCAAAGCCAGCGTCAGCACCGTACTGCCGATGATGGTCAGCACCCACTCTATCCAGTTGAAAAAGGTGAAGGCCTCGAGCGTGAAGAACACGACGCAATAGGCGAACACCAGGGTAAAGGCGAAGGTGGCGAACTTGCCGAAGCCCATTGTCGCCACCGCCGACCGCATGTTCTCGGGTGCTTCACGAGGGATAAAGAGGTCGAGCAGGTAGGGTTGGACAAACGCCATCAGCGTCAGGGAAGCGGCACCCAGGCCTGGTGTATTACTGAACAGGTCGGCAAACAAGCCTAAGAAGAAACTCCACAGCAACATAGCCCAACGGGGGTAGTTGCGGGGAAACATCACGACAAAATAGACAAGAAGCAGCAGCGTGGCGTAGCCGAACAGATGGATGTGGTTGAACACCAACACCTGTGCCAGCGACAGCACCACGAACAGCGACAGTCTTCTTAATTCATCTATAATTGTCATATTTGCTATTGTTTGGGCGACATAGTTAATGAGTCCTTCACCTCCTCCATAAGCCGCAGGCGCTCACCGACGCTCTTGTCGTTGATGACGCACACGTCACGCAAGCAGGAGAAATCGGTGGTCAGACGCACCTTCAGACGGAACGACAGACCGTCGGCCGAGTCGTAGATACGCTCAATACGGCCGACGAGGACGCCCGGCGGGAAGATGGCTGAGTAGCCACTGGTCTCCACCCAGTCGCCGCGCTTGAAACGGGCGTGACGGGGGATGTCCTCGACATAAGCCACTGCCGGATCGCCGCCATACCACTGCAGATAGCCGAAATAGCCGCGACCACGGATGGCGCAGCTGATGCGCGACGACGACACGTTGAGCACGGGGATGACAGCAGCATAGTGGTCGGACACTAAATAGACGGTACCGACGACCCCATTGCCGCAGACCACACCCATGTCCTTCTCGACGCCGTCGAGCCGTCCGCGGTCGATGGTGATGATGTTGTCGGACTTGTCAACGGAGTTGGAGACGACCTTGGCGGGAATCGTGCTGAACTGGCTCATCATAGCCAGCCCCTGCCGCTCGAGGGCGGTCGTGTCATGGGTCATCTCAGTATAGAGACGCCGCAGCTGTGCCAGCTGCCGCTCCTGATAGTAGTTACGTAACGTCAACTCCTCGTTGACACGGGCCAACGAGAAGTAGGAACGTACGGAAGCATCGAGCCTGTAGATACTGCCGACGACGGCATTGGCAGACGTGAACCACACGCTGGACTGATAGTTGTTGGCACGAAACAACAACACACCACTGATGACCTCCAGGAAAATGAAGAGAAACCAGTGGTAATACCTTGTGACAAACGCCAGCAGGTTCTTCATTTGTGCCTATTATCTCATCAGGAACGAGAAGCGGTCGACATTCTTCAGGGCGATGCCGGCACCACGGGCCACGCAGTGGAGCGGGTCTTCGGCCACGATGAAGGGGATGTTGATTTTGTCGGTCAGACGCTTGGCAAGACCACGCAGCAGAGCGCCGCCGCCAGTGAGGTAGATGCCGTTCTTCACGATGTCGGCATACAGCTCGGGCGGTGTGTTCTCAAGGGCGGCCAGGACGGCAGCCTCGATGCGGGCCACGGTCTTGTCGATGCAGTGGGCTATCTCCTGGTAGCATACGGGCACCTCCATGGGCAGGGCGGTGATGCGGTTCGGGCCGTGGACGATGTAGTCCTCGGGAGCCTCGTCGCCCAGGTCGGTGAGTGCCGAGCCGACGTTAATCTTGATGCGCTCAGCCATACGCTCGGAGACCTTCACGTTGTGCTGGCGGTTCATATATTCCTGGATGTCGGCGTTCAGGTCGTCGCCGGCCACCTTGATACTGGTGTTGGCAACAATTCCGCCGAGCGAGATGACGGCAATCTCCGTCGTACCGCCACCGATGTCGACAATCATGTTACCCTCGGGGGCTTCCACGTCGATACCGATACCGATGGCAGCGGCCATAGGTTCGAAAATAAGATAGACGTCACGGCCGTCGGCATGCTCGGCAGAGTCGCGAACGGCACGCAGCTCTACCTCGGTAGAGCCTGAGGGGACGCCAATCACCATCCGCAGCGAGGTAGAGAACAGCCGCGAACCGGTGTGTACCATCTTAATCAGGCCGCGCATCATCTGCTCGCAGGCAGAGAAGTCGGCTATCACGCCGTCGCGCAGCGGACGGATGGTACGGATGTTGTCATGCGTCTTTTCATACATCATCTTTGCCTTCTCGCCGACGGCAATCATCTTGTCGGTACGGCGGTCGAGGGCAACAACAGAAGGCTCGTCAACCACGATCTTGTCATCACTGATAATAATCGTGTTGGCCGTGCCAAGGTCCATAGCAATCTCCTGGACGAAACTAAAGAATCCCATTCTTATTAACTATTTGACAATTTACAATTTACTATTTGGCAAGCCTGTTATGTTGGCTGTTATTTGGCAAACCAGTTATGGATGGCAGTATCATAGTGAGAGCTGACGCCGAAGGCGCGCTCGGCCAGCAGGCGGCGGTCTTCAATGTCGGTCACGGCACCCTTGCGGTTCAGGATGTCGAGCAGGACGGGGTATTCGGCCTTGGAAGGCACGATGACCACGTCGCGGAAGTTCTTGGCGCCGGCACGGATGAGGGAGATGCCGCCGATGTCTATCTTCTCGATGATGTCGGCCTCGGCAGCACCGCTGGCTACGGTCTGCTCGAAGGGATAGAGGTCGACGATGACCAGGTCAATTTCGGGAATCTCGTATTTTGCCATCTGCTCACGGTCGCCCTCGTTCTCGCGGCGTCCCAAGATGCCACCAAACACTTTCGGGTGGAGCGTCTTCACACGGCCACCGAGGATGGAGGGGTAGCTCGTCAGGTCTTCTACCTTCTGGCACTCAATGCCTAAGGACTCAATAAACTGCTGAGTACCTCCCGTACTCAGGAATTTCACGCCTTCTTCATTCAGCTTTTTCAGCAAGTCGTCGAGGCCGTCCTTGTGGAACACTGACACCAAGGCGGTCTTAATCTGTTTTGTTTCTGCCATTTCTTATAACGTTAATATGTACATATTTGAAAATAGGGTGCAAAGTTAATAAAAAATAACGACTATCACGCGCTGCGGCGCCGTTTTTTTTATTTTGATGCAGTTAAATTGTCCAAAGTCAAGTAACGGGGTATCCAGAGCCAGAAAGTGGAGCCTTTGCCCTCGCCCTGGCTCTCGACGCCAATCCAGCCGTTACAGCGCTTGGCAATAGCCTTGCAGATGGCGAGGCCGAGGCCTGTGCCCTGCACATAATCGTTGAGCTTCACGAAGCGGTCGAAGACCGACGCCTGCTTCTCAAGGGGAATGCCGGCACCGGTGTCCTCGCAGTAGATGTAGATGCCGTCGCGCTCCTCGCCATGCGTCCCGCTGTCTACCCGCCGTTCCTCGCGGTAGCCCACCTTGATATGGCCTTCATGGGTGTACTTCACGGCATTGGTGACGAAGTTGGTGATGACCTGCTGGATGCGCGCCTTGTCGATGCAAGCCGGGAACGTGTCGTAGGGATTGTCGCTGACGAAGCTCACCCCGGGTTCCTGCACGCGCTGCGCCGCCGTCTGGCACACCTCGCTGAAGAACTTCGAGAAGTCGATGTCGGCAGGCTCTATGCTCTGGGGGCGGTCCTCGAGATACGACGTCTCGAGGATGTCGTCAATGAGGCGCAACAGCAAGTCGCAGTTATGACGTATGATACGGATAAACTCCTGCCGCTCCTCCTGCGTATCAACCGTGTGGAGAAGGTCCGAGAAGCCTACGATGGCGTTCAGCGGCGTACGTATCTCGTGCGTCATATTAGCCAGGAAGGCGGCCTTCAGCTGGCCGGAGTGCTTGGCCTGTGTCGTCTCGCGGCGCAACTCCTCCTGCGACCGCATCAGCTTGGTGACGTCGCGCACGATGCCGAAGTGTCCCTGCACATTGCCGAACTTGTCGTAGTAAGGCTTGCCGCTGGTAGCAAACCACCCTTCCTTATGGGTGATCGGCGAACGCTTGAAGTAGCGCACGACATTGATATTCTGGTTGTACTTCAGGGAGTTGTAGAAGCTCATGTTGGCTTCGTCGCGCCCCTCGTGAGCCATGCCGTTGAGATAGTCTTCGTAGCTGAACTGGGTATAGACCTTATGCAAGGAGCGGCCGACACTTATCATATGCGTCTTGTTGTTGGTGCGCCAGATGAACATACCGCTGTTCGACAGCAGGTCGTTCAACTGAGCCTCAAAGCGCCTGGCCTCGTCAGTGGTGACCTGCAGCTGCCGTTCGGTGGTCTGGTACTCCAGGTACAGGCTGCGCTCGCTGGAGATGTCCCTGACGGTAATCACATAATAGCGTATTTCGCCTTCGTCGGTGGAAACGGGCCGGATGCGGTACTCCAGATACTTGTCGAGGCTCATTTCCGGGTAGTACATGTGCTGGCAGGCGTGGACGACGTGGGTCATGCCCGGCGTGAGCACGTCGCGGAAGAGGGGAGCGTCGAAGAGCGAGGTTTCCCAGAAGAATTTCTGGTTGTCCTCGTTGACGCCAATCAGCTCCTTCATCTTGTCGTTCATCTCCAGGAGCCGGCCTTCGGGACTGTAGAACGACATGGCCACCATGGCGATTCCGAAAGCCTTATTGTACATGGCTGCCAACTCCTGGTCGGCCTGTTGGGCATTGATTTCGTCCGTAATGTCCTTCGCCACCAGCAGATAGGACGTGTGGCGCGCTTCCTCGTCGCGCTCCCTGATACAGCAGCCCGACAGATACTGCCAAGAGGGCTGCTCCGCGGTACCACGGTTGCGGCGTAGCTGCATATCGATGTGGGGGGCATGCTCCTTGACCAACAAGTCGATGCCGGCCTGGAACTTCGGCAGGTCGTCGGGATGGACGGTGGTCACCGCCTGAGCCATCGTCTTGCTTTCGTCCATCAGCTCTCCACGCAGGTTCGTGAACTTGTCGCGCCACGGCTGGTACTCCGTCACCATATACCCGCCGATATCGAGAGCCAGCCCCATGAGGTTGGTCTCATCGGAATACTGCAGCATCTTCTTGTCTACGCGCCGGCTTATCAGGCGGTTGAGGAAGAACAGTGTCAGCAGCAGCAACACGCCGACAATCGTGGCATAGAAGACATAAGGCGAGACGCCGTCCTGCTCGCGCTTGGACGAGTACCACTTGCTGTGAAGCTCGTCGACGACGCCGCTCTTTTCCAAACGGGCAAACTGGCTGTCGATGGCTTCGAGTAGTTCCTGGTCATGACAGCCGATATGGATGTCGAAGGCGGGCAGCGACACATCGCAGATACGAAGCGACTCGAGGTGAAGTTTACGCAGTCGCCACATCATAGGCTCCTCGCCCCAGACAAAGAAGTCGTAACGGCCCGTGGCCACGCCGACGATGGCTTCCATCGGCGGCTGCTGGTCGATATTGAGATTTGACGGTTCCAACAAGGTCATGGCAAGGTCTTCGCCCTTACGCAGGACGACGGTCTGTGAAGGCTTGATGTCGCGCAGCGATTTGATTTCCGGCTCGTTGGACCGCATCAGCACCTTATAATGGTAACGCGAAATGACCGAAGTGGAAATCCTACCGCCAAGCAACTTCAACACGTCGGCAGGTGCCACCATGACGTCGGCATCGTGCTTACGGAAAATATCTTTTGACACGAAACCCTCCCTCATTTCGAAGACATGATGGATGCCCAACTGCTTGAAGATAGCATTCATCAGGTCGACGATGTAACCGGCAGGCTGCCCGTTCTCGTCAAGGAACTCTACAGGCGGCATATCCCAGTCGCAGACAATGACCAACGGGTGCTGCTCATCGTAGCGATCGGCAAGCACGGCCCCTGCCCCCTCATAACAGAACAAGGAGAGGACGAGCAGCACGGTGCGCAGGTAGTATCGGTAGTATCTTCTCATGCTTCAGATTGCTGTCTTACGTTTCTCCACGATGGTGGCCTTACATGGTATCTCTATCCAGATGGTAGTGCCCCTGCCCGGCGCCGAGTTGACGTTGATGGCACCATTCATCTGATGAACCAGCTCCAGACAGATGGGCAGCGACAAGTCGGTACCATTGCCACCGGTGGCGCCAAAGCGCTCGAACATCGTCTCCTGAGCCGAGGCGGAGAAGCCCTCGCCACTGTCGTCGACGGTTATCAGCAAGCGGTCGCCGATATAGTCGAAACGGCAATAGACGAGTCCGCTCCCGGTATGACGGGCGGCACTCTCGACGATTTTCTCAATGACGTAGCCCACGTAGCCATCGTCAATCTCAACGACGAGACGATCATAGGGATTGACGACCCTGTAATCGACGCCGGGCTTCCGCTGCACAGCCCAACCCATCTGGCAATGGCCCTCAAAGGTGGTGGCAAACTCCACCGGCTCCTTCTTGAACTCTATCATACGGGCATCGAGACGCGACAGGAACAGGATGTCGTTCACCAACTTAAGCAGATAGGTGGCGTTGGTCTTGATCTCGCTGATAAACACGTCCTCGTCGGCAAGGTCGTGCTCTTCGACGAAGAGTTCGGCAAAGCCCACGACAGTGGTTATCGGGGTGCGTATCTCGTAGCTCATATTGCGCAGGAAGGCGTTCTTCACGCTCTCCACCTCCTGGGCCTTGGCTTTCTCGCGTTCCAGATCGGCGGCAGCGGCCTTCTCCTGAGTATCGTCGCGGCACATACCGAAATAGTTTTCCACCTCACCCCGGGCATTCAAGACGGGAGTCAGGTGGAACTGCAATGCCAGGCGCTGGTTCTGGCGCAAACGGACGGTAGTGAAGACGCCCAGGTCTATCACGTCGGTGACACCCATATCCATATTATTCATGATGCGCACCACCTGACGGTGCGACTCTTCGGCAAGCAGGGACAGACAGCGCGACTGCGTCAGCGTGAGCTGAACGACGTTCATCTCGCGGTAGATGGTGAGGATATGGGTCTTCGGCGAATAGTTGACAAGGCGCACGCCACCCACATGCAGGGCGTAGTTGATGTTCTTGATGTACTCGGTAACGTCCTGCGCTGCCGACATCATCGCGTCGATGCTACGTTTCAGCTTGTGGTAGGACTCTACAAACTCCGTCACGTCGCGGCCTGAGCCGAAGATGCCCAAGAACCGGTTGGCAGCGTCATAGACGGGCAGCAGCTGCTGCTCGTAGTACTTGTCCTTATGGAACCTGATGGAGGTTGCCAGATGGGGGTTGTCAACGGCCTTGATGATATGGGTAGAGTAGCTGCCGTCGAAGTCCTCGACCGTCAAGTCCGGGTCTTCCAGGGCGAAATTGAAAGGCACGCGCTCTGCCAGCAGCTGCTCACGGTCGCATTCAAACGTGGCACAGGCTTTCTGGTTGATGTCGGCCATGCGGCCCTCTGTGTCATAGTAAATCATGTCGACCATCGAGGTAGAGAAGATACTCTGATAGCGCAGCATATTATCCTTCGCCTTGCGACGCTGCTGCTGACGCTCCGTAATATCGTCGAGCACACCGACAATCACCTTCGGAGCGCCCTTCCTGTCACGACGGAAGACGGAGAGCCTGACCATCACATCGCGATTATCGTTATTGCTGCCCGAAACGAGTTCGACGACACTGTTTTCCACACGCCCCTGGGCGATGGCGGTCAGGTGCTCTTCAAGAGTGGCAAACGACTTGGGCTGGTAGAGGTGGCCATAATCTTCCAGTGATTGACGGCGACTGACGATGCTGTCATCGGAGTTCATCCACGACAGCATCTTGCTCTCCACATCGTAAAGCCACACACGCACCTTGGTGGTACGCAGGATAAGCGCCAACCGGCGGTTATGGCGATTCACAAGCCGCGCCATGCGACGCTCACGGATGCGCAGGACCACCTGATAGAAGAGCGTCAGGAACAGCAGCACTACCACCAGAGCCGCTACGGGCCATATCCAGCGGGGAAGGCCTTCGCCGGCGCGCTCGGGATAAAACCACTTGTTCTGGATGGGCACCATCTTCTCCGCCAGGCACAGCTGGGCGTAGGCGCTGTCCAGCCGGTGGAGCAGCACGGAGTCGTTCGACATGAAATGATATTCGCCGTGAGGGGCGTCTATCGGCGTCAGCTGCAGGTTGTCGGCCTTGTACTTGTTGATAAGCCACCTCAGCGAGAGCGTGTTCCAGACAATCTGCCCTTCCTCGTCGGCACTCAACTTCAGGATAGCCTCCTTCATGTCGTCGTAGGGAATGCAGCGGTCGTGCCAGCCGCTGTCGAGCATGAGGTGATGGCTGAAACTGCCGCGATGGAGCATGACCGGCACACGGCTCAGGTCCTTGACATTATGGACGAGGACAGGGTGTGACTTGGGCGTCACCACGCTGTGAGTGAACAGGCTGACGACTTCGCGTCCATAGTCGGCAAACTCGTCATGGAAGGATGCTGCCATACCCAACATCAGGTCGGAGCGCCCGGCCTTGAGGTCTTCCAAGGCTTCGTTCGTTGGCTTGAGCTTTACGACGAAAGGAATGTCCAGCTCTTTGAGCAGCAGATTCAGCATGTCGATATTATAGCCCTCCGGCTGGCCCTCTTCATTAAGGTACACGTAGGGCCACAAGTCCCAGGCGTCCTCATAGACCAGCGGATGTTCACGGGTGTAGGGACGTGCCGAGGCCGTTGACACTGAGACTAAGCAAAGAGCCAACAAGAAAGCGGCAACCACCGTCTGAAACGTCTGTTTTCTGAACATCATCGGCTGACCATTAGGTAGTATGGTGCAAAGTTACAAAGAAAAATTTATACAGCAAAACTTTTCGTCCAAATTTTTTGTTTATGCCGCATAACGGTGCTCTTCATTTCCTCCGTGGATAGCCGTGACGTTTTCACGAGAGGCCGTGACGTTTTACCTCTCTCCTCTCACTTCTCACCTCTCACTTCCCACCCCTAAAACCTTTTAAGAACCACTAATTTCACTAATTACACTAATTTAATAATGAACAAAGATTTGAAGATTTAAAAGATTTTGAGCCGACCGCCGACAAAGACTTCACTAATTTGCTACGCGCAGGCTATCGGCACTTGCGGCGAAAATTCGTGAAATTAGTTATAATTTGTTCAATTAGTGTAATTCGCAACTTTCTCACTTCTCACCTCTCACTTCTCCCTATATGGATAGCTTAACCGGAAAACACCTCGCCCATGTCGCTCCTAACTGCGACTGGGGAGAAATCCCCTGAGGAGCGGGATGGGCGACATGGGTGGGATGTTTTCCGCTTTCACTACCCTACGCGCGCGTAACAAAAGAATCTTGTTTTTTCTTTGTCGGCGGTCGGCTCAAAATCTTTTAAATCTTAAAATCTTTGTTCGTTAAAAACAATGTTGTATTTTTTCGGAAAGTGACACAGAGGGCCTGTCCCGCTGTGACAACTCCGTGGCTTTTTTCGGTGCGAACGACAACACTTTCACCCGCCGTTGAATAAATCGTTCTTGCCTTGCAAGCGTCCTTCGGCCGAGCGCACGTTCGACCAATTACAAGCAAGCTTGTTTGGTACTCACTTAATCACGATTTTCGTCACTTTTAACGCCCAAATCGCGCGTAATTTACAAACTTTTTTGTAACTTTGCAGCGAAATTTCACATAAATACGTATTTATTATGGCAAGACCAATCAGAGAAACCCCCGTGCTGAAAGGCGAGGATGCCTTCAACTTCGAGATGCGAAGGCTGGAGGTAGAGCACATGAGCAAGGAGCAGCGGGCCGAGAACCTCAGAAAAGTGAAGGAAGGCTACGCTCGTGCTAAGTCTTACATCAATTTCCATTGGTAAGGTATGGACTTGATAGAATTGACTCCCGACTATGAAGTCACTGAGTTTGACTGCGGCGACGAGCAGTTGAACAAATTCCTCTTTGAGGATGCCAAGCCGTCGCTTGCGTTGCGTGTCGCCAACACGTTCATCTTAGTTGATGATGGACGTGTTGCCGCTTATTTCTGATATGTGATGCGGCGGGAAGGGGCGGATATCTTTTCAGAGGCCGTGACGTTTTTACGAGAGGCCGTGAAATTTTTCTCTAAGGCCGTGAAATTTTCACGAGCGGCCGTGACGTTTTTCGGTCGGGCGTTCTGACGGATCATTCCCATCAGCCACGTCAAAATTCGTTTTATGATTTGTCTCATCATGCTTGTAAATATATAATTGTTATAACCGTAAA